>JAFDVV010000007.1:0-10936 GCA_018268775.1 Acidobacteriota bacterium | reverse complement strand
CGGCGGATTCGAGAAAAAGTCATCATCTGCAAATGTACTCCGTCCTGTTGGACGCAGGCGCGGTTGCCGAGGTGATAGCGTCCGGCTGCGGCTGGCGTCTAAACAGTGAGGCCGTCGAAACCCTGTTACCCGCTGGTGCTGGGGGCGGAGACGCTCTAGTCTTGTAGACGTGACGAAAAAAGGAAAGACGCGACGGCTGCCTCGAAGCCTGGCCCTGACTTGGGCCATCGTAGGTCTTGCCACCACTCTGCTGCACGCGCAGACCTCCGCCGTGGCTTCCACTGCGGCCGCGGCTGCTCTGCCCCCTACTGCCGAGGCGGCGATGGGCAAAGGCGGAATGCGCATCTTCCCTCTCTCCGAGGTCAAGCGCGGTATGCAGGGCGTCGCCTACACCGTCTTCGAGGGCGTCGACCCGGAACCGATGCAGGTTGAGATTCTCGGCGTCCTCAAGGACTCCCTCGGCCCCGGGCAGGACATGATTCTGGCTCGCCTGCACGGCGCCAAGCCCGAGTTCACCGGCGTCGTTGCAGGCATGAGCGGCAGCCCTGTCTACATCGACGGCCGGCTATTGGGAGCATTGAGCTACCGGATCGGTCAGTTCAGCAAAGAACCTATCGCCGGAATTACACCCATCGAACAGATGCTTGAAGTGCGCGATGGCGAGGTTCGCCCTGCCGCAGCCTCACAGCCAAAGCAACCTGAGGCGGAGAGGGCTGCAACATTCGTTCCTCCTTCTCCTGCCACAGGCAATGGCCTTGAGATGCAGGCGATGGAGACGCCGCTGGTCTTCAGCGGCTTCAGCCCCGAGGCGGTCGCGAGGTTCGGCGACAGGTTCCGCGAGATGGGGTTGACACCCGTCGCGGGGCTCGGCAGCGCCGACGCTAAGGCCTCCCAGCCAGAACCTTTGGTTCCCGGCTCGGCAGTAAGCGCCATCCTTGTGCGCGGCGACCTCTCCGTCGCTGGCACCTGTACCGTCACCTATGTTGACCCGACTCGCCTGCTGGCTTGCGGGCACCCCATTACGCAGTACGGGCCGGTGGACATGCCCATGACCAAGGCCACCGTTGTAGCGACTCTTCCTTCACCGCTGAACGCCTTCAAGATCGTCAACACGACCGAGACCGTAGGAGCGTTTACCGAGGACCGCGCCTCCGCCATCATGGGGCGCTTCGGCGCAGAGGCGAGAATGATCCCCGTGACCGTAGAGGTGGCGCAACCGGCAGCTGGAACTGCTGCAAAGACACGGAGCTTTCACTTCGAGGTGCTGGACAACCGCCAGCTCACGCCCTCGGCGATGCTGGTCTCGGTCTACCAGAGTCTACAGAGCACCAACACCGCAGCCGCAGAGATGAGCTACCGCCTGACCGGCCAGATCGATGTTGAAGGGCAGCCTGCGATCCGTCTTGCAGGGCTGCTGGCGCAGAGCGATTTGAACCCGGCAGCGATCAATGCCGCCCTCTTCGTGAACGACCGGTTCAGCCGCGTCTACGGGAACCCTCTCGAACAACCAGTCGTCACCTGCATGAAGCTGAAGATGGAAGGCATCCCCGAGCGGAGAACGGCGGTCATCGAGTCCGCCCGCCTGAGCACAATCGAAGCCCACGCTGGCGACACGGTCGAGGTGGAGGCGACGCTCGCCCCTTACCAGTCGCAAGCCCGCCTGATGAAGCTGAAGGTCAAACTTCCGGCAGACCTGGAGCCGGGACCGTTGCGCCTGCTTGTGAGCGATGGCGCTGCAATCGATCGGCTGGCGGGCGGGTCTGCCTCTCATCGCGCGATCGGCCTCACGGACACCATCGTGCAGATCAACCGCTTGCACTCTAACGACAGAATCTATGTGACGCTCCTGAGCAAGACCGCCCAGGCCGTGCTGGAAGGCGAGCCTTTGCCAGGTCTTCCGCTGTCGATGGCCAACGTCCTCGCACCTCTCAAGGATGCGCAGAAAATCCAGTTGAGCGGCGAGAGTCTGGTGGAGGCGGCGTCAGTGGAGACGGGGTATGCAATCAGCGGCTCACAGGTTCTAAACCTTTCAATCCGTTAGCTTAGGAGATGGATCGCCATCTGTACCGGAATGGCGGGATAGATGTATGGCGTTTTGCTCATAGCGTTGTTGTAGCATCGAAGCCATACGTCGCCGGCTTACCGCCTTGCGAGAAACGGAATGAATTCCTGATGAGTGAGATTCAAGGTCTGGCTGTGCACGCGGCCGGTGCACAGTTGCTGCCATACAAGTTCGATCCGGGAGACCTCCAGCCAAACGAGGTTGAGATCAGGATTTCGCACTGCGGAGTCTGCCATAGCGATATTCACCTGATCGACAATGACTGGGGGGTCAGTAAGTATCCATTTATTCCGGGTCACGAGATCGTAGGAACGGTTATTGCCGTGGGCGGGGACGTCCGCAGTCTTTCGGTTGGCCAACGTGTCGGCGTGGGCTGGCAGGCCGATAGCTGCGGCATCTGCGAGTGGTGCCGCCAGGGCGACGAGCACCTGTGCGCGCAGTCGCAGCCGACCTGCATTGGCCGCAACGGCGGCTACGCCGATAAGGTTCGCGTCAGCTCCCGCTTCGCCATCCCCGTTCCGGGCGTTCTCGAAAGCGAAAACGTCGCCCCATTGCTGTGCGGAGGCATCACGGTCTACAGCCCGCTCCGCAATCATGGCGTGCGCCCATCGTCGCGAGTCGGCGTGATCGGTATCGGCGGCCTCGGGCACATGGGGATCCAGTTTGCGCGCGCCTTCGGGGCCGAGGTTACAGCCTTCTCCACCTCAAAGGACAAGGAGAAGGAGGCAAAGGAACTCGGAGCGCATCACTTCGTCAACACCCGTGACACCGGCGCTCTAAAGAAAGTGGCTGGATCGTTCGACTTCCTGCTGTCGACTGTCAGCGCGGACCAGGACTGGAACGCATACCTGACGGCCCTGCGACCCAAGGGGACGCTGTGCGTCGTCGGTGTACCGCCGTCAGGCATTCAGGTACAGGCATTCCCTCTTATCGCCGGACAAAGGGCCATCTCAGGCAGCCCGACGGGGAGCCCGCGCGATCTTCACGAGATGCTCGATGTCGCCGCACGGCATAACGTAAAGGCAATTACTGAGCGTTTTGCGATGGCCAAGGCCAACGACGCCGTCGCCAGGGTAAAGAAAAACCAGGTGCGTTACCGCGCAGTCCTGGCAAACTAGCTTTCTGCAACCGGCAGCGTCTGATGTAAAAGGCGGAGACTGAGCTCTCCGCCTTTTGCTTTCGCGTGCTTTAGACTCAGATGACGATGATGCAACGGAACTTGACCTTTGGCCTGATTGCCGCAGTCTGCTTTTCCAGCGTAGCGCGTGCTCAGGGCACGAAGTTGTGGACTGTCGATCGCTACGACCAGATGGAGCGCGGCACAGCCAGCGGCGTGGCGATACGCAACGATGGGCGTCTGGAGGCAGGACCATCCACGGCGATGGTCTACGACACAACCAAAAGCTACGCCTGGTCGCTGGTCAGCGATGCCGCGGGCAATGCCTACCTCGGACTTGGCGGAAGCTCCGCCGGGTCGGCCCAGGTGGTAAAGGTTACTCCCGACGGAAAAGCTGCAAAGCTCTTTGAGGCAAAGGAACTCGCCATACAGGCCATCACCGTCGCTGCGGACGGATCGGTGATCGCGGCAAGTTCCCCGGACGGCAAGGTCTACAGGGTCCCCGCCACGGGCGGCAGTGAAACGGTTCTCTTCGATCCAAAGAGCACCGATGAAAAGCCGAAGTACCTTTGGTCTGTCGTCTCAGGCGGCAACGGTGACATCTTCGTCGCCGCAGGTGCCCCTGCGGTTGTTTATCGCATTCCAAAAGACGGGGGTAAGGTCGAAGTACTGTTCAAGACCGCCGACCAGCACATTCGATGCCTGATGATGGCGCCCGACGATACCCTGTGGGCTGGGTCGGACGGCGCCGGCGTCGTCTACAGAATCGATACGAAGACAGCGGGAGCGAAACCGTTCGCGGTCTACGCCGCTCCACGACGCGAGATTACCTCGCTGGCGATGGATGCCGCAGGCAACGTTTATGTTGCGGGCTTGGGAACGAAGGGCGCAACACCTTTGCCGCCACTGCCGGTGACCGGCAACGCCGGCGTCTCCATCACGTTTGTCCAACCCGCATCTTCGACAGCAGCGGGAGCGAACACGCTAGTGCCCGAAGGCAGCGATATCTACCGCATTGCGAAGGATGGAACGCCGTCGCGGCTGGTGCAGATGAAGGACGACGTCGTCTACGCCCTGTCGTTCAGAAAGGGCGAACTGCTGGCCGCGTCGGGAAATCGCGGTCGTATCTATCGTATCGATACGGCGGTGCCAGGTCGCTTCACCGATGTCACTCATCTCGACGCGGCGCAAGGGATGGCCTTCGCTGCCGTGAAAGACGGGTTGCTGGTCGCAACCAGCAACAGCGGCAAGCTGTTTCGACTGAGCGATACTCCGGCAAAGGAGCCTACGTACACCAGCGAAGTCTTCGACGCGCAGGGCTTCTCGCAGTGGGGACGCGTGGAGACGCGCGTCGCTGGAAGTCCGCAGTCCTATGAGTTGTGGCTGCGCAGCGGCAACGTCGAGAGTCCGCTGATGGGCTGGAGCGAATGGTCGCGCGTCGGGGCGGATGGCTCAACCAGTGTCCCAGCCGGGCGGTTTGCGCAGTGGAAGGTCGTGCTGCGTCCGGCTGCGGGAGAAGGCAGCATCGACGCGGTGGGGCTGAACTATCTGACGCGCAACGTCGCTCCGGTAGTCGATGAGATCGTGGTACAGCCGGGAGCGCGCATGCCTTCGAACAACGCGGCAGCGCAGAACACGACGGTGCAGGTCGCATTCCCTCAACCGGCGGGGTCTCCGACAGTCAGCTTTCAGCAGGACCCAGGCACGATGCCCTTGACGGCACAGAAAGACAAGTCCGCAGTGACTGTGCGCTGGCAGGCGCATGACGACAACGGCGACGAGATGGTGTTCTCGGTGTGGTATCGCGGCGTGGGCGAAAAGAACTGGCGGCTGCTGAAGGACAAGATCGGCGACCGCTACCTGAGCTTCGACTCTTCCCTGCTGCCCGATGGCGGCTACAACCTGAAGGTCGTCGCCAGCGACGCTCCCGCGCACACAAGGTCAGATGCTCTGATCGGCGAGCGGGAGAGCGCGGTGTTTGTCGTCGATACAACGCCCCCGGTTCCTGGCACGCTGACGGCAACACTGGATGGGCAGAAGATTCATGCAACGCTTGAGGCACACGACGCGACCTCGCCGATCTCCCACGCGGAGTATTCGGTCGACGCGGGACCGTGGCAGTATATCGAGCCTGTCGGAAAAGTCTCGGACTCACTGACAGAGCGGTACGATTTCAACGCAGATGTCCCGGCGGCAACAGCCGCCGTGGCGGATGCTAGGGAGCATGTGATCGCGGTTCGCGTCTACGACCGCTACGAGAACATGGCCGCCGTGAAGGCGGTGGTCCGTTGACGGAGGGGATCGCGGAGCAGACCAAGAAAGGCGTCGGCCGGTTCAATCTTTACGATCCGGATTTTCTGCTCCTTGTGGTCGACCTGATAGGAACGTTTGTCTTCGCGGTTGAGGGCGCGCTGGCCGGGATCAATGCAGGACTCGATATCTTTGGATTGCTGGTGTTGTCATTTGTGACGGCCCTTGGCGGAGGCACAATTCGCGACCTGCTGATTGGTGCGATTCCGCCCAACAGCATTCGCGACTGGAGGTATGCAGCAACCGCGCTTTCAGGCGGTCTTGCCGTGTTCTGCTTTCATGGGCTGTTCGAACGAGTGCCGGTGCCGTTGATGGTGACGCTGGATGCGGCAGGATTGGCGCTGTTTGCGGTCGCGGGCACTGAGAAGGCGCTGGACTTCGGAATCAATCCTCTGCTGGCGATCATGATGGGCGCTGTGACGGGAGCAGGAGGCGGCACAGTGCGAGACATCCTGCTGGCGCAGATTCCGGGAGTGCTGCGCTCGGATGTGTATGCGGCTGCCGCGCTGGCTGGCGCGATTGTGGTGGTGGTCGGCGTTGCGATGAAGCTCCGCAAGGGATGGGCGATGGGTCTTGGCGCGGTCGTCTGTTTTGCGCTGCGGATGGTGGCCGTGTGGCAGCACTGGAACCTGCCGAAGGTGATGGCGCGTTAGAATTTCCTGCTTGATTCACGGGTAGTAAGCTGAGAGTCCATGCGATTTGAGTTATTTATTGCGGCGCGGTACCTGAGGGCGAAGCGCCGGCAGGCCGTAGTTGGGGTGATCACGGCGATCTCGATCATTGGGGTGGCGGCCGGGGTGGCGTCGCTGATTATCGCGCTGGCGATCACGAACGGTATGCGGCGGGACATGCAGGAGAGGCTGCTGGGCTCGACCGCGCATGTGGACCTGATGCGGGTTGCGGCGGACGGTATCCGCAACTGGCGGCCTCTGCTGGAGAAGCTGCGGCAGGTGCCGCATGTTACGGCGGCGGCCCCGGGGCTTTATGGGCAGGTGCTGATCTCGCGTGGTGCACGTAGCGGCGGCGGACTGATCAAGGGGATTATTCCCGCGGATGAGAAGACGGTAGGCGATCTGTTGCAGAAGGTGTACGAGGGTTCGGCGGAGGCCCTGGAGCCGGCGGATAACGGTTCGCGCTCCGCGCGAATGCCCACATCTGGCGATGAAACAGCCAGATATGGGGCACCCGATACAGTGGCGGTGCAGACGGTGCCTCCGATTGTGATTGGGAAGGATCTGGCCGAGACGATTGGGGCGAAGGTGGGGGATACGGTGCTGGTGACGAGTCCTCAGGGAGAGTTGACGCCGCTGGGGCTGGTGCCGAAGTATCAGCGGTGTTCTTTGGTGGGAATCTTCAAGTCGGGGTTCTACCAGTACGACTCGAGCTATGCGTTTATGCGGTTGAAGGATGCGCAGCGATTGTTCTCGGAGCCCGACCTGATCTCGGTGATCAGCTTCAAGGTGGACGACCTGTACAAGGCAGACAAGATTGGCCGTGTGATTGAAGAAGAGGCGGGCAAGGGATTTCAGACGACGAGCTGGATGCAGCAGAACCGCGAGCTGTTTCGCGCGCTGAAGCTTGAGCAGATTGTGACCTTCATCGTGCTGGCGCTGATTGTGTGCGTTGCCGCGCTGAACATCCTGATCGCGCTGACCATGATGGTGATGGAGAAGACTCGCGACATCGCCGTGCTGATGAGCTTCGGCGTGACGGAGATGCAAGTGCGGCGGATCTTCCTGATGCAGGGGCTGCTGATCTCGGTGATCGGAACCTTGCTGGGGCTCGTGCTGGGTTATGCGCTGAGTTGGGCGGGTGGGCACTACAGATTCCCGCTGGATGCTTCGGTGTACTCGATCGACTACCTGCCGTTTGCGCCCAGAGTTTGGGATGGTGTGATTGTGGCGGTGGTGTCGCTGGGGGTGAGCTTGATGGCTACGCTCTATCCGAGCGGAAGCGCGGCGAAGGTGCTACCTGCGGAGGCGTTGCGGTATGAGTGAGACCAGGCTCTTTATCTCGATTGCGCACCTTGAGGGAGATGTTTGTGGCTGAACTGGGAGACGAAATTCGGAGATCTCTCCACTCCGGCGGCAAAAGCGCCGCCTCCGGTCGAGACGACACATCCTCCCCTTTATCGAGCGAGACGTGGATGACGGACAGTGGGAGGATGCAGCCCTTCCCGAAGCCGCAGAAGCCTCAGGCAGTTCTGCGCGCCGAGGGGCTGACGAAGGTCTACGCAGAGGTCTCGGAGGGCGCCGGGGGGCTGGAGCTCTTTCGTGGCCTGGATCTCGCCGTTCATGCCGGGGAGATGGTTGCGATTGTGGGCGAGAGCGGCGCGGGAAAGAGCACTCTGCTGCACCTGCTGGCGGCACTTGATAAGCCTACGGCGGGTGAGGTTTATTGCGGCGAAGCTCAACTGAGCAAGTTCACGGCAAGAGAAGCTTCGGAGTTCAGAAACCGCGATGTGGGGTATGTATGGCAGTTTCACTACCTGCTGCCGGAGTTCACAGCACTGGAGAATGTCGCCATGCCTCTGCTGGCGCGCGGGATGGGAAGGACGGCTGCGCTGGAGCGGGGCGCGTACTGGCTGGGCGAGGTGGGGTTGGGGACGCGGGGCCATCACCGGTCGGGCGAGTTGAGCGGAGGGGAGCAGCAGAGAGTGTCGCTGGCGCGCGCCCTGGTGACGGAACCGAAGCTGCTGCTTGCGGATGAGCCTACGGGCGATCTTGATACGCGCACGGGCGAGGCGGTATTCGAGTTGATTCAGGGGCTGCACCAGGCACATGGGCTGACCAGCGTTCTGGTGACGCATAACCTTGATTTTGCAGGGAGATGTACGCGGATGCTGCGATTGAAGGGTGGGCGTCTGGAAGAAGTGACACGGTCCTGACGGCGGTTTCGAACCGAATTTTCACATATTGCGTCGAATGACTATTGATGTAGTGTAAGCAGTAACTTTTGCGGTATAGAGCACGAGTTGACGCGGCGACTACACTGGTAGTAAGTGGATGGGATGCGCCGCAGAAGATGCGGTAGCACCTGTGGTGTTCTCATCGCGAGTAAGGGCGCGGGGGAATGGTAAGGCAATGGCGTCACCGGCGGCTCCCAGGCCTGTCGGTGGTGGCCGGTTCGAAAGGGAGAACATGTTCGAACGCTACACAGAGAAAGCGCGGCGGGTGATCTTCTTTGCCCGCTACGAGGCAAGTCAGTTCGGGTCACCTTATATTGAAACGGAACACCTTCTGCTGGGGCTGCTACGGGAAGACAAGGCACTGACGAACCGCTTTTTGCGGTCGCATGCCTCGGTGGAGTCGATCCGCAAGCAGATTGAAGGACATACGACGATCAGGGAGAAGGTCTCAACCTCGGTGGATCTCCCCCTGTCGAATGAGTGCAAGCGGGTTCTGGCCTATGCGGCAGAAGAGGCTGAGCGGCTCTCGCACAAACACATTGGGACGGAGCACCTGCTGCTGGGTCTGCTGCGGGAGGAGAAGTGCTTCGCGGCGGAGATTCTGACAGAGCGCGGTCTGCGACTCCCGGCGATCCGCGAGGAGTTGCAGCGGACGACACAGGAGAAGGCCCCTGCATCGCAGTCGGGCAAATCGCAACGCGGCGAACAGAGCATGCTGGCTGAGTTCTCGCGCGACCTTACACAGTCGGCTTTGGACCAGCAGCTTGATCCGCTCGTCGGACGCGACTCCGAGGTTGACCGCGTCATTCAGATTCTGTGCCGCCGGACGAAGAACAACCCGGTGTTGATCGGCGAGCCCGGCGTGGGGAAGACGGCCATCGTCGAGGGGCTGGCGCAGAAGATCGCCGACGGCGAGGTTCCGAGCTTCCTGGCGGACAAGCGTGTACTGGCACTGGACCTTTCGCTGATCGTCGCGGGAACGAAGTATCGCGGCCAGTTCGAAGAGCGGCTGAAGACGATCATGAAGGAGCTGATGGAGAACCAGAACTCCATCGTGTTCATCGACGAGCTGCACACACTGGTTGGTGCCGGTTCTGCCGAAGGATCGCTGGACGCGGCGAACATTCTGAAGCCGGCGTTGAGCCGCGGCGAGATACAGTGCATCGGCGCGACAACCCCGGGCGAGTATCGCAAGTCGATCGAGAAGGACCGCTCGCTCGAACGCCGCTTCCAGGCGGTGAAGGTTCCGCCTCCGAGTGAAGAGGATGCGGTCAAGATCATTATGGGGATCAAGGACAAGTATGAGAAGTTTCATGCTGTCAGCTATACGGACGATGCGATCCAGTTCTCTGTGTCGCACTCGAGCCGGTATATTCCCGACCGGTTCCTTCCCGACAAGGCGATCGACCTGATCGACGAGGCAGGCGCGCGCGTGAAGCTGCGCCAAACCTCTCTGCCCGAAGAGCTGACCGAGGTCCAGAAGCGAATCAAGTTCATCGTGCACCGCATGGAGAACGCGATTGCGAACCACGAATTCGAGAAGGCACGTTTTTACTCGGACGAGGAGCGCAAGGAGCGGGAGAATCTGCGCGCGCTACGTGATAAATACCACCTCGACGATTCGTCTGCGGGCATTGTGACGCGTGAGGACATCGAAGACGTTGTGAGCCGTTGGACCGGCGTGCCGATCACCTCGCTGAAGGAAGAAGAGACGCAGCGCCTGCTTCGCGTGGAAGAGGAGTTGCACAAACGCGTGATCTCGCAGGAGAAGGCGATCTCTGCCCTTGCCCGTGCGATTCGCCGCTCACGCGCTGGACTCAAGAACCCGGCACGTCCGATCGGTAGCTTCCTGTTCCTTGGACCGACGGGCGTCGGAAAGACGGAGATGGCGCGCACGCTGGCGCAGTTCCTCTTCGGCTCGGAGAAGTCTCTGATCCGGTTCGATATGTCGGAGTTCATGGAGAAGCACTCGGTGAGCAAGCTCATCGGCTCGCCTCCGGGATACGTGGGCTACGAGGAGGGCGGACAGCTTACCGAGCGCGTGAAGCGCAATCCGTACTGCGTCGTTTTGCTGGACGAGATCGAAAAAGCGCATCCGGACGTCTTCAACCTGCTGTTGCAGGTGTTTGAAGACGGACAGTTGACCGACGGCCTTGGCAACACGGTCGACTACAAGAACACGATCATCATCATGACCTCGAACATTGGAGCGAAGCACCTGCAAAAGCGGCAGGGGCTGGGCTTCCAGAGCGAGAAGGAAGACATGGTGCTCGACAAGATGGAAGAACTGGTCAAGGGCGAGGTCAAGCGCACCTTCAACCCGGAGTTCCTGAACCGCCTGGACGAGATCATTATCTTCACCTCGCTGAACGATAACGACCTGATGCAGATCCTCGAGCTTCTCGTGCAGCAGTTGAATGTGAACCTGGTGCACAAGTCGATCACGATCTCCGTGACCGACGAAGCGAAGCGGTGGATCATCGAGAAGACGGCGTCGGACCGCACGTATGGAGCGCGTCCGCTGCGCAGAGCGCTACAG
>JAFDVV010000079.1 GCA_018268775.1 Acidobacteriota bacterium | reverse complement strand
CAGAAGGACATTGCGGAGCTGAAGGAGAAGATCGAGGCCGCCGGAATGCCGGAGGACGTGAAGAAGGAGACGCTGAAGGAACTCGGCCGCCTGAGCCGGATGAATCCGGCGGCGGCGGACTATGGCCTGACGCGGAACTATGTGGAGTGGCTGGCGGTGCTGCCGTGGTCGAAGACCTCCTCGGGCGAGGTGGACATTCTGAAGGCCAGGGAGATTCTTGACGCCGATCACTATGGTCTTGCGAAGGTGAAGGAACGCATTCTGGACTATCTCTCGGTGCGGCGTTTGAAGCCGGACATGAAGGGGCCGATCCTGTGCTTCGTGGGGCCTCCTGGCGTGGGCAAGACCTCGCTGGGGCGTTCGATTGCGAAGGCGCTGGGGCGGAAGTTCTCGCGCATCTCGCTTGGCGGTATGCACGACGAGGCGGAGATTCGCGGACATCGCCGGACTTACATTGGCGCGTTGCCGGGACAGATCATTCAGCACCTGAAGAGGGTCGAGGTCAAAGACCCGGTCTTCATGCTGGACGAGATCGACAAGCTGGGCCGCGACTTCAGGGGCGACCCGGCGTCTGCTCTTCTCGAGACGCTTGACCCGGAGCAGAACAACACGTTCCGCGACAACTATCTCGACCAGCCGTTCGATCTGTCGAAGGTGCTCTTTATCTGCACAGCCAACCAGCTCGATACGATTCCCGGCCCGCTGCTTGACCGTATGGAGATCATCGAGCTGACCGGTTACACGGAGGAGGAGAAGGCGAACATCGCCATCAAGTACCTGGTTCCGCGGCAGACGAAGGAGAACGGCATCACGGCGGAGCAGATCGACTTCCCGATAGAGAGTGTGCGGCTGGTGGCACGGCACTACACACGCGAGGCCGGTGTGCGCAAGCTCGAGCAGCAGATTGGAACGATCTGCCGCAAGGTGGCGCGGCGCATCGCCGAGGGCAAGCTGGAGAAGGTGTCCATCACGCCCGAGGTGATTCACGAGTTTCTTGGCGGGATCAAGGTCCGGGTGGACACGGAGATCGCCGAGAGAACGAAGCGTCCGGGCGTGGCGGTTGGACTGGCGTGGACTCCCGCGGGCGGAGATGTGCTGTTCATCGAAGCGAACAAGATGAAGGGCAAGGGAGGTTTCACGATCACCGGCCAGATCGGCGATGTGATGAAGGAGAGCATGCAGGCCGCGTTGACCTGGGTGCGCTCGAACGCCCCTTCGCTGGGGCTGGAGGAGGACTTCACCAAGGACGTTGACCTGCACATTCACGTGCCGGCGGGAGCGATCCCGAAGGACGGCCCCTCGGCCGGAGTTACGATGGCGACTGCGCTGGTGAGTCTGTTGACGGACACGCCGGTGCATCCTCTGACGGCGATGACGGGCGAGATCACGCTGAGCGGCAATGTGTTGCCGGTGGGAGGCATCAAGGAGAAGTTCCTTGCGGCCAAACGCGCGGGAGTGCGAGACGTGATTCTTCCGCTGGAGTGCAAGACGCAGGTAGAGGAAGACCTGACGCCGGACCAGATCGACGGCGTGAAGCTCCACTATGCGACGCGCATCGAAGAGGTTCTCGCAGTTGCCCTGCCGAAGACGGTGCAGGAGGTTGTGGAGGACGAGGCGGTTCGCGAAGAGGTGATCCATGCAGGGGTGTAAACACTACCGACCGCGGATTGGCGCGGAATAACGCGGATTGAAAAAGGCGGTTGGGGATTCCCGGCCGCCTTTGTTTTCTTGGGGAGCGGTGTAGTCGTTAAAGCAGATTCCTCCGCTTCGCTGCGGAATGACAAAAAAAGTGTTTGGTTTGTTAAGTGGTAACGCGATGATGACGATTGGACATTCCACTCTGGCGATTGAGGCGTTTTTGCGGGCGTTGCAGGAGAACGGCGTGGAGACACTGGTGGATGTGCGACGGTTTCCGGGGTCGCGGCGGTATCCGCAGTTCTCGCAGGCGGCGTTGTTCGATTCGCTGCGGAGCGCTGGGATTCGTCCGGTGTGGCGGGAAGGGCTGGGCGGGCGCCGTGCTCCTCAAAAAGACAGCGTGAATACTGCGTGGAGGAACGAGAGCTTTCGCGGGTATGCGGACTATATGCAGACGGAGGCGTTCGAGCGCGAGATCGACTGGCTGGTGGGGCTGCCGGAGATCGATCGGACGGTGGTGATGTGCGCGGAGGCGGTGCCGTGGAGGTGCCATCGGTCGCTGCTTGCCGATGCGATGCTGGTGCGGGGGGTGGCAGTGGAGGATATCTTCGTAAAGCCTGACGGCGGGAGCGTGCGGAAGCCACATGCGATGACCGGCTTCGCCCGGGTGAGGGATGGGCGGGTGTTTTATCCGGGAGAGCCGGTGCTGTTCGGATGAGGTATTTCGATGCGCGAACCGTCAAACAGATGCATTCGCGTATTCTGCTGATGATGCGGGTGCGTTTGCTTTATTTCGGCGTGTTGAAGGAGAGCCTGGGCCGGGAGAGCGAGATGCTCGAGCTGGCTGATGGCGCCTGTGTGGAGGATGTGATGGCGAGATTCGAGCAAGAGGGGTGGACCCGGTCGATTGCGGTTGCGGTGAATCGCGAGTATGCGCGCAGAGAGGATGTGTTGCGCGACGGCGATGAGGTGGCGCTGTTGCCTCCTGTGAGCGGAGGTGCGATGAATCTTCAGTTGCGGCGCGGACTTAACCGCAGGTCCTTCGACTACGCTCCCTGCGGTCGCTTCGCTCAGGATGACATTTCTTCCTTAAAACTTCGAATGGACGAGAACGATGCACATTGAGATCGTTGAGTGCGTGATTGCGGCGGATGAGATTGTTGCTGCGATGAAGGCGGGAAGCGATGGGGCGGTGTGCGTGTTCGATGGGATCGTTCGCGACAACACGCGCGGAAGGAAGACGCTGCATCTGGACTACGAGGCCTATCGCGAGATGGCTCTGGCGCAGATGAAGGCGTTGGCTGCGGAGGCGGTGGCGAGGTTTGGAGTTCGCGATGTGGCGGTGGTACATCGGCTGGGGCGGCTGCTGGTGGGCGAGACGAGCGTGCTGATCGTGGTGGCTTCGGCGCATCGCGGGGCGGCGTTCGATGCGTGCCGATGGCTGATCGACACGCTCAAGAAGACGGTGCCGATCTGGAAGAGGGAGCAGTTTGTGGACGGCGCGGTGTGGGCGGATGGCGAGCCCTTTCCCGAAGAGATGGCTCCAGGTGGTCGCGTGTGATGAGAGCGGCGGGAGTCGTGTTGGGGGCTGCGCTGTTGATGCAGGCGCCGATTGTTCGGCGGCCTCCCATGAAGCCTGTGCAGCCCGATGAGGAGTCGCAGCAGCAGCCTGTTGAGCAAGCTAAGGTTCCGACGATTCGCGTGGAGACGCGGCTGGTGAACATCGCGGTCAACGTCGTCGACAAGACGGGCGCGCCGGTGGGCGGGTTGCAGCAGAGCGACTTCGAGATTCTGGAAGACGGCAAGCCGCAGAAGATTGCTTACTTCGAAAAAGAGTCGTCGACGCCGCTCTCGATCGTGCTGGCGATCGATGCGAGCGAGAGCGTGTTGCGGAACGAGAGCCTGGAGAAGAACGCGGCGAAGCGGTTTGTGAATACGCTGCTGCGCGAGCAGGACGAACTGGACCTGATGGATTTTTCGGACACGGTGCGCGAGATCGTCCCGTTTACCAACCAGAAGAAGAAGATTGAAGCGGGGCTGAACCAGATTCAGCGAGGCGCGGAGACGGCGCTGTTCGATGCGGTCTATCTGGCGTCGGACCGGCTGTCGCAGACGAGGAATGACGCCGGGCGGAGGCGGGTGCTGGTGCTGATCACGGATGGCTCGGACACGGCGAAGCGCTCGCGCTATGGGCAGGCGATGGAGCAGGCGCAGAGGGCCGGGGCGATGATCTACTCGATCATTATCGTGCCGGTGTGGGCGGACGCGGGAAGAGATACCGGTGGAGAGCACGCGCTGGTGCAGATGTCGAACGACACGGGCGGGAAGTACTTCTACGTCGAGGACAAGAAGGACCTGGAGCCTGCGTTTGCGCGTGTCTCTGACGATCTGCGGACGCAGTATGTGATTGGCTACTACGCTCCGCAGCGAGGCAGGGACACGTCGTTTCGTGCGGTGAAGGTGCGGATGAAGGACCCGGCGTTGCGAGAGCAGTACGAACTGCGGCATCGCAGCGGGTACTACGCGGATGGCAAGTAGTTCGTCGCGACTGAATAGGAAAGCAGATTCCTTCGCTTCGCTACGGAATGACAAACAAAGGCGGTGGTGCATTACTCTTGAGGTAAGAGGGAAACGTGAGTCAGTTTGAGTTTGTGGGTGTTGCCGAGGGGGTTGCGCGCGAGGCGGGCGCGCTGCTGAAGAGCTACTACGAGCGGGGTGTGAAGGCTGAGTACAAGGGCGACGTCGACCTGGTGACGGAGGCCGACAAGGCGAGCGAGAAGCTGATTCGCGAACGGCTGCATGACGAGTTTCCTGCGCACGGCATATATGGCGAGGAAGGAACGCGCGACCGGCTGGAGAGCGAGTATCGCTGGTACGTCGATCCGCTGGATGGTACGACAAACTTCGCGCATGGGTTTCCGGCGTTTTGTGTGCTGCTGGGGCTGGAGCGGCGCAGGCCGGGTCTGGCCGCTGATGAGGACGGAGAGATGGTCGCGGGCGTGACGTACGATCCGCTGCGCGACGAGATGTTCGTCGCGGAGAAGGGCAAGGGCGCCTGGCTGAACGGACGCCAGATCCATGTGTCGAAGGTGAAGGCGCTGCAGGAGTCGCTGACGGCGACCGGCTTCCCGAGCCAGAAGCGGCATGGTAGCCCGAACATCCACTTCTACCAGCAGATCACGCTGCGGTCGCATGGGGTTCGGCGGGCGGGGTCGGCGGGGCTCGATCTGGCTTATGTCGCCTGCGGGCGGCTGGAGGGGTTCTGGGAGTTCAACCTGAATCCCTGGGACACGTCGGCCGGTTCGCTGCTGGTCAAGGAGGCGGGCGGGACGATGTCGCACTTCGATGGCGGCGCGTTTACGCTGGACAGCCGTGAGGTCCTGGCGACAAACGGGCTGATCCAAGGCGAGATGGTGCACATCTTTACCGAGATGTTTGCGGGGCGGGAGCTGGATGCGATTCCAACCCCGGCAGAGTTCGCAGCGCGGCGTGCGGCGGGGAAATAGGTCTGAAAAGGTCGTAATTTGTGGGGTGATTTCGGCTTGCAGTGCGAGTCGGAGATGCTGCTAGAATCTTTTCAAGCCCCACAACTGAATAAAAGAATTCAGTGGCGGCACAAGATTCAAGGGAGATTACCAGAATGGCTTATGTAATTGCGGAACCGTGCATCGGGACAAAGGACACCGCCTGTGTTGATGCCTGCCCGGTGGACTGTATCCACCCGAAGAAGGACGAGGCGGGCCACGGAGATTCGGAACAGCTCTTCATCGATCCGGTCGAGTGCATCGATTGCGGCGCGTGCGTGCCGGTATGCCCGGTTTCGGCGATCTATGCCGGCGACGACCTGCCGGAGAAGTGGGCGGAGTACCAGCAGAAGGCCGCCGATCACTACGGGCGATAGATTGAGTCTGATTTGGAGGATGCGCAGCCGTGTGGCTGCGCATCTTTATGTTTGGGGTGAGACGTTACCCCAGGGGCTAAAGCCCCTTCTTCGCCAGAGCCGTGTGAGACCCGAGGCTGAAGCCTCGGGCTACCTAGAAGCATCTGCCTGGAGCAGGCACCTGGAAGCGAACGAGCGTGGGATCAAATGACTCAGCGCGTGGGCGAGGCGATTGTTCTGCGGACATGGCCGTTTGAGGAGGCCGACCTGCTGGTGAGTCTGCTGACCAGGGAGCAGGGGCGCATCAAGGGTGTAGCGCGCCATGCGATGCGGTCGCGGCGGAGGTTTGGCGGGGCGTTGGAGCCGATGACCTACGTCCGCGCGACGTATGCCGAAAAGCCGAAGCAGGAGCTGGTGCGGCTGGATGCGTTCGAGATTCTGTGGTCTCCGCTGAAGGAGCCGATCGACTACGGGCGAACGGCGGCGCTGGAGTTTGTCGCCGAGGTGCTGGAGGAGGCGCTGCCCGAGCAGGCCCCCGAAGACGCGGTGTTTCGTCTGGCGCTGGCGACGATCGAACAGATGCAGGTGAAAAAAATATGGATGCCGGTGACGTACTTTGCGCTGTGGATGGGCCGGCTGATGGGGTGGATGCCTGCGCTGGGCCACTGCGTGTCTTGTGGGCTGGACCTGCGGGGAGGTGCGGTGTGGTGGTCTCCCGCAGCCGATGGCGTGACGTGTGCGGACGACAAGCGTGGCGGGAGTATGGCATTGTCTGCCGCCTCCGTCGCCGAGGCGCAGAGGATGTTTCGGGCCCCGGTAGAAGAGCTTGCAGGCGAGGAGTGGCCGAGAGGAAGGGCGGGCGATCTGCGGAGCTTCGCGGTGGGACTGCTGGAGCGGCATCTGGAGCGGCGAATCAGGAGTGCACGGGCGCTGGAGCGAGGGTGAGATGCCTGTTGCCATCCAGCGAACTACAGGGATTCTTCGCCTCCAGCTCAGAATGACGAAGGACCTCGATTTAGAATCGAAGAAGTTATTCATTTAACAAGAGAGATCGATGGCCGAGAGAGCGAACAAGGCGCTTACGTTTCAGGAGTTGTTGTTCCGGCTGCAGCGGTTCTGGGCCGACCAGGGTTGTGTGTTACAGCAGCCGTATGACGTTGAGGTGGGCGCGGGGACGATGTCTCCCGACACGTTTTTGCGCGTGCTGGGGCCGAAGCCGGTGCGGATTGCGTATGCGCAGCCCTCGCGGCGGCCTGCGGACGGACGCTACGGCGAGAATCCGAACCGGCTGTTTCGGCATACGCAGTTGCAGGTGATTTTGAAGCCGCCACCAGAGCGGATTCAGGAGCTGTATCTGGAGTCGCTGGAAGCCATCGGGATCGACCTGCGCGAGCACGACATCAAGTTCGAAGAGGACAACTGGGAGTGGCCCGTCGGCGGCGCGTGGGGCGTGGGTTGGCAGGTGATGCTCGACGGGTTGGAGATCACGCAGTACACGTACTTTCAACAGTGCGGCGGCATGGACCTCGACCCGATCTGCGGCGAGATTACGTATGGTCTGGAGCGCATCGCAGGATTTTTGCAGGACGTGGATTCGATCTACGACATCGTCTGGGCGATCGAACCGGACACGGGCCGCAAGGTGACGTACGGAGAGATGCGGCTGGCCGAGGAGGAGCAGTTCTCGGCGTACAGCTTCGACTATGCCGAGGTGCCGAAGCTCTGGGAGCACCTGAAGCTGTATGAGACGGAGTGTCTCGACCTGCTGGAAAAAGCCAAAGGTATGGACAAGATGGATGAGCTGACCTTGAAGCGGTTTCCAGTGCTGGGAGCGTACGAGTTGGCGCTGAAGTGCTCGCACGTCTTCAATCTGCTGGATGCTCGCGGCGCGATTTCGGTGACGGAGCGCGTGGGCGTGATGGCGCGGATTCGCGCGCTGGTGGTTGGCGTGGCGAAGGCCTATGCGCGGCAGGGTGAGTTGTTGGCTGCGGAGACGAAAGAATTAGTGGCGGGTTGACGGCTTACACTCACCCATCGCGATGAGGCTGCGATGGATGGGGCACCCGGGATTTGTGCCGGGAAAAGAAGCAAACCGCAGGTCCTTCGACTGCGCTGCTCGCAAATGCGCGAGCAGCTTCGCTCAGGATGACACATTTGTCTTAGCGGGTTGAGAACGGCGGCGGTATAGAAGGATTAAGGACGGCGATGGCGGATTTTCTTTTTGAGATTGGGTTGGAGGAAGTTCCCGCTCGCATGATTGCGAGCGCCGAGGCGGAGCTGAAGCGCCGCGTTGTGGCACTGCTAGAGCGCGAGCGATTGATTGCCGCAGGTGCGGATGCAAAGAGCTTTTCGACGCCGCGACGGCTTGCGGTGCTGGTATCGGGCGTTGCGGCGAAGCAGGAGGACGCGGCTGAGGAGCTGACCGGGCCATCGACGAAGGTGGCGTTCAAGGACGGTGTTGCGACTCCCGCGGCGGTGGCCTTTGCGAAGAAGGCTGGCGTTGCGGTCGAGGCCTTGAAGACGGTTACGACTGCGAAGGGCGAGTATCTGGCGGCGTTGGTGGCCAAGCCGGGACGCGCTGCTGCTGCGGTAATCGCGGAGGAGCTTCCGAAGGAGATTGCCGCGATCTACTGGGCGAAGAACATGTACTGGCGCGCGGGTAAGCCGGAGCGTTTTGTGCGTCCAGTGCGATGGATGATTGCCCTGCTCGGTGACCAGGTGGTTCCGGTGGAGTTCGGCGGCAAGACGGCCGGCGCGGTGACGTATGGGCATCGCGTGCTGTTTGGCGATGCGGCGATCAAGCTGGAGGCCCCGGCGAAGTACGAGGAGGCCCTGCTGACGGCGTATGTGATCGCCGATGTGGAGACGCGGCGGCAGAAGATTCGCAAGGCGCTTGATCGCGTGACGCGGACGGTTGAAGGCGCGCGGTGGCGCGAGGACCACGGCCTGATCGACACGCTGACGCACCTGACGGAGTGGGCGTCGGATACGTCGGTGATTCTCGGAAACTTTGAGCCGGAGTATCTGTCGCTGCCGGAGGAGGTTCTGGTGACAGTGATGCGCGATCACCAGAAATATCTTGCGGTGGAGCAGGGAACAGGGAACAGGGAGCAGGGAACAGGAAAAACTCCGCTTGCTCCATACTTCCTCGCTGTGTTGAACACTGAGGCGGATGCGGCTGGGCTGGGCGTGATCCGGCATGGCAACGAGCGCGTGCTGCGTGCGCGGTTCAACGATGCGCGGTTCTTCTGGGAGTTCGACCAGCGTGTGCCGTTGAAGCAGCGCGTGAAGCTGCTGGAGAATGTCACCTTCCAGAAGGAGTTGGGGAGCTATGCTGCGAAGTCGACGCGTGTGCGCGAGCTGGCTCTTGGACTGGCCGAGCTGGTAACGTCGCGTGGATCGAAGGTGGATGCGGTTGCTTTGGATGAAGCGGCCACGTTGGCCAAGACCGATCTCACGACGGAGCTGGTGAAGGAGTTCACCGAGTTGCAGGGAATCGTCGGCGGTCTGTACGCGAAGGCGCAGGGCGCCTCGCAGACGGCTGCGGCGGCGATCTACGATCAGTATTCGCCGGAGTCGATGGAAGACTCGGTGCCGCGCACGGTTGAAGGCTCGTTGCTTTCAATCGCGGACAAGGCCGACACGATCTCAGGCATGTTCGGCCTCGGCATGGAGCCTACGGGGTCGAAGGACCCGTTCGCGCTGCGGCGTGCCGCGAATGGCATCGTGAAGATTCTCGCGGAGAGCACTCCTGCGTTGCCGCTGACGCTGAGCGAAGTTGCCGGACGCGCGACGGAGAATGAGGCTGTCGAAGCGAAGGTGCGCGCGTTTCTTGTAGAGCGGCTGGAGTTCTATCTGCGCGAGGCGAAGGGGCAGGCTTACGACGTGGTGAAGGCCGTGCTGGCAGCGGGGAGCGACGACGTTCGCGATGCGATTGCGCGTGCGGAGGCGGTGACGTCGGTACGTGGCTCGGCGGATTTTGAGGCAGTGAGCGCGGCGTTCAAGCGGATGAAGAATATTCTGGCGCAGGCGGTTGAAAAGGGATATTTAGCTCACAGTCCGATCATTCAAACAGGGAACCTTATAGAGGACCGGATGCAACGCACAGGTGGAAGCGCAATAAATCCAGTACTGGGGAAGTTGTCATCTGCCGTGACAGAGGCTAAAAGGGAAATCGAGCGGAATGGCAAAGGTAATTACGTTGCTTCGCTCAAGACGATTGCTCAACTGCGACCTCTAATAGATGAATTCTTCGAGAAGGTTATGGTGCTCGATACTAACCCTAACGTTCGTAAGGGCAACCTTCTCGTTTTACAAACGATCTTGGCCGATTCCCGACAGATTGCGGACTTTTCAGAGATAGTGACGGCGGGATAGTCGGTGAGATCCTTCCAGTTGAAATGGGCGGGAGCGGTCGGGCTTGCGCCCGATGTCCACATCTCAAAATCGAGATGTGGCTTCTGGCGAGTTTTCAGAGGGTGTTGTCCATCCGGGGCGTCCAAGCAGATTCCTTCGCTACGCTACGGAATGACAAAGGATGGGTGGTACCGGTTAGTTGAACCGTTGCAGGCGGGCGATGAGCTTTTCGGCGAGCGGTTCGCCGGACTCGGTCCAGAGCAGGCGGCTGGAGATGCCTGAGTGCTTCTCGACCGACAGGGTGAAGGCGAGGAGCATCTCGACGTTCTTCTGGATGTGTTTTTGTGCGTCTTCGTCGAGCGCGTCGTCGTCTTCGTCCATGACCCAGGGGGTGTCGAGCCCGAAGTCGATGCGGATGTGGCCGTTCTGTTCGTAGCTTGCCTGGTCGAACTCAGGGCCGAAGCCGATGATCTTTACTGTTGCGGGCTGGGGCTTCCAGAGGGTGTCGAGCGCGGCCTCTCCGTTGGTGGGTTCGGGACGCCAGAGGTTCCACTTCATCTCGAACTCGTAGGCCATGTCGTCGTGGAGCTGCTCGGTGGCCTCGGCGACTGCGTTCTCGATGATGGAGTCTTCGTTCTGCTGCGAGCGGTCGTTGTTGACGAAGATGCGTTGATAGACGGGGGATTCCGCAAAGCTGATGGGGTAGACGCTGGCGGCCGCTACCCGCTTCTGGCCGCTGATGAGCGCGAACTGGCGCAGCACGGAGACGAGCGCCGCCGGCAGGGCATCGAGGCGGAAGTTTGGAAACCAGAGGCTGAGGTAAAGCTGGTCGGCCATAAAGCTAGTTTACAGGGGAAGTTTGGGAGTGGTTTGAGCCGTCATTGGGCCGGTAAGAGTGAGAAAATAGCAGGGATAGGCTCACGATGCGTGTTTCGGTAGAGAGGCTGCGAGTTTGGTTGCTGGTTGGCGCGGCCCTGCTGGTGCTAGCCGTCACAGGCTTTCTGGGCTATGCGCGTTTTCGCGCGCATCGATTCCTCACTGACCTTCCGGCAAAACTTGGCGCCGATATTCGGCAGGAGACGAACGGGTTTACCTATTCGCAGACACTGAAGGGCCGGACGGTCTTTACGGTCCATGCGGCGAAGGCGATACAGCACAAGGACGGCAAGTACACGCTGCGCGATGTGGGCATCGCCGTGTACGGGCATGGCGATCGTCAGGGTAAAGCGGAGCGCGTCGACAGGATCTATGGCAAGGAGTTTGAGCTCGACCAGGCTACAGGGGTGGTGAAGGCGGTCGGCGAGGTGCATCTCGACCTGGAAGCGCCGGCGGCGAAGGATGCAGGCGGCAAGATGGACTACGCGTCTGGGAAAGACCTGAAGGGGCCGGGCGGCGAGGACATGCACGAGGCGGGGCGGGGCGATGCGCGCCTCGTCCATGTCAAGACGAGCGGTTTGGTGTATCTGCAGAAGCTGGGCGTGGCAGCCACCGACCAGGACATTGAGTTTGAGTACAACGGTCTGACAGGTCATGCAAAAGGTGCCGACTATAACGCCGATACGGGCCAGATGAACCTGCAATCTGCGGTGAAGGTGAGCGGACTGCACGACGGCAAACCGATTCTGTTGACAGCCAACCGCGTGGAGATGGACCGCGTGAGCCACAAGGCGGTCCTGTCGCAGGCAAAGTACGTTACGGTGAGCGGAGACGGCGACCAGGCGCGGCAGACGGTGGAGGCGCGGCGCGCCGTGGTCACGATGCGTTCCGACAACAAGGTAGAGAGGCTGGACGGCGAAGGCGCCGTGACGATCACGGCGGGCGACGGCATGCGCATGGTTGCAGACCGCGGCGAAGTGCTGCTGAGCGCGGACGACAGGCCGCAGTCGGCGCGCATGATGGGCCATGTGGTTTATAGCGCCAGCGACGACTCGAAGGATGCCAGGGGCAGCTCTTCAGAGGCGCGCGTCGCCTTCGACAAACGAGGGTTGGCGGAGAGTGCGGTGCTGAGCGGAGACGTTCATCTGAACGAGCATCTTCTGCCGGTTGCTTCGACGAAGGGCGCAGGGAGCGCTCGCGAGTTGAGTGCCGCAGTAGTTGAGATCGACCTTATTCCGAACTCTCAGGGTAAGACGCAGCCGCGCGCGGTGAAGGCGACAGGCGATGCGCGTCTGAAGGTGATCGACGCGGTGAAGGACAAGGGAACGCGGTCGAGTTCTATGACGGGCGATGTTCTTACAGCCAGCTTTGTCCCGGCGAATAACAGCCAGAGGCTGGATGAGGTGAAAGGCAGCGGGCGAACCTCGATCGAGAGAGTGGACGAGAAAGGCGTCGTGGAGACTAGTTCGGGCGACACGCTTCAGGTGCGCTTCCGCAGCGGTCCGCAAAAGACCTCGTCTCCTTCGGGGTTTGAGGGCAGCGAGATTGCGACCGCTCTGCAGCAGGGACACGTCGTTGTAACGCGAAGGCCGCCTCCCGCCAAGGGCGATGCAGGCTCAGGAGAGACCGATCGCGCCACCGCGGAGAGTGCAAGCTACGATGGCACAACGCAGGTGATAACGCTGAATGGCGGCGTGCAACTGTCGAATGCGGACGGCACGCTCTGGGCGGACCGCGTTGCCATAGAACAAAAGACAGGCGATGCCTCGGCGACGGGGACGGTGAAGGCTAGTTACCGGCAAGGGAGCGCGGGTGCTGTGGTGCATGTTCTCGCGCAAAGGGCGGAGTTGAAGAAAGCGAATGACCTTGCTGTATTTCATGGCGATGCCGCAAGACCGGCGAGGTTATGGCAGGAAGGTTCGCAGGTCGAGGCCCCCGTGCTTGAGTTCAACCAGAAGCAGCGCAGGCTGGTTGCGCGCGGCGAAGGCACAGGCGCTCCCATGGCGGTCCGCGCGGTGCTGGTAAGCACTGGGACGGGTACAAGGTCCTCAGGCGCAAATTCCGCAGCGACCCCCGGGAGCGGTGGAACATCAAAAGAGAGTGCGGTCTTGCGTGGTCCCGCAGTGGTGCGCGTGGCAAGCAGGCAGATGGTGTACTCCGACGAGTCGCGGACGGCGGATTTTTCCGGCGGAGTGCGCGTGGAGAGCGCTGATGGCGTGATGCGCGGCGATCACGCTACGGCATATCTCCAATCTTCGACACCTCAGAAGCCGGAATCTGCGGGAAAGCGCGGAGCAGGAAAGGCAGATGCAGGCGCGGGATTTCTAGGCGGCAGTCTGGAGCGAGTGGTGGTCAACGGCAGCATCGTCATCGACCAGCCGGGACGGCGGGCGACAGGTGACAGGCTGGTGTACACCGCAGCCGATGGGCTCTTCATGCTGACTGGGACTCCCGCCTCGCCTTCGCGAGTGGTCGACCAGGCGCGGGGGGTGGTTACGGGTCTTGAATTGAGCTTCCGCTCGGAGGATGAGAGCGTTGTGATTTCTAATGGAGACAAGGGCGGCGCAGGACTGCGGGTCCACACCGAGACGCGAGTGAAAAAAGACCGATGAAGACGCTATCGACCGAGGAGATCGGCAAGTCCTATGGAGGCCGGCACGTCGTCAGGGGCGTCAGCCTGAAGATCGAGCAGGGAGAGGTCGTTGGACTGCTGGGGCCGAACGGCGCAGGCAAGACGACGAGCTTCTATATGATCGTGGGTCTGGTGCGTCCGGACGCGGGACAGGTGCTGGTCGACGGACACGACATCACGCGCCTGCCGATGTATCTGCGCGCAAGGACCTATGGAATCAGCTATCTGCCGCAGGAGCCCTCGGTCTTTCGCAAGTTGACCGTCGAAGACAACATCCTTGCCGTGCTCGAAACGCAGCAACTGAGCTGGGAGGGAAGGCGCACGCGCACGGAAAAGCTGATCGAGCAGCTCAACCTGGGGCATGTCCGCAAGACGCAGGGTTACGCGCTGAGCGGCGGCGAGCGCCGGCGCGTGGAGATAGCCCGCTGTCTTGCCATCGAGCCGGCATTTATCCTGTTGGATGAGCCGTTCTCTGGAATTGACCCGATCGCTGTACTCGATCTGCAGGAGATCATCTTCGGTCTCAAGCGGAGTGGTATTGGGGTCTTGATTACGGACCACAACGTGCGCGAGACGATGTCGGTAACAGACCGCGCATACATCATCAATGAGGGGAAGATATTCCGCACTGGAACGCCGGGGGACCTGGGGCGCGACCCCGAGGTGCGAAGAATCTACCTGGGCGATAAGTTTTCGATGGATTAAACCGGTTTCAGGGAGTTCCATCAGATTGGTTTACCTGAGCGATATACCGTTTTTATTGTCATTCCGACCGAAGCGCGTAGCGCGAAGTGGAGGAACCTGCTGTTTGCCTGCGGCACCGGGAAGAATCACTGTAGAGAAGCAGGCTTCTTCCACCCCAGCGAGCAAACTCGCCGGGGACCCCGGTTTCTCCGCTTCGCATCTCACGATAAGGCCGTGAGATGCTCCGGTCGAAATGGCACACCTTCTGCAGATAGCAAATTTGATGACTCACCAAGAGCTAAGACAAACGCACGGTACAACTTCTGTTGTAAGAACACCCACCATCGTGAGAGGGTGCGCGCGTAAGTGTTCGCGTTAGACTTGCGCAAGAGAGATGAAGGAGTTGTAGACTGTGGCCTGACAGCCCTCCCCAAATGTGCTGGAACGTGTCGCGAGCGTGGATGCGGCATACCGAAAAATCTCGTTTACAAGCAATCGGTTACTGAGGACCCTGAGACGTGCTGCTTCAACCCAAGCTGAATTTGAAAGTCTCCCAACGCCAGGTGCTGACGCCCGGCCTGGTGCAGATGGTCAGCGTACTTGCGCTGAACAAGCTTGAGCTTAAGGAGATGATCAATACCGAGATCGTCGAGAACCCCGTTCTTGAGGAGATCGAGGAGGCAGGAGTCTCGCTCGATGAGCGGGCCGGCATGGAGGGCGACCGCGAGCGGTCGGCCGAAGAGGTGGCCGCCGAAGGTGAGCGCGCGGAAAAAGATCCCTTCGACGAGATCGACTTTGGCAACTACTTTCAGGAGTATCTCGACCCCGGGTTCCGGACGGCCTCGAACTTCGAGGAGTACGACAAGCCTTCATTTGAGAACTTCCTTTCGCAGCCTGGAACGCTGAGCGACCACCTGATCTGGCAACTGGGTTCATTGACCCTCGAGCCCGAGCTACGGGCGGCCTGTGAGCTGGTTGTTGGAAACCTGAACGAGAACGGCTACCTGACGGCGACCGACGAAGAACTTGCCGACGCGCTGGCCAGCCTGTGGACAGGATCGCCAGAGCCGATTCCTTTTGAGCGAGGTTCGCGCCGCAGTGTAGAGGCCCAGCCCTCTGAGGCCGACGCGGAGCAAAAGGCGGTCTTGCAACTTGCCGCCGCCGCCGCTGCCGACGAAGACCGCAAGGAGCTTCTGCGCCTGGTCCGAGAGGCCCGGGCGATCGTCAACAATCTCGATCCAGTGGGCGTAGGCGCGCGCGACCTGCGGGAGTGCCTGACGATCCAGATACAGGCGCAACAGAAGGAAGCGGCACTGGTGCTTGAGCGGCAACGCGCCAGGGCCGGTAAGAACGGCCACGGCAAGGCGCTGGAGAATGGCAAGGAGGGCAGGCTCGGCGACGTCTTCGGCATTGCCGGGTACATCGTCTCCAATTGCCTGTCGTTGCTGCAGAAGAAGGACATGCGCGAGCTGACGCGGTGCTGCGGCCGTGACGCCGACGACGTGCAGGATGCGGTGGAGTTTATCCGCACGCTCGACCCCCGCCCCGGCCAGCGCTATAACCACGTTGAGACGAGATTGATTGAGCCGGATGTCGCCTTCGTCAAGCGTGACGACAAGTATGTCGTCCTCGTGAACGAAGAGGACATGCCCGCGCTGCGCCTGAACCACAGCTACCGGCGGATGCTCCAGGAGAAGCAGACCGAAAAAGAGGTCAAGGAGTACGTCAAGGAGCGGTACAAGTCCGCGATCCAGTTGCTCAGAAACATCGAACAGCGAAAGAACACGATCGTTCGCACCTGCGAGGTGATCGTGCGCCGCCAGACGGATTTTCTGGAGCATGGCGTCGAAGCTCTTAAGCCGATGATGATCAAGGAGGTCGCCGAAGAGATTGGCGTCCATCCTTCGACGGTGAGCCGTGCCGTGGCCAACAAATACGTCCACACGCCGCAGGGCGTCTACGAGCTGCGCTTCTTCTTCTCCGAGGGAGTCAATGGGCCCGAGGGCGGCGATCTTCCGCTGGTTCTTCTAAAGCGCAAGGTGAAGAAGCTGATTGAAGACGAGGACCCGCGCAAGCCGCTGACAGACGATCACCTGGCGGCCGAGTTGCAGCGCCAGGGAATCCAGGTCACTCGCCGTACCGTCGCGAAGTATCGCGAAGACATGCAGATTCCGAGTACCCATCAGCGACGGGTACGATAGTTTCCTTTCCAGAAAACCTGCTCGGCGCGTTCTCGCTCGATTGAGGGAGCAGGCGTAATATGTCTGCACGAGGTACCCCGATGAACCTGGAATACACCGGAAGACAGACGACGATCACAAAAAAACTGAAGACGCAGACCGAAGCCGGAATTGAGCGCATCGCGAAGATTGTCGGCAACGCGGGAAACGTACATGTAATTCTGACGACGGAAAAATACAGGCACACGGCCGAACTGACGGTGCAGACGCGTAGCGTGAAGCTGGTGGCTTCGTGCGAGGCCACCGATATGGCGACGGCGCTGCGCGACGCGCTTGCGACGATCGAAAAACAGGCCATCAAACATACCAAGAGGAAGACGACGATCAAGCGGAACGCAAAAGACGGCGTTCGACAGGTCGCCGTCTTGCCGGTGGAGGACGAAGAGCCGATCGCTGTGGGGGCGGAGATGGTCAAGGTGGCGTCCCGCAATGGAGCGACCAGAAAAGCTGTGCCCATGCTGGTCCATTCGTTTCCCTCGCAGTCGCCGCTGGCGGAGCCGCACCTTGTCCGCTCCAAAGACGGCGTCGCCATGCGCCCCATGACGCTGGAGGAGGCGGTGAAAGAGGCGGCCTTCCGCGACCGCGAGGTCTTCGTCTTTCGCGACCACGGCGGCCAGGCGATGGTGCTCTATCGCAAACGCGACGGCAAGATGGAGCTGATCGAGGTCCCGTAGAGTCAACCTGAAAATTCGCTGGGCCGGTTCGCATCGCGCAGCCATGCAATTCGGGTGGCTGCGTGACGCGAACGTCGCAGCCTTCTTTTCGCGCCGGGATGCTACGATTCCAGTCATGCCACGCAAGAGCGCGAAGAAGGCAGCAGAGAAGTCAGTCAAGCCCGCTAAAGAAAAGGCCGGTGTCGAAACCAGGACCGTTGAGCCGAACGAAAAAGGTGAGCTGGTCATCCTGACCGGCCTGTCGGGATCGGGCAAGCTCTCGGCGCTGAAGGCGTTTGAAGACCTCGGGTTCTACTCGGTCGACAACCTGCCGCTCGAGCTTGTGCCGCGGTTTGCCGATCTCGTGCGTCAGTCGGCGGAGATTCAGCGCGCCGCGCTGGTCGTCGATGTCCGCGAAGGAATGCGGCTGGATGAGTTCCCCGCGATACTGAAGAAGGTGCGCAAGGTGTTGCCGACGAGGGTGCTCTACCTTGAGGCCAGCGACGAGGCGCTGATCCGCCGTTTCTCGGAGACGAGGCGGCCGCATCCCATGGGACGGTCGGACACCGTCGTCAAATCGATCCGCGCCGAGCGCAAGCGTCTGGACCCGATCCGCAACGTCGCGGACATTGTGCTGGATACGACGAAGTTCACCGTGCACGATCTGCGCGCGCACATCGGGGCACAGTTTGAGCGCGACGCCAGCGACCGCAATCTCACCATCTCCTCCAATAGCTTCGGTTTCAAAAATGGCGTGCCCAGCGATGCCGACCTCGTCTTCGATGTGCGCTTTCTTCCGAACCCGCACTTTGTGCCTGAGTTCCGCAAGCTGACCGGGAGACATCCGAAGGTGGCCAGGTATGTGCGCGACTTTCCGCAGACCGCAGAGTTCCTGAACAAGACGGCCGAGATGCTCAAGTTCCTGCTGCCGCACTACATCAAGGAAGGCAAAAGCTACCTGACGGTGGCCTTTGGATGTACGGGCGGGCAGCATCGCTCGGTGTTTATCGCGGAAGAGATGAAGAAACGGCTGACGGCTGCAGGATACCGCGTCAAGACATCGCATCGCGACATGCCGCGCTAGTGGCTGTTATGAACTTTTACCCATCCGCATCAAGCTCCTTTGCCGTCATTCTTTTATCTCTTTTGACCGGCAGTCTTTTAGTTGAGACTGAAGGGGTGGGGGAACCGAGTAGTCGGTTCCCCCGCGGGCGTGCGGCACCCGTTCATTCTGTGGTGATTGCTCACCGTGGCTCAGTCCAGGGACCGCATCCCAAGTCACGCACGACCGAACAGTCGCTTGCGATACCGTCGCGCATATAAGGAAGGTTACCGTGACCCAGATCATCTGTGGAGTGGATGTATCGTCGACCTCTCTGGACGCCGCTATCGGCGCCCATGGTTCAGTCAGCAGTTTCCCCAACACCCCGGACGGCATCCTCGCGCTGGCCGGGTTTTGCCGCAACCGCCGCGTCGCGCTCGTGGCCATGGAAGCTACCGGAGGCTACGAGCGGCAGGCCTTCGCCCTTCTCCACGCCGAAGGCATCGGCGTCGCCATCCTCAACCCGCGCGCTGTGCGCCAGTTCGCCTCCGGCATGGGCAGGCTGGAGAAGACCGACGCCATCGACGCCGGCATGATTGCATGGTTTGCCGAGATCAAGCGCATCCGTCCCATGGCGCCTGCCAGCAGCGCGCAGCTTCAACTGCGCGCGCTGGTCACGCGCCTTCGCCAGCTCACCGCCGTGCGCACCGCGCAGCTCAACCAGCAGCGGCTCATCGACGAGCCGCGCGTGCTGGCCAGCTTCGAGGAACTGCTCGGAGTCCTCACCCGGCAGATCGACACGCTGGCCGTCGAGATCGCCGCGCTCATCGACCAGGACCCGCTGTGGCGCGAACTCGATCGCGCCTTCCGCTCCATCAAGGGCGTTGCCGGCCGCACCGTCGCACGCCTCATGGCCGAGATGCCCGAGATCGGCGCCGTCTCCAACAAGGCCGCCTCCAAGCTCGCCGGTCTCGCGCCTCTGGCCCAAGACAGCGGAAAACACCAGGG
>JAFDVV010000078.1:22753-26099 GCA_018268775.1 Acidobacteriota bacterium | reverse complement strand
GGCAGGCTCTCCGCTGCGCTTCGCACAGGATGACACATTTATGGGAGGGGTGTGTGGTGTTGGATTCCTAAGGCACAGTGCCAAAAAAGCAGGTCCCTCCGCTTCGCTACGGGATGACAACAAAAGGGGACAGTGTTGAAGCGGGATGACAACAAGAATGGGTGGAATTTTATTTGAGGAGTGTGTCGGAGGGTTCGTAGCGAGGTGGGTACGGGGTGAATGGTGCGCGCATTTGTGTGGGTTCTGGCGACGATAATTAGGCCATGCAGGAACAGGGCCAGAGTACCGGAAACGTCCGGGTGGTGCGCGAGTATGTGACGTATCTCCGTGTTGAGAAAGGGATGCGTCCTGCGACCTGCGAGGCGTACCAGCGCGATATCGAGCAGTTTGCGGAGCATGTCGAGGGGTGCGATGGGCTGCTGACCGGAGCACGGCAGGACGATGTGAGCGGGTTCATGGAGGGGCTGCGGCGCAATCATGTGGAGTCGCGGTCGATTGCGCGGAAGCTGAGCGCGTTGCGTGGGTTCTATCGCTGGCTGCTGATGGACAAGAAGATCGCGCACGATCCGACGGTGAATGTGGAGTCGCCGTCGAGCTGGAAGATTCTTCCGAAGAGTCTTGCAGAGAGTGATGTTGCCGGAATGTTGGAGCGGACAGGAGTTGCTGCGAGTGCAGCAGACGCGGACGGGTTATCGCTACGCGATCATGCGATTCTTGAGCTGCTGTATGCGGGTGGGTTGCGCGTGGCGGAGATATGCGGGTTGCATGTCGAAGACCTGAATCTCGATGCTGGGCGTGCGCTGGTGCGCGGCAAGGGCGATAAAGAGCGCATCGTTCCTCTGGGCCGCGCGGCAATTGAGTCACTGGAGCGCTATCTGAAGCTGGGGAGGCCGGAGCTTTCGAATGGGGCGATGCAGCGGGCGTTGTTTCTCAGCGTGAGAGGCAAGCCGCTGACGCGCCAGTGGGTATGGGAGATGGTGCGGGCGGCGTCTCCAGCGGGCACGAAGGCAAGTCCGCACAAGCTGCGTCATAGCTGCGCGACGCACATGGTGGAGCATGGCGCGGACCTGAGAAGCGTGCAGACTCTGCTGGGCCATGCGGACATTGCGACGACGCAGGTGTATACGCACGTTGCTCTTGGGAGGTTAAAGCAGGTGCATCGGATGCATCATCCGAGGGGAAAGAGACGTGCTGCCGCGAGTTGAGAGCGTGTTGAAGATGGGCAGGAGCGGTTCGCGTTTTGCGCGAATGTACCCGCACATGCCGCGATAAGACTGCGTCATGTATGGGTACCCGGCTTGGATTGAGGGAAGAAGAAATGATCGCCATTCGTGCGATACCGCACATCTGGCTTCGCCAGATATGGGGCACCCGGTTCTAACAGGTGGGGAATTGAGATGCGGGAGATGAGTGAGTTTGCGGGGCTGGCGGAGCGGTTTCTTGCGATGCTGGCAAATGAACGTGGTGCCTCGGAGCATACGGTACGCGCGTATGCGCGGGAGGTGCGCGGCTTTGCAGCTTATCTGGAAGAGTTACTGGGTAAAGATGCTCGCGTGAAGGAGGTTGAACACCTGCACATTCGGGCATATCTCGGCGAGCTTTACCGGCGTGGATTGACAAAGGCGAGTGCGGCGCGGGCGCTGGCAGCGGTGCGAAGCTGGTTCAAGTGGATGGCGAAGGAGGGACTGGTGGAGCAGAACCCCGCTCTGCTGGTGAGCACACCGAAGCTCCCAAAGCATCTTCCGCGTGTACCGAGCGCGGAGGAGGTGAACCGTGTGCTGAACTCGTTGGAAGAGACGAAGGCAGGGGGGCGAAAGAAGTCCGCCCCTGAAGATGTGGATGCGGTGGCGTGGCCGGAGCGCGACCGCGTGATCTTTGAACTTCTTTATGGATGTGGCATTCGCAACTCGGAGCTCGTGGGACTGAACGTCGACAGCGTGAAGTGGGGAGACGATGCGATCCTGGTCCGGGGCAAGGGAAGGAAGGAACGGCTCGTCCCGCTAGGCGATGAGGCGGCGATGGCGTTGAGATCGTATCTTCCGGCGCGCGAGTCGCGGCTGACTGCCGCAGGCAAAGGTGCGAAGGTGCATGATGGGCCGCTGCTGACGAACCTGCGCATGCGGGGAGAGTGCCGGTTGACGACCAGAAGCGTAGGACGGATTGTGAAGGCGATCGCGCTCAGCAGAGGATTGGCCGCGGACGTTCATCCTCACACCCTGCGACACGCCTTTGGCACGCACATGCTGGAGGAGGGGGCGGATCTGCGGGCGATCCAGGAGATGCTGGGGCACGAGAGGTTGTCGACTACGCAGCGCTATACGCAGTTGACGGTGGGTCAGGTGCAGCGCGTGTATGACGAGACCCATCCCCGTGCGAAGTAGAAGTTGCGACTTGCGCAGGGATCTCGTTGAGATAAGGGAAGAAGAGAGAGAAGACAGTTCCCCGGTGGGCATTGGACTGGCTGCTGCGGACCGAGATGCGGCCTTGGTGATGTTGGACGATCTGCCGGGTGACCCATAGCCCGAGGCCTGTACCGGCCAGTCCTTTTGTGGTGTAGAAGGGATCGAAGAGAAGACGCTGCGTAGTGGGCGTCATCCCGGTGCCAGTGTCGGCAACGGTGAGTCTGATCCCTCGATCTCCGGCGGTTGTGCTTGTTGCCGGACGAACTCGGAGGATGAGGCGGCCATTCCGGGGCATGGCATCGAGCGCGTTGCCGATGAGGTTTGCCAGGAGCTGACGCATCTCTCCCTGATGACAGAGCAACGATGCGGTTGGAAGATAACCGGTTTCCAGTGCGATGTTTGAGACGAGAATTCTTCCAGCGTGGAGGGTCAGCGCACTTTCAACGATGGTTGAGAGGTTCTCTGGAGCGGGTTCTGCGACGGTTCGGAAAAAATTGAGGGTCTGCGATACGATGCGGGTGACCCGCGCAAGTTCGTTCTGCGCCATTTCGAGATAAGCGCGGCCCTGTTCGGATATCCGTTCATTCTGGAGGAGAAAGAGAAGGTTCGTGACGGCTTCGAGAGGGTTGTTGATCTCGTGAGCGATGCTGGCGGACATTCGTCCGGCCATGGCGAGCTTATCGGCGTTGCGTAGCGCCTGCTCGGCGTGATGGGAGGCGATCTCCGAAAGTAGTACGGAGAGCTTATCGTCCCGATGCTCTCGCTTGGAAGCGATGCGCTTCGGCCGGATAGACTCATTGCCCGTTTTCGGCTGAGAGCCGTGCTTGCTTCGAAGATTGCTCTTCGATGGTTGCCTGTTGACCACTACCTGTCACCCTTTCTCTGCCAATTTAGGATGCAGAATTCTGCGTAAGGGCTAGATGGAGGTGAAAGTAGAGGGCTTT
>JAFDVV010000078.1:0-22638 GCA_018268775.1 Acidobacteriota bacterium | reverse complement strand
ATGCCGATGCCGGAGGCTCAATAGCGGGGGACGGTGGGATCGATGAAGCGGGACCAGCGGTCGATTCCGCCGGCGAGCGATTGAACGTGGTCAAATCCCTGATTGCGAAGCCACATGGTGACGGAGAGTGATCTGACTCCGTGATGGCAGAGGACGACAATGGGCTCGTCGGGTTCTAGTTCCTGGTGAGCGCGGGAAGGGACTTCCCCCATGGGCATGAATTTCGCCTCCGGCAGGCTGGCGGTGTGAGCCTCCCATGGCTCGCGGACGTCTAATAAGAGGGGAGCCTTGTCTTGTTTGCGGAGCTCAGCATAGGCCTCCGCGGTGATTTCCGGTTCAAGCATGAGATCAAGAATACCGCGAAGACAGGGCCATCTGTTTTCCCTGTGAAACCAATGGGATTGTGCTTTGGCGGAGAACCGGGTCCCAGAGTTTGGGGTCGGGCGTGGCTTCCGGGGTATCTATTGAGGCTCTTCGGGCGATACACTTTAGGTTTGAGGCATCCAACAGGACATCCGGCTCAGGTAGTTCCCCCCAAGATGACAGGAAAGCAGGGAGAGGTTTGGAAAAGGTTTTAATTGTCGAAGATGAGGTTCACGCGCGCACGGGTCTGACCGAGCTGCTTGAGAGCTGGGGATACGGGGCGGAGGGTGCGGCGGATGGTGTTGAGGGCCTGGAAAAGGTGTCCTCGTGGAAGCCTGCCATCGTAGTGACCGATCTCAAGATGCCTCGTATGGATGGGATGGAGCTTCTGCGGCGTATCGGCGAGTTGCCGGAGCGGGTCGCGGTGGTAATGATGACGGCGCAAGGGTCTATCGAATCGGCGGTTGAGGCGATGCGCATAGGCGCTTACGACTACGTGCCAAAGCCGGTTGATCCGATGCGCCTGCGGACGATCCTTCAAAATGCAAGCCTGCAGCATGACGCGGATACGGACACGGAGTTTGAGGCGAAGAAGCGTAAGCAGCGCGATACGGGCATGCTTGGGCCGCTGGTGGGCACCTCGCAGAAGATGAAGCAGATATTCTCCCTGATTGAGCGCGTGGCGCCTTCGAACGTCAGCGTTCTGGTGACGGGGGAGAGTGGCACGGGCAAAGAGCTTGTGGCACGCGCGCTGCACGAACTGAGTTCGCGGCGCAACAAACCTTTCGTGGCGGTAAACTGCGCGGCCATTCCCGAGACGCTGATCGAAAGCGAGATATTCGGGCACGAAAAGGGTGCATTTACAGGAGCGCTGGAGCGCAGGGCGGGATGTTTCGAGCTGGCGGAGGAGGGAACTCTGCTGCTGGACGAGATCGGAGAGATGCCCGCTGCGACGCAGGCGAAGCTGCTGCGGGTTCTGGAGGACAGGAAGCTGCGCAGGCTGGGAAGCAAAGTCGAGACGCCGGTGGATGTGCGCGTCGTGGCGGCGACGAATAAAGATCCAGAGGCTGCCGTTGCCGCGGGCGAGCTGCGCGGAGACCTTTACTATCGTCTGAACGTGTTCAATATCCAGATGCCCCCGTTGCGCGAGCATTTAGAGGACATCGATGCGATCGCAAAGAAGATGATCGCGGACATGAATGAGCGGCACAACTGCTCGGTGACGGGAATCAAGGACGGTCTGCTGAAGCGGATGGAGGCTTACAGTTGGCCTGGTAATGTGCGCGAGCTTCGGAATACGATCGAGCGTGCAACGATCCTGGCGGGAACGGGAATGCTGAACGTAGAGCATCTGCCACCGCACTTCGGGGAGCCTGGGTTTGCGCCAGTGCTGACGAAGAGTGGCCGGTTTGCGGTGCCAGAGAGCATCTCGGACAGCGGGACGATCCGTTTAAGCGCAGTGGATAAATATCTGGAAGACCAGAATACGGTCCGAGTCGAGGTAGGAACGACGGTGGATGAGGCGGAGCGCCAGCTTATCCTGAAGACGCTTGTGTCGACGCACAACAATAAGACGAAGGCTGCCGAGATACTTGGAATCAGTTCAAAGACTTTGCAGAATAAGTTAAAGGAATACTCGAATAATTCTGCTCTGGTGGACTAGCGATGCGCCTGAAGACGAAGCTGGTTGTATCGGCTACGGGGCTGACGTTTGCGATCGTTGCGGTGCTGTCGACGTTGTTCGTCGGTGAGCTGCTGCGGCAGAGGATCGAACAGACGGCAGCGGCCAACGACGTGCTTGCGCACGAAGTGGTGCTGATGACGCGTCAGGCGGTGGAGACCGGGCTTCGGGCCAACCCTCCTTCGGATGGGACAGACCAGGCTTTTGACGCGGCCGTAAAGGATGCCCTGCGGAGCCATCTGCCGTTGAGCGACATCATGAATGCGATCGTTCGCTACTCGCCGACGGTGCAGGATGTAAGGGTTGTCGACGCGCGCGGCAATACGGTGGTGAGTACCGACCCGGATACTGTGAACCAGCCGATGGGACGGCGCAACAGCCTTGAGAGTCTGCAGACGGGAAGCATTGCGTATCAGATTCGGCAGGTCTTCGGGAAGCCGCGTGTCCTGGACACGGTGCAGGCACTGGACCGCAACGGACAGTCGTTTCTCGTTGTCCATGTGGGGGTCCGTTCGACGTTTTTGAAAAACTCCTATGAGCCGTGGCTGCGAGCGGCGGCATTGTTTGCGTTACTGGCGGCGGTGGCGGCGATGATGTTCGCCGCATTGCTGGCAAATCTGGCGCTCCAGCCGATTGAGGCGATCAGCCGGCAGCTTGAAAAGCTGACGACGCAGCAAGGGGGAAATCCGGCACTGGAGAAATCGAAGGAGTCGGATAGCGATGCTGTGGTCAGGGTGTCGCAGACGATCGACCGGCTGGGTGAACAGATTCGCACCAAGGAGGCCGGATTTACAGCATTGCAGGCGAACCTGAACCAGATGCTGGATACGCTGCGCGATGGCGTGCTGATGTTTACAGAGGACCATCGTGCGGTGATGGTGTCGGACGCGGTGGCGTACTTTTTGAACCGGCCGGAGGGCGAACTGGTGGGTAAGCGTCTGGAGGAGATCTTTGAGCCGGATACGGCGCTTGGTGCGGCAGTGCTGAGCGCATTCGCCAGCGGAGACCAGGTGAGCGCGGAGCGAATGACGCTTGAAGATGGAAGGCAAGTGCAGATTTCGCTGGATCGCATCGACGATGGGTTGGGCGGCGGAAGCATGGGTACGCTGCTGACGTTGCGCGATATCGAGTCGATGATGCAGTTGGGGCAGGAGCTTGAGATTGCGCGCCGGTTGGCGGCGATTGGAAGACTTACGGCCGGTGTGGGCCACGAGGTGAAGAACCCGATCAATGCGATGGTGGTCCATCTGGAGCTGTTGAAGGGCAAGCTGAACGCCGCTGGACCGGAGGCGTTTGGAGGAGCGCAACGGCACGTCGACATTCTGGCAAACGAGATGCAGCGTCTGGATCGCGTGGTGCAGACGCTGGCGGATTTCTCGCGGCCCATGGAGCTGACGTTGAAGGAGCACGACCTGAGACGAGTGATCGGAGCCGTGGTGGAGCTGGCTTCGGCGGAGATGCAGGAGAACGGCGTCCGTGTACTGGTGGATGCCCCTGCCGAACCGGTAATGGTTCGCGTAGATGCGGAGCTGGTGCGTCAGGCGGTGCTGAACCTGTTGCTGAACGGAATGCAGGCGATGCCGGATGGCGGGACGGTACGCGTGGCAATTCGGAAGGACCACCAGTTCAGCGTGGTTGAGATCACGGACGAGGGGGTAGGGATACCCGCGGATGTGCTTCCGCGCATATTTGAACTTTATTTCACGACAAAACCCCGCGGAAGTGGAATCGGATTGGCACTGACGTACCGTATTCTGCAAATACACGGTGGCGCGCTCGATGTGAGATCGAACCCCGACCCGATGGCCTCGGACCGGGGGACGACATTTACATTGCGGCTGCCGCTGGCGGCAGGAGCTGGAACAGAGACAAGGAAGGCCACGCCGGGGGCCAGAAGCAGGGCCGTAGGAGAGCACGTTTGATGCGGTACGGTACGACACTACGAGACTTATGGGCTGCTGTTGCATCTGCGGGGCTCTTGTGTGGCCTGACCGGGTGCCATCATAAGGCAGTCGTTCCTCCCCTGCCACAGATTACCCAGCCGGTCGATCTGGAGACGGCTCCCGCAGTAGACCATCCCGCGATGGTCGAGGTCCCGCAGATCAAACTGCCTCCTGTGCCGTATGCGTCGGCTGCCTCGAAGATCAAACGGGAGCGGCGGCGAAGAACACCGCAGGTTGCGGCAGCTCCCGCCGCGACGACGACGCCCCAGACGAATGGCGATACGCAAGGGGCATCTGCGGCGGAGGTGGCGAAGATTGGTGCCTTGTCCTCAGGCGGCGATACCAGCCCGAAGGCGCAGCAGGAGGCTGCGGGTTTGATTGCAGCGAACGAGAGACGCATAGGCGGATTTTCCGCGCAGAAGGTAGAAGCGGAGAAAGCGCAACTCAGCACGGTGAGGAACTTTCAGCGTCAGGCGCAGGAGGCGTTGAACTCCGGCGATACCGAAGGCGCGAAGACGCTGGCCACAAAAGCCAAACTTCTGCTGGACGATATCGACAAGCTTTAGGGGGAAAGCAGATTCCTCCGCTTCGCTGCGGAACGACAAACAGGTGGAGTCAAAAGACAAGGCGCAGCACGTGAAGTGCCGCGCCTTATCTTTTAATATGCATGCTCAGGCTTCGGCACCGTGGCACTTTTTGAATTTCTTGCCGGAGCCGCAGGGGCATGGATCGTTGCGGCCTACTTTTTCGCCGGTGACGCGAGGGGCGTTGCCGTTGCTTGCAGCGGCGGCCGCTCCTCCAGCAGCGCGGGCCATGTCGAGTTCGCGCTGTTTCTTGCGTTGAAACTCACGCTCGAGCTCGTCGATGGTTGTGGACGGCACGCGTGTTGGGATGGGGATGGGAGCGTGTTGTGGAGCGGCGTGTGAAGATTCTGATTGGGAGGCGAGGGCTGGCTGGGCAGGCGGCGCGTCGATCGGCGCTGAGCCGCCGTAGCCGGGAGGAAGCTGGTCGATGCTCTCGATTGGATTGCCGTCGGGGCCGATGATCTGCATGCGGAAGAGGTGACGGACCGTGTCTTCCTGGAAGCGGAGCATCATTCCCTCGAACATCTCGAAGGACTCCTTTTTGTAGGCGACGAGCGGGTCCTGCTGTGCGTAGCCGCGCAGACCGATGCCTTCCTTGAGATGGTCCATCTGTAGGAGGTGGTCTTTCCAGAGGCCATCGAGGACGGAGAGCATGACGACGCGCTCGTGATAGCGCATGGCCTGTGCGCCGAGAATCTTCTCCTTGACCTCGTAGCGGCTGCGGAGGTTCTCGAAGATGGCTTCGCCAAGCTCGTGACGGCTGAGGTTGGTGACGTCGATCTCTTTCTCAAGGTGAGCGCCGAAGAGGTCGTAGAGCTGCGAGAAGAGGGCCTCAGTCTTCCATTCTTCGGGGTGCGCCTTTTCGGGCGCGTTTTCGTCGAGCACGTTGGAGAGGATAGTGGAGAGATAGTCGTCGGTGATGAGTTGCTTCTGGTCGACGCCTTCCATGAGCTGGTTGCGGAGGCCATAGACGGCCTCGCGCTGCTTGTTCATGACGTCGTCGTACTCGAGGACGTGTTTGCGGGACTCGAAGTTCTGGGTTTCAACGGCCTTCTGGGCGGCTTCGATGCGGCGGGAGATCATGCCGCTCTCGATGGGAACGCCCTCTTCCATGCCGAGACGCTGGAGCAGGGTGGAGACCCACTCGCGCGCGAAGATGCGCATGAGGTCGTCTTCGAGCGAGAGGTAGAAGCGCGAGGCGCCGGGGTCGCCCTGGCGGCCGGCGCGTCCGCGGAGCTGGTTGTCGACGCGGCGCGACTCGTGGCGTTCGGTGCCGATGATGTGCAAACCACCGGCGGCGATGACGGCATCGTGCTCCTTTTCCGCCGCAGTGGAGTGGGCGGCAACGGCGGCGTCCCAGGCTTCCTGTGTGGTCTCGAACTCCTGCGAGGAGTAATAGAAGCGGAACATACCGGGGCCGGCGACCGGAGAGATGGCCCCTTCGGCGTCGGAGACGGCACGGGCCTGCGACTTGCGGACGAGGTCCTGACGGGCGATGAAGTCGGAGTTGCCGCCAAGGAGGATGTCGGTACCGCGGCCCGCCATGTTGGTGGCGATGGTGACCATTCCGAGGCGTCCGGCCTGGGCGACGATCTCGGCCTCCTTCTCGTGGAACTTGGCATTGAGGACAACGTGGCGCACGCCCTTGCGCTTGAGGATATCGGAGAGCAGCTCGGACTTTTCGATGCTGGTGGTTCCGACGAGGACAGGCTGGCGCTGTTCGTGCAGACGCGCGATCTCATCAGCCACGGCAAAGTATTTTTCCTTCGCGGTACGGTAGACGACGTCGGGGTACTCGATGCGCAACATCTTGCGGTTGGTGGGGATGACGACGATGTCGAGCTTGTAGATTTTGTCGAACTCGGCGGCCTCGGTCTCGGCGGTTCCGGTCATTCCGCTGAGCTTTTTGTACATGCGGAAGTAGTTCTGGAAGGTGATGGTGGCAAGGGTCTGGTCTTCCTTGCGGATGGAGACGCCCTCCTTCGCCTCGACTGCCTGGTGCAGGCCGTCGGACCAGCGGCGGCCGGGCATGAGGCGGCCCGTGAATTCATCGACGATGATGACTTCGCCCTCTTTGACGACGTATTCGACGTCACGCTTGTAGAGGGCGTGCGCCTTGATGGCGACTTCGACGTGGTGCTTGAGGTCCCAGTTCTCGGGGTCGGCGATGTTGCCGATACCGAGGAGCTTTTCGATCTTCTCCCAGCCTTCGTCGGTGACCGTGATGGCGCGTGCCTTTTCGTCGATGACGAAGTCGCCGGTCCAGGTCTTGGTCTCGAGGGTCTCGATCAACTCACCCTGTTCAAGCTGCGGGATGATGATGTTGACGCGGGCGTACTTGTCGGTGGTCTGGTCCGTGGGGCCGGAGATGATGAGCGGGGTTCGTGCCTCGTCGATGAGGATGGAATCGACTTCGTCTACGATGCAGTAGTAGTGGCCTCGCTGCACCTGGTCGGCGAGCTCAAACTTCATATTGTCGCGCAGGTAGTCGAAGCCGAACTCGTTGTTGGTGCCGTAGGTGATGTCGGCGGCGTAGGCGGCGCGACGCTGGGCGTCGTCTAGGTCGTGGACGATGACGCCGACGGAGAGTCCGAGGAAGCCGTAGATCTTGCCCATCCACTCTGCGTCGCGCTTGGCGAGGTAGTCATTGACAGTGACGACGTGAACGCCGCGGCCAGCGAGAGCGTTGAGGTAGCAGGGAAGCGTGGCGACGAGGGTTTTACCTTCGCCAGTCTTCATCTCGGAGATTTTTCCGGAGTGCAGGACGATTCCGCCGATAAGCTGCACGTCGAAGTGACGCATCTGGACGACGCGGCGGCCGGCCTCGCGGACGACGGCGAAGGCCTCGGGAAGGATGGCGTCGAGAGCGGCCTTTTCGGCGGCGTTGCGCTCGTTCGTATCTTCGATCCCGGCGATGGCATCGGCGATCCGCTTGCGGAATTCGGCGGTCTTGTTGCGCAGTTGTTCATCGGTGAGCGACTGGATCGCCGGCTCAAGGGAGTTGATCCCGGCGACGAGGGGCATCAGGCGCTTGACGGCGCGATCGTTACTAGTACCAAAGACTTTTGCTACGACTGAGTTGAACAAAACTTGTGTCCTTCGTGGGGGCGCATCTCGACCCATTAACAGTGTAAATGCTTCTAGCGCCGATGGCTGAGCAAGGGAGGGCGCTGGAAATTACGGTTTCCTTGGCTGTGCCTTCGTCGGGCTGGCACTGTGCAGGCTTAGTGGCCACCCAGGGCTTCGGGGTCGGGTTTGGAGTGTTTCTCCGGCAGCCGCATGATGAAGGGCAGCGGAGCGAGGCACAGAATGATGGCCGAGAGCACGAAGAAGGCGTTTTTGTAGCTCAGCATGGAGGCCTGACGCAACATCTCCTGGTAGGCGCGGCCGACGGCGAGTTGAGATGCCTGGGCGGCGGACATGCCATGCGCAATCATCTGCTGAGTGACGCTGGCGATATACATCCGGTATTGAGGGCTGCCCTGAACGACATTCGCAGCGAGCGCTGTCTGATGCACCTGAGCCGTTCGCGCGATGAAGGTGGTGAGGAGGGCCGTACCTACGCTGCCGCCAAGGTTGCGGGCAAAGTTCGACAGGCTGGAGATCTGGTTTGTCTTGTCCGCCGGTACGCCGACGTAGTTGAGCGTGCTGATGGGGATAAAGATGAAGGGAAGTCCGAGGACCTGGATCATGCGCCAGAGGGTTACAGTCCCAAAGCTGGTGTTGAGGTCGAGCCGCGTGAGGTTGTAGATTCCGGCGGCGGTAGCAAGGTAGCCGAGGAAGACCATGAAACGCGGATCGCCTTTTCCGAGCGAGCGGCCAGCGACTGCCATCATGATCATCATGACGAAGCCTCCGGGTGAGAGCACCATGCCAGCTCGCTCGGCAGTGTAGCCAAGCAGTACCTGAAGGTATTGCGGAATGAGTACGGTACTGCCGAAGAGAACCATGCCGAGGACAAGTTGCAGGAAGACGGCTGTGCCGAAGTTTCGATTGCGGAGCAGCTTGAGATCGACGATGGGGTGTGAGTGGTTCCACTCCCAGATGGCGAAGACGATGAGAAGCACGGTGGCGAGCGCGGCGAAGGTGACGATCATCGGCGAACCAAACCAGTCCTTCTCCTGCCCCTTGTCGAGGGTGAACTCGAGGAAACCTACACCTGCGGCGACCAGGCCGAGGCCGAGGAAGTCGACCTTTTCGCGCCGGGCCTCGACTCTGCGCGTTTTGAGGTGCGGCGGGTCCTCGACCATGCGGTTGGAGAGATAGAGCGAGAGCAGACCGACGGGGAGGTTGATGAAGAAGATCCAGTGCCAGTTGAAGTTGTCGGTGATCCAGCCACCGAGTGTAGGGCCGATGGCGGGCGCGACGACGACCGCCATTCCGTAGACCGCGAACGCCTGGCCGCGCTTTTCGATGGGGAAGGTGTCGGCGAGGATGGCCTGCTCGCTGGGAGCGAGGCCTCCGCCTCCTGCCCCTTGCAGTATGCGGGCGAAGACGAGAAAGGGAAGCGACTGCGCCAGGCCACAGAGGAGTGAGCAAACGGTAAAGAGCGCGACGCAGGTCATGTAGAAGCGCTTGCGCCCAAAGCGGTTAGAGAGCCAGCCGGAGATAGGGAGGACGACCGCGCTGGAGACGAGATAGCTGGTCAACACCCAGGTGGCCTCTTCCTGACTGGCGCCGAGGGTCCCGGCCATATGAGGCAGCGCGACGTTTGCAATGGAGGTATCGAGGACCTCCATAAAAGTGGCCAGCGTAACTGTAAGAGCAACAGCCCACGGGTTGTGGGTTGGCTTCCAGACAGCAGGAATGCTCATCGAGGATGTGGCCGCAGCCGATGACATATCAGGTAGCTGATATTATATCAGTGAACTGACATGTCGAAACCAGGCCAGACATCTGCGAGACGGGACGTAGCGGAGCGGAGGTACCACGAGACGCGGCGTGCCATTCAGGGCATGAAGCGCATATTGCTGCGGTTTCGTGCGCAGATGGACGAGCAGCTTCGACCGCAGCGGGTGACGATCGCCCAGATGCAGGTACTGTTCGCCGTCCGCAATGCTCCGGGCAGCTCGGGGGCACAACTGGCGCGGGCCTGCTACATCACGCCGCAGACGACGCAGGCTCTGCTGAAGCACCTTGAACGCGGCGGCTTTATCACGCGAGGCAAACATGCGGTCAACGACCGCATTGTGACGGCGACGGTGACTCCAGCAGGGGAGAGACTGGTGGAGGCGGTGGAGAAGGATGCGGCGCTTTTGCAGGAGAAGATTTGGAAGGGGATATCTGGCATCGAGGTTGCGCAGATCAATGGTCTGTTGGATAAGTGCCTGGAGAACCTCGGTGGAGTGGATGAGGTGGCATCGTGAATAGCCAAGGCCGTCAACTGCCGTAGCCTCGATGCTTCATGGTGAGGAGTTTCTGCTCGTCTGGCCAGGAGATGGTGAGGAGAAAGGCGGAGTCCTCGACCGCTTCGACCTCATGCTTAATTGAGGCCCCGAGGGTGACGAGGCTGCCCGTGGGAAGATCGTGGGCCTTGCCCTGAGCAGTGAATAGGATGTGGCCTTTGAGTACCTGGACGGAGATGGTGCCGTCGGCGTGATGTTCCTTCATCTTTGAGCCGGGATCCATGGTGATGAGGACAGCCCTGAAATCATCTTTCTTGAAGAGCGTCTTCGCGTAGTGGCCGGAAGGCCAAGGCTTTTTGCTTTCAGAGGCGGCGATTTCGCCGGGTAGATCGAAACGGGCAAAGGTGTCTATCATGTTGCCGTCTGCTTGCGAGGTTGTCATTGCACTCATTTCCTCCGAAGAAGCGGTGTTGAAAGAAGCCTGAGGTTTAGATGCGATCTTGCACCTGGAACGATGCCAGTTTCATATACTTATGGTTCGCGCACTGCGAAGTGTAAGTGGTGCAGGGAGAAGGCGGCATGACTGGAAATACGAAAGCGGCAGTCGAATTTGCACGTCAGAATGGTACGCGCTTTGTTGAGGAGCTGAAGGCACTTCTGCGCATTCCTTCCATTTCGACGCTTCCAGAGCACGCGGGCGATGTACGTAAGGCGGCACAGTTTGTCGCGGACGAGTTGCAACGGATCGGGATGGAGAATGTGCGTCTGATCGAGACGATGTCTCCAGAGCACCCGGGAGGGCATCCGCTGGTCTACGCGGATTGGCTGCATGCAGGCGGGGAGGCCATCACGGTGCTTTGCTATGGGCACTACGATGTGCAGCCGGCAGAGCCGCTGGATGAGTGGAAGTCTCCCCCATTTGAGCCCGCTGAGCGCGACGGCAATCTGTATGCGCGCGGGGCGGTCGACGACAAGGGCCAGATGTGGATGCACGTCAAGGCACTGGAGTCGTTGTTTGCCGCCAACGCAGGAAAATTGCCGGTCAACGTGCGCATGATCGTTGAAGGCGAGGAAGAGGTCGGGGGCGAGGGGATTGCCCGTTTTGTGCGCGAACGCGGCGATCAGTTGAAGGCCGATGTTGCCGTGGTGAGCGATACGGAGATGTTTGCGCCCGACCTGCCGACGCTTTGCGTGGGTCTGCGCGGGATGATCTACACGGAGATTGAGGCGCGGGGAGCGCGCACTGATTTGCACTCTGGGATGTACGGAGGCACAGCCCCGAACCCTTTTGTTGCGCTGGCGCAGATCATCGCCAAATTGAAGGATGAGAACGGGCGCGTGATGGTGCCAGGGTTTTACGACAAGGTGGCAAAGCCGAGTGCGGACGAGCTGAAAGCATGGAAGGCGCTTCCGTTCGACGAGGAGCACTATCGTCAGACTGAGGTGGGTTCGCCCGAACTGACGGGCGAACCAGGTTACAGCGTGTTGGAGCGGACATGGGCCCGGCCAACGCTGGATGTTCATGGCATGCCAGGAGGATTTACCGGGGCGGGAGCGAAGACGGTGATTCCGGCAAAGGCGGTTGCGAAGATCAGTATGCGGCTTGTCCCAGACCAGACACCGGTGGAGAGCTTCGCGGCGTACAAGGCGTATGTCGAATCGATTGCGCCGAAGGGGGTGGAGGTCGAGGTGAGACTGATTCATTCAGGAGACCCCATTGTTGTTTCGACCGACAACCCTTATGTCAAGGCTGCAACCGAGGCGATGCGCGAGGTCTTTAGGAAAGAGACGGTCTTTGTGCGCGGTGGAGGCTCAATTCCGATCGTGGGAGATTTCGTGCGGGAGCTGAAGATTCCTACGCTCCTGATGGGTTTCGGATTACCTGATGACAATCTTCACGCGCCGAACGAGAAGTTTCACATCGCGAACTTTCATCGTGGAATTGAATCGCTGGTGCGGTTCTTTTCAGGCGTAGGCGGGCGAGGGTGACAACGGACGGCTTGCTGGACGATGTTGCAGGCTACGTCCTCGCCGGTGGCCGCAGCACACGCATGGGGCAGGACAAGGCGATGCTCGAGCTGGCTGGCTGGCCGCTGGCGGAGCATGCGGTAAGAAAACTGAGGAAGGTCACTGGCGATGTTTGTATCTTGAGCCGCGACCCCAGACTCGCTGCGTTTGCTCCGCTTGTTGGCGACAATTATGCGAACTGCGGTCCACTGGGCGGGATAGAAGCCGCGCTGGCACACACAACAAAACGATGGGCGCTGATTGTGCCAGTGGATAGCCCTTTTGTTCCAGCGGCGCTGCTGAGAGATTGGGTGAACAGTGTGTTGCGCGACAGCAAGGCGAGACTCTCGTTGTTCTCCGTGGATGGCGTTGTCCAGCCTGCTCTATGCCTTCTTCATTGCGAGCTTGCGGACTATGTGCGCGGCTCTTTGGATGCAGGCAGGTTGAAGCTCTTTCCAGAGCTTAAAGATGCGGTACGGCGGTTGGCGGCAAAGCGAAATAAGAGCGATAAAGACCTGTTGCTGTTGCGCGAGTGGAATGAGAAAGAGGCCGTGAGATTTCTCAAAGATCTGGACAATCTTGGTAAGGGCGGTGCGATAACGGCAGCCCAAAGGGCGGCGTTGCCGATGTGGTTTTCCAACTTCAACACCCCCGATGAGTTTGCCGCGGCGCAACGATACCCTGGCGCTCTGGATGTGTAATACACGGCGATCTTCAAAAGCGATGCAACAATAATGCGTGAGGTGCGGATGGCGGACGAGAGACAACCTGAGAACGAGTTGTCGGCGAGAGCAAACGGCACTGAAGGCCCGGCACCTGTCTCGGATGAGGCTGCTTCATTGACGTCGGAGATCTCGCCGGATGTGGCTCCCGTGGTTGAAGAGTTTATGGGGCAGGCGGCGCAGCAGAATGAGGCCGCCGCCGATGCCGTGTCGGACGTCCACGACAATCCTCGTCCTTATATCTCGTTTGAGCATGTGTGGAAGTCGTTTGGAAAGTTCGTAGTTCTGGAGGATGTCAGCTTTTGCGTACTGCCGGGCGAGACGCTTTGCATCCTGGGCCGCAGCGGCGTGGGAAAGTCAGTCTCTTTGCAGATGCTGATGGGCTTTCTCAAGCCAGACCGCGGAACGATTCGGGTGGCTGGAGACGATATTGCCGGATATACCGAGCGGGAGATGCAGGCGGTACGGCGCAAGGTGACGATGGTCTTCCAGAATGGAGCGCTGTTCGATTCGATTTCAGTCGGCGAAAATGTAGCATTTCCACTTCGCGAGCGCGGGGACCTTGGCGAAGAGCAGATTTTGCAAGTGGTAAAGGGGCTGCTCGAAATGGTTGGAGTTGCCGGAATGGAGAACCTTTTGCCCTCCGACCTTTCGACCGGGATGAAGCGGTCGGTTGCAATTGCGCGAGCATTGGCGGCGCAGCCTGAGGCAATCTTGTATGACGAGCCGACAACGATGGTCGATCCCTTGATGGCGCATCTGCTGGGCGACCTGATTGAGCGGTTGAAACAACAATTGCACTTGACGAGCATCGTCGTGACGCACGATATGCGCTTCGCAAAAAAACTTGCCGATCGCGTAGTGTTTCTTCACGCGGGAAAGGCACATTTCTTTGGAACAATGGAGGAGATGGAAGCGAGCGAAGACCCTGTTCTTAAGGAGTTTCTCAATCTAGACGAGCTTGTGGTTCCAGCTATTTAGTGTGGTGGCCTGCCGGCGCGGCAACTAACGTCCGTTGCAGGGGATTTCAATTTTGCTGGCAACCCGAAAACGAGTTTATCAATCACACAATGGTGTTAACTGCAATCACTCCTCCCCAAACGTGTCATTCAAGGGTGATTGCAAGTGTGTGCTGGCGGCAAGTATCCTTCTCTTAGAGTTGAACAGAGTTTGAAGGCCGCTTATCTTGTCTGAGATTGCTGGGTCTACATCGTTGGCGGTTGCATCAACGCATGAGCCACATTGTTGAGTTGATTGTTTTATGGGGAAGGACTGCGTTCCGCGGTCTGTAACCGTTGAGCCTTGGAATAAGTGAAAGGCGTTCAAGATGGCGACACCAGATTATCTCCAGCAAGTAATTGTCTCAGGACGCAGGACGCGGAGCCGTAGTGCATCCCGGTTTGGTATTTTTCGCCGGCCTTCAGTAACAAGCCTGGTATGGGCTTCGCTGGATCTGATGACTGTGCTGTTGGCGGCTGTTCTTGCTTTGCGGTTGAATGCCGCGGTTCCGGCAGGTATTACAACGTTTACAACCGCTGCGCCGCACGTGATTCAGGCATCTCCTCGCTCTCTTGTTCTTTATCTCTGCTGGTTTGCCGGTTGCGTCGTATTTCTGACCAGATCGTACGGTCTGTATGGACAGATTCAGCATCGCAGTGGCCTTCATGAACTGCGGATGACGATTCAAGGCGTCCTGACCTCGGGGTTGCTTCTCTGCGGGGCTCTCTATCTTTTTGAAGGTGCGGCGATTTCGCGCGCAGTGGTCATGTCGACCGTGGTGCTTTCGACGATACTGTTGTGCATACGGCGCGCGCTATGGCGGCGTGTCGTTTATCGCCGCTGCCGGGCAGGCATTCAAACGCGAAATGTTCTTATCGTTGGAGCTGGACGTGTAGCTCACGCGTTGAGAAACCATCTCGACTCATTGGAGCACCTCGGGTTTCGTTTCAAAGGGTTTGTCGCTCTGACCGAACGCGAGGCGGAGAGCGGAGGTGCCGATGTCATCGGAGATGTCCGCAACTGCGTATCTCTGGCCCGCTCACTGTTCGTAGATGAGATATTTTTTTCAGTGCCGGGGGACAAAAAACTCGTCATTGGAATGGTTGAAGAGGCCAGACTCGCTGGAATTGACGTACGGGTTGTGCCCGATCTTTATGACGGTTTGGCGTGGAATGCGCCAGTGGAATATATAGGACAGTTTCCGACAATTCCATTGCATCGGAAAGATTTTCCGATGGGGGCCTTTCTATTGAAGCGCGCGCTGGATATTACCGTGTCTTCGCTTGCTCTGGTTGTACTGTCGCCGTTGATGCTGGCGATAGCCGTTGCCATCCGACTGGATTCCGGTGGGTCGATCTTTTATCGTGCGCAACGCATAGGGCGAAAGGGACGGACCTTTACCTGCTATAAGTTCCGTACCATGGTGGCGAACGCCGACAAACTGAAAGAGCAGTTGGCGCACATGAATGAGCGCGACAGCGTTCTATTCAAGATTGCCAACGATCCTCGTATTACGAGGGTCGGCGCATTTTTGCGCAAGTATTCGCTGGACGAGTTGCCGCAGTTCTACAACGTTTTACGCGGAGATATGAGCGTGGTCGGACCGCGGCCGCCGATTGCGAATGAAGTGGAGCAGTACGATCTGTCGCACCTGCGACGCCTCAATGTGCTGCCTGGCATAACGGGGCTCTGGCAGGTTGAGGCCCGGCAGGACCCTTCGTTCGACAGCTACATCTCTCTGGATACCGCATACGTTGAGAACTGGAGCCTGTGGCTGGATATGAAGATACTTGCCCGGACAGTGGGAGTGGTCATCAGCGGCACGGGAAGCTGAGCAATCCACGCAAGGCGGGACAAAGCGTTAGACTCAAGATGTGAAGATAGCTCTGGCGCAGATAAACCCTACGGTCGGCGACTTTACCGGAAATACGAAAAAAATCCTTGAATATGCCGGGCGAGCAAGCGTACAAGGCGTCGACCTTGTTGTCTTTCCCGAACTTGCGGTATGCGGTTATCCCCCAGCCGATTTCCTTGAAAAGCAGGTGTTTGTCGATAGAGCGCTGGAGGCGTTGCGGGAGATCGCGGCATGGACGGCAGGACAAGATCGGCCTCAACTGCTCGTAGGGACTGTACTGCCCGCGGATGGGCACGTCGGCAAACGTGTACGCAATGTTGCGGCTTTGCTGAGGGCTGGTGAGCCAGCTTTTGTACAGCAAAAGATGCTGCTGCCGTTTTACGACGTTTTCGATGAACAACGCTACTTTGAGCCTGCTTCGTCGCAGGCACTCCTGGAAATGGACGGCAGCCCGGTCGCCATCACGATCTGCGAGGATGCCTGGAACGACAAGAACTTCTGGCCGCGCCAGCTTTATCCGGTCGATCCTGTGGATGCGCTGATGCAGCAGAAACAGTCGAGCGGCGGGTCACGCATCATTCTGAATATCTCCGCCTCGCCGTATTGGCAAGGGAAGCCGGGGGTGAGGCAGCAGATGCTGGCCGCGATCGCGAAACGCCATAAAGCCTATGTGCTGATGGTGAACCAGGTCGGAGGCAACGATGGCCTGGTGTTTGACGGTTCTTCGATTGCGCTTTCGCCGGACGGGAGTGTGATAGCGCGTAGCGCGTGTTTCGCGGAGGACCTGGTTGTCGTCGACACGAAAGATGTTTCGCGCGCGGCCCCTGCTGCTTGCGACGATACGGCAGAGTTATGGCAGGCGTTGGTCCTTGGAACGCGGGATTACGTACGAAAGTGCGGCTTCAGCAAGGTGCTGATTGGTCTGAGCGGGGGTATCGATTCGGCGCTGGTGGCTGCGATAGCGGTAGAAGCGCTTGGCGCGGAGAATGTGGTTGGCGTTGGCATGCCGACGGAGTACTCCTCGCTTGGCTCGATTGAAGACGCTCGGTGCCTGGCAAAGAATCTTGGCATACGGTTTGAGCTGCTGCCGATTCACGATATCTTTGCACAGTTTCAATCTGTACTGGCTCCGCTCTTTCAAGGTTCATCCTTTGGGCTTGCTGAGGAGAACCTTCAACCGCGCATTCGCGGAACGCTGTTGATGGCGCTCTCGAATAAATTTGGCGCGTTGGTACTGACGACGGGTAATAAGAGTGAAATGGCCGTAGGTTACTGCACTCTATATGGCGACATGGTTGGGGCGCTGGCGGTGATCGGCGATGTCTACAAGACGCGGGTCTACGCTTTGTCGCGGTATGCCAATCGATCGAAGGAGATCATTCCACGCAATACGCTGGAGAAGCCGCCGTCGGCTGAACTGCGGCCGGGCCAACTCGATACAGACTCACTGCCCCCGTATAACGTGCTCGATCCGATACTTGAGGCATATGTTGAGCGTTATCTTTCGGCTGAAGAGATAGCCAGCGAACAGAATGTCGATGCCGGGCTGGTGCAATCGGTGCTCAAGCTGGTTGAGAGGAGCGAATATAAACGTCAGCAGGCGGCGCCCGTCTTAAAGGTGACGCAGAAATCGTTCGGCACCGGGCGAAGATTTCCCATAGCCGTCAGGGTTCAGGTTTAATAGCGTGTGCGACATAAAACTTGCGAAGGAAGGGTTTTCCTTGAAGAGAAAAGCTATTGTTTTATCGGCAGTATTGGCATCATCGTTGTGTGTGGCCTCAGTAGGGCGGGCCCAGGCGGGAGCTTCTACGGCTGTGACGCCAGCATCGCAGGCCGCTCCTGCTCCCAAGCCCCCGCTTCAATTGCAATCGCTTGATCCTTCGAGCCGTCCCGACCCTTTCCCGCCGGTCAACGCAAAATACTTTACGGCTGCGACGCCGACGGTTGACACGGTCAACTCGTTTTTGAAGGCCCTATGGGGCTACGACGCGAATCGTATCTGGCGTGTCGAGGCCATCCAGAATACGCAGGCTCCCGGCGTTAGCAAGGTCGTAGTGTTTGTTTCGGACAAAGGTCCGAACGCGAAGGTCGCTTCCACGTCGTTCTTCGTGACGCCTGACGGCAAGCATGCTATCGCGGACAATGCCAACGTTATCAACTTTGGCGCGACTCCATTTGCCGACACCCGCAAGCTTTTGCAGGACAAGGCGGACGGTGCATATCGCGGCGCAACGAGCAAGGACCTGATGCTGGTGGAGTTCGCCGATCTGCAATGTCCGCACTGCAAAGAGGCACAGGCGACGATGGACAGGCTCGCGCAGGATTTTCCGAATGCGCACATCGTCTTTCAAAACTTTCCCCTGGTTGAGATTCACCCCTTCGCTTTCAAAGCGGCAGCGTATGGATACTGCGTTACGAAGCAGAGGAACGACGCCTTCTTTACGTATGCCGCTGCGGTTTTCGACAACCAGGCAGCCCTGACACCGGACGCAGGCGACAAAACATTGAAAGATGCTGTTGCGAAGGCTGGTCTTGATTCAGCCGCAATTGACGCCTGTGCTGCAACGGAGGAGACGAAGAAGGCCGTTGAGGCATCGATCAAGCTGGCGCAGGATGTCGCGGTTGAGCAGACGCCCATGCTGGTAGTGAATGGACATATGTTGCCGCTCAACGGCGTTCCATACGAGACGCTAAAGACTGTGATCTCGTACCAGGCGGTACAGGATGGAGTAAGCACCGGCGCAGCCGCTCCAAGGACCCCGCCAACACTCGGCAGCCGATAATGATGAAGTGGAATAGGAGAAGGGCCTCGGCATGTCCGAGGCCCTTTTCGTTATGCTCGATGAAGAAAAAAGAGCCGGAGAAGAAATAGAAGGGCGAGTAGATAGAGCATCCAGTTTGATCGCTTTGCGCGGCCGGTGAATATCTCCAGCGCGGCGTAGCTGGTAAGGCCGAAGCTCAAACCATCCGCAATGGACCAAGTGAGGGGAATCGTAGTTACGGTGAGAAATGCCGGAATTGCGATGACTGGTTCGGCCCACTCGATCTGGCCAAGGCCGGTAAGCATCAGTCCGCCGACGAGGATGAGCGCGGGCGATGTCGCGAAGGCAGGAATGGCCCCTAGTAAAGGCGCGACAAAGAGAGAAACTGCAAATAGGAGCCCAGTGACGATCGCTGTGACGCCGGTTCGCCCTCCTGCGGCAACGCCTGCCGAAGATTCGATGTAGCTGGTAACGGTGCTTGTGCCTGTGAGCGAACCGAGTATGGTGGCTGTGGCGTCTGCAAAAAAGATGCGGTTGAGACGCGGGATGGTATGTTTCGCGGTCATCAGATTGGCGCGGTCCGCCACTGCGACCAACGTGCCGATGTTGTCGAACAGATCGACGAACAAGAAGACGAAGACAATTTCAGCGGCACCGATGTGCAGCGCGCCCGGAATATCAAGATGGAAAGCGGTTTCCCGGAGGGCCGACAGGTTGTAAGGCGTTGGCTGCCAGTGGACTTGGCCGAAGAGGATGCCGACGCCCATGGTTCCAAGCACGCCGATCAACATTGCCGCACGCACCCGAAGGACCTGCAGGACGGCGATGAGCACGAGGCCAAAAAGCGCCAGGGCTGTAGCAGGCGTTTTCAAGTTGCCGAGAGCAACGGTAGTCGCTGGGTTCGGGACAATGATACCGGCGTTACGGAAGCCAATGAACGCAATAAAGAGACCGATGCCACCGGCGACCGCCGCGTGGAGTTGATGGGGAATTGCGCTGACCAGTAATTGGCGAACCCCGGTGAATGTGAGGATGAGAAAGATAACGCCAGAGAGGAAGACCGCTCCAAGTGCCGTTTGCCACGGTACGTGCATGGCCTTTACCACCGTATATGTGAAATAGGCGTTCAGGCCCATTCCTGGTGCGAGTGCCAGCGGATAGTTGGCCAAGGTCCCCATCAAGATGCTTCCGAATGCGGCGCAGAGACAGGTTGCTACAGTGACTGCCGCGATCGGCATCCCGGTTTCGTGCAGAATGGCTGGGTTGACGAAGATGATGTACGCCATCGTGATGAACGTTGTAAAACCGGCGAGAATCTCTGTGCGCCAGTTTGTATGGCGGGAGGCAAAGCCAAAGTAGTGTTCGAGCCTGGTGCGCATTCGTTGAGGTCTGTCCGCTGCCTAAAATGGGATGAGTATCTTCAGCATACGTGAGAGACGAACTTTGGCTGCGTAAGAGATGAGGAAACTGCTTCGCTGGAACGACGCCAACGCCACCGAGAGAACGGGCGGTCCCAGCCGGGTTTAAGCTGCAAATTCACGGCCCAGCGAACGGAGTCTACTGGGCCGATGCAGCCCTTGCCACTGCTAGAAGGTCTTCAGGTATTCGATCAACGCGCGTTTGTCTTCATCGCTGAGCGGGGGCTCTTCGGCGAAGTAGCTCGTGCCGAAGTAGTGGCCGCGGTTGACGACGAGATCGGGGCATTTGCTCAGTTCCATAAGTGGAGCCTGAAGGTCGGCGAATGCTTTTTTAACATCGTCGTCTGTCGCGTCCGCTGGAAGGTCCTTGAGCTTGTTTTTAGCGCTCACAAGAACCTCAAGTACCCGCTTTTGGTATGCGGCCCGTTGAATAGGATCGTGGGTTTCAGGAACAACGTTCAGGTTCGCAAGAAGTCCGACGGGCGTGCCTTTGGGAATAGGGCCGATCTGGATACCGTCTTCGCCGAAGAGCCATGGGGCAAGCCGCGCGAGAGGCCCATGAAGCGCCTGGAGGAAGTCGGGCAGGTAGCCGTTTGCTACACGAAGATAGCTGCGGTCGGTGGTGCGGTCGATCGTTCCAGGGACTTTGTTCCCGAGGACGGAGTCGGTTTGTCTTTTCTCGGGCCAGAGCAGTTGTTCGATGGAGTCCTGAAAGGAGTCGAGTCGCGCTTCGACAGATGGACTTGAGTTGAATTTGCCAAGGCTGTTGTTCAGCAGGAATGGCGCAGTCGACCAGATGCTGATGAGGGAAGGAGGACGAGTATAGCCTCGGCCCCCGGCGGGAAGCGTGTAGGGTTTTGGCTGGCCAGTAAATGGATCGTAGATGGTGATTGTGCCGGCAGAGGGAAGATCCTTATAGGATTGCGACGAAAAGTTGTCCCAGATATTTCCGCCGATTGCGTTCGTGGCGAGAGGGCTGCAGGCGTTCGTCTGCAAGAGGGTGACGGGAACGCGAAGCTCGGTTGACAGGTAGTTGTCCTGAGTGAAATCGGGAGCGAGGACGATCTGGCGCATCTTGCCCTTGTAGTCTTCCGTCTTTGTCCATTCCCAGTACCGGTTCCAACAGTCCATATAGCCAGGGCCTGCACAACTCGCCGGATCTGCGTTTGCAGGGGGAGTTGGATATTTGCTGGAATGACAACGGGCGCATCGCTCGGCAAATGCAATCTTTCCTCGTTTGAGGACCGCCTGATCTTTTGTGATGTGGGCAAGGCCGCCTGGAGCGTCCTTGAGTAGATGGGGGCCGGTGCTCTTGAGAAAGAAGAGTGCCATGTCGAGTGTTTGATTTTCAGTCGCTTCGTAGTAGGCGGAGTTGTTGCGCGCGTCGATAACTTTGATGGGCGTTACTTCTTTGCCTCCAACCAGCGCGTTGAAGTGCAGCAGCCATTCTTCGCTGAACGCGCCGATATTCAGGTAGACGCGATTGAGTGCGGCCAATGCTCCAACCGAGTCCGATCCATCCTTCAACACACGCGGTGTCTGGACGATGTCGGGCGCTGTGTAGAGGCGCGTTAATGGACCGGAGGAGACGTAGTCATTGAATTGTTTGTTGTCCTTCTGCCCGTCGGCAAGATGTTCCTTGCCCCAGCGAAGCGCCTGATCGAGCCGCGGTCCGAGATCGTAAATCGCATTCATCGTTCGCGGATTGTTGATGTTGTCGGTCGAAATAAGAGAGGTATCGAGCGTGCCAGGCCGGGAGGTGTGAAAGAGTTGGAAGACGTAGCTGCTGGCCTCCGGGTTCCAGTCGAAGATGCGGTCGATCCAGAAGTACTGCGATCCTACATTGGAGCTGAGGTTTTCCCACTTGGGGTTGTTGGGGGCGGCAGGAGGTTTAACCGGGTTGGGCCCCACATGGCAGAAGCCGCACGACATACCGACGCGGTAAGGGCGAATGAGGTCTTTTGAGAGATAGTATTTCGGGTCGGTGTAAAAGCGCTTTGCGTCCCATTTCTTCTGTGCGGCTTCATCGAAATCGGGATTGGGGAAGAGGCGGAGTCCTACAATGCCGGTGGCGTAACCGTAGTAGGAACCGGCGTCGATATTCCTGCCTCGTGCACCTATCTTTACGCCGGGATATTTCTGCTCATTTTCAAAAGGATCAGGACCGCACTTGGGATCTCTATGATCGAGCCAGAGTCCATAGCGGTTTGGATCGGGGCCAGTGGCCTTCACCATGCAGGGTTCGTTCAGCAGGCCAAGGTACTCCCACCGATTGTCGCGGGTTGCTTTCAATGTGGGATAGGAAGAGATTGTCTTCAGGAAGTCGAGATTTCCTACGCTGGTCTTTGTCAGGAGATCCCACATCCGGTCATTGCCCGCGGTCCATACAATCCATGTATTACGGCCCTTGATCTCGTCGGGGGTGAGAGCGATCCCTCCATCCATGTCGTGAAAGTAGTCTTCGTCGGCGGCCGGAAAACTGCTTGCTGGACGATCGGCAAGGCGCGCCTCGTCTTTGACGTGGCCCGGGATTCCAGTAACGCCCGGGGTTCCGTTACAGCCCTGCAACAGGATCAGAAAGGCTATGGTGCAGCTCGCAACTGCCAACCGTATCGCTCGCCCCGGCAGATCAGAGGCAATGCTGGTGTAAATGTCTTTCATGACGCACCTCCATTTACTGACTATTGCCAAAGTGCGCGATATAACGAAGCGCACGGATTCCAGGTAGAAAAAAATATGCTCCACCGCAAACTGTGATGAAGCGAGGAATGTTATGGATCTTCTGTCGCAAGCCTTCATGCGTCGGAAACGAGAACCGATTGGCGGGACATCCTGTCAGGCCTTCTCTATTGCCAACAAGCGGATCATCTTCATCCCGCAGTCCGCCGAAGGTAGTGCTTTGAAGCCAGGAACCTTGGATGAATTCGAACTGGCGCCCGATATTGGCATTGAGGCAAAT
>JAFDVV010000077.1 GCA_018268775.1 Acidobacteriota bacterium | reverse complement strand
AGCTCGACGTATCCAAAGGCATACGGTGCCTGGCGGACCAGACCCGCTACACCTTCATTTCCCTTTTGTCCGATTCCGGCAAACCACCTGACCGAGGTATTTCTCCCCACTCGGCTGGCCCACTCCGGGCTAACCTTGGCCAGGAAGTCGGTAAGGATATACGTTGTCCCGCTTCCATCGGAGCGATAGACAGGAAGGATCGGCTGATCGGGAAAATTGATTCCCGGGTTGTCCTTCGCGACCCTGGGATCATTCCACTTCTTTATTCTGCCAAGATAGATATCGGCAATGACCTCACCGGAAAGGTTCAGGTCCTTCGTGATGCCGGGCAGGTTGTACACCGGAACAACTGCGCCAAGCACTGTAGGAATATGAACGGTCTTCACCTTGGCGGACGCAATCTGCTGGTCTGTCATTGGGCTGTCCGTCGCGCCGAAATCCACAATGCCGTCGGAGACTTGACGTATCCCGCCACCCGAACCGATCGACTGGTAGTTGATCTTCACGTCGGGGTGGATGCGGTTGTATTCACTGAACCATTTCGAATAGATCGGATATGGGAAGGTCGCCCCAGCGCCATTGATACTTTGCGCGCCAGCAGGCATGGCCAACAGGGCCAGAACGCCAGCCGCAAATACCAATCGTTTCACTCTTTCCCAAACCCTTTCAAAAGATCGTTCTTTCAGTCTGACCGGGGATTGTTAACGCAAGGTTACATCGGCTTCAAAAACAGCAAAAACAATCAGATAGAGGAAGGCGAAGCCTTCGGAAGCGTAAAGAGGAAGTTGCTTCCGGCATTCAGCTCGCTCTCCGCCCGAATAGTTCCACCCTGGGTCTGGATGATGTGGCGGGCAATGGCCAGGCCAAGGCCCGTCCCACCGGACTCTCGCGAACGCGCTTTGTCTACCCTGTAGAACCTCTCGAATATCCTTACCAGGTGTTCCGAGGCAATCCCCTGACCAAAGTCGCGCACACTGAACTCTACGCTGTCCGCGGGGTCTGTCACCTCATAGGCACTGATCACGATGCGGCTATGACCGTTGCCCCTTGATTTGCCGTACTTAATTCCGTTCTCGATCAGGTTGCTCAGCACTTGAACGATTGCATCCTGATCGGCAAATATCGCGCATCCCGTTGTAGGGCCAACTTCCAGCACGGCCTCTTCGTCCTGAACCATCCCACTCATCGCCTGCACAGCATCGCGTATCAATACTTCGGCCGAGACGGCGACCGGATGCAACTCGAGTTCCGACGACTCGACTCGCGCCATCAGCAGCAGATCTTCCGTCAGCCGGTTCATACGGGTCGCGTTTTTGTGGATGGTCGTTAGAAACTCACGAGCCTGTGGGCTGAGGCCGGCTTCATGATCCAGCAGCGTCTCAACATACCCGGTAATGGATGTTAGTGGCGTTCGCAGTTCATGGCTTACATTCGCAACAAACTCGCGCTGTGTACGCTCTACCTGTTCTATCCGCGTAATATCGTGCAGTACTGCAACAGCCCCGCCACCGGGCATGGGCGACGCCGCCACCTCGAAGATTCTTCCGGGCAGCAATGAAGTTGAACGCCGCTCGGTAATTGTCCGCTCTTCCAATGCCGAACGCACACACGCCAGCACATCCGGGTCGCGGATTGTTTGGACCAAGGCATGGCCAACACGGACCGCCGCCCCCATGGAGCCGGTTGGGAGCAGCTTCTCCATTCGCTGGTTGGTCCATTGGATGCGGCCCGCCTGGTCGACCGCGACCACTGCGTCCTGCATACTGTCAATCATGGCCTCGAGCTCTCGCCTGCTCTCAGCGGATTTGTGCAATACCCGTTCGACGTGCGCCGACGCAGCCGATATGGCTTGCGCCAGCCCCTCGAAATCGCTGAACTGCGAGCCAACGAAGCCCACGGGCCGCTCAGGAATGGCTGTGGTTGCGACCTCGAGAGGAAGGACACTGCGGCGCACCGATCGTGAGAACAGGAAGGCGTTGATTGCGGCCCATAGCAGAACCAGCACAGATCCCAGAATCCAGCCGCGCGGTGTAAACCACACCCGCATTAGCGCCACAAACGCCAATGCGATCGTCATCCGAAGAAAAAACGAAAAGAACAGGCTACGCGACACGGTTGGAACGCTCTCTATGCCGGAATCTGGGCCGTCTTCGGTATCTCAAAACGATAACCTGCTCCGCGCATGGTCTTAAGATACCGCGGCGTCTCCGCATCGTCTTCAATCTTCTCGCGGATCCTGCGCACATATACATCGACCGAACGCGGCGTAACGAAGCGCGCATCGCCCCATACTGCATCCAGCAGATGATCTCGACTGAAGACACGCCCAGGATGGCGCGCCAGATAGTCGAGCAGCCGGAACTCCGTCGCCGTGGTGGTCACTAGCTCGCCCTTTACCCGGAGCTGCATGGCGCCGGCATCGATCTCAACATCCTCAAACCTGATGACCGACGGAGACGTTGGGCGCTCGAACCGGCGCAGCACCGCTTTGACGCGCGCAATCAGCTCGCGTGTCCCAAAGGGTTTGGTGATGTAATCGTCGGCCCCAAGCTCAAGGCCGTGCACGCGATCGCTCTCCGCGGCACGCGCAGTGAGAAAGATGATGGGTACCACACTCAATGTGGGGTTTTGCCTCAGACGGCGGCATAGATCCAAGCCGTCGCCCCCCGGCACCATGATGTCCAGTAAGAACAGAGCGGGCGGTTGCCGTTCAGCATCTGAGATTATCTGGCTGGCCGTCAAGTAGGGGCGAACTGTAAACCCGGCACTCTCCAAGTGATACTGCACCAGCCGGGAGATGTCCGCTTCGTCTTCCAGTACAAAGATCGTCTGATTCAAAAGGTTAGACCTCGATTGCGTACGCGTTCCCGCCCCCTCAGCTTAGCCCACCTTCGGTTCATACTTTGCAAATGTACGATGAATCGTTAAATCTTTCGGTTGTCCGGTGCCCTGTATACTGACGAAGGTAACTTTGTATCGCTTGCTCCCTTTTCTGATCGAGTTGATCACCTTATGACAGAGACCTCGCACCTTATTCTTTGCGTGGACGACGAACTCATCGGGCTCAGGGTCCGGAAGGTTCTGCTGGAACGCGCGGGTTACCGGGTATTGACGGCCATGGATGGCGCCTCGGGACTGCGTATCTTCGAGACCGAACCCGTGGAAGCCGTTGTTCTGGATTACTCCATGCCTGGGATGCACGGCGGTGAAGTGGCAGGGCGCATGCGCCAGATCAAACCGTCGATACCGATCCTCCTGCTGTCCGCATATCTTGGTTTACCGGCTGAAGTGACCTCCCTCGTCAATCTCTATATGACAAAGGGCGAGGGCGCACCGGTTCTTTTGAGCAAGCTCGAAGCTCTTTTTCAGTCGATAAAGACGCCCTGAACCTGCCGGGCAAAACGATAGGTGAGGGGCCGTGAACCTAAGCCAGTTCAACAGAATTCTGCAGCAGGCACTTCTGCTTCCGGTTGTTGCGCTTTTGCTGACCGCCGGGGCGCTCTACTGGCAGATGCGCGGTGCCAACGAGACCGTGGGCATCATTCAGACGACGGATGCTCGCATTGCACAGGCCAGCCTGGTGGCCAAACTCATCATCGACGAAGAGTCCGGTCTGCGAGGATTTGAAACTACCGGCGACGAGCGTTTTCTGCAACCCTTCAACGACGCCGGAAACCGCCTGCCATCCGAGTTTGAGAAGCTGGCCGCCCTTACCGGCACAGATGCAGAGCAACGCTATAACGTCGAGGACCTTCGCAATGAACATCAGACGTGGCGTGACGCCTTTGCTCTGCCCATCATCTCGCTCGTGCGCGCAGGCGGCCATACAAACGATGTCAATCTGAACCTTTATGGCAAGAGTCTGATGGACCAGGTCCGGCAGGACATCGACTCGATCACGCAACACGCGGAAGCGCGCCGTACTGTTCGCATCGCCCAATGGCATCGCCAGGTGCGCAACATGTTGGAGGCGCTGATTGCCATCGCGCTAGGCATGGGAGTTCTGATCGGCCTGTTCATGCGCAGCCGTCTCCACGCCGTATCTTCGGCGTACCGAAGCTCGCTTGAAATACTTGGACGCAGGGCCGAGGAGATATTCCAGTCCGAGCAACGCCTGCGCACGACGCTCGACTCCATCGGAGATGGCGTCGTCACCTGCGATGCTTCCGGGCGAATCCAGATGATGAATCCCGTGGCCGCTGAGTTGACCGGCTGGTCGCAAGCTGACGCCGTCGGCCTTCCGCTTGAGGGTGTCTTCCACATCGCCGACGAGCATACACGGCAACCTCTTGAGACTCCCGTAGCCAAGGTGATGCGTCTGAAGACTGTCGTCGGGCTGGCCAGCAATACAGCCCTGATCCGAAAGGACGGGACACAGATATTGATTGCGCATAGCGGCGCTCCGGTCCGAGACCAGACAGGAGAGACCGTCGGCGTTGTGCTTGTCTTCCGCGACATCACCATGGAGCGCCGAACCCAGGAAGCCCTGCTCGCCAATGAGAAGCTGGCCGTCGCAGGGCGGCTCGCGGCAACTATTGCGCATGAGATACACAACCCGCTGGACTCCGTCTCCAATCTTCTTTATCTGATGAAAAACGGCGTCACCGAAGAGGAGTTCAAGCAATTTGTAGACATGGCGGAACGTGAGCTCGCCCGTGTGACTCAGATTAGCCGTGCCATGCTTGGACTTTATCGCGAGTCGAAGGCACCCGTCGCTGTCGATCTCCAACAGATACTGAAAGAGATACTTCTGCTGATGGAACATCGCTTCCAGGAGCTTGGCGTTACGGTGAACTCCGACATTCCCGGGCCAATCCTTGTCGATGCCTTTCCGGCGGAACTACGCCAGGTCTTCACGAACCTGATTACCAACGCGGCTGAAGCCGCCGACTCTGGGGGCGAGGTTCGAATCAGCGCCTCTGCTCTACCCGCTGGAATCAACAGCGCGGGGCATAAGATGCCGCCGGGTGCGCTTATCATCATCGCCGACAACGGCAAAGGCATCTCCGACGAAGTGCGTCCACATCTATTTCAACCCTTCTTCACCACCAAAGGAGAACGCGGTACCGGGCTGGGGCTTTGGGTCAGTCGAGGCATCATCCACAAGCACGGGGGAACGATCGACCTGGCAAGCGACACAGGCGAATCAGCTCATGGTACCGTGGTCAGCGTCTTCCTGGCAGAGAAGCCGGCAATCAACACCAACGTCGCGTGAAAGGTAGCACTCAAAAGCTGTCGTTCACGCCGTTCTGGAATGTGTTGCAAGCGCTGATATCGCCCTGCTGAAACCCTTTCATAAACCAGCTTTGTCGCTGTGCGGAGGTTCCGTGTGTGAAGCTCTCCGGACTGACCGCGCCGCGTGACATCTTCTGGATGTGATCGTCGCCGACCGCGGCAGCCGCGCTCAGACCATCCTGCACATCGGCCTCGTGAACGATACCGCGCTGCGCGGCTGAGTGTCCCCATACACCGGCCAGACAGTCGGCCTGCAGCTCGAGCCTGACGGACAAGGCATTCTGCTGGCCGGGGTTTCGCGCGGAGAGTTGGCGCATCTGTCTCTCAATACCCAGGATGTTCTGCACATGATGCCCCAACTCATGCGCGACCACATAGGCCTGCGCGAAGTCCGCAGTGCTTCCGCCGATGCGCCGCAACTCATCCCAGAAGCCGAGGTCGATGTAGACCTTCTCGTCTGCCGGACAGTAGAAAGGCCCCGTTTGAGACTGGGCCACACCGCAGCCGGACTGTGTGTAGTCCCGAAACAGCACCAGCCTGGCATGCCGATACGGTTGCTTTGTCTGCTCGGGCAGTAATTGCTCCCATGTCTTCTGTACATCGTCGAGCACAAACGACACAAGCTGTGCTGAACGGTCCTCCGCTGGCGATTCAACTGCAGGTCTATCACCGGACGATGTGGCGACGTGACCTCCACCGGCGAGATAGCTGCCAATGTAGTTGCGCCCCGTAATCAGACTGATAACAAGCAGAAAGACGATGCCGACGATTCCGAGTCCACCGCCGCCGAAACCGCCCCCGCCCGAGGAACCGCGCCGGTCTTCTACATCGCTGCTAAGGCCACCAGGTGTCCAATCCATCTTCTGAACCTTTCGATCCGCAAAGTCCCCGCTTGGGTCTCCGAACGAGACAATAGTAAATCAGGGAACCTGAGATGCTTACGTACGTAGTACATTGCACAGGGACCAAAAGCTCACCTTCAGGAGATCACTTGATGGCAACCAGTGCTGCCGCTCGCACGACATTCGTGCATTCGTCCGACATCACACTCCGTGAAGCGGTACGTCTGGCTCTTGTCTTTGCCGCCATCAAGCTGGCATTGCATATCGTAACCAACCTATGGGAGGCGCATATAGGCTATGGCTACTTTCGCGATGAGCTCTACTACCTGATCTGCGGCCGCCACCTGGCCTGGGGATACGTCGACCACGGCCCCATCGTCGCGCTTCAGGCACGTCTTGCGGAGACACTCTTTGGGCACTCACTCGCCGGAATACGGCTCTTTTCTGCCGCAGCGGGAGCAGGGCGTGTGCTGTTGACCGGAATCCTGGCCTGGTCGCTTGGAGGCCGCCGCCCAGCACAGGTCCTTGCCATGATTGGTATTCTGCTCGCCCCGCAGTATCTCGGCCTGGACAGTTTTCTGTCGATGAACTCGTTCGAGTCCATCTTCTGGATGGGGTGCTTGCTTTCACTCATCATGATTCTGCGCGGGGCCAACGAAGCCCGCTGGTGGATATTGTTCGGAATCTGCGGCGGCATAGGACTGCTCAACAAGCCTTCGATGACATTCTTTTTGCTGGCCCTTCTACTCGGTCTATTGCTGACGCCACAACGAAGGCTGTTCAACTCACGATGGGCCGCGATCGGCGTGGGTCTGCTTGTTGCGCTCGCGTTGTCAAATTTAATCTGGCAGGTCTCGAACCACTGGCCTACCCTTGAGTTTCTGCATAACGGCAGGGTCCACAACAAGAACGTCGAGCTGGCGCCGCTGCCCTTTCTTGCTACGCAGGTCCTCAACTTGCAACCATTGTCGATCTTCATTTGGGCAGCAGGCCTTGTCTGGCTGCTCAGGAACCCGCTCGCAAAGACGTGGCGCTGGATTGGCTACACCTGGCTCATCTTTCTCTCAATGATGATGGCGCTCCATGCGAAGGACTACTACGCTATCCCAATCTACCCAGTTCTTTTTGCCGCTGGAGGTATCGCATGGGAGAGGCGGTTCGCCTTTCGCCGTTCAGTGGTGTCGAACAGGGTCTTCGCGTTTCCAGTCTATGAAGCGCTCCTGGTCGTCTTCGGCCTCGTTGTTCTCCCGCTGTCTATCCCCGTTATGAAACCGGACACCTGGCTCAGGTACACCAAAGCCACGCATCTCGACAGGGCCACCGGCAGTACGGAAAACAACAAGACCGGCCCCCTCCCCCAGTTCTATGCCGATCGCTTTGGCTGGCAGGAGGAGGTTGACCAGGTCACTCGCATCTATCGCTCGCTGCCGCCCGAAGACCGCGCCAAGGCCGGAATCTTCGGCTCCAACTACGGAGAGGCCAGTGCTATCAATTTTCTCGGTCACGACCTGCCATTTGCGGTCGGTGGCCACAACAACTATTGGCTCTGGGGGCCCCACGGCTACACGGGTGAAGTGATGATCGTAGTCAATGGCGCAACTCCCGAAGAGATGCGCCGCTTCTACGACTCGGTCGAAGTCGCAGGTCGTATGGACAATCCCTTCGCAATGCCGTACGAGCATCGCAATGTCTACCTTGTCCGCGGACGAAAGAAGAATCTGACCGCCGACTGGAACGAGCAGAAGTTCTTCTTCTAAACAAATATGCTACCCTCGCTCCAACCACATGCAGGAACCACGGTCTGAACTTCCCCGCGTACTAAACGCATCGCACGCAACGTCGATCGTTGTTGGAATCATCATCGGCAGTGGAATCTTTCTTGTCCCGCGCGAGATGATGGCCGCCGTCGGCTCCTCTGGCATGGTTTATGCCGTGTGGATCGTCGGGGGCCTGCTCTCTCTCTTCGGAGCGATGACCTATGCGGAGATTGCAGCGCAGCGGCCGAAGTACGGCGGTGAATACGCCTTCATCCGCGAGGCCTACGGCGATCTCATGGGCTTTCTCTACATGTGGACGTGGATCACCGTAGCTAAACCAGCGTCCATAGCCACCATTGCCGCGGGACTGGCGCGGGTTCTGGCCACCTTCGCCGTCTTCAGTTTCCTCACCCGGCCGGCCTTTGCCCATCTGCTCTGGAGCCAGATCTTCGCCATCGCGATGACATGGCTCATCACCGGCCTCAACATTCTGGGAACACGCAAATCCGGCAATGTACAACTCGCGCTTACGTGGCTCAAGATACTGCTGATCGTCGTCATCGCCGGTGTCTGCTTTGGCGCTGCAGGTAGCCATGGTTCCTGGTCAAACTTCACCACGGAGTTCGCGGGGGCCAGAGGGGGCTTCTCCGGCTTCATGGTTGCGCTGATCGCCGCGTTATGGGCCTACGACGGTTGGACCGATGTAACGCAGCTTGCAGGCGAGATACAACGACCGCAAAAGAGTCTGCCGCTGGCGCTGATTGGCGGAGTCGCCATTGTGGGCGGTTTGTATATGCTCACGAACGCGGCCATCCAATATGTCATGCCTGCGGCCGCCATCGCGGCGGCTGACCGTCCTGCCGCGGACGCGTTGCGCTTGATCGTCGGCAAGTGGGGGGAAGGTCTTGTCTCGTTGGGAATGGCCGTCAGCATCTGCGCTACCTTCGTCGGTTCTTCACTTTCAGGGGCGCGAGTGCCGTTTGCCGCCGCGCATGACGGTCTGTTCTTCAAACAACTGGCCTACGTTCATCCGAAGTTCGAAACCCCGGCATCGGCGTTGATCTTGCAGGCAGTCCTCAGTTCGCTGCTGCTTCTGGCCATCGGCCGCTTCCAGGCGCTCTTTACGCTCGCCATTTTTGCTGAGTGGTTTTTCTACGCGCTCACCGCAAGCACGGTATTTGTCTTTCGCAGGCGTGAACCCAATGCCAAGCGCCCATACAGCGTGTGGGGCTACCCGGTGCTACCGCTGATGTTCATCGTCGCCGCGGTCATCCTGTTGATCTTCTCGTTCGCCGACCAACCGCGCAACTCCGTCATCGGAACGCTCATTATTCTGATGGGCATTCCCCTGCACTACTTCTTGCAGAGTAGGAACCGTACCGCCTAAAGCCGGTTCTGTATCGCACGTTCATAGACCTGGACATATTCTTCGGCCGGCTTCTCCCAGGAGAAGTCCTGCGACATCGCGCGCAGCATCATGGCCTTCCAGACTTTCTTATCGCGGAATGCAGTAAGCGCACGCTGTACGGCCTCCAGGAATGCATTCGAGTCGTACCCCCAAAACTTGAATCCGTTTCCGCTTCCATCCGGTTGCTCGTCGATGGAATCCTGAAGCCCGCCTGTCGCGCGGACAACTGGGATAGTACCGTACTTGAGGCTGTATATCTGGTTCAGCCCCCCTGGCTCATAGCGCGATGGCATCAGGAAGATGTCCGATCCGGCCTCGATCTTGTGGGCCATCACATTGTCAAACTTAACCTGCACCCTCACCTTGTCTGGATAGCGTTCAGCCATCTCAACCAGCAGTCGCTCGTAGTATTCCTCGCCATTTCCGAGCATCACCAGAACGACGTCTTCTTTCAGAAGACGGTCCATAATGTCGACGATGAAGTCGATTCCCTTCTGCGTCGCAAAGCGTGAGACCAACCCGATCACTGCCGTCTCCTCTCCTGTATTCTCAAAGCGGAAGGCATGCAGCAGGTCGCGGCGGCACTCCTTCTTGCCGTCCAGTTTTTTTACGGAGTAGTGCGCTGCAATGTGCGGATCGATGGCCGGATCCCACTCGGAATAGTCTGCCCCGTTGAGAATGCCGAACAAGTCTCCGGCTCGCCTCCGCAGCGTATCTTCGAGTCCATTGCCAAACTCAGCGGTCTGTATCTCCTCGGCATAGGTCCGGCTTACCGTCGTAATTGCGTCGGAGTAGACGATGCCGCCCTTAAGAAAATTCACCTTGTCGTACTGCTCGAGCTTCTCGAAGGTGAACATATCCCATGGCAACAGCAGCGTCTCCATCGTGCGGGGCGGAAACGTTCCCTGATACCCCGCATTGTGGATGGTCAGGACAGCCGGGACATGGCGCAACATTGGATCGAAGTAGTAGATCGAGCGCAGCATCACCGCAAGCATCGCCGTCTGCCAGTCATGCACATGATAGAGGTCGGGCACGCCGATGACCTTCGTCGCCTCAATCACCGCCCTGCAAAACGTTCCAAATCGTTCTGCGTTATCCGGATAGTCGCCCGAGGGCGTTGCATAAAAGCTCTCTCGATCGAACAACTCAGGCGCATCGACAAAATACATCTGAACGCCATCCGCGTCGCCGCCGTCGAGGACCCGCACAAAGCGGTTGTACGAAGGAAACGGCACAGTAACGCTATGCAGCACTACCGGAAGATCCGGTACAGCTTTCGCGACCTGCCGGTAGTACGGCAGATAGACCTGCACCTTATGGCCCATCTTCACCAGGGTCTTCGGCAGGGCGCTGACCACGTCGGCCAGCCCTCCGGTCTTTGCCCAGGGCGCGCACTCCGATGCCGCAAAAACAATATGCATTCCTTCTCCCTCATCCAGCACAAAACGTTAGTCTATACAAAGAGATGCACGAAACCGTCAAAGCGTACCACACGGCGTGAAGCGCAAGCCTAAACTCGGTCAGAACTTCCTCGTCGACGATCACGCAAAACATGCCATCGTCGATGCACTGGGCGATCTCAGCCAGCGCACGGTCATTGAGATCGGCCCCGGCCGCGGCGCCATTACCGGCATTCTCTCTCCGCGCTGCAAAAGACTGCTCGCCCTCGAACTGGATCGTGACCTCGCCCCCGCACTGGCTCAGCGTTTCACAGAGCAGTCTCAGGTTGAAGTCATCGAGGCCGACGTGCTCGAGGTCGACTTTGCCACTCTCGTCCCTCCAGGCGAGACCGCCGACGTCATTGGCAATCTTCCGTACTACATCACCTCTGACATCCTCCTCAAGCTCTTCTCCGCTGGCTCTGCCGGTCTTCTGTCTCGCGCTGTCGTCATGATGCAACGCGAGGTCGCGGATCGCGTCGCAGCTTCGCCCGGAGTACGTGACTATGGTCTGCTCTCGGCTACAGCCCAGATGAACGCCCGGGTCGAGAACCTCTTCACCTTGCCGCCGGCGGCTTTTTCTCCACCGCCCGAGGTCTTTTCCACTGTGCTTCGCCTCACCTTCGCACCGAGGTTCGCGGAACTGAAGGTCGACCCTGTTGGCTTCGACCGCTTTCTCAAGCAGAGCTTCGCACAAAAGCGCAAGACGCTGGAGAACAATCTACGCGCCGCCGGCTATGCGCAGCCAGACATTAGTGGAGGATGGCCTGGCGATATTTCGCGACAGGCCCGGGCCGAATCTCTAGAGCTGGAAGCGATGGCTCGCCTCTATCGAGCTATCGCAAGGAAGTAAGAATCGAGTGCTACTTCGCCTCGCCAGCCTGGTTGAGCAACATGACCGCCCTCTCCCGCACCTTCTGCATGAGTGCATCGTCGTTCGCAATCGAAGCCAACGAAGAAGAGATGTTCTGCAGTTCGAGCGCTCTCTTCTCCTGCACTTCGTGTCTCAGAGAATCAATCTCGGAGTACAGACCCAGCCTGTCGAAGCGATGCATGAAGTCGAGTTTGCGTCCCTCGTCCATGGTGAAGGCAATGGCCTGAAACATCTCGGTCAACTGAGTAACGCTCTTATTCTCTGAATAGTTGTAGAGACACGCCCCATGCCCATCGGGCCCCGCATAGCTCAAAGTCTTCTTACCCGTATCGGCTATGTTCTTCGCCTTCGATGCGCACTCAGTATTGAAGTAGTTCAGCGTTCGCGCCGCTTTGAAGATCGTCTCTGTCGTCGCTGCGCTTAGCTTGATCTTTTGATCGATCGCCTGCCCGGGCGAAGCGGGCTGCGGCAGTGCACCGTTGGTTCCGCCACTCACTGGCGCAGTCTCCCCCTTGTAGCTCCCCGATCCATCTTCATGAACCGCAATGGTGAACCGAGGAACTGCGAGGCCAGGACGTACAAACTGAAAGCTGACCTCTGCTTGCGCCGCCGTAGCCGATGACGTGCCTGCCGGAACGGCGGATTGCGAGCAACACACTGCGGCACTCCAACAGAGCAATAGCATTGGCAGAACCTGTCTCATCGTCCCGCACCCTGAAGGGCCAGCGTCTGCGCCGAATGAATGTGGCAGATCGCAATTGCCAACGCATCCGCCGCATCGGGTGACTCAGGAGCATCTTCAAGCTCAAGCAATCGCGTCACCATAAATTGCACCTGCTCCTTCGCCGCCAGTCCATAACCGACGACGGCGCTCTTGATCTTCAATGGAGCGTACTCTGCAACCGGAAGTCCTGAGGATGCAGCCGCCAGCAAAGCCACCCCGCGAACCTGCCCCAGCTTCAATGCCGACTTCGCATTCGCCGAGAAGAAGACCTCCTCGACAGCCACCACATCGGGCCGATACAGCGCCATCATTGCAGTCAGCTCGGCGTAGACTTGAGCCAGCCGCTGCGGGGCCCTGTCTTTCTTATTCAACCGGATCGTTCCGGCGGCAAGATGTACCAATCGAGGCATTCTTGCCTCGTTGTCCACCTCAATCACACCGTAGCCGGTGAACTCCGTTCCGCAGTCGATTCCGAAGACCCGCATGGGCGCAGTTTACTTCATTCCGTCATGGAGATTTGCTGCCGACTTTGAGTCCGCTACCGCGAGATTCCTTCCAGCGGCGAGCTGGCCGTCGCATACAGCTTGCGAGGCATCCGTCCCGCAAGAAACGCCTGCCGCCCCGCAAGTACAGCATGCTGCATCGCCTCGGCCATCAGGATGGGATCCTTCGCCTGTGCAATGGCTGTGTTCATCAGCACCCCGTCGAATCCAAGCTCCATCGCTACCGTTGCATCCGACGCCGTACCGACACCGGCGTCCACAATCAAGGGCACCTCAGTAATCATCTCGCGAAGAATGCGTAGATTGGCTGTATTCTGCAAGCCCAGTCCGCTGCCAATGGGAGCACCGAGCGGCATCACCGCAGCCGCTCCCGCATCGATCAGCCTTTTGGCAAATACAATATCATCAGAGGTATAAGGAAGAACAGTAAACCCTTCCTTCACCAATACCCTGGTGGCTTCCAGTGTTGCTTGAATATCGGGATACAGCGTTGCCTGATCTCCGATGACCTCAATCTTCACCCAGTCCGACAGGCCTACCTCGCGTCCCAGTCTCGCCGCCCGGATCGCCTCGTCTGCGGTGTAACAGCCGGCCGTATTCGGAAGCAGAAAATAGCGGCGTGGATCGATGAAATCGAGCAGCGATTCGCTGGACCGGTCGAGGTTAACCCGGCGCACTGCAACCGTAACCATCTCCGCGCCTGAGGCTTCAATTGCGGCCTGCGTCTCGGGCCCATCCTTGTACTTGCCTGTTCCAACAATCAGCCGCGACTGAAAGGCCCTGCCAGCAATAACCAGAGGTGTCATGCCGCTATTTTAGAACCAAATGCAAACGGCCCGCTCCCGATGGAATAGCAGGCCGTTTACCGGTGAGCTGTTGAGATTGACCTGAGGCGTCCTTGCTCGGACATTGGCCTCGGCGGAGTACGTTCAGCAAGTTACTGAAGTCGCCAGGACTAGAGCAGGACGCTCTAAGCCTCAGTCACCTCACGTCTTTCAATGCAACTCTTACTGTCAGTTTTCATAGGCTGGATCATCCTCCTTTCCCGTGTAGAGCAAGGCTACGCCTCCATTACGGAGGGACGCAAGCCGGCACCTCCGGCAATTAGCTATAGTTAAATCACAATCAATAACCACGGTACGCTTCCAATGAACAAATCGATCACAGTATCCAAAGAAGACTATCTGAAAGCCATCCTCGAAGCGGAGTGCGAGGGCGAGCATGTCATCTCGGCAACTCTTGCACACTGGCTCTCAGTCTCTGCGCCCGCTGTCACAATGGCGCTCAAGCGGCTCAAGCGCGATGGCTATGTGCTTGTAAAGAACGATGGCACCGTTCGCCTGTCGGCAAAGGGCAAGGAGACCGCATATAGAACTGCGCTCCGGCATCACCTGATCGAGCGCATGCTCGCTGAAGTCTTCGGAATGGAATGGTACGAGGTCCACGACGAGGCGGAGCGGCTTGAGCATGCCGTTTCACCCGCCTTCGAGGCAAAGCTGATCGAAAAACTCGGGGAGAAAGGAACGTGCCCGCATGGCAACGCCGTTTTACCCGACAGCCCTGCCAGACAAAGGAAGCGCGGCCTGATCCCTCTCTACGACGCGCAGGAAAAAAGCGACTATATCGTTGCCAACCTCTACGAGCGCGACCCTAAACTACTTCTCTTCCTGCACAAGCTCGGTATCGGCCCGCAGACACCCGTCAAAGTTCACTCGAAAAATTACGACGAAACCATCGCAGTCGAGACTGCTGCTGGCAGATCAACGCTTGGAAGATCGGCGGCCGAAAGAGTCTGGGTTCGCGCCAGGTAAGATCCATTTAATATTAACCATAGTTAACAACATGTGGCATACTAAAGCTAAGCCACACGCGTGGCGCTATGGAGACACTGACTTCCATCTCGACCGCTTCGGAGACCACCGGCAGGCGCCCGACGCTGCCAAACGTCTTCTCCAGCGTTGCGGTGCCGCAATCTGCACAGCTCTGGCGTCGCGCACTCGGGTTTATCGGGCCAGGCTTTATGGTGGCCGTCGGATACATGGACCCCGGGAACTGGGCCACCGACCTTGCTGCCGGCTCCCGCTACGGCTACACGCTTCTGTTTGTCATCATGGCCTCGAACCTGATGGCGATTCTCCTGCAGAGTCTTGCGCTGAAGCTCGGTATCGCCTCCGAACGCGACCTGGCGCAGGCCTGTCGCGAACGCTATAGCCGCCCCACAGCCATCGCGCTCTGGCTCCTTGCCGAGGTGGCGATCGCCGCCTGCGATCTGGCCGAAGTCATCGGTTCAGCCATCGCGCTTCAACTGCTCTTTCATATTCCTCTGATCGCCGGCGTTATCATCACCAGCCTCGATGTGCTGCTGATTCTTTTGCTGGAGCACCGCGGGTTTCGCTACATTGAAGCGTTCGTCATGGTGCTCATCGCGACGATCGCCGTACTCTTCGGTATCGAGACCGTTCTTTCAAGGCCGGAGTGGTTTCCCGTCCTGCGTCACCTGTTCGTCCCCTCAGCAGCACTCGTCACCAACCCCGACATGCTGTACATCGGCATCAGCATCCTGGGCGCAACCGTCATGCCTCACAATCTTTACCTGCACTCGTCGATCGTGCAGACCAGAGACTACCCACGCACCATCGCCGGCAAACGCGATGCCATCCGCCTGGCAAACATAGACTCCGCAGTTGCGCTTACGTTTGCACTCTTCATCAATGCCGCAATCCTCATACTCGCAGCGGCGGTCTTTCACCGAAATGGACACTTCGAAGTAGCCGAGATTGAAGACGCCTACAAGTTGCTGACTCCCCTGCTTGGCTTTACCGGAGCCAGCATGATGTTTGCACTTGCTCTGCTGGCCTCTGGTCAGAACTCCACCATCACCGGAACGCTCGCCGGACAGATTGTGATGGAGGGCTTCCTCGATATCCACCTGCCCAACTGGTTGCGCCGTCTGATAACGCGCCTGGTTGCCATCGTCCCTGCCGTCATCGTTACGGCTCTCTATGGCAGCTCAGGCACCGGCAAGCTGCTCGTCTTCAGCCAGGTCATTCTCAGCATGCAACTGAGCTTCGCCGTCTTTCCCCTCGTCAGTTTCACCGGTGACTCCCACATCATGGGAGGCTTCGCAAACAACCGCGTTCTTCGCGCCACAGGCTGGACTGTCGCTGTCCTGATAGCGGGCCTAAACGCATGGTTACTGATTCAAATGCTTCGCTGATTGCAATGGCTCACTTCAAATAGGCCCGCACAAGATCGATTAAATCTTCACCCAGGTCAGGTGTCAGCGAAGCATCGGCGTTGTGGAGCAGATGAAGCCTGATGTGGTCCTCGAGGATCTCCGCCATCAAGCTATTGATTCCGCCACGTACCGCAGCCAACTGCATAAGGACATCCGCACAGTCATGCTTATCTGTCTCAATCTTCCGCTCCACGGATTCCATCTGCCCCCGAATGCGTTTCATTCGGTTCGACAACTTTGTGCGTTCCCGATCAATTTGTGGCATCATTTCGCTCCGTATACCCTATGGGGGTATAGTATACGTTATACGTATCCACATCGGTGGCTCGTTAAAGGATTCCCCTTTTACACCACGGAAAGGAGAAGCCATGCCAATACTTCCCTGGACCAAGCGGTTTTACCCCTCTCTACCCAAACCGGCATCTCGCCGGATAGAGGTAGGCCGTCGCTGGGTCGAAACAGCGGACGAACGCTGCCCGCTTGCCTGTGTCTGGTTCGCGCTGCCTGAAAGTGCCGACGATCGAGACGAAGAACCCGGATCACTTATGCCTGTCTTCTCCGCCGTGCGCGAGAAGACAGGCTGGTTTCAGCGATTTCACATTCGCTTTATCTATTCAGTGTAATTTTCTTGGATGGCCTGATGACTTTGACGCGATCACTCCTGTTTGTTTTTCTGTTGATTTCCCCGTTCGCAGCGCTTGCCCAACAAAACGTTGCGGAATCGGCATTGCCCGACGCCCCATCCTTCGGGGGGGGCGGCATCACTGTATTTCCACACGCAGAGAACTCCCGTTACTTCATCGCCGGCCAAGCCAACGTCGTCTTTCAGGCGCACGCTCCATTTCACTCGCCTTACGACGGTCCAAACAGCATGCAGGCCCGCGGCGAGTACAAGACCTCGCTGGTTGGAACGCTGTTTCTTGGCGTGCAGCTCAATGCAAATCCCCGATACGCCACTGACGCTATCGTCGACTTCGAATCCACCGACGGACGCGGAATCAGTCAGGCGCTCGGCCTTGCTGGTTTCACCAATCTCGACGTCGTCCGCAACCCCAACCTCGGCTCCAAGCCATATCTCGCGCGCGTCGTCATCCATCAAACCCTCGGCCTGACCGATAAACTGATCGACGCAGAGCGCACTCCCTTTTCTCTCTCGCGCCAGGTGCCCGAACGCCGCTTCGAGATCCATTTCGGCAAGATGAGTCTTCCCGACTACTTTGACATCAACTCCATCGGCTCCGACAGCCACCTGCAATTCCTCAACTGGACCGTAGACAACAACGGTGCCTGGGATTATGCCGCCGATACTCGCGGCTACACCTATGCAGGAGTACTTGAATACCACGACCGAGCATGGTCTGCTCGCTATGCCCTTGCCGCCATGCCCACAGTCGCCAACGGAATCGATCTCGATTGGGCCATCAGCCGCGCACGCAGCCACAACTTTGAATTCGAGCTTCGCAAGCCCCTTATCGGCCGTCTCGTTTCACCCGAACGCAAGGGAACGGTTCGCGTTCTCGGCTTCGTTAACCACGCACACATGGGCCTTTACCGCGATGCAGTCAACGCCTACCTCTCCGGCCAGGAACCCACGCCAGACATCACCGCACACGAGAAGTTCGGCGCGGTCAAATATGGCTTTGGCCTCAACGCCGAACAAGAACTCACGCCGAACCTGCGCGCCTTCCTTCGCGTCGGCTGGAACGAGGGCCAGCACGAATCCTACGCTTACACCGAGGTCGACCAGACCGTCGCTTTTGGTGGCGACTACTCGGGCCGCCGCTTCTCGCGGCCAAACGATCAGATCGGCATGGCTTTCGTCTCCAACGCTATCAAGCGCGACCACCAGAACTACCTGCGTTACGGCGGTCTGGGATTTCTCCTTGGCGACGGCAAACTGAACTACGCCCGTGAAGATATCCTTGAGAGCTACTACAACCTCCATGCCTGGCGCGGCGTCTTCTACGCCCTCAACGTGCAGTTCATCGACCATCCCGGCTACAACAAGGACCGCGGCCCTATCCTCGTCGAGGCCGTCCGCATGCACGTCGATTTCTGACCGTCGCCGTATACTTCTTGCGTGACCTCGCGCACCGTATACGAGATAGCCGGTTTCTTCCTGGGACTGATCGTCGGCAGCTTTCTCAATGTCTGCATCTCACGTCTGCCGCAGCATGAATCCATCGTTCATCCCCGCTCCCAGTGCCCCAACTGCAAATCCCGCATCCGGTGGCATGACAACATCCCCATCGTCAGCTGGGTGCTTTTGCGCGCGCGATGCCGCGATTGTCACCAGCCCATAGCCCTGCGCTATCCGCTCGTCGAACTGGCGACCGGTATCTGGTTCGCAATTCAGGCCGCCCGGCTCTACACGGTACTGCACTTTTATTTCTTCGACCCTGCTCAAAGCAGCGGCACATCCTCCTACGCGGAATTTGCCGTCATTGCGAATATCGCGGTCACGCTGATCGGCGTGTTCCTCATCGGCCTCATCGTGATGGATTTGCAGACGGGCCTGCTTCCCGACAGCTTCACCCTTACAGGAACAGCCGTGGGACTTTTCATCATCTGCGTTCAGGCTGTGTTTCTTGGGCCCACCGAAGGAGAGGTCCTTCTCACCCGCAACAGCATCAAGCTCTCTAGCCCTGGCGGAGTCACCGACAGCGGCAACGTCTTTCTTACCGGCCCCGAAGCCCTGGTCGGAGGCCGCATACTCGCCATCTGCGGGGTCGCGCTCTTGCTGCTTCTCGTCCGATGGATATACAAAGCAGTCCGTCACCGCGAAGGTATGGGACTCGGCGACGTCAAGCTGCTCGCAATGATCGCGGCCTTTCTAGGATTCTGGCCCGCCATCCTCTCTCTATTCATCGGCACGCTCGGCGCTGCTATCTACGGGGCATTTCTTCTGGCTAAAGGCCGCGGCAACCCCTCTTCAAAGCTTGCCTTCGGCGCTTTCCTCGGTGCTGGAGGCCTCATCGTCGCTCAGGTTGGCGACCGAATCATCGAGGCCTACGCTCAACTGCTTCGCTGAGGCTGCTCCCGCGAGGTGTCATTCCGAGCGACCGTAGGGAGTCGAGGAATCTCCGCATTTTTTCTACAAACGCACACGAAACAATCGGAGATTGGATTAATCCTGAAACGCTCACCGGACGAACGGCGCGATAGCCGCACAAACCACCGCGTGGCTTGACACTGGACAGCCACAAACTTAAAGTCGAAGATGGCCATGCACAATTATCCCTACATATGGAATTATCTTCCGCTCGTCCTGCAAATACTGGTAGCGCTTGGCCTTGCATGTGGCATGGTGGGAGTCTCGTTCCTCATCGGCAAACATAAGAACTCACGCACCAAGTTGGGACCCTACGAGTGCGGCATGGATCCCATCGGTGACGCCCGCGGACGCTTCTCAGTCCGCTTCTATATGGTTGCGATGCTCTTCATCCTCTTCGACGTCGAGGCGGTCTTCATGCTTCCCTGGGCAGTCATCTTCCGCCGCCTTCCCGTCATTACCGGTTCAAAGATGTTTGGCTTCTACGAGATGCTTGTCTACCTCGGCTTCGTCGCCGTCGGCCTCTTCTATGTATGGAAGAAGGGCATCCTCGACTGGTCCACCGACAAGGGAGATCTCTAATGGAACCGGCGATCCTCGATACACAGGCCGTATTCGACAAGTTCCCTGAAGAACCGGGTCTCAAGGCCCTTGCAGAGTTCGTCGTCGCCGCAAAATATGACCGCGAAGAGCTGACCATTACCGTCGCCCGCGAGAACGTCATTGCAGCTTGTGAGGCTGTAAAGCAGGCCGGTTACAACTTTCTCGAAGACGTCACCGCCGTCGACTGGTACCCCTCCGAGCCGCGCTTTCAGATCAGCTACAGCATTCTTTCGTTCTCGCTGAAGCGCAGAATTCGCCTCGTGGTTCGGCTCGCAGGTGAAGATGCCGCGCTCGACAGCATCACCTCAGTCTGGCCCTCCGCCAACTTTTATGAGCGCGAGGTCTTCGACCTCTTCGGCGTGCACTTCGGCGGCCATCCCAACCTGCGCCGTATCATGATGCCCGAAGATTGGAAGGGCCATCCCCTGCGCAAAGACTACCCCGTGGAGGGCTACCGCTAATGTCACCCGTCGCCGCTCCTGACCAGATCAATCCCGGTATCGAAGACGTCGTAGCCGACGCCAAGCTTCATCATCACGGCAACGACCCCATCGCCGACCAGACCATGGTCATCAACATGGGGCCGCAGCATCCGTCCACGCACGGTGTGCTCCGTCTCGTGCTTGAGATCGACGGAGAGACTGTCGTCTCCCTCGCGCCCGACATCGGCTACCTGCACACGGGCATCGAGAAGACCTGCGAGGCCAAGTTCTACCAGCAGGTCGTCCCGCTCACCGACCGCATCGACTATCTCTCGCCGATGACCAACAATACGGCGTACGCTCTTGCCGTCGAGAAGCTGCTCGACCTGGAGATTCCTGAAAAAGCGCAGTGGCTGCGAGTCCTCTTCAACGAACTGATGCGGCTGAACTCGCACCTCGTCTGGCTCGGCACGCACGCCATGGACATCGGCGCGCTCACCGTCTTCCTCTACTGTTTCCGCGAGCGCGAACAACTGTTGCGCATCTTCGAGGCCGTCAGCGGCCAGCGCATGATGACCAGCTATATCCGCATCGGCGGCGTCAGTCTTGAGCCCCCGATTGGCCTTTACGACCAGATACGCGCATTCCTCCTCGACTTCCCCTCCAAGATCGACGAGTACGAAGGCCTCCTCCAGAACAATCCCATCTGGATCAAGCGTCTCAAGGGCGTCGGCTACATCTCGCCCAAGGATGCCATCGCCCTCGGCGTCACCGGCCCTCCGCTACGCGCCGCTGGTATCGACTTTGACGTACGCCGCGACATGCCGTACTCCAGCTACGAGAAGTTCCAGTTCAAGGTGCCCGTCTCCAACGACAGCGACGTCTGGGCGCGCTACGTCCTCCGCATGCAGGAGATGCGCGAGTCGGTCAAAATCTGTCTCCAGGCGCTCGACGGAATGCCCGAGGGCCGCATCGTCGCCGACGCGCCGAAGATCATTCTGCCCGATCGGGAACAGATGAAGACGCAGATGGAATCCTTAATCCATCACTTCAAGATTGTCACCGAAGGTTTTGCAGTACCGGCAGGTGAAGTCACCAGCTCCGTTGAAGCCGCGCACGGCATGATGAACTACTACGTCGTCTCCGACGGCACCGCCAAGCCCTACCGCGTCCACATGCGCAACGCCGACTACTCCAATCTTCAGGCACTCGAGACCATGTGCAAGGGGCGCCTGCTAGCCGACGTGGTCGCTGTCATCGGCTCAATCGATATCGTGCTGGGAGCCATCGACCGCTAATGACATCTACCGTCATTCTGAGCGGAGCGAAGAATCTCAGTAGTCCGCCTGGAGCGACCACTCATTCGGAGGAAGTCCACATCAACGACCGCCTCCACAACGAACTCTGGACCTCCTGGGCCTCCCTGCTTCGCTCCTACGCAGCCGCCCACGGACTCAACAGCCGGCATCACGCAGTCGTCGAGGTCGGCGCAGACGAGATCACGCTCCGCGTAGCCGACCGCTGGCTTCGCTTCACGCATGACCTCATCGAAGATACTGAGGGCAAGCGCTCTGCTTTCTCGCTTCAGGAAGACGGAACGGTTAAACTAAATGGAAACACCGAAGAGATGGACCTTGCCGCCGAACGACTGGCGCGGGAGATGATGAGTGAGCCTTAGCCATTTGAGTTGTCCTTCCGCCGTTTTTGGTTGTCATTCCGCGGCCCGTTTTATTTGTCATTCCGCAGCGGAGCGGAGGAATCTGCTTCACCGTACCGCCCAGAAAGTCACCCGATGAGCACGATTACAAACTCGATCTTCACCTCGGCCACTGCCGCACGCTTCGACCATCTCGTAACCCTCTACCCGGTCAAGCGCTCCGCCCTCATCCCCATGCTGCTCTACGCGCAGGACGAGGTTGGTTACGTCTCCGATGCGGTCGTCACCGAGATCGCCCAGCGGCTCGATCTTCTGGAGTTGGACGTCCGCAACGTGCTTTCGTACTACTCCATGCTCCGCACAAAACCGGCGGGCAAGTACAACGTGCAAGTCTGCACCAACATCTCCTGCATGCTGCGCGGCGGCTACGAGATCCTCGACCACTGCAAACACAAGCTCGGCATCGGCCACAAAGAGGTCACCGAAGACGGCACCTTCTCGCTCGAAGAGGTCGAGTGCATCGGCGCTTGCTGCTGGGCCCCGGCCATGCAGGTCAACTACGACTTCCACGACAATCTCACCACGGTCAAGGTCGACGAGATCATCGAGACCTACCGCGCAGGTCAGGGAAAGGACGTGAAATAGATGCCTACCCTCGTCTCCCATCCCGATGAAGTCAAGGTCATCTCCCGGCGCTTCGGCCAGGGCGCAGCCGACATCGACAAGTACCTCGAGCTCGATGGCTACAAAGCCGTCCAAAACGCAATTGACCAGGGCGAAAACATGGCAACCTGGATCATCGACACCATGAAGGCCAGCGGTCTCCGCGGACGCGGCGGCGCGGGCTTCCCCACCGGCATGAAGTGGTCCTTTGTTCCCAAGCAGTCTGCGAAGCCCAAGTACGTCCTCGTCAACGGCGACGAGTCCGAGCCAGGCACCTGCAAAGACCACGTCATCTTCCTGCACGATCCTCACTCCGTCATTGAAGGCACCATGATCGCCGGTCTCGCCATCGGCGCGAAGATGGGCTTCATCTACCTGCGCGGCGAATATCGCTACCTGCTCAAGATCGTCGAGAAGGCCGTCGCCGAGGCCTACGCCAAGGGCTTCCTCGGCAAGAATATCTTCGGCTCTGGCCTCGACTTCGACATCGTCACCCAGACCGGCGCAGGCGCCTACGAGGTTGGCGAAGAGTCCGCCCTCATGGAGTCGCTCGAGGGCAAGCGCGGCGTTCCCCGCATCAAGCCTCCGTTCCCTGCCGTCGTCGGACTCTACGGCGGCCCCACTGTCATTAACAACGCCGAGACCATCGCCTCCGCCCCGCACATCCTTTTAATGGGAGGCGAGGCCTACGCCAAGATCGGCAGCGAACGCAACGGCGGCACCCGCCTCTTTGGCATCTCCGGTCACGTCGAGCGCCCCGGCGTCTACGAGCTGCCCATGGGCTATAACCTCAAGAAGGCCATCTACGACGTAGCCGGTGGCATCAAGGACGGCAAGAAGCTCAAGGCCGTCGTCCCCGGCGGTAGCTCCTGTCCGGTACTTCTTCCCGAGGAGATCGACGTAGGTCTCGACTTCGACCAGATGGGCAAAGCTGGCACGATGCTTGGCTCCGGCGGCATCGTCGTGCTCGACGAGACCGTTTCGATTGTCGAGTTCGCCCTGCGCACCATCTCCTTCTACCAGCACGAGTCCTGCGGCTGGTGCATCCCCTGCCGCGAGGGCACGGACTGGATCAAGAAGACCCTCACCCGCGTCTACAACGGCGGCGGCGCGAAAAAAGACGTTGCGAACGTTCAATACCTCGCCGAAAACATGCTGGGCCGCACCTTCTGCCCGCTCGGCGACGCAGCCGCCATGCCGACGCTCGGCTTCGTCAAGAAGTTCCGCAAAGAGTTCGAGGACTACATCGAAGGCCAAAAGGCCGGAACCCCGATCATCACGGTCGAACAGCTCGTGGGAGCGCACTAAATGCCAGACGTAAAGTTCACAGTAGACGGCAAACAACTCACCGCCCCGGCGGGCACGCTGCTCATCGACGCCTGCAAGGCCGCTGGTATCGAGATCCCCGCCTTCTGCTACTATCCCGGACTCTCTTTGCAGGCCGCCTGCCGCATGTGTGTCGTCCGCCAGGAGAAGGTCCCCAAGCTGCAAACCGCCTGCACCACCACGGTCGCCGAGGGACAAGTCTTCACCACCGAATCCCCTGAGATCGCGCAGGCCCGCAAGGCGACCATTCAGCTCCTGCTCGGCAACCACCCCCTCGACTGCCCCGTCTGCGACGCTGGCGGCGAGTGCGAGCTGCAGGACATGACCTTCAAGTATGGCGCGGCCGACAGCTTCTACGCCGAGCCCAAGAACCACCGCGAAGAGCAGAAGTGGTCCCCGGTCGTCTACTTCGATCGCCCGCGCTGCATCCTCTGCTACCGCTGCGTCCGCATGTGCGGTGAGGGCATGGACGTCTTCGCGCTGGGCATTCAGAACCGCGGGTCTTCCGCCGTCATCGCGCCCAACATCCCCGCGCAGCAGTCGCCCGACCACCTCGCCCACCTCGACTGCGAGCAGTGCGGCATGTGCATCGATGCCTGCCCGGTCGGCGCGTTGACATCCGGTGCCTACCGCTACAAGACCCGCCCCTGGGAGATGAACCACGTCGCCACCGTCTGCACCCACTGCGGCGACGGCTGCAAGACCACCCTCGGCGTACGCTCCACTTCTGACGGAGCAGAGATCGTTCGCGGAGACAATCGCGACAAGTCCGGCATCAACGGCGACTTCCTCTGCAACAAGGGCCGCTACGCCTTCGACTTCGCCAACTCCCCCGAGCGCATTACATCGCCCCTCGTCCGTCAGGCCGACGCCTCGCTCAAAGAAGTCTCCTGGGAAGAGGCCTTCCATCACACAGGCAAAAAGCTCCGTGAGCTGCGCGATGCCAAAGGCGGCAAGTCCATCGGCGTCATCGGCGGCAACCGCCTCACCAACGAAGAGGCCTACCTCCTCCAGAAGTTCGCCCGCACTGTACTCGGCACCAACAACATCGACCACCACCGCACCGCCGACTACGTCACCTTCGCCCAGGCGCTCTCCGGCCAGAAGGGCCGCACCGCCTCGTTGCGCGACACTCAGAGCTACCCCGCCGTCCTCATCGTTGGCGGCGACCCCACCAACCAAGCCCCCGGTACCGCGTGGAACCTCCGCACCGACGTTCGCCTCAACAAGGCGCGCCTCTATGTCGCGAATACCGAGGAGATCAAGCTTCGTAGGCAGGCGAAGGCCTTCCTCCAGTTGGCCCCCTACGGCTACGGCGCTCTCGCCGCCTACCTCGCAGGGGACGCGGCATCTGCCTCCTCAGCCGCTACCGACAGCAATGCTCTCAACAGCTTCCGAGACGCCGTCAAGGCCGAAGAGAATCTTCTCATCCTCATCGGCTCCGAGCTTCGCGGCGCTGACCTCAAGCGCCTGATCGAATTCGGCCTCACCATTCCCAGCGCAAAGTTCGCCCTGCTCTCGGACTATGTCAACTCGCGCGGCGCAGCGGATATGGGCCTGCTCCCCGACATGCTTCCGGGGTACGTCCCGGTCACCAACCCCGGCCCCTACGCCGAGCAGAACGCTCCCACCACGCCAGGCCTCGACATGCTCCAGATATTCGAGGCGGCAAGCCGTGGCGAACTCTCTGCCCTCTACGTCGTCAACTCCAACCCCACCTCGCGCTACAACATCGATCCCGCAGCACTCAAGGACACCTTCGTTGTTGTTCACGAGATGTTCATGACCGAGACCGCGCAGCTTGCCGATGTCATTCTCCCTGCCGCGAACCTCTACGAGAAGGCAGGCTCGGTCACTAACAGCTACGGCGACCTCCAACTCGTCCAGAAGGCAGGCGACCGCGCCGGTGTCCGCACGGATTTCGAGATGATCGTTCGGGTCGCCGACAAGATGGGCGCCGACATCAAATCCCTCGTTCCCTTCGGCAAGAGCACGCCAGGTGTCCGCGCGGCTGGAACCCTTGGAGACATGGGCCAAAGTCGCGGCGCGCAGGCTGGCGAGGCCGACCGTCACGCCGTCTGGCTCACAGCCAACAACCTCGAGCCGAAGCTCTCACCCTTCGATCCCTTCGCCATCCTCGATGAGATTCAGCGTCTCGTCCCCGGCTACAACCTTCTCCGCCTGCAACTCATTAGCGGCAACGACCAGCACCTTGAACCAAACGCTTTGTCATTCCGCAGCGCAGCGGAGGAATCTGCTTCTCGCTCCCGCCGCGATCTCGTGCTTCCCTCCGGCGACACCCTGTTCACATCAGGAACCCTGGGTCGCTTCTCGCCCGCACTCAACGAAGTTCAGCGCTACCAGGCCAACGAGCCGCTGATCCAGATCCATACCGCAGCCGAATGAAACTGACACAGGAGTAAGACCAAAAACCGTGAGCCACCTCACCGACTTTCAGACATTCGTGCTGCTGTCGATCCTCAAGATCGTCGTCGTGCTTGTCATCACACTGACGGCCGTCGCCTACACCGTTCTGCTCGAGCGAAAGGTGCTCGGCCGCATGCAGAACCGCTGGGGACCGTCGCGCGTCGGACCCTTTGGCCTGCTTCAGCCTCTCGCCGACGGCATCAAACTATTCCTCAAGGAAGACCTGATGCCAATGGCCTCGGAGCGACCGCTTTTCATCATTGCTCCCATCGTTGCCCTCACCTGCGCCCTGGTCTCGATCGCCGTCGTTCCCTTCGGGGCCGTCAAACATATCGACGGGGTCGACATGTTCGCCATCTCCGACATTAACATAGGCCTGCTGGTCATCCTCGGCATCACGTCGATCGGCGTCTACGGCATCGCCCTCTCCGGCTGGTCGTCGAACAACAAGTTCGCTCTGCTCGGTTCCCTCCGTGCCACCTCGCAGGTCATCAGCTACGAGCTGGCCCTCGGCCTCTCGCTGGTCGGAGTCGTCCTCCGCTCCGGATCGCTGCGCCTGCGCGATATTGTCGCTACCCAGTCCACCCACGGCCTGCTCTCGTGGAACATCTTCGGCGGCTTTCAGATCGTCGCCTTCTTCATCTACCTGATGGCCGCTTACGCCGAGACCAACCGCGCCCCCTTCGACCTCCCCGAGGCCGAATCCGAGCTTGTTGCCGGCTACCACACCGAGTACTCCTCGATGAAGTTCGCCATGTTCTTCATGGCCGAGTACGCCAACATGATCACCGTCGCCTGCGTCGCCACGCTGCTCTTCTTCGGCGGCCCATCGAGCCCGCTGGGAAACCTGCTTCCGGCGGACTTCGGCGGCCCGATCCTCTCGGCAATCTTCCCGGTGCTCTGGTTTGTTGCCAAGGTCTTTGCCTTTTTGCTGCTCTATATCTGGGTGCGCGCTACGCTGCCACGCTTCCGCTACGACCAGTTGATGTCGTTCGGCTGGAAGTTCCTACTTCCCGTCGCCATTCTTAACATCATCGCCACCAGTCTCGTTCTTGCACTCAAGGGGTAAGTTAGAAAAAGTAGTGTCATCCTGAGCGGAGGCGAAGCCGAAGTCGAAGGATCTGCGGTTTGCAATCGAAGCAGCCTTAAAGAACCACGGGCAAAGCTGCTTTACAATCAACAGGTAGCCCGAAAACTCAAATGATTCAAGCGATTCACTGAAGAAGGAATCCGCGGAGCATCATGCAACTGGCACTTTTCATCATCTTTGGCCTGCTCGCCGTCGCCGGAGCCGTCAACTTCCTGCTGCAGCGCCACCCCATCAACTCGGCGCTCTCGCTGGTCGTCGTCATGATGTCGCTGGCCGTCCTCTACTGGTCGCTAGGGGCCGAGTTCCTCGCCGCCGCCCAGGTCATCGTCTACTCCGGCGCCATTATGGTGCTGTTCGTCTTCGTCGTCATGCTTCTGAACGCGGGCGAAGAAGAGCGCACCCACGGCAGCCGTGCCGCCTACATCGCCGGGTTCCCGGGTGCAGCCGCCATCTTCTGCCTGCTCAGCTTCGTCTTCCTCACCAACGGCAAGGCCTTCGGCTCGACTGACCTGACCAGCCATCTCACCCATGCCGTCAACAACATCGCCGAGATCTCCCAGGTGCTCTTCAAGGACCTCCTGCTTCCCTTCGAGGTCACCAGCATCCTCATTCTCGTCGCCATCCTCGGAGCCGTCGTGCTCGCGCGAAAGGAGCAGTAGCCACGATGTCCGCGACCGTTCCCATCTCTGCCTACCTGGTTCTCGCCGCCGTGCTCTTCTCCATCGGTGTCGCCAGCTTCCTGATCAAGCGCAACATCATCACCATCTTTATGTCGATTGAGCTGATGCTCAACGCCGTCAATCTCACCTTTGTTGCCTTTGCGCATATGTGGCACCAGATCACAGGACAGATCTTCGTCTTCTTCGTCATGGTCGTCGCCGCAGCCGAGGCGGCCGTTGGTTTGGCCATCATCATCGCCATCTTTCGCACCCGCCAGACCCTCAACGTCGACCAGATCAACCTGCTCAAGAACTAAGGACTCAAAGGACACGAGACTCGAGATGCCCGCTTCCTACCTCTGGCTGATTCCGCTGCTTCCTTTCGCCGGATTCCTCATCAACGGAACCCTGGGCCGCCGCATGCCGCGCCAGCTCGTCTCCGCCGTGGCCCTCATCCCCACCTTCGCCTCAGCCTGCCTCTGGGTATGGCTCTGGTTCACGATGAAGGCTGCAGACGCGCCCGAGTCCATCCACTCCACCATCACCCTCTTCGGCAACAACTGGATCCAGATCTCCGGCTTCCACGCCGACTTCACCTTCACCGTCGACCACCTCACGCTCATCATGCTGGGCGTCGTCACCTGCGTCGGCTTCCTCATCCACCTCTACTCGGTCGGCTACATGGCTCACGAAGAGGGCTACTGGCGCTTCTTCGCCTACCTGAACCTCTTCATGTTCTTCATGCTGGTTCTGGTTCTCTCGGCGAACTTCCTGCTTCTCTTCGTCGGATGGGAGGGCGTCGGTCTCGCCTCGTACCTGCTCATCGGCTTCTACTTCAAGAAGGACTCCGCCGCCAACGCAGGCAAGAAGGCCTTCATCGTCAACCGCATCGGTGACTTCGGCTTCCTCCTCGCGATGTTCCTGCTCATCGCACACTTCGGCTCGCTCGACTTCAGCACCGTCTTCTCCTCCATCCAGCAGCACCCCGATTGGCAGGGAGGCTTCCTCACCGCTATCGCTTTGCTCCTCGTCGTAGGAGCCACAGGCAAATCTGCCCAAATCCCTCTCTACGTCTGGCTCCCCGACGCGATGGAAGGCCCCACCCCTGTCTCTGCTCTGATTCACGCTGCGACCATGGTCACTGCGGGCATCTACATGGTCGCCCGCACTCACACCATCTTCGACCGCTCCCCCTATGCCCTGGGCGTTGTCGCCGTCATTGGAGCCGCCACCGCCCTCTTCGCAGCATGTATCGGCATGGTGCAGCACGACATCAAGCGCGTCCTCGCCTACTCCACCGTCTCGCAACTCGGCTACATGTTTCTGGCCTGCGGAGTCGGAGCCTACACCGCCGGCATCTTCCACCTTCTCACGCACGCCTTCTTCAAGGCGCTGCTCTTCCTCGCCGCCGGCTCCGTCATCCATGCCCTCTCCGGCGAACAGGACATGCGCCTCATGGGCGGCCTCCGTAAGCGCATCCCCGTCACCTTCTGGACCATGACGATGGGCGTCTTCGCCATCGCCGGAATCCCTCCGCTGGCCGGATTCTTCTCAAAAGACGAGATACTCTTCCATGCGTTTCAGACCAGCAAGCTCCTTTGGCTGGTCGGCCTCATCACCGCCGGCATGACCTCCTTCTACATGTTCCGGCTCTGGTTCAAGACCTTCTTCGGTGAGTCCCGCTTCGACGAGCAACACGCCGGAGAGCACGCACACGATCCCGGTCAGGGCCATGACGGCCACGGCGTCCACGAGTCCCCATTGGTCATGACGCTTCCACTCACGGTTCTCGCCCTGCTCTCCATCATCGGAGGCTGGGTCGGCGTCCCCGCTGTCATGGGCGGTCACGACGAGATCGGCGAGTTCCTCGCGCCCGTCTTTTCCAACGGCACCGCGGCCGCCGAGACAGCCAGCCACGGCCTCGAGCTCGGTCTCGCCGCCGTCTCCGTCCTCGTAGCTCTGCTCGGCTTCTTCATCGCCTACGTCCTCTACTGCAAGAAACCGCTCACCGCAGCCAGTTACGCTGCCAAGTTCCCCGCCCTCTACCGCATCGTCGAGAACAAGTTCTATATCGACGAGATCTACCAGGCGCTCATCGTCACACCGCTGCTCATGTTCTCGCGCCTCATCCTCGGCACGCTCTTCGACGGTGGAGTCGTCAACGGCTCAGGCTACGCCGCAGGCGCCTCCGCCCGCGGACTGGGCACACTTGCGCGCAAGATTCAGTCTGGAAACATCCGTTCCTACGCCGGTTGGCTCGCACTTGGTGCCGCCGCCGTCATTGCTGTCATGATCTTTGGCCGCTCCATCTGGCTGCGCTAATTTTTGTTGTCATCCCGCAGGGATCTGCTTTTTGCAATAAAGGGTACTGATGAACATCGACCACAACATCCTGACGATCATCACCTTCACCCCGCTGGCCGGGGCCATCGTCCTCACCCTGCTGCCCGACCGCGACAAGCTCCAGCAGTGGGGAGCGCTCGCCGTCACTCTGCTGACGTTCCTCTTCACACTCCATCTGCCCTTCCACTTCGACCACACCGCTGCCGCGACGGCCTTCCAGTTTGAGCAGAACCTCCCCTGGATCACCTCCCCCGCCATCCGCTACCACGTAGGCGTCGACGGCCTCTCGATGTGGTTCGTCGTCCTCACCGGCCTCCTCGCCCCGCTCGGCGTCCTCATCTCGTGGCGCGCGATCGACTCCCGCCGCCGCCTCTTCTACGTCCTCTTCCTTCTCCAGCAGGTCGCGATGCTCGGGATCTTCGTCTCGCTCGACCTCTTCCTCTACTACGCCTTCTGGGAGCTCTCCCTCGTCCCCATGGCGCTCTTGATCGCCACCTTCGGCCGCACTGAAAACCGCCGCCGCGCCGCCATCAAGTTCTTCCTCTACACATTTATCCCATCGGCAATGCTGCTCGTTGCGATGCTCTGGCTCTACACGCGCACCGGCACCTTCGACTACCCGCAGCTCGCCGCACTCGCCGCCACGCACGGTATCTCGGGCAATACCGCTGCGCTCTGGCTGGCATCGCTGGCGTTCCTGGCGGCCTTCGCCGTCAAAGTTCCTGTCTTCCCGCTGCACGGCTGGCTCGCCGACGCTGTCTCCGAAGCCCCCACCGCAGCCGTCATGGTCATCGCCGGAAAGCTCGGACTCTACTCCATCCTGCGCTTCTCCTTCGGAATCTTCCCCGGCCAGTCGCACCGTATCGCACCACTCATGCTCGCGCTCGGGGCCATCGGCATCGTCTACGGAGCACTTCTTGCCCTCGTCCAGAAGGACCTCAAGCGCCTCGCCGCCTTCGGGACCCTCGGCCACGTCTCCGTCGTTATCCTCGGCATCTTTGCATTCACCGTCTCCGGGATCGACGGCGGCATCTATCAGGCGCTCAACGAGGGTATCGGCGGCTCCGCCCTCTTCATGCTCCTCGGCCTGCTCTACGAACGCTACCGTACCTACGACATGCGTGAGTACGGTGGGCTGGCCGCAAACCTCCCCTGGGTCGTGACGATGTTCGTCCTCACCGCGCTCTCCGTCACCGGCCTTCCCATGCTCAACGGCTTCGTCGGCGAGTTCCTGGTCTTCTCCGGCACCATGCAGTCCGCCATCGCCCACCACATCGGTTGGACCACCCTCGCCACAACCGGAGTCATCCTCACCGCCTCCTATATGCTCTGGATGATCCAGAAGGTCTTCTACGGCGAGCTCGGGCCACGCTCTGAGTCCATCACCGCGCCAGACCTCAGCGCCCGCGAACATCTGGCCCTCTGGCCCCTCGTCGCTCTCTTCCTCTTCATGGGCATCGCGTCGCCGATCTTCATGAAAGCCATCAACACCGCCGGAACCCGCATCGCAGAGACCGTCAATCATTCTCAGGGCACTACGGTAAACTTCGAGGCCGCATCCTCACACTCCGACCACACAGACATGACGACCACATCTTCAGCGACGAAAGGAGCACGGTAAGATGGCTCCCAACGTCCTCGCTCTTCTGCCCGAATACATTCTCACCATCACGGGCGTGCTCGTCATGCTGGCCGACCCGCTCTTCCCGGATGAAAAGGCACGGAAGCCTCTCGGCTGGCTTGCTATTCTCGGCACCGTGGCAGCCGGTCTCGCCAGTTGGTATCAGCTTCGCTTCGGTGTCCTCCACGCCTTTTACGGCACCATCCAGGTCGACTCTTTCTCTGTCTTCTTTCATCTGCTGATCGCCGCAGTCGCCCTCGTCACGCTGCTCAGCTCACTCGACTACTTTGAAGGTCACGCCAACGTCGCCGGCGAATACTTCGCGCTCGTCCTCTTCGGTGCCACCGGCATGATGCTCATGACCTGTTCGGTCGAGCTCCTCATGGTCTTCGTCGGCCTTGAGATATCCTCCATCTCCACGTACATCATGGCTGGTTTCCGCAAGGGCAAGGCACCGGCCAGCGAAGCCTCCATCAAGTACTTCCTGCTTGGCTCCTTCGCCACTGCCTTCTTCCTCTACGGCATCGCCCTCGCCTTCGGAGCCACCGGCTCCACGCGCATCGACGCCATCGCCCAGGGCCTCGCCACGACATCCGCTCCCACGCTCGCCTTCCTCTCGCTTGCGCTCATCATCATCGGCATAGGCTTCAAGGTCTCCGCTGCACCGTTCCAGGTCTGGACGCCGGACGTCTACCAGGGCGCGCCCGCACCCGTCGTCGGACTCATGTCCACAGCCCCTAAGGCCGCAGCCTTCGCCGTCCTCCTCCGCATTCTCTTCTCAGGCTTCCCTGCCTACGAGCACCGCTGGGCCGCGCTCATCTGGATCATCGCCGCGCTCTCCATGTTCGTCGGCAACCTCGGCGCTCTCATGCAGCGCGACGTCAAGCGAATGCTCGCCTATTCGTCCATTGCGCACGCTGGCTATCTCCTCGTCGCCTACACCGCGTTCCCGGCAGATGGCATCGCCTCAGCCTGCTTCTACACCGCGGCCTACGCCGCCATGAACGTCGGGGCCTTCACCGCTATCACTATCATCGGCGGCTACAACGAGCGCGCTCGCACCATCGACGACTACGCCGGACTCGCCCTCAAGCGCCCTGCCCTGGCCGCCGCGCTTGGCCTTTTTCTGATCTCGCTTATCGGAATCCCCTTCACCGGCGGCTTCTTCGGCAAGTTCTACGTCTTCTCCGCCGCGCTACATTCCGGCAACGTGTGGCTCGCCGTCATTGGCCTGCTCAATAGCGGGATAGCCTGCTTCTATTACCTGCGTTTGCTCGCCGCGCTCTACGCTAAGCCAGCCCAGCAGAACGAGCATGCCACCTACTCGCCTGTCACCGTTCCCGCCGCGATCGCACTCACATTCACCGCAGTCGCCACGGTTCTACTTGGTATAGCTCCCAACCGGATTCTGGGTCTGGCCCAACGCAGCGCAAGTGTGACGACAAACCAGAGCAGCCCACTCCAACCTTCGGCAGGCACTGTCAGCTCGACCGGAACCCATTGAACGATTCAGCGTTCTTCAATGAACACCAAGCCGTTGCGAGACAAGGCTGCTCGACAATGGCACTCGGCGCGGCTACGCGGCTATTGGACTAGTCGTACTCCATCGGCCGCTATAGAACCTTGCGCTGATAGTCGCTCGCAATTTCCAGGGAGCATAAAGCTATGGGTATCGTCTTGGTTGACGTTTTGATAATTCACCGCAAAACAGGCCTTCCATCTGCTGAAGTCCACATAACGGCTCAATTCTTCCGTCTGGGCATGCGTCACGAAGAATACTGCCGGATTTGAGGCGGCGCAACGCTGATAACGCTGAGGAATAGTCAGTTCAGCAACCCTGCGGCCGTTGACCAGTCCTTCCGTGTCGCAAATCCTTCCCTGGGTAAAGTAACCGATAAATCCAACATCGCCGGCGACGATCGTGCTGTTGCTAAAGCGCGAAAGGTCTTCAGCGCGCATTTTAAGAAAGGCCCTCGATCGTCCCATCATCGAGTGAAAGCCAAAAAAACTGTCGAAAGGAAGTAGGCATATGAAAACGGCTACGAACGTCAACTGCCATTTGCGCAAATAAGATGTCCGAGCTGGGGCGCTCTGGTTGTTGGCCTGCATGTCCGCTATGTTCCATAGAACGCTGAAACCAAGAGGCCAGACCAGGTAACGAACGCCCTGGATGTATTGGCCGCGGAGGCAGGCCAGTGATACCAGGATTGGATAGCTTGCATTGGCTGCGATCCACACCAGCGTTCTTTCCCTTGAAAGTTGGCCTTCACGGATATATTTCAGTGCGATGATCGCCGAAGTCAGGTACAAAACAGTTAGTCCTAGGCCAAAGGCAAACGAACTGGCCGTCATGCGAAAGATTGTCGTGAGCGTTTCGAGGCTCTCACCCGACGCAATTTTGGCGACAGCCGTGTCTGGCAACAGGTGGTGGAAGTAGACGAGGATTCCGGCGACTGCAAGGACGGCACCAGAGATCAAAGAACATGCGCGGACTAGCGCAGCCTTTCTCGATGGATCCGACCGAAAGAGATCGGGGCCGGCAACGACCACGGCTCCCAAGGCAACGAGCAGACAGAGTTCGACCCTCGCAAGAACCAGGATGAAGCCGTACAAGGCCAGAAGAAGCGCCGTTCGGAATGTGATTTGATTCCGATGAGCGATGGAGGGCCCGAAGGCGGCAAGCAGTCCCACAAGGAAAAGGACAAGACCAGTCTCCATCCCATCTGTCAGCCAACGGATGGCCATTGGGCTAAGAACAACCATGAGCAGAGATGCGCCCAGGATACTGCCCCATTTGCTTTGCTGTGCCCGGAAAGTCTTGAAGGTTATTCCGGCAACAAGAAGCAGATAAAATGCGACAGAGACAGCCTTTGGCAACAGTGGGCTATTTGACAGCCAGCGAAGGCATGCCAGTAGGCATACATAGAGGATGCTGGACGTTCCATAGTCCTGCTGTCCACCGTTATAGGCAATTTGGTGAAATGTCTGAAGATGCGCTGCGTATCGCAGATGGATCAGGGCATCGTCCAGCATGTAGTAGCGCGTGACGAACAGGACGGCGAACAACCATATTGCAATGCCCACGCATGCGAGCATCCCACTTCGTTTCATGTAATGAACTCTAGCACGATGGAAACGCGCCCCAATGAAATCGGCCCATGCAGGGGTTTCCGAACTCCAGAGCTGATCTTAGAAAGACATGTGGTTTTTTCTGGTATCGATGTCGGTGGGGTTCATCTCGGGAACCTTCTTAAGATCGTCCAGGGTTTTGAAATCGCCGTTTTTTTGACGATATGCCACGATGTCTTCAGCCTGTTTGGCGGTAAAACCAAGCTGGCTTTCGATCTCGGCCGCCGTTGCCTTGTTCATGTTGATCTTGGCTGCAATTGGAGGGCAGTTCTTCACCAGGAAGTCGAGTATCTCGGTGAACTCCTCGTCGCTTGCCGAGGCACCGAGGCCTGCCATCTTGGTAATGGTCGCCTCCCAGCCGTCTCGGTCCTGGCCGTTGGCGATGACGATCGCAGGCGAATGGCACTTTCCGCAGACACGAACAAGCGTGTCCTTTCCGTGACCGTCGGGGAGTCTCGCCAAGGGTCCAACCGGTTTCTGTGGCGTTGCGGGAGCTTGTGATTGTACAGGAGCAGCTTGCGAAGTTTGGGACGATGACGCAAGCACGGCAGATGAGGTGATCGTCGGCCCGAGGCCCAGCGTGAGTAATCCCGCTGCCGCAGCGATTGTGTAGTTCCGGGTTGAAAGATGCTTTACGTTCATCGAGAATAGCCCTTGGTTTTCTTCGGACGCGTCGATAGTCCTCTTGTCACACCATTCTAGTCTTTGGACTGCCTGTAGGCCTGCGAGTCAGGCTTCGCGTCAGTCTTCCTGACGCTATGGTGCGAAAATGAGACGTCTCAGTTCCAATGATGCTAGTGCCTTCGCTCAAGTGGTGTCAAGAGAGGCCGCACGTCATCCGACTGGGCCAAAGAAAAACACTCCATCATGTAGGATTCTGACTATGCCGCCTACGCAGAAAGAGCTCGCCAAACTGGCGGGGGTATCATCGGGAACGGTTTCCAATGTTATTAGCGGATCAACCAAGGTCAGCGAACGGTCTCGGCAAAAGGTGCTCGAGGCGATCAAGGAGCTGAACTATCAGCCGAACCTGATTGCACGCAGCCTGAGAACCAACCGGACACGGACACTTGGTATCGTTGTGCCCGACATCACAATTCCCTTCTTTCCAAAGATCATCCGGGGCGCGGAGTGCGCGGCGCGAGAGCGCGGCTACTTTCTGATCGTGCTCGACTCCGAGGGGAGTCCAGACCGGGAATCGGACATGATTGCCCTGCTGCGCGCACAACGGGTTGAGGGGATGCTGCTTGTCACGGCAAGCGGCGAGGAGCTTACCCCGGAGCGGTGGGATACCTTTACGTCGAGTTTTCCTGCCGTATGTCTCGACCGCCTGCCCGCGGATCTCAACGTCGATTTTGTATGCGTGGACGACTCTGGCGCAGCCGAAATGGCTCTTTCGCATTTGATCGGCATGGGGCATACGCAGATTGCCGTCGTGACAGGTCCCCTTACACTGCGCAACGAGCAGGAGCGTTTGCGGGGCTACCGGCAAGCGCTGCAAAAGGCGGGTATCCCCTTTCAGCGGGCTCTCGTCTGGAGTGGCAGTTTCGAACAGGAAGAGGTCGCTCGTTTGTGCCAGAACGGCATGTTGAGGGCATCGAGCATGCCTTCTGCACTGTTTGCCACAAACGGCGTTACCGGGTTGGCCGCGCTGAGAAGCCTGTACTCCGTTGGATTGAGCACGCCGAAGGATTTTTCGTTCACTACATTCGACGAAATTACGGCTGAAGATTTTTTTCGCCCGGGCATTACCTCTGTGGTTCAGCCCACCTTCGATATGGGCTACCGAGCGGTAGAAGTTTTGCTGGACAGAATTGAAAACGGAGAGTCCGCCCCCAGGCACAGAGTACGGCTGCCAGCTACTGTGACAGTCCGCGAATCGTCGAGCACACCGGTTGCTCTCGCTGGCGCAAAGACGAAACCTTCCAAGCGAAGCGGTGAGCGCAAGCAGAGCGTTGACAGACGTGGCTGAACTTCCTTAGTGTGAGACGTCTCATCGGATTTGGATATGATGCCCAATCAATTCAAGGCTACTTGGACTCCACTTGCTCGCCCGTATCTTTTGCGCGCGGTGGGAATCTCGAAGAGCTTTTCGGGTGTGCGGGCGTTGCGCGATATCTCCTTCGATCTCCGCCCAGGAGAAGTCCACGCTTTGATCGGAGAAAACGGCGCGGGGAAATCCACGTTCACGAAGATCGTGACTGGTGCGATCTCTGCAGATTCAGGGACACTTGAGATAGCGGGACAGCCGGTCCGCAATAACAATCCAAATCTGGCGCGCTCGCTGGGCGTTTCGGTCATCTATCAGCAGCCCGCTCTCTTCCCCCACCTGAGCGTCGCCGAGAACATTGCCTTGGCCCTGGAAGACGAAAGGGCTTCATGGTTGATCGACTGGAAGCGCAGGTTTACGCAAGCAAAGGAACTGACGGATCGACTGGGTGCCCTGATTGATCCGCAGCGGACTGCTGGATCGCTCAGCATGGCCGAGCAGCAGATCGTCGAGATCGCAAAGGCCATTGGATCGAAAGCCAGAATGCTGTTCCTCGATGAACCTACGGCGCTATTGAGCGATCGCGAGGTCGACAACCTCTTCAGGGTCGTTTGTCAATTGCGCGAGCAGGGCGTGGGAATGGTCTACATCTCTCACAGGCTTGAGGAAATTCAGCGGCTCGCCGATCGAGTGACCGTTCTGCGCGATGGAAGCACCATCGATTGCCGTGAGACGAAAAGTATAGAGCGGGACGAGATGATTTCATTGATGGTCGGGCGCTCCGTTGCTTCAATCTTTCCAAAGCGCTCTGTGCCCATTCGCGATACGGTTCTCCGTGTTTCGAATCTCGGCAATCGCAGTATGGGTTTACACAATATTTCATTCTCTGTCCGCGCCGGGGAGATCTTCGGCTTTTCCGGTCTGGTCGGCTCTGGAAGAACGGAACTGGCAAAGACACTATTCGGCCTGACTCCTGGGAATGCGACGATTTTTATTGGGGGGCAAGCTGTGCACATCACTTCGCCGCAGCAAGCGATCGATCTGGGGATTGGCTATCTTCCGGAGGACCGTCGTCAACATGGGCTGATCATGGAGATGGACCTCGCTTCCAACATCACGATGGCAAGTCTGGATAATGTTTCGCGGCGAGGGATCATCGATAGAAGCGAAGAGCAATGTGTGGCAGAGAGATATATCTCCGCATTGCAGGTCAAGACCTCTAGCAGTTCAACGCCTGCGATGAATCTGTCGGGAGGAAATCAACAGAAGGTTGCTCTGGCCCGCTGGATGGCTACAAAGCCGCGTCTGATGATCCTCGATGAGCCGACTCAGGGCGTCGACGTGGGATCGAAGGCTGAGATACATAGCCTGATATCGCAGATGGCCGAAGATGGCGTTGCCATCATACTTATTTCGTCGGAGCTACCCGAGATACTAGGGATGTGCGACAGGGTCGCAGTGTTTTGTGAGAAGACGATTGTTCAGATTCTCGATCGCAAGGATGCGGTGCAGGAAAAGATCATGGCTCTCGCCTTCGGGCATTCGGCCGGCACCTCGAAGGCAGGTACCATATGACGATGCAAGCCAGAGAGTTCGGGGTTCTGGCGGCCAACGTCGCTCTGTTGGCGATTCTAGCCTTTTGCGCACACGGCTATTTCACTCGTGGCAATCTGTTTGACCTGTTTTTGTCTGCGATGCCTGTCATGATTGTTGCTATCGGCATGACGCTGATAATTCTTGCCGGACACATCGATATATCAGTCGGATCAGTCTTCGCCCTGAGCAGTGTCGTGATGGGGATGTGTGCTGCCAGCGGCGTGCCGACGATACTTAGCGCGTTCGCCGCCTGCGGCGTCGGAGCCTTTTGCGGCGCGTTCAATGGTGTGCTTGTGGCGAAACTCCGTATGCCCTCCATCGTCGTCACGCTCGCGACAATGGTCGCTCTCCGCGATGGACTTCGCTGGAAGACACAGGGTGCCTGGGTCGAAGGTTTGCCAGCGCGCTTCCAATGGTTTGGGATGTCATCGGCAAGCTATAACATTCTTTGTTTTCTTATCGTGGTATTTCTTGTGGCGCTTTCAGCGTTCGGCCTGCGTTATCTTCGTCTGGGCAGGGCCGTCTTTGCTACAGGATCGAACGAATCCGCAGCACGAATGGCGGGAATCGACACGAGCAAAATTGTTCTTGGTGTATTTGCTCTGACAGGGCTTTTTACCGGCCTTGCCGCTGCGTTGAATGCGGCACGCTTCAAGCAAATCCCGAGCAACTCCGGCATCGGTCTTGAGCTGAAAGTGATTGCAGCGGTAGCTGTAGGTGGGGCAGCGATTACAGGCGGTTCGGCCAGCATTACGGGAACAGTGTTGGGAGTGGTCCTGTTGAATGGAATCGGATCTGCACTCACTTATCTTGGGATAAGCGCCTATTGGGAAAAAGCGATCCAGGGTGGAATCATTCTGATAGCCGTTGCTATCGACGCAATCAAGACACCACGGAGGCAAGGCGAAAATGCCGTCGCAGCGTAGAGCAGCGCCGGCATTCCGGCTTACGGGAATACAAGGCGCCCTGTTAACAGGGCTGCTTCTGGAATGCCTGATATTTTCCCTCTCGTCCCCTGTTTTCTTCACCGCAACGAATCTCTTCGAGATACTGCGCTTCAGCGTGGAGCTTGGGCTTCTGTCTGCTGCGCTTACGCCAGTGCTCATAACGGGCGGCATCGACCTGTCCGTTGGCTCGACGATCGGCCTGGTCTCGGTGATCTTCGGACTTGTCTCGCACGATCTGCATTGTTCCATTTCTGTGTCGGTTGCGATCGGGCTATTTGTTGGCGTGGTTTGCGGGGCACTTAATGGGATCCTGATCGCCCGTTTCCGACTGCCATCGCTGATCGTCACCCTGGGAACTTTCTCGCTGTACCGAGGCATCGCAGAAGGGCTGACCCATGCGGCGCGGAGTTTTACGGGGTACCCATCGTCGTTTTTATTTCTTGGTCAAGGATACGTCGTTGGCGTAATCCCGGTTCAGATCTTCGTATTCTGCCTCGTGGTCCTGCTGTATGCTCTTTTGCTGCATCGGTCGGTGATAGGCCGTGCCATTTATGCAATCGGCTTCAATGCAGACGGAGCGAGATACGCTGGCTTGCCTGTCGACCGTTGCATCTTCCTGGTCTACCTGCTGTGCGGAGTAACTTCAGGTGTCGCCGCAATCATCTATGTCTCACATCTTGGTTTGGCAAAATCGGACCTCGGCACCGGGTTTGAGTTGCAAGCAATTACGGCGGTTGTACTCGGCGGCACATCTGTTATGGGCGGCCGCGGAAGCATCTTCGGCACGCTGCTCGGTCTTTTTTTCCTCACGGTGCTTCAGAACGGCATGCACCTGATGGGAATGCCCTCAGAAATGACAGGAGACATTACAGGCATACTGCTCCTGACTGTCGTCACCGTCGAC
>JAFDVV010000076.1 GCA_018268775.1 Acidobacteriota bacterium | reverse complement strand
CATCCTGTTCAACGTCATCGCCGGAGCGATGGCCATTCCAACCGACCTGCGCGAGGTCGCGGCGCTCTTTCGTTTCACGCGCGCACAGCGCTGGCGCACCGTCATCCTGCCTGGAATCTTCCCTTACCTCGTCACCGGTCTCGTCACCGCCTCCGGCGGCGCATGGAACGCTAGCATCATCGCCGAGTACTTCCATCTCAAGAACCAGACGCTCCAAACCCTTGGCCTCGGCGCTGTCATCAGCGCAGCCACCGACAGCGGCCAGTTCCAGATCCTTCTGCTCGCCACCATCGTTATGGCCATGATGGTCGTTACCATCAACCGCCTCGTCTGGCGCCCGCTCTACCGCCTCGCCGAGACCCGCTACAAGCTCGGGGCATAAGTATAGTCATAGACCGGGTGCCCATCTTCGCGACGGCCTTATCGTCGCGCGGGTGCTTGGGTGCCCCACATCTGGCGGCTTCATCGCCAGATGTGGGTTCATTCGAGCAAGGCTCGAACCCTATCTGCTCATTCCTGCGTTGATTTCTTCGCCCAAAACGCAAACACGACCGCCAGCAGTGGAGGGGCCAGCAGCACTCCCCAGAACGGAATCACAATCCCCAGCACAATCGGCCCCAACAACGCCGCCCACCACGGCACCTCGGTCGTCCTATGCAGCACGTAAGGCGCAATCACCAGCCCTTCAAGCGCGACGATCAGCCCATAGAGTCCCAGCACCAACCCCAGCCGCCACCAGTCGTCCGATCCCTTGAAGGCAACTGAAAGCACCGGGCCCACCAGCGCCAACATGCTTCCATAGACTGGGATGATTTGCAGCATCGCCCCGAGCAACGCCCACATCGGAGCCAGCGGCACGCGGATCAACTCCAGCCCAATCAGCCACAGCACGCCCACAATCAGCGCATCCAGCGTCGCCGCCCGCCACCAGTCCACCAGAGCGCGGCCCGCCGTTCTGAGATGTGTCCCGGGAGTATTCCCTGCTGCCATATCCAACAGCCTTCGCGCTATCTTAACGCCTTTCCACGAATGCTATCCTTAACCTATGAAATTCGGCGTCCTCGTCTTCCCCGGTTCCAACTGCGATCACGACACCTATAACGTTATCGAGAACCTCGTCGAGCAGCCCGTTACCTTCCTCTGGCACGCCTCCGAAGACCTCCAGGGATGCGACGCCATCCTCGTTCCCGGTGGCTTCGCCTACGGCGACTATCTCCGCACCGGGGCTATCGCAAAGTTCGCTCCCGTCATGCAATCCGTCGCAAAGTTCGCAAAGAATGGTGGACTCGTCATGGGAATCTGCAACGGCTTCCAGATACTCTGCGAGTCCGGCCTTCTGTCCGGCGCGCTCATGCGCAACGCCGGCCAGAACTACATCTGCAAGCAGGTCCACCTTCGCACGGAGACCGTCGACTCGCCCTTTACCCACGGCCTCATAAAAGGCCAAGTCCTCCAGATGCCCATCGGCCACATGGAGGGCAACTACTTCTGCGACGCGGATACGCTCGCGAAGCTGAAGGCCGAAGACCGCATCGCCTTCCGCTACGCCACGCCCGAAGGCGAGACCACGAAGCAGTCAAACCCCAACGGCTCGCTTGAAAACATCGCCGGGGTCATCAGCGAAGGGCGCAACGTTCTTGGCATGATGCCGCACCCCGACCGCTCCAGCGAAGCCCTGCTGGGCTCCGCCGACGGCATTTTGCTCTTCAAGTCGCTCGTCGAATCTCTCGCCACAACCGCGCGCTAAAACCGATGATCGACATCCATCATCATCTGCTCTGGGACCAGGACGACGGCGCCGCCAGCCTCGATCTCTCGCTGGAGATGGTGCGTATGGCCGCAGCCGACGGTATTACACACATTGCCTGCACCCCGCATGCCAACGATCATTGGCGGTACGTTCCAGAGACCATCGACGCCAAGATCGCCGAACTGCAGCACCGCATCGATTCTGAAGGCATCAAGCTCAAGTTGGGGCGCGGATGTGACTTCCACATGTCGTACGACAACATTCAGCACGCGCACGACGATCCTGCGCGCTTCTCGCTGAACGGCGGCATCTACATCCTTGTCGAGATTCCCGACTACGCGCTCCCCCCTGGCCTCACTGAGACCTTCTACCAGATGCAGATCGAGGGGCTCACCCCCATCCTCACGCACCCTGAGCGCAATCCCACCTTGCAGAATGAGCCTGAACGGATCGCCGAATGGCTGCGCGGAGGCGTGCTCGTGCAGGTCACCGCAGGTTCGGTCATGGGACGGATGGGCCGCAAAGCGGAGAAGGCGGCACACGACCTGCTCGCAAAACGCTGGGTACACTTTCTCGCCACCGACGCGCACAACACCTCATCTCGCCCCCCCAGGATGCGCGATGCCCACGATCTTGTTGCGGAAAAGTACGGCCCCGACTACGCGCACCTGCTGTGCGTCTCCAACCCGCTGGCGGCCTTCATGAACAACGCCATGCCGCCGCAGGCTGAACCCCTCGGCCTCTATAACGACGAAGAGCCGGGCAAAAGCTGGTGGCAGCGCCTCCTCAAACGCTGACGCCACCACCCTCCACCCAGATTTTGCCGCTGGCTTACCCTAAAACGCTGCTAACACCCGGTTCGATTTCATCTTTTGAATCCCCTCAGGCGACGATATCTTTCTCCCAAAGTGGAGCGAAGACGCCGTCGTCGACGTCAAACGCATCAAACCGGAGTAAGCTGTCTTTAGCGCGTTGCGTCTTGCGAGAGGCCGTCCATGCCATCCACCATCACACCTATCAACACCGAGCGGGAGAAAAAGCGCCGCCTCGATGACCATGAGGGTGGCCACGGCCGGCGTCCGCCAACCGACAAACGCACCGGCGGCGGGGGCGACAACGAGAACTGGAACGATCGCCCTCAGGGAAGCCGCGGACCGCGCGAAAAACTGGGCCGTGCCCGCCTTGGGCTCTTCTTCGCTCTCGCCGGCGACCTTATGTTCTTTGTCGCCATCGTCAGCGCCTTCTTCGTCGCACAGCATTCAAGCCACATCGACGTCTACAACCGCTACGTCAACTCCTGGCTTCCCACGGCGATCCCGCCGATCTTATGGCTCAACACCGCCGTCCTGCTCGTCAGCTCCGTCTCGATGGAGCTTGCCCGGCGCAGCATGTTCCGCGAGACCGACGTCATGGATGAGTGGCTGGGGATCGGAAAGCCACTCACCCGGCGCGTCCTTCCCTGGCTTGTCGCTACCACCATCCTCGGCCTGCTCTTCCTTGCCGGACAGTCCATCGCCTGGCATCAGTTGAAGATCCAGCACGTCTTCTTCAGCTCCAACCCGTCAAGCCACTTCTTCTACCTCATCACCTACACCCACGCGATCCACCTCTTCCTGGGAATCGGCGCGCTACTAGCGTCCCTCACGGGCCTCTACGTCTCACGACAGCTTGAGACCCGCCAGATTCTGATCGACTGCACCGCCTGGTACTGGCACGCCATGGGGGTCTTCTGGATATTCCTCTTCGGCCTTCTCGCCTTCTGCCAGTAGGGACTTCACAGAACTTCGGCTCGATGACATTATCGCAATGACATTTATCGCGATCTTATAAAAAGCTGTGTCATCCTGAGCAAGCGCAGCGCGTCGAAGGACCTGCATTTTCCTGCATTGCCATCGAAACCTTCGCATCGTTCTGCTCCTCTCGACCATTTGCCTTCTCCCCCACGCCTGCCCACACTCATCGCGCTGCTCACGGCCATAGTAACCGGCATCTTCACCGGCACCGCCCTTATGTCCGCCGAAATCGCTAGCCTCTCGTTCACTCTGCTAGCATTAAATTTCAATCACATCATGACCAGCGCCAATTCTGAAGCACCCATTCGCGTCCGCATCGCTCCCTCGCCCACCGGCGACCCCCACGTCGGCACCGCCTACATCGGCCTGCTCAACTACATCTACGCCCGCCAGCGCGGCGGCAAGTTCATCCTCCGCATCGAGGACACCGACCGCACCCGCTTCGTCTCCACCTCCGAGCAGATGATCTTCGACTCCCTCCGCTGGGCTGGCCTCACCTGGGACGAAGGCCCCGATGTCGGTGGCCCTCTCGGCCCCTACCGGCAGTCCGAGCGCACCGCCATCTACCGCGAGCACGCCGAAATCCTGCTCAAAAACGGCACCGCCTACCGCTGCTTCTGTACGCCTGAAGAGCTGGAGGCCACCCGCAAGCAGCAACTCGCCGCCAAACTGCCTCCACGCTACCCCGGAACCTGCCGCCGCCTCACGCCCGAGCAGATCGCCGGCAATGAGGCCGCCAAAAAGCCCTACACCATCCGCCTCGCCGTCCCACCCCACGGCAACGACCTCACCGCTTCAACCACCTTCCGCGACGAGCTTCGCGGCAATATCACCTTCGAGCATGGCAACGTCGACGACCAGGTGCTCATGAAGTCCGATGGCTTCCCCACCTACCACCTCGCCAACGTCGTCGACGACCACCTGATGCAGATCACCGACGTCATCCGCGCCGAGGAGTGGATCTCCTCCACGCCCAAGCACGTCCTGCTCTACAAGGCCTTCGACTGGCAGACTCCGCGCTTCTGGCACATGCCTCTGCTGCGCAACCTCGACAAGTCGAAGATCTCCAAGCGCAAGAACCCCGTCTCACTCATCTACTACCGCGACTCCGGCTACCTGCCTTCCGCCATCCTAAACTTCCTCGGCCTTATGGGCGGAGGCATGCCCGCCGACTTCAAGAGCACGCCCGACAGCATCGCCGAGAAGTTCACCCTCGACGAGATGGTCCAGCACTTCGTCTTTACCGACATCCGCGTCGGAGGCCCCGTCTTCGACCTCACCAAGCTCAAGTGGCTCAACGGCGAGTACCTCCGCGCCCTCTCGCCCGAGGACTTCTTCCTCGCCGTCCGCAACAGCGTCTTCTCAGACGACTACCTCCGTCGCATCTCCGCCCTCATGCAGACCCGCATCGAGACCCTCACCCAGTTCGGCGACCTCACCGGCTTCTTCTTCTCCGACAACGTCATCCCCCCCGCCGAGGTCTGGATCCCCAAGAAGCGCACCCCCGAGGACACCCTCACCTTCGCCACCGATCAGCTCGCGGTCTTAGAGACCACAGACTGGACGCACGACGCCCTCGAAGCCGCACTGAAAAAGCTGGGCGAAGAGAAGCAGTGGTCCGTCAAAGAAAACTTCATGCTCCTTCGAGCCATCATCACCGGCAGCACCATGTCCCCACCACTGCTCGAAAGCATGATCGTCTTCGGCAAAGCTCGCTCACTCGACCGCGCTCGCCGCTTCCTCGAAGCCCAGAAAAAAGCCGCGGCAAAGAAATAGCCTATTTCGTCACAGAGCCGGGTGCCCCATATCTGGCAGTCTCACCGCCAGATGTGGGCATTTGCGCAGTGCGCAAACTGCCTTGTCTTTACAAGACATGAAATGTCGATGGTCCTTCCATCTCCTATGATGTGTCTCATGCCTGAGCCACGCGTCTCCATCCTTCGCCATCCCAAAGTGGAGGCCACCTCTCTGGCCCTCGTCGCAGGATACGTCGACGGATACGCCATTCGCATCTTCGGAACCTTCGTCTCCTTCATGAGCGGCAACACCACCTTTGCGGGCATACGCCTGGGCCGCGTCAACCTCGCGGCAGCCCTTCCTCCAGCACTCGCAATCGTCGCGTTCCTGGGCGGCAGCTTCACCGGCAACTGGTTCGCGCACTCAAATTTGCGCTCGTCGCGAGCGGTCATCTTCGCCACTGCCGCATTCGTGCTTGCCCTCTTCGTTATCTTCGGCTTCCATCATCCGCTCCACCCTAACGCGGACATCCCGCTCCTCAGCTTCGCCATGGGCCTCATCAATCCGGCACTTGTACGAGTCGGAAGAGAGCCCATCAATCTCACCTTTGTTACCGGAACCTTAAATAGAATAGGAAGCCATCTCGCTCAGGCCTCGCTCCACATCAAACCCACAGACCCGCAAGGCCCGCAAGACACACAACTCCGCCGCGCCATGCTCGAAACGAGCGTCTGGATCGCCTTCCTCGCCGGAGCGATTCTCTCAGCAATCGCGGCACCGCTCGGAGCACTTGAACTTCTCCCGGCATCCGCTCTGCTCATCCTCTTCGCACTCATAGCCGTCCCAAAGCTTCAGGAACGCTCTAATTAGTCGTCGTTTTGAAGGGGCGGGACTTCAGTCCCGCCGCAAACGCAATCAAATCAAACCGGCGTTAGCCGCCGAGGGAGTACCAGCCAAATAATCAGACCATCCTTAGTTGCAATCCCATTCGCTATCAGAGAAAGCAGCAATTGGGGACGATTTTTCCACAATCTGAGTGCCAAAAATCCTGTCATGCCCCCATCTCACGCAATCTGAACAATCCAAATGAGATCGGAGTTGTCGATTAGTTCCACTCCACTCGCTACACTTAAATCAGGATGCCAAATGACCAAATCACTCGTGGCCTTTTGGCATTCGCATTGAGATGGAGATACTGATCTAACATCTTTGGATTGAATAGTTTGCGCAAAAACTAGGGGAAGGGGTACCTACCCGTTCCTGAACATCTGCTTGATCCCTCGCAGGGCCTGCCGCGTGCGCTCCTCGTTCTCGATCAGCGAGAACCGAACATACCCGTCTCCGTGCTCTCCGAAGCCGACGCCCGGACTCACTGCCACCTTGGCCTCGGTCAGCAGTTTTTTGGAAAACTCGATCGACCCCAGCGAGCGATACTGCTCCGGGATCTTCGCCCAGGCGAACATCGTCGCCTTTGGAAGCTCGACCGGCCAGCCCAGTTTGTTCAGCCCCGGTACCAGAACATCCCGCCGGCTCCTATAGGTGTCGACGATCTCCTTCACGCACTCCTGCGGCCCCTCAAGCGCCTGGATCGAGGCCACCTGGATCGGCGTAAACGTCCCGTAGTCGAAGTAGCTCTTGATGCGCCCCAAAGCGTAGACCAGCTTCGGATTGCCGACCATGAAGCCCACCCGCCAGCCCGGCATGTTGTAGCTCTTCGACAGAGTAAAGAACTCGACGGCAATGTCCTTCGCGCCAGGAACCTCCAGCACGCTCGGCGCGCGATAGCCGTCGAAGACCAGGTCGGCATACGCAAGATCGTGGACGATATAGATGCCAAGCTCCTTGCAAAGAGCGACCACGCGCTCGAAGAACGGCAGGTCGACGCACTGCGTCGTCGGGTTTGCCGGGAAGTTCAGGATCAGCAGCTTCGGGCGCGGCTCCATGCGCGGAAGCTCATATTCGAGCCGCGCCAGCACGTCGTCGGCATGGGCACCGGCGATATTGATGCTCTGCACCTTCGATCCCGCGATCACAGGCCCGAAGATGTGGATCGGATAGCTCGGGTTCGGCACGGCGACCGTGTCCGCGTCGTCGAGCACGGCAAGGCAGAGATGCGCGATGCCCTCCTTCGAGCCGATGGTGACAATCGCCTCGGTCTCGGGGTCGATGTCGACGTTGTAGCGCGTCTTGTACCAGTTCGAGATCGCCCGCCGCAGACGAGGAATGCCGCGCGACAGCGAGTAGCGGTGCGTCTGCGTCTTCTGTGCCGCCTCAATCAGTTTATCGACGATGTTCTTCGGGGTCGCGCCGTCGGGATTTCCCATTCCGAAGTCGATGATGTCTTCGCCGCGCTTACGGGCCGCAGCCTTCATCTCGCTGGTGATGTTGAACACATACGCCGGCAGCCTTGTCAGTCTTCTGAACTCTTCCATTGCTCCGCTCTTTTTCTTTTGCTCGGACTTCGCTTCATCATGCCACGCGCGCCACACCGCACGAGGCCACGGATTCCAGAGAGGAACCGCCCTTGTTACGCCGCGACATCCGTGCTCTGCGTCGCGGCTACTTAGCGTTCACCAGAACCTGAACTGGAAGGCTCTTCGGCGGATAACACGCCGCGTTGTCGCACGCCTGGTAGCGCAGAACAGCGTCAACGGTATGCGCCCCTGCCTCAGCCACAACGGGAACCTTCACCGTGAACGTGCCCGTGTAGACGTCCAGCTTTTCGCTCGGGTCGAAGCTGAAGGAGTACGAGGTTCCTGCGGGGTACTCCGGCGCGGAGGCAGTCACGCCCGCTGCGGGTTTCAATGTGAGATTCGTCGGAATCAACAGCTCGGACTTCGGCGTGTGCGAGTTAACATGAAAGCCCTCGCCGACCTTGAAACGCAGCTCGACGACGCTTTTCTTCCCGGCCTTTACCACCTGCTCTTCTGCTGCGAACGAGACGTATTGCTTTGTCTTAACCGTAGGTGTGGTCAAAGTGCCCATCTGGGCCTGGACGACACTCGATCCAGCCAGCAGCCCAACCAGTAGAAGGTTCCGCATCACTGGCCACCTGCCTGCGTCGTCGAACCTGAAGCAATCGTCTTCTTGATCGTTGCCTCGATCTGGTCCTTCGAGCCGAGACCGGCCGTCTGCTCCACAATCACACCGTTGCGGTCGATGTAAAAGGACATAGGTAGAACGTCCAGCCCACCGTAGGCGTTCTGCACCTTGCCGTCCGTCAGAAGAATCGGGTAGGTGACTCCAGCCTTGTTGGCAACCTTGGCGATGGCGTCCTTGCCTGCGTCAACGTCGTCGGCAAGGCCGAGTATCTCAAAGCCCTGCGCGGCGTACTGTTTGCGGAACTCCTCGAACCACGGCATCTCCACCTTGCACGGCCCACACCACGTCGCCCAGAAGTTCACCAAAACCGGACGGCCCTTGTAGTCAGCCAGAGAAACCTCCTTTCCATCGAGACTGGTCAGTGAAAACGCGGGCGCAGGCTTTCCGCGCATCTGTGGAAACCCGCCTTCGCCCTCCTCACCGGGTTTCGCCGGAATCAGGACGATCTGCTTGTCACGCGCCTGCTGCATCGCCAGACGACGCTCGCGCAGGTTGTGCCAGCCCGCCCACAACAGCAGTGCGACGCCAACCACCATCATCCCGAGAATCAAAACCCTTCGCATCACTGCTGTATATCCTTTCGCCCGCAAAGCCGCGCAGGCTATCTTCTTCAGTTTAGACGCAAAGCCGGATTCGCGGTCACAGGTTCGCGTAACCCCTTGCTCTGCTAACCTCAGTAAAGCTCGCGCATCATGCCAGAGACGACCAACATGTCGACCGAAGCCGCTAGCCCCTCCGAGTTCGTCCGCATCGAAGCCGCTGCCCTCGGCGAGCTCGCGGCGCGCCTCGATGGCCCAATGCTGCCTGCCTTCAACCGGGCCGTCGAACTGCTGCTCGAGTCCATCGCGCGGCAGAACCGGGTCATCGTCACGGGGATCGGCAAGAGCGGCATCATCGCCCGCAAACTGGCCGCCACTCTGCGCTCGACCGGAACGCCGTCACATTATCTGCATCCCGCCGACGCGGTGCACGGCGACCTCGGCATGCTGTCGCGCGGAGACACGGTGATCGCACTCTCCGCCAGTGGCGAGACCGAGGAGCTATTGCGGCTGCTTCCTCTGCTGAAGCGTCTGGCCGACAGACTTGTCACCTTTTCGGGCTGCGCGACCTCGACGCTGGCGCTGGCAAGCGACGTCGTGCTCGACACCAGCGTCTCCACTGAGGCCTGCCCGCACAATCTTGCGCCGACGGCCTCCACCACGGTGATGCTCGCGCTGGGCGATGCGCTGGCGCTGGAGGTCAGCCGCCGCCGTGGCTGGAAGCCGGAAGACTTCGCCAACCTGCACCCCGGAGGCAGGCTCGGCAAGCGGCTGGCGCGCGCCGGGGAGTTGATGCACTCCGGCGATGCCCTGCCTCGCGTACTTCCGTCGACACCGATGCCACAGGTGATCTACGAGATGTCGCGCCGCAAACTGGGCATGACGACCGTTCTCGACACTGAAGGCCATCTGCTGGGCATGATCTCCGACGGCGACCTGCGGCGTCTGCTGGAACGCGACGGCGGCAGCGCGCTGGAACATACCGCGGGCGAGATCATGAATCCGCATCCGGTGACGATCGCAGCTACGGCCTTTGCTTCCTCGGCGCTGGCCCTGATGGAAGAGAAGAAGATCACGTCGCTGATCGTCACCTCGGGAGATGGCCGCGCCGAGGGAGTGCTGCATCTGCACGATCTGTGGACGCTGGAATTGATATAGGCGCCTGCGTCAACCGGCAACGGAAGTTAGAATAGAAGAATCAACGACGAACGACTTTGAAGAAGCCGGAAGGTCACACAGAACGCATGCATCGCTGGTCGCAACTCTTTATCCCTACCCTTCGTGAAGCTCCCGCAGACGCCGAAGTCGCCAGCCACAAGCTGCTGCTGCGTGCCGGTTATATTCGCCAGCTTGGCGCCGGAATCTACAGCTATCTTTTCCTCGGCAACCGGTCGATCAACAAGATCGTCGCCATCGTTCGCGAAGAGATGGACAAGATCGGACAGGAGTTCCTGCTTCCCGCGTTGAACCCTCGCGAGGTGTGGGAAGAGTCCGGCCGCTGGCAGGTAATGGGCGACAACATGTTCCGCCTGAAAGACCGCAAGGGCGCGGACCTCTGCCTGGGCATGACGCACGAAGAGGTGATGACCTCGATCGCTCGCAATGAGCTGCGCAGCTACAAGCAGCTTCCGCAGATTTGGTACCAGATTCAGACGAAGTTCCGCGACGAACCGCGACCGAAGTCGGGTCTGCTGCGCGTGCGCCAGTTCATCATGAAGGACGCCTACTCGTTCGACATCGACGAGGCTGGCCTGGACGAGAGCTACAACAAGCACGACGCGGCCTATCGGCGCATCTTCAAGCGTTGCGGGCTCGACTTCGTCGCCGTCGAGGCGGACTCCGGCGCGATGGGCGGCTCGGCCTCGCAGGAGTTCATGGTCTACACGGATGCCGGCGAAGACCTGATTGCAAGCTCTGCTTCGGGTTACGCGGCAAATCTTGAGAAGGCCACCTCACGGTTGGAGCCGGTGGAAGACCTCGCTCCGACTGGCGACGGACTGCCGGAGTTGGTACACACGCCGGGCCAGCGCACCATCGAAGAGGTCGGCGCGTTTCTGAAGGTTCAGCCGCAGTATCAGATCAAGACGATGGCCTATACAGCCGTGCTGCCTGAGGCCGATCACGCAAAGCTGGGCAAGACGCGGCCGGTCGTTGTGTTCCTGCGCGGCGACCACTCCCTGAACGAGGCGAAGCTGGGGGCAATTTCAGGCGGCGAACTGCGCCCGATGACACCGGAAGAGATTGTCGAGGTGTTCAAGGCACCGGCGGGTTATCTTGGGCCGCTTGGCCTTGAGGCCGCACCACATCCGAAGAAGCCAGGCACGCTGGTGATTCTCGATAAAGCACTTGAAGGCCGGACGAACCTGATCGCAGGGGCGAACAAAGAGGAATACCACCTGCGCAACGTCACTCCGGTGCGTGACTTCAAGCCGACGTTGACTGCCGATGTGCGCAACATCGTTGAAGGAGAGGGCTGCCCCGTCGATGGCTCGCCGCTTCGGCTGGGCAAGGCTGTGGAGATCGGCCATATCTTCAAGCTGGGATACAAGTACTCGAAGTCGATGGGCGCATCCGTGCTCAACCGCGACGGCAAGGAAGTAACGCCGATCATGGGCAGTTATGGTATCGGGATCGAACGTATTCTTACTGCCGCCATTGAGTCTTCGGCGGCGGCAAACGAAGGTTCGGCATATGCGCTGCATCCGGCGATTGCACCATTTCAGGTCGTCGTGACGATCACCAACGCGGCCGATGCCAGCCTGCTGGCAGCAGGCGAGAAGGTAGCCGCTGAGCTCTCTGCGGCAGGTATCGATGTACTGCTGGACGACCGCGATGAGAGGGCCGGCGTGAAGTTCAAAGACGCCGATCTTATCGGCATCCCCTATAGAATCAACATTGGACGAGGTATTGCTGAAGGAAAAGTTGAGCTTGTGGATCGCTTGAGCCGTGAAGCGAAAGACGTGGCAGTCGATGAAGTGGCCGTTGCGGCAGCCAATCGAATAACATCAGCACTGCAACACTAGCTCCCCGGTTTTGCCATCAAATCGTCTTACAGAAAGAGCACTTTGCCCGTCAAACTCAAATACGGCAGCAATCGATCCGGTCG
>JAFDVV010000075.1:64909-88320 GCA_018268775.1 Acidobacteriota bacterium | reverse complement strand
CACCTGATGGGAATGCCCTCAGAGATGACAGGAGTCATTACAGGCATACTGCTCCTGACTGTCGTCACCGTCGAGCTTCTCCAAAAAAGATTTGAAACCCCACAAAAACATAGCGCATCCCCTTCGGGCCACAGAGCAGCTCGCCTGGCTTCCATCATCCTCATATTTACCGCAGGCTTGCTCTTTGCAGGCTATCGACTTTACCGGGCACACAACTCCGAGGGCAACGCGCCTTCGGGAATTGGCCACCGACCAGTTATCGCTGTGATGCCCAAAGCTAAGGGTGATCCGTATTTTGTCAGCGCCCGCGCAGGGGCAGAAGAGGCAGCCAAAGAGCTTGGGGTGGACCTTATATGGGATGGCCCGACGAGCCTGGATGCTTCCCAGCAGAATGAGCTTGTTGAGAACTGGATTGCACGCGGGGTCGATGCAATCGTTGTTGCAGTCGAAAACAAAGGAAGCATCTCAACGGTGCTGCGCAAGGCGCGTCAGCATCACATTGCCGTACTGACGTGGGATGCTGACGCTGAGACGAACGCTCGGGACTATTTCCTCAACCAGGCCACTCCTGAAGGTATTGCAATGGCTCTCGTCGATGAGGCCGCACGGCTTCTCCCGCAGGGCGGTGACTTTGCGATTGTTACTGGCGCGCTGAGCGCTGAAAACCAGAATGAATGGATAGCCGATATCAAAACATCTGCCGCAGAGAAGCATCCTAACCTACATCTCGTAACCGTGCTGCCAAGCGATGACGATCGCGACAAGGCATTTCAGCAGACGCAGACCATCCTGAAGGTCTACCCTGAGGTTCGCCTGGTGATGGCGATCTCAGCGCCGGCAGTACCCGGAGCCGCCGAGGCCGTTCAACAATCGACAAGACAGATTGACGTTATTGGCCTGTCACTACCTTCGATATGCAAACCATACATTCACAGCGGCGTGGTGCAGTCGATTGTTCTGTGGAACACGAGGGACCTGGGCTATCTGACTGTCTACGCCGGGTGGCTCGATGCAACGAAGCGAATCCCCGCCGGAGCCACATCCGTGATGGCAGGACGTTTAGGAAAGCTCGATGTAAGAGGAAGTGAGATTGTTCTGGGGAAACCTCTCCTCATCAATAGCGATAATATCGACCAGCTGCCCTTCTAAACAACGGTTCCTTCTATTGCAGTCCTTACAGCTTGAGCGCTATCAAGAACTTCAAAGTTAATCTGGAATCTTCGCTCTTCGCCGGGTTGAATGGTCTGCAATGCTCCTCTCTGGCGTTCGGCGGACCGACCGAGAGTTCGACAATTTCCCGGCTCCAGGCCCAACACAAAATGATTCTCGCCGGCCATCTTCCATTGAACAAACTCGGGAAGCGTGGTCGCATCGTAACGTAACTTGATGCCGAAGTCTGGACACCTGCGATCACGAACGAGGACGACCGTCGCCCAGCTGTTTGGATCTCGCTTCAATTCGTGGAAATACACGCGTTCCCGCTGGTTTCTTGTTGGCCGCTCGAAGATCATCCAGTTGTCGAGACTTTGGCGAGACCACTCGTCGATTGGGTTGACCTTCGATGGCGAGGCAAATATCTGGGAGTGTTCGGTCAGTAGTGGATAGCCAAAGTTGAAGTGATAGAGAACCATTAGAGGGCTTTCTCTTACTCCCCGATTCTCAACTCTATCTTCAATAGTGAACGATTTGCTGTGAAGCGTGGTCGAGATGGTACGTTCAAGACTCAGATTCGGACCATGGACCGCGGTCTCTCTGACTCGTCCCTTGATCTCAAACCGGCAGTCCTCGTTGTCCCATGTTTCATTCCAACTGACATGCTCGGCGGAGGTATTTGAAATGGATCCATGCAGACCCAATTCCTGATCGCCATCAACTGAGGGAGAGCCGACAGTCGTAAGACCACAAGTCGTCAACAGGCCGCCGGCAAATGTTCCAAGCCAGTCCAGCCCGCGGCTGGAATAATACGAGGGATGAACCAGTCCCGTTGGCGAGTGCCAGCACAACGATTGACCTAAGAAGCTAGCTTCAAAGATATCCATCCCCTTGTCGGGAACAACCCAAAGCTCTAGCCCCGCTGCCGTACGGACACGCAGAGTGGAGATACCTTTCCCTCGCCCTTCGGCGCAAACCAGACTGGTGATGCCCCCTAGCTGCGACAGTCTTCCAACGCGCGCCAGTAGGGCCTCTTTCGACTGATGCTTACTCATTGCAGTCTGGTCTTTCTTTGGAACTATGGAAGTTTCTTGAGCCAGATATTGCGGTGCGATATCTTTACATCGCCGCCGCCTTCGATCTCGAATGCAAGCAGGCCTTCGGGTTTGTAGAACCTCGGGTCGGTATCGACAAGAATAGCCATAACGTGGCCATTGAGGATATGCGTCAGGGTGTGACCATCTGCGATGATCTCAAACTGGTTCCATTCGCCCGGCTTGATATACGTCTTCAGTTCATCGGAGCTTCCTAGTGTTGCCAGCAATCTGGGCTTCTGCTCAGGCTCTGTCGCGACAACCTGTCCGCGCCAGGCAATGATTCCGCGCGGGCTGTCCTGTTCGTAAAGCTGCCCGGTGTACTTGTTGTTGTAGTCGAAGTCGCCTTGATAGCCGGTCAGGTTCCACTTGGCATGCTGTTGCAATATGTCCTGGTTTCGCTTGAAGCGCAGCTTCTGCTCTTCTGACATCTGCGCAAGACGTTCCGGAGGAAGCTGCCGAATCTGCGGAGGAACGCTCTTGCTGCGGTATTGAATGCCGCCGTTGGCCCCCCTACCTTCGAGCTTCATCTCAACCCTGAGGCGGAAGTTTCCGACTTCGCCGCCACGCCAGATGATATTGGTGGTGCCCGATGGATGCTCATCGCTGGAGACTCCTACGATAGCGCCATCTTCAACATGCCAGACCTCCGGCGCTCCGTCCCAGCCGTTCAACGTTTTGCCGTCGAATATCTGCGTCCACCCCGAGTGGTCGTTGAAATCGATCGGTTCCGGCTGAACGAAGTGACCGCCTGCAGCGGGAGGCGAAGCGGGGCGTTGTGCATCACATAGCGAAGGTGCGATCACCCAGGCGCCTGCTGCAAGAACCATAGCCGGAACTGCGGTGCGCCAAATGCATGCTCGTAGCATAGTCATCTCCTGCGATTCGTCAGATGTGTTTCGTCAGGAAGCTACCGCTTCCCACTGCTTCGTCTTTGCCGACTTCAAGACTGCATCGGTGACATAGTCAACCGCCAGTCCATCCTTGAAGGTTGGCTCAGCTTCGCGTCCTTCACCGACAGCCGTAAGAAAATCGGCGACCTGGTGAATAAATGTATGCTCATAGCCGATCTGCAAACCCGGTACCCACCAGTGCTTCATGTATGGATGGTCGCTGTCGGTGACGTGAATGCTCTTCCAGCCGCGGAGACGGCCTTCGTCCCTGTGATCGAAATACTCCAGCCGATGTAGATCGTGCAGGTCCCACCGCGCGGATGCATGCTCTCCATTGATCTCCAACGTGAACAGCGCCTTATGGCCACGGGCATAACGCGTGGCTTCAAACAGCGCCATCGCCCCATTCTGAAAGCGGCCAATGAAGGAGCTGGCATCGTCGATTCCAACTGGCTCCATCTTGCCACTGAGACTGTGCTTGCGCTGCTTGATAAAGGTCTCTGTCATCGCCGCAACTTCAGTGAGCGAACCGTTCAACCATAAAGCCATATCGATGTTGTGGGCGAGCAGATCGCCTGTTACGCCGCTTCCGGCAACGGAAGAGTCCAACCGCCAAAGTCCCTCGCCGCCCTGCGGCAGATCCTGCGAGATTGTCCAGTCCTGAAGAAACTGCGAGCGATAGTGGAATATCCTGCCGAATCGCCCTTCGTCGAGAAGCTCTTTCAGCAAAGCCAGCGCGGGAACGCGACGATAGTTGTACCAGACCATGTTCGGACTTTTGGAATTCTGCACGGCGTCAACCATCAGCTTTGCTTCGGCGGCGGTCCGTGCCAGTGGTTTTTCGCACATCACCATCTTGCCAGCCTTTGCGGCTGCAATAGCGATCTCAGCGTGGGTATCGTTGGGGCTGGCGATGTCTATCAGGTCGATGTCGCTGCGCGCAATTAGAGCGCGCCAATCAGTCTCGATAGACTCGAAGCCCCAGTTCTCTGCGAACCCCCTCGCACGATCTGCATTCCTGGCGCAGACGGCCTTGAGCACCGGCCGATAAGGTAGATCGAAGAAGCGCGGCGCCTGAAGAAAGGCATTCGCATGCGTCTTCCCCATAAAGCCATACCCAACCAGACCGACATTCAATCTCTTCGCCATGCTTCCCCTTTAGTTGTCCCATCCATGCGCATTGCGAACCGCAATCAGCGTGCGCAGCACTTGATTCCATGTTTTTGCCGAGGTCATCGTTGCATTTGGGAACATACAGCCGTCCCAGCAGATATGTTGAAATGCCCTGGTTGGATTTCCATCCGCGTCCCGCATCCACAGCCCGGCTACCTTCACGATGTCCATCTTTCCATTGGGGTCGTCTGCCGGACAGTGGCGCCCCGTTTTGTCGTGCGACCCCGTACCGTGCACAGTGCCATCGTTTTGCGCGACATGGAAGTCCAGCGTCCATGGACGAAGCGCATCTGTAAGCTTGCGCAAAGCACCCATCAACACGTCCTGTTGCGACCAGTCGAAGTCCTCAGGTAGCATCCGGTTCTCTGGCGAGTTATAGCCCAACGTATAGAGCAACGAATGTGCCATGTCGGCCTGAAAACCGACCGTCTTTGGCATATCTACAAGCTCCAGCAGTTCCACCATATGCTTCCAGCCGTGCATACCGCCCCAGCAAATCTCACCCTCGGCGGCAAGCCGTTCACCAAAGCCCTCCGCGATTGTTCCAGCTTCACGGAACGTCGCAGCGATCCGCTTTGTGTTTTCGACTGGATCTTTCGCCCAATCCGACGGGCTGGTAGCCGAATCGATTCGAACGACACCATAGTGCCTTACGCCAAGCTCTCTCAGTGTCTTTGCCATGGCGCAAGCTTTCTTCACCTGCGCAAGAAACATACCGCGCTCTTCGTCCGACCCCATCGCTGAACCGCCCCCCGTAGGTGGCCAGACGGGCGCAACGAGCGAACCCACCACGAGGTTTCTTTTGGCGATGTCGTCGGCAAGGCGAGCAAGGTCGTCCCGCGTCGAGTCGATATCGATATGCGGAAGTGATGCGAACAGATCGACGCCGTCGAACCTGACTCCATCGACCTCTGCCGCGGCTGTCATGTCCAGCATCGTCGTCAGGTCGATGGGAGGTTCCGAATCTGGCCCCTTGCCCACAAGACCGGGCCACATCGCATTGTGGATAGCTGGTTTCTTATGCAGTGATGTGCCGCTCACAGTTCCTCACTTCTTCGACAAAGGTTCAGCGTCTGGATTGCCCGGGCCGAAGTGCTTCAGCATTACCAGTGGATCGGTCGAACTCATGTTCTCGATCACGATCCCCTCTTTTGCGGCTGACGCAGTAACAAACACCTCATCCTCAGTCATCTGTCCGAACCTAATCATCGAAGGCGTCGAGATTGTCAGCTTATTCATGCGGCCGTGGCCCTGCGTCACGATAACACCGTATGCCGCCGCATCCTTGATCGTGACGGTCTGCTTCGGCAGCACAGTCAGCTCTTTCGCAGAGTAGAACTTCGTGCCGTAAGTTACCCAGACCTCCCGATATCCGCCGTCTTCCATCTCCTGCTCAGCGCGCACCGCGCGAGGAAGGGTCTTGTTCGACCTGGCAAACTCCGGGTTAACGTTGGCGTCCCAATCGAGCATGCTGATCAAATAGTCGATGTCTTTGCTGAACTCGGGCTTCACATCCTTTGTCAACAAGTCCCACCCAACGATGCGCCCTTCGACCTCGGATTGGAACATCGCAAACACATCGCTGTTTACCTGAGGCTCGTAGGTCACTAGCGAGCCTGGGGCGTGAAGGATACCGGGATTGATCTGCCAGCCTTCACCGGGCACAAGACGATACGCTCTCGCATAAGCGAGGATGCCGTTGTCGCCCTGGTTCCATCGCTCCAGGCAACGGCGAATGTCGTCCTTTGTCGTGCCCGGCTCCAGGCCCATGTACGTATGCGGGAAGTTGTTCTGGATCTGGTTGTATTGCGGTGGAAAGTAATAGGCCTCCGGCTTACCTTTCTGGCCAACCAGCTTCGCAAACTCTTCCGTCTGGTGCATGTGGTGCGGAATGGGGCCCATATTGTCGAAGAACTTGCACAACAGGTTCCAACCGCCTTCGCGATTCATCACATCCGAGCCAAGCAGCACATCGCCGGCCGTTTCAACCGCTTCCTTCAGAAGAAAGGCGTCTCCTCGTTGAGGATTCACATAGCTCAATCCTTCATCCGGAAGAGTGTCAGGCCCATTGGAGGCCTTCGTCGTCGACGAAAACCAGCGCTCGTTGATTCCTCCACGATGCCCGCCAAAAGCATACAGATCGTCGGGATGCAGCTTCAATCGTCTCCCTGGAATCATGAACGATCTGGGAACCCAGCATGGAGCAAGCCTAAGGATTCCCCCACCAGCATTGACAGCTTCTTCTAAACTTGTGCGCTTTAACATCTTTACTCCTCAACCAAAGTTTCAATTCGCGTAAATCAGCCAACGTCCGCGCGGTAAAGCTGTCTAGTGTTCTATTCCGATACCGAAGGAGTAGAGCGTGTTGTCGTGCGTGACAAAAAAGACATGGCCATCCCCCACCGAGATGCCAGCCATCTGCGCATACGTTGGAATCTCCTTGCCGCTGGAGTAAAGCTCTTTGCCGCTCGCAGTAGCAAGCACCAGCAACTTGGCAGGTACCTGAACGCTTCCCTGGGCCAATGCGATCACAAAGCCATTGGCAACCACCGGCGGAGCAGGGTTCACCATGTCCTTCGAGACCCACTGCGGAGAAAGCGACAGCTTCCCGCCCTCATCCTCCACCTTGAATGCCGCTACACTGCCATGCGGTGCGGTTCCGTTTTTCGTAGCGAACTTCGCTGAAGGACTTACGGTGCCATGTAATGAGGCAAACACCCACGTCGATCCCGATGCCGCGTCCTGCCATACGGTCAGAGCATCTGCCGCTGTTGTAGCGGGGTTGCCACCCAATGTGGCTTCAGCAAGTGCCGTGCGATGGTCCGCACCGCCTGGAGCTTCCGCATCCAGCAGCACAATCGATCCGTTCCTGCCTGGTGCAACGACCAGCTTCTTCTCCTTGTAGGTAAAAGCAGCCGGAGTTACGTTGCGCAGAGCGCCGCCTGCGCTGTACCAACCCTTTACTTTTGCATCCGGTGAGACCGCGATCACACTGTCGGCATGGACGCCGGAGGCTTCGTCGCTGGCCCCCTTGCCTGTTACCAGAATCGCAGCACCATCACTGAGCGTTGGCGACATCGTCGTCAACAACGGCACGCTCTTCGAGTCATAGACAGACACCTGATAGCTCGGCGTCGTCATGTCCACCATATAGAGTGCGTTCTTTGCTCCGGCACATCCTGATGCTGTAGTTGTGTAGAGTACCTTACCATTGATGCCAAGCCCCTTACCCTGACCGACCTCGCCGGGCAGAAACTTCACCGGCGGCGCAAAATCCGCGCCTGTCGTGACCACCTGCTCGTGCAACATGCCATCGGAGGACAGCCAGTAGAGACCCTTCAAGCCGAATCCCCCACCGCCTGCAGCTACTCCTATACGCCGGTCATGCACCGAGAGCGGTCCGGTAGGAGTCGGCGGGCGTTGACCTGGAGCGCGGCGCGCGCCGAAGTTGATCACAAGTGGAGGCTCCAGCGTCATCGCCATATTGGAGGCCGCGCACGCAGGAGGCACGGCATCCGTTTGTTTATGCCATAGCAGCTTGCCAAGTTCCGAATCGACGGCGTAGATGTTCTGTCGATCCGACCAGATCACGAAATCCTTGAAGCCCTGCGCGTTGATGAGCCGAAAGATCAGCAGCGGCTCGCTGTAGGAGCGAAAGTCTCCCGCGCTGGTGCCCAGCTTCAATTTCCAGAGGAATTTGAAGTCTTTCTCCAGAGACTCCTTCGTAATGCTGTTTTCGTTCTTCTGGACTCCGGCCCGACCGGCATCGTTACGGTATGTAGTCCAGTTCCCCGCGTTTTGTGCACTGGAAACGGCCACAGAGAAAAACGCACCTGCCACTGTAAGGCCGATCGAAACCTTTGACGATCTTTTCATACTGAAGTAGTCCTCTTGTCCAACCTTCGAATGTCTGCCGCTTGACACGTCTACTTGATTCCAAAGCAGTAAATCGTTCCATCGAATGTACCGAAGATGATCTTTCCATCGGCTATGGATGGTCCTGCCTGATGGAGGAATGAAGCAACCTGGTCGCCGCTCGAGTAGAGTTGCTTACCAGTCTGCGCATCGAGGATGAACAGCTTCGCTGGGACCGAACGCTTGATTCGGTCTTCCGCGCTGTACAGACCTCCCTCTGTGTCGTTGGTCTGGCCCGTGAATTCACCACCTGCAACCTCGATGATCAGCCCATTGGCAATTACCGGGGGCTCTGCAGTCGTCATGTCCGCGGATTGCCAGACGGGCGTCATCACAGTCTTGCCGTCTTTCTCTTCTACCTTGAACGCCAGTACGCCGCCGTTCGGCGTATCACCGTAGTTGATCGGGAACTTGAAGGTTGTCGGGCCGCCATTTGGCGCAAGCACCCACTGGGTTCCCTTCGCGTCCTTCCAGGCTGCAAAGCTGCCCCATTGCCCTTCAGTCTGGAAGTTCACATTCGCATTCGCGATCAACTCCGACCTGTAGAGCGGAGTCATATGGTTCGCTCCACCCATCGAACGGCTGTCCATGAGATAGAAGCGGCCTTCCTTACCTCCGCCCACAGCGATATCGCGCCCTCGATAATCGAATACCACCTGCGAAGAATTGATATCGAGGTCGCGCTGCGTTAGCCACTTCCAGTTCGAAGGTGTGAAGTAGTCCTTCAAGGTCAACGTGTCGTGCGAAAAGGTATAGGCCTGAAAAGTCGTCGCGAGCAGCCCTTTTGCAGGATCGTACGGATGATCACCCGACGAGAAATAGATCGTCCCGTCGTTGCCTATCGCCGGTCCGGCAGTGCCCCACAGTCCCCCCTGAGGCGGCTGCGACTGCGTTACTTTCTTTGTAGCTGTGTCATACGCATACAACGCATTGGCCACGCCACCGCAACCTTGTCCGGTGATTGTGTAGACAATGCCGTCCACAAGATTCAACCCGTACGGCTTGGCATACGCGGCTGACAGAATCTGCACCGGTGTCTGCTTTTCATCGCCTGTCGATGGATCGAGAAAACGCATGTAGCCATCGGGCGTAATCAGGTACAGCGTGCGCTCGCCTTGTCCTGCGGGAGTGATCACAGGGTTTGCCGTCAGCGCGTTGGTGCAGATAAACCCGCGCCCTTCGCCTGGCTCCTCCGCCTGTTGCGATGCCCACTTCAGCTTTTTTTCCCAAACGAGTGCACCCGAATTCACGTCGACCGCAAAGACCTGGTCTCTACTGCCAGCGATAAGCGCTAGGGTCTTGACCCCATCTTTCGTCTGAATGCCGTTTACGATCAATGGCTCGCGAAAGGACTGCATGCCCATCGTTTTGTTGTCGACCTTCGTCTTCCACAGCAATTTCACCTGTGCGGCATTCTGTGGGGTAATCTTCGACTCGTCGCGCTGCCATGCGTCGCGCAGCTTGTTGTAACTGCTGGTCGTCCATTCAGGAGCACTTTGACCAAATGCTGCTACCTGAAGGGCGGGTAGCAGGAAGATACCGGCGAAAGCGGCATACCCAGCAGCTTTTATCCCCCGCACACACGCACGGTGCTTGATTTCCATAGAACGCTTCCTCATCGAATCCTCAGTCGAACTTCCGGGTAAGGTTTGTCGGCCGCGTACGGCAATATGGCGGTCCTCGAGGGTGTTACAGCAGAAAATATGAGACGTCTCATTTCGCGAGGATACTATCGAGCACCGATCAGCTCTGTCAAGAATTTATTTTTACGATAGCGATTCTGTAGCAAACCATCGACTGGCACCGTCAAATAGATGCGGTGGTCGACCACTGCTCGCCGCACGTTCACGCTCCCTGCGTTGTTGGATACCATAAAGACCTGTCATGTCCTCGGCCACCATTTTAAAGACTCCAGCAGCTCTCTTCCCTCAACCGCTGCGCTCTCGTCGCCCCATCCCGCTTGACCGACTCATTGTTCCTCTGCTGACAGTCCTGTCTCTGCCGCTCACAGGATGCCGCGCAAAGATATCGGAGATGCCGGCGGGTACCCCGATCACAATTCATCCTCCGCTGGGCCTCCCGGCAGTACCCGTTCCTGTAGACAATCAGCCAACGCTGCAAACCGTCGCTCTTGGACGTCGACTCTTCTATGAGCAGCGTTTATCGAAGGACAACTCCCTTTCATGCGCGTCGTGCCACAATCCGAAGCTCGACTTTACCGATGGCCGCAGAGTCGCGAAGGGTGTTGGAGGCGCAACCGGTCTTCGGAATGTTCCCACTGTCCTCAATGCTGCGTACCTGCCTCTGCTCTTCTGGGACGGGCGCGCCAAAGACCTCGAACAGCAGGCCGGAAGTCCGATCTCCGATCCCATCGAGATGAACCAGTCGCACAAAGTGACCGTTGCAAAACTGGCAAGGGACCCCGAGTATCGAACGATGTTCGCCGACGCCTTCGGTAGTAGCGATATAACCATTGGAAGAGTCGAAAAGGCCCTGGCCAGCTTTGAGCGCACTCTGTTGAGTGGAAATTCGGCGTTCGATCGCTACCGGTATGGGGGGGACAACTACGCTTTGTCGCCCGCCCAGCAGCGAGGACTGGCCATCTTTATCGACCCCAACAAAGGCAACTGCGCGGCATGCCACACCATCGATCCTAAATATGCGTTGTTTACCGACGGCAAGTTCCACAATATCGGTGTGGGGGTTGACGATGAGGGAAACCTGAAAGACATGGGCCGATACAACCAAACACATGTCGATTCGGACAGAGGCGCGTTCAAAACGCCGACGCTGCGTAACATCGAAAACACTGCGCCTTACATGCACGACGGAAGTCTTCAGACACTGAAAGAAGTCGTCGATTTCTATGCCGGTGGAGGAAATTCCAATCCGTATCTCGACAAAGACATCAGGGCAATCAAGTTGTCCGGCCAGGACCGCGCAGATCTTGTAGAGTTTTTGAAGTCGCTCAGCGGCGATTTGCCTTCCAATGCTGGACCTACTGAAAAGAGATAAGCGCTCCATGAAGAACACGCTCACTCCAACCTGTCTCTTCCTTGCACTCGTATTGATGTGCATGGGCTGTTCAACCAAAGCTCCCTTGAATACCGCATCCGAGGCCGCGCCCAACCCAGTTCAATACTTTCACGTCGATCCCGCAACAGCCGGCGAGGTCACGGGCAAGGTTTCCTACGCTGGCCCCAAACCAACCCCAAAGAAGATTGACATGAGCGAAGACCCGGCCTGCGTCTCCGCGCATCACGGCAAAGCGGTCGACGAATCCCTGCTCGTTGGGCCGAACCATTCTCTTGCGAATGCTTTCGTCTATATCAAGAGCGGCCTTGAGGGAAAGACATTCGAAGTACCGGTCACGCCTGTGGTCATTGACCAGAGCGGCTGCTGGTTTCATCCTCGTATTCTGGGAGTTCAGACGAACCAGGTGGTTAAGATCGTCAACTCCGATCCTGTAACGCACAACATTCACCCCATGGCCGAGATCAATCGTGAATGGAACCACAGCCAGGGGCCGGGAGATCCGGCGCTCACACGAAAGTTCATCAAGCCTGAGATCATGATCCCGGTCAAATGCAACATCCATAGCTGGATGCGCGCCTACATCGGGGTCCTCGATCATCCCTACTTTGCCGTCTCGAAAGATGACGGCACATTTCAGATTCCGAACCTGCCGCCAGGAACATATACCCTGGCCATATGGCAGGAGAGGCTGGGCACACAGGAGCGCCAGATAACCGTCGCTCCCGGCCAGCATGCCGTCGCAGACTTCACCTTCAAAGGAAAATAGATCATGCGCTTCGCCTTCAGTTCCCGTTGGATGCTGACCGGTCTCCTCGTTATCGCCGGCTGCAAATCACACGACAACACGCCTATCGCGAAGGAGACCACGCCGGTTGCATCGGGCGCTCCAAAAATCTACGTAACCAACGAAGTCTCCGGCGATCTTTCCATTATCGACAGCGGGAACTGGAATGTGCTTGCCACGGTTCCGCTGGGCAAGCGTCCTCGCGGCATTCACGCCAGCCCCGATCAAAAGACGCTATACGTTGCCCTAAGCGGAACTCCCATCTCCGGCCCCGATGTCGACGAGAGCACCCTGCCACCACCGGATAAGAGTGCCGATGGCATTGGAGTCTTTGATGTTGCAACCAACAAGCTAGTCAGGATCATCAACGGTGGCTCGGACCCAGAGAACTTCGATATCAGCCTCGACGGTAAACAACTCTACGTCTCGAATGAAGACATCTCCGCCGTCAGCATCATCGACATAGCCTCGGGAGCTATCGTGAAGTCGCTGAAGATCGGCGCCCAGCCGGAGGGCGTGAAGAGAACGCCCGATGGCAAGCAGGTGTATGTAACCTCCGAGGAGACCAGCGAAATTGCTGTACTCGATGTCGTCGCGGGAAAGATCATCTCAACGATTAAAGTAGGACACCGCCCACGCACCGTCGCGTTCACACCCGACGGCAAATATGCCTACGTCAACGCAGAAAACGATGGGACTGTCAGCGTGCTCGATACCCAAAAGCACAAGGTCATTAAGACGATCCAAATAGGACAGGCAGGACTGATCAAGCCGATGTTTGTATTGCTGTCGCCCGATGCAAGCCGTCTTTACGTCAGCACAGGACGCGGCCATAAGGTATTTATCATCGACACCGCAACCAATGCGATTCTGAACTCTGTTGAAGTGGGGCAGAGGCCATGGGGTATAGCCCTCTCGCCCGACGGCAAGACCCTCTACTCAGCCAATGGTCCTTCCAACGACGTTACCGCTGTTGCACTGCCCGAAGCAACAGTCATCAAAAAGATCAAGGCAGGAACCGGCCCCTGGGGTATCGTGGTCCTGAAAAATTAGGAGCATCGGTTCTCTCGGGAATTGGCCGACTTGCCTGGCGATTAAGGTGACCTTAAGTATTGCCTGCGATACTTATGATCAGGTTTGAACGATGCGGGTTCTATTGGTCGAAGACGAACAGCGCCTGGCAGAGAATGTCGTAGCTGCTCTGCGTGAGGTTGGATTGGCGGTCGATCATGCCGCTGATGGGGCCACCGCATCTCTTTTGGCTGAACAGGACGTTTACGATGCCATCGTTCTGGACCTGATGCTCCCAGGAAAGAGCGGTCAGGGAGTCCTTGGCGATTTGAGGCAGCAGGGACTGCACACACCTGTGCTGATTCTTACAGCGCAGGAAGGCAAGGAGTCGATCGTTCAACTGCTCAACGCAGGTGCCGACGACTATCTCAGCAAGCCGTTCGACCTCGGAGAACTTATTGCGAGAATCAAGGCGCTTATTCGCCGGGGAAAGGGTAAGGCGACCTCCCTGCTGACATTGGGAGACGTCGAACTGAATACCGTCAACCAGACGGTTCGTCGAAGCAACCAGCCCGTTGACCTTTCGCCTACCGAGTACCGCATATTGGAGTACCTGATGCACCGCCCTCGTGCTGTCGTCTCAAAGCAGGAGCTGCTGGAGCATCTTTACGATTTCGATTGGGAACATCACTCCAATGTCATTGAAGCCCACATATCGAACCTCCGCCGAAAACTGGACCTCGCTGAATCTGAACCTCTCATTGAGACGTTGCGTCATCGAGGCTATCGCCTGCGAACCGGGGACATCTCATGAGAAGCGGCCTCATCTCGATTACGCGCCGCCTCGTTCTGACCGTCCTGGTTCTCGAAGTTCTCTCTGCGATCGCGCTCATTACCGCTGTAGCTGTTCGGGAACGCAATCTTGAGATGAGGGCTTTCGATGCCACACTTGTCGGTACGGCCGACTCTTTGATGGGTGCCGTGCAGGATGCGGAAGATGAACACGACAACGTTCTCTTGGATCTTCGCGACCTGCGCTTTAATAAAAATGCAATCTATCGCGTCGAAGACGAAAGCAAAAAAGACCTTGGATCGCACGGTGATGTGATGGCCTCATTCGATAGTTATTCTTCGTCTCCGGGGTTCCACAACGCTACGGTTTCGGGTAAACGCTATCGAGTCTATGTTATCCATGGGATCCGTGTCATCGACCCTGGCGCTCCCACCGGTGGCGCTACGCATCACATCATCGTTCTCTACGGCATGCCGTTAGGCCGGGTCTGGCATGAGGTCATTGAAGCCATTCGCTTCTTCATATTCGCTACGGCACTCCTGCTGGGCATAACAACTGTCATTATGATGTGGTGCATCAAGAGGTACCTCTCTCCTCTGCATGATTTGGCTCGTGAGGCCGATGGCATTAGTTCCAGAAACTGGAAGTTCGAGGCACCCTCAAGCGCGAAAGATACCGCGGAGCTGCGTCCTCTTACGGATGCGCTAGAGGCTGCTCTGGCCAGGTTGCAGCGCGCCTTTGAGCAGCAGCGCCGCTTTACCAGCGATGCGGCGCACGAACTGAAAACCGACGTTGCGATCGTCAAATCCTCACTGCAACTGCTCTCCATGCGTAGACGTACTCTTGAGGAGTACGACCACGGACTTGCGGTCAGCCTAGAAGACTTTGTACGTCTTGAAGAGACCGTGCAACGAATGCTCACGCTTGCCCGCCTGGAACATGTCCCTGCCGGAACTCTTCAAGGCGCTTCGGCCAATTGCTCCCTAAACAAGGCCATGGAGGAAGCAGTCCATCAAAGTAGCTATCTGGCCAAGTTGAAGCAAATTGAGATCGCCTTTATGGCTGCCGAAGATGCAACGGTGCCGCTCGACTATCGCGACGCTCTATTGTTGTGCTCCAACATCTTGCAAAACGCGCTCCAACATTCCAGCAAGGAGAGTCGTATCCACGTCTCCATCGCATCTGAAGCGCAGAACGTGCAATTGAACGTTCGCGACAACGGCGAGGGCATTCACCTTGAAGACCTACCTTTTCTCTTCGAGCCGTTTTACCGTGGCGACCCATCGCGGAGCCGGAAAAGTGGAGGCACAGGCCTCGGCCTGTCCATTTGCAAAGCCATCTGCGATCGAGCAGGTGGCTCCATCCAGATTTCCAACCACACCGCTGGCGGAGCTATCGTAACCGTCAGGCTGCCCGTGATTTCCAAGCGGGAAAGCGAAGCATCTCCTCGATCACTCGAATCGATAAAGTGATCTGCTGCCGCTTTAGGCCCTTGAGCGTGCGAGCGCCGAAAGCTCTTCCGACACAATGCCGGCGGCAGCCTCACACATCTCCCTGCTTACGTCGAAATGCGTCACGAACCTTACCGATTGTGGGCCTATCGCGCTCGCAAGCACTCCCCTGATCTTCAGTGCGGCACAAAAGTTTGTGGGATCGTGGCCCTCCTTCAGATTGAAGATCACGATGTTGGTTTGAACTGCATCCAAATCGATCTCCGCGCTCGCGGCACTGGCAATCGCCTTCGCGAGGACCAGAGCGTTAGCGTGGTCCTCACCCAACCGTTTCGGCATGTCGTGCAGAGCTATCAATCCGGCAGCAGCCAGCACTCCCGCCTGTCTCATGCCGCCGCCCAGGGCCTTGCGAAACGAACGGGCACGCTCGATTGCCTTTGCATTGCCCACCAGTATTGATCCCACCGGAGCACCCAAACCCTTCGATAGACAGAACATCACGGTATCGAATCCCACGGTAAGTTCGGCAACACTTGCATTCAAAGCAGCAGCAGCGTTGAAGATTCTGGCACCATCGAGATGCACCGGAATCCCAGCCTCTTCCGCACCCCGCCAGATATCCTTCAGCACCTCCAGCGGACTCACCGTTCCACCAGCCATGTTGTGCGTATTCTCAATGCACAGCAGGCCCGTCGGCTGCCGATAGTAGACCTTGGGTCCGATCGCGCGACGAATCTTCTCCCATGTCAACACTCCTCGCGCGCCCTCGACGGTTCTCGGCTGGCAGCCGGAAAGCGCTGCCATCGACGCCATTTCCCAGTCCATCACATGCGCGCGCGCCTCGCAGATGACCTCCTGCCCATGCTGGGTGTGAAGTCGAATAGCGATCTGGTTCCCCATCGATCCAGTCGGCACAAAGATTGCGGCCTCCTTTCCGAAGACCTTGGCAGCATCGCTTTCCAGACGGTTGACGGTCGGATCTTCGCCATACACGTCGTCTCCCACTTCGGCTTCTGCCATGGCCTGCCTCATGGCCGCAGTAGGTTTTGTCACCGTGTCGCTGCGAAGATCGATCGTCTCGCTCATCTGTTATCCCTTCGATGAATCTAGCTCAAACGGTTGCGGAAACCAGCAACCGGCTGAATACCTCGTTCGAAGCCATCCGTCCGCGCACCGTCAGACGGATGCGTTCGTCAATCATCTCAATCAGCGAAGCCTGCTCGGCCTCAAACATTGGGGGCATTACACTCGCCACGAGATCGGCACCAAACTGTCTTCGCAACTCGCTGAGATCGACGCCCTCGTTCAAGCGAAGTCCGAGGAACAGAGATTCCTCGAATGCCTCTTCCCTTCCAACCCTGTTGACAGCTTCCATTTCAGCATGGGCGAGTATATTCAACTCGTCTTTGGTGTGGGACTTCATATACATATCCAGGGCATCAGTGTTCTGGAAGCGCAAGACCTCGTCATCGTCCGTTGCACTCGGTAGCATCGAATGCGCGTCGAGGCCATAGCCAATATAAGGCAGCCGCCTCCAATACTTCAGATTGTGTTTGGACTCATACCCCTCACGGGCGAAGTTCGATATCTCATACTGCGCTATGCCAGCCTTTCCCAGTACCTCACACGCAATCTCGTACCATGCAGCGGCTTCATCTTCCGATGGAATCGCTCCCGCTCCATAGCGGGTACCGCCAGCGAGAACCTCGCGTCCCAGACGTGAGTCTTCATCGATCTCCAGCATGTACACGCTCACGTGCGTTGCACCGCTATTGATGGTTCGATCCAGCGAGGCACGCCAACTGGACTCCGTCTGACGAGGAAGTCCCGAGATCAAATCCAATCCAATCCTTTCAACACCCGCAGCGCGTAACCGGACAATCTCCGCATCGCATTCGTCGCCTGTGTGAAATCGCCCCACTGCCGCACTCTCGCGGTCTACAAACGATTGCACTCCCAAACTCACGCGGTTCATCCCTTGCTTAAGCAGCTCGTCGAGCGTCTTTCCTTCTAGCTGTCCGGGCGCACACTCGATCGTGATCTCGGCATCGATGGCAATCTCAAACTCCTCTCGCAACGTTCTGAAGATTTGACCAAACTGAATATCCGAGAGGAGGCTCGGCGTTCCACCCCCGAAGTAGATCGAATCCGCATGGCGCCCAAGTTGCGCGCCCAGCCCTTTTGCGCGCTTGTTTGCTTCGCGCATCTCCTCGCACAGACGGCTGACGTAGCCGTCCATTCTTCCAGGAGCAAACGCGTCCGAGGCGAAGTTACAGAAGCTGCACTTCGCCTTGCAGAACGGCACCGAAAGATAGATCCCCAGGCTTTGACGCTGCGGCACCGAAACATCCTCCTCCCCCTATTTTTTCACGGAGGAGCGCTATTTGTGACCAACGGAGCCTCCTCACCATCCAATAGGTCGATAGAATGACCACATCGCTCAAGGGCGGCATGGAAAGGACTTTACTGTGCCAGTTGCTCTTCGTTTAGCAACCGTTGCCATTGCTCTGCTTCCGCTCGCAGTCTCGGCCCAAACCCGAAACCCGGTGCTCGTGGAGCTCTTTACATCAGAGGGTTGTTCCAGTTGCCCGCCTGCGGACAAACTGCTGGCTGCTTTGCAGGCCCAGCAGCCCGTCAGCGGAGCCCAGATCGTTGTCCTGGAAGAGCATGTCGACTATTGGGAGGGTCAGGGCTGGCACGACCGATTTTCTTCTTCACTGTATACCAACAGGCAGCGCGGTTACGCCCTGCGGCTCAGGTTCGACGACCCCTACACCCCTCAGATGATTGTTGACGGCTCCACTCAATTTGTCGGCAATGACCCCTCCAAAGCCCTGTCTTCCATCGCCAAAGCTGCACAGTCCCCCAAGATTGCTCTCGACCTTTCACCTCCCACCGTGGACGGTAAACACATCTCCAGCACTGTCTCCGCACCCGGCAAACAGCCGCTGCCACACGGCGATCTCTACGCCGCACTTGTCGATCTTGCAGACACCACTGAGGTTAAAGGCGGTGAAAACAGAGGCAAGCATTTGGACCATGTCAGTGTCGCACGCTCATTTCAACGTATCGGAAAACTACAGGACCTCTCCAAGGGCCCAGTCTCATTCCGGCTCTCTGTTTCGTCCGCCGAACCCTCCTCGCACATGGGCGTGGTTGTCTTTGCCCAGCTTCCCGACCAGGGAGCTGTCCGAGGAGTCACCTCTAGTCCAATAGGTTCTGCCGCCAACTGAGGAAGTTCGGATCAACTCCGAAAGATCTGTACGGAACTAACCTCGCGAAGAACATCTAAAATGCAATAAAGATGGCCAAAGAGAAAACAGCCTCGGACAAAGAGGCTGCGAAGAAGAAATCGCAGGATGAAGAGGTCGTGGGCAAAGCCTATGACGGCCGTCTCATGCGTCGTCTGCTTGTCTATCTCAAGCCATACAAATTGAAGGTAGCGCTCTCCGCCGCCGCCATTCTTGTCAAGGCCGCTACCGACGTTATGGGGCCGTACCTGGTCAAGGTTGCCGTCGATACCTACATGGCCGAGGCCGCCCCCAGAAATTTTTCATGGCTGGCCCAGCACCTAAGCCGCGACCGCATGACCGGCATCAGCCAACTCGCCGGACTTTACCTCGGCGCACTGCTTCTCTCTTTTGCACTCGAGTTTGTCCAGACCTACCTTATGCAGTGGACTGGCCAGAAGATCATGTTCGACCTGCGCAGCCAGATATTTCGCCACCTCCAGCGCATGTCGCCCTCGTTCTTCGACCACAACCCCGTAGGTCGTCTCGTCACGCGCGTCACCTCCGACGTCGACGCGCTCAATGAGATGTTCACCTCCGGCGTTCTTGCTATCTTTGAGGACGTCTTCGTCCTGGCCTTCATCGTCATTATCATGCTACGCATGAGCTGGCCGCTGGCACTGCTCACCATCTCCGTCATTCCCGCCATCCTTTATGTGACGAAGATATTCCGCAAGCATGTGCGCGACAGCTATCGCCGACAGCGCTCCGCCACTGCCCGCATCAACTCCTTCACACAGGAGTACGTCTCCGGCATGGCCATCGTGCAGCTCTTCAACCGCGAGCGTCGCGCGTTCAACGATTTCTCGGCGGTGAATGCTGAGAATAAGAAGGCGTGGACGGACGCCATCTTCACCTACGCGCTCTACTACCCCATCGTCGAGTTCCTCAGCTCCACCGCCATCGCGCTCGTCATCTGGCGCGGCGGCTTCAGCGTCATCCATGGTGCCGTCACTCTCGGCATCCTCATTGCGTTCATGCAGTACGCCCAGCGTTTCTTTCGCCCCATTCAGGACCTCAGCGAGAAGTACAACATCCTGCAGGCAGCCATGGCCGCCGCCGAGCGCGTATTCAAGCTCCTCGACACCCACTCTGATATCGTCACTCCCACACACCCCATCGCAGGCGACAACTCCGGGTGTATCGAGTTCCGCAACGTTTGGTTCACCTACCAGCGCCTCACACCTGGACAGCAAAGCGCCCTTCAAGCTTTGTCATTCCGTAGCGGAGCGGAGGAATCTGCTTTCCACTCGGGAGTCCTCAAAGACATCGAGTGGATCCTCCGCGGCGTCTCCTTCACCATCGAACCCGACGAGACCGCCGCCATCGTCGGCCACACCGGTGCTGGCAAGACCACGATCACCGGCCTCATGATGCGCTTCTACGACATCCAGCACGGCGAGATTCGCGTCGATGGAGTAGACGTCCGCCAACAGGATTTGAAATCCCTCCGCCAACGCTTTGGCGTCGTCCTTCAGGACTCTTTCCTCTTCACTGGCACCATCGCGGACAACGTCCGTCTCGGCTCTTCATGGATCACCGACGAGGCTCTGGAAAAAGCCTGCGATGAAGTCAACGTCGGCGATTTCATCCGCACCCTCCCGCTCCAATTCAAGGAGCCTGTCCGCGAGCGTGGCGCCACCCTCTCCACCGGTCAGAAGCAGCTCATCAGCTTCGCGCGGGCACTGGCCCACGCACCGCGCATTCTCATACTCGACGAGGCCACAAGTTCCGTCGATACCGACACCGAACTTCGCGTCCGCATGGCACTCTCGCGCATGATCACCGGGCGCACCTCCATCCTCATCGCACACCGGCTCTCAACCATCCAGCGCGCCGACACCATCCTCGTCATGCACAAAGGCCAGCTTCGCGAACGCGGTACCCACCAGCAACTTCTCGCGCAGCGTGGTCTCTACTGGAAGCTCTACGAACTCCAGTACAAAGACCAGGAGCTTGGAACCGGTACCGAAGCCTCCTTTCCTCTCCAACCACTCAGCGCAGACTGACACTCACACTCCTGCGTAATCGCTGACGCTTTAATCAAACTGAAATATTCGCGCGCATTACACACCCATTCGGTCTTAATACTCCGGTTATTCACCGAAAAGTAACCCAATTTTCATTTAGCCCCTCCAGACTTTACCCAGACCCCACATGAGGACTAAATGAAACTCATCCGCATCCTTGCCGTTTTAACGCTGTTCGTAACCGCCAGTCTCGCTCAAACCACGACCGGTAGAATCTCCGGCTATGTGCAGGACCCCTCCGGCTCCGTCATTCCCGATGCCAAGGTCACACTGACCAACGAAAAGACCGGACTCAGCCGTCAGACCACGACAAACCAGGATGGTCTCTTTAACTTCTTCTCTGCTCCACCTTCGACTTACACGCTCGAATTTTCTGCAACTGGCTTTGCCCCACTATCGAGCAAGGGTCTCACTTTGCAACTAGGCCAGGAACTTAGCCAGACCTACAAGCTCGCTCTCGAAGGCAACCAGAGCACTGTCAATGTGGAGGCAACCGCGGTCGCCCTCGATACTTCGTCAGCCAAGATTGGCGGCAACGTAGCGAGCCGCGAGATTGAAGAACTTCCGATCAACGGCCGCCAGATTTCGCAGCTTTATCTCCTCGTTCCTGGAGCCACCAACGCCGGTACGGGTTCCTTCGACGACATTCGGTTCTCGGGCCGCTCCAACGAGCAGAACATTATCCGTCTTGACGGAATTGAAGCGACGTCCATCATCGACACCTCCCCGGGCAACCTCAACGGCGAGCTTACGTCGACCTTCCGGCTTCAGCAGTCGCTGGAGGCTATCCAGGAGTTCCGCATCGACTCCTCAAGCTACCCCGCCGAGATGGGGACAGGCACCGGAGGTCAGATCAGCTTCCTCACCAAGTCCGGAGGCAACGCAATTCATGGCTCCGCGTTCGAGTATCTCCGCAACGACTTCTTCGACGCACGTAATAGCTTCAACCCAAAGTCCACGGCAACCGACCCTGGTGGCAATCCAAAGTTTCGCCTGAACCAGTTTGGCGGATCGATCGGCGGCCCCATCGTCAAGGACAAGTTGTTCGCGTTTGCCAACTACGAAGGCCTGCGCCAGATCTGGGCAGCTCCGTATACACAGGCCACGCTCAGCAACTACACCAAATCGCAGATTCCAACCACAAGCGCCATTTATCCGCTGCTTGCAGCATTCCCTGCCGATCCCTTTCCATCCGACCCGGCGTTTGCGTCGCGTACCGTCACGACGGTTGGAACCAATAGCATTAACGAGAACTTCGGCACCGTTCGCTTCGACTATCACATCAACGACCGGTTCAGCGCCTACGTCCGTTACAACCGCGACCAGGGCGTCTCCACGCAGATTCAGGACGCATCGCTCAGCAAGTTCGGCCAGGTTGAGGTACCGCAAAATGGCGTGCTGGCCTTCAACCAGATATGGTCCTCGCACATCTTCAACGAGACCAAGGTCGGTTTCAATGGAGTCAAGATGCGGGTGCAAGGCGTCGCAGGACCAAGCCCCAATGCCGACCTCAGCCGCACCAGAATCGCAATCGCAGGACTCACCAAGGTTGGGGCTCTGATCTCGCTTTCCAGCTCCTTCAACGGAGTCGGCGCACCTTATACGGTTCAGAGCTACTCCTACATCGACAACTTCTCCTTTCAGCGCGGAAACCACAACATGAAGTTCGGTGCTGAGGTGCGCCCGCTCTCGCTCTACAACAATCAGATCGGTGGAACCACATACACCTACAACTCCATTGTTGCCTTCCAGAACAACGCTCCCAACCAGATCCAGTTCTATGGAGACCTTAGCGACAAGAGCCCCTTCACCGGACTCAGCGGCAATGCGCAGGTCAAGCAGGCCTACTACATCGGGTACGCCCAGGACGAGTGGCATCTCAAACCAAACCTCACCGTCAGCTATGGTCTGCGCTATGAGTACTACTCTCCTCTCCACGAGGCGCGCAATAAGGTCGTCGTCTTCAACATGGCAACCGGCAACATCCAGCCGGGCTACAAGGGCGACTGGTATGCAAGCTCAAAGGCCAACTTTGGCCCACGCCTCGCGCTTACCTGGTCGCCCGCCTTCTCTAACGGGGCCACCGTACTTCGCGTCGGCGGCGGCGTTTTCTACGGCCCCGGTCAGACCGAAGATCAGATCCAGCCCGAAGCCAACGACCGAGTCCAGCGCACCTTTACCTCGGGAAAGGTCTACCCCATCAACCCCGCAACCGACGTCTACGCCAACTACGACATCAACAGCCCCACCCTCGGCTACCAGCCGCGCGCCTACGCGCCTAACTACAAGATCCCAGAGCGCATTACAACCTATACCGCATCCATTCAACAAAGCCTTCCCGGACAGTTCCAGTTGATGGTCGGTTACGTTGGATCGACGGGGCGCAACCTCTTCCTGCGTTCCATCACCAACCTGATCACCAGCGTCTCTACAAACCCCGTCACGGGTGCCGGTACTGCGACGCGCCAGTTTGGTGCCCGCTTCGCGGAGATCGACTACAAGACCTCCGGCGGAACCGATATGTACAACTCGCTGCAAACTTCGCTTCAGCGCAGATTTGCACGCGGCCTCTCCATGGGCGCGCAGTACACCTGGGCCAAAGAGCTCGGAACATCGAGCGGGTCGAACGAGGCCGCAACCGCCCAGAATCCCTATGACTTCCGCACGGAATATGGCCGTGGCGCCTCCGACATTCGCCACAGCTTCAACGTCACGGCGCTCTATGACCTCCCCTTCGGCCGCGGAAAGACCTACAGCCTCTCTGGCCCGATGGACATTCTCGCCGGTGG
>JAFDVV010000075.1:46314-64865 GCA_018268775.1 Acidobacteriota bacterium | reverse complement strand
TCACTCGTCCCGACATCGCCTATGTTGGTAACCCTGGAACCAGCATCGCTGGCCAGACCTTCGCCAGTCCGGTCGTCACAGGCGGAGTCGTCCAGACCACTGCGGTCAACAACGTCCCAGGGGGTGGCAACACGCGTAACGTTCGTCGACCGAATATCGTTCCGGGTGTCAATCCCTATCTGAAGAACGGACTGCAGTACCTCAACCCGGCTGCGTTCTCTACCCCTGCGCCCGGAACCTTCGGCAACTTCCGTCGTAACGACCTCAGCGGTCCAAACCTCGCTCAGCTCGATATGACCCTGGGCAAATCTTTCCATGCCACAGAGAGATACTCGCTGGACTTCAAGGCTGAGATATTCAACATCCTCAACCACCCCAACTACGCCAACCCCGACAACGTTCGTCTCGCTCAGACGTTGACAACCGGCGCGGTCAACCAGCCAGGCTCGCCGTTCAGTTCCGCAACAGCGGGATCGTCGTGGGGGAACATCTCATCCACGGTTGGTAACCAGGTCGGTATCGGAGCCAATCGCCAGATACAACTCTCGCTCCGCGCCAACTTCTAACTCGACGCGGCGGGAAACCAACCGCCCGTCGCCTCAAAGGAAACAAAGCCGCAACGGCCAGTCCCCGGCGGTTGCGGCTTTTGCCTTTTCCATCTCGTCACCCCGAGTCGTCATTCCGAGCGAAGTCGAGGAATCCCCGCATTCTGCCTAGCAGCGCGACAGATGCCGCCGGAGTGTCTATCCCTCTTTGAACAACACTAGAAAAAGCCCGAAGGCAAATGACCTTCGGGCTTTTTCTAGGAACCATAAACCGCCGATCCGTAAGACCCTGATGAATAAATCTCAGGCAAGCGGGGTTCATCCTTTCTTTGCCTGGAACTCCTTCACAATCGCCAGATACTTCTTCGCGCTCTCCGTAACCACCTCGGGCTTTCCTTCCGCCATCGCCTTCGTGTTCACAAGGTCTGCTCCAACGCCAAGCGCGAAAGCACCGGCCTCGAGGAAATCGTTGGCTGTCGCCAGCGAGACACCACCCGTCGGAATCATCTCCACCTGCGGCAAGGGGGCCTTCAACGAGCTAAGATACTTCGCTCCACCCATCGCGCTCGCCGGGAATATCTTCACCACGTCCGCGCCTGCCTCCCAGGCCGTAACAACCTCGGTCGGCGTCAGCGCGCCGGGAAGGGCCGCGACCGAGTAACGGTGACACATCTCGATCGTCTTCACGTTCAGCGCCGGACTGACAACAAACTTAGCGCCTTCAAGAATGCAGGCCCGGGCCGTCTCTGCGTCCAAAACCGTTCCCGCACCGATCAGTATGTCTGGTCTCTGTTCAGCCAGCTTCCGCATCACCTGGATCGCTCCCGGAACCGTCATCGTAATCTCAAGCACTGTCACACCACCGGCGGCGATCGCCTCCGCCAGCGCAAGCGCCTTCTCAACCGATTCCGCGCGTAGAACCGGAACCAATCCAATTTGTTTCAATGAAGCCAACACGGCGGCCTTAGTCATCTGAATGCTCTCTTTCTTCAAAGTTTTGAGGCCCGGCCGAACTTTATCGACCGGGCCTGAGTTTCGAACCGCTTCGCTTACCGCTGAACGCGAGCGCCGCCGCCCTTCATCACTCGCTGCACCTCGTCAAACGTCGCCATCGTCGTGTCGCCGGGGGTTGTCATCGCCAGTGCGCCGTGAGCACACCCGCAGTTCACAGCCCAGTCGGCCCCCTTCTCATTCAGAAAGCCATAGATAAGACCCGAAGCGAAGGAGTCTCCACCGCCGACGCGGTCGAATATCTCGAGATCAGGCATCGGACGGGCCTCATGGAACTTGCCCTCGTAGTAGCAGACGGCGCCCCAGTCGTTCACGCTGGCCGTCTTCGCATGGCGCAACGTCGTCGCCACGGCCTTGAAGTTGGGGTATGCAGTAACGGCCTTCTCGATCATCTTGCGGAAGTTCGCCGAGTCGAGCTCGCCGAGGTCGTCGCCAACGCCCTCAATCTCAAAACCCAGGGCCGCGGTAAAGTCCTCTTCGTTGCCGATCATAACGTCGACGTACTGCGCGAGATCGCGATTGACCTCGGTTGCCTTTGCCTTGCCGCCGATAGCCTTCCACAGAGAGTCGCGGTAGTTCAGGTCGTAGCTCGTCATCACGCCGTGCTTGCGCGCCGCGACCAATGCCTCCTTGCAGACCTCGGGGGTGCTCTCACTGAGGGCACAGAAGATACCTCCAGTGTGGAACCAGCGAGCGCCTTCTTTGCCGAATATCTCGTCCCAGTCGATCTGGCCGGGCTTGAGCTGGCTAACGGCCGTATTGCCTCGGTCCGAGCAACCAAGAGCCGCGCGCACACCAAACCCGCGTTCAGTGAAGTTCAGCCCGTTGCGCGTCGTGCGACCCACACCGTCATACTTCCGCCAGATCACATGCGACTGGTCGACGCCGCCCTGGTTCATCAGGTCTTCTACCAACCGGCCCACCGGATTGTCGGCAAGCGCCGTCACGATCGCTGTCTTCAGGCCGAAGCAGCGCCGCAGACCGCGAGCCACGTTATACTCGCCGCCGCCCTCCCATACTTGAAACTGCCGCGTCGTCGCAACACGAACGTCGCCTGGATCGAGACGAAGCATCACTTCGCCCAGACTGACCAGGTCCCACTTACACTCTTCTTTTCTACGAATCGTCAAACTTGCACTCATCTATCGAAGCTCCGCGATGGCTACGCCATCCATGTCGTCATACGCCTGGTTTTCTCCGCCCATACCCCAGCAGAACGTGTAGTGCTTTGTACCCACACCGGCATGGATCGACCATCCCGGTGAAACAACAACTTCCTTGTCAGCCATTACAAGATGGCTGGTCGCATCCGGCGGCCCCATCAGGTGCAGCACGCGATGCGCCGGATCAACATCAAAGTAAAAATAGACCTCGCTGCGCCGCATATGCGTGTGCGGCGGCATCGTGTTCCAGTTGCTTCCCGGCTCAAGCATGGTGAAGCCCATCACCAACTGGCAGCTTTTGAGGCCCTCTTTATAGATGGCCTTGTAAATTTTGCGCTTGTTGCATGTCTCGACCGTGCCAAGTTCAACGGGCTTGATGTCGGCAAACTTGACCAACGCCGTTGGATACTCGGCATGCGCCGGATAGCTGAGCAGGTAAAACTCCGCTGGCTTCGCCGGGTTCTTGCTCCCGAATCTGACGTCCTTCGACCCTCGGCCGATGTACAGGCAATCGAGCCTGTCCATCTCAAAGGTCTTGCCGTCGACCGTGACCCTGCCTGCCCCGCCAACGTTCAGCACGCCCATCTCGCGGCGCTCCAGAAAATAGTCCGCGCGCAACTCAGGCTCTGTCTCCAATTTAAGGGCTGAGCTTGTAGGGACAGCCGAGCCGATCACCGTCCGGTCGAGATCGACATAGGCAAACTCAATCTCTCCGGGCTGGAAGAGGTCCTCCAGGAGAAACGTCTCTCGCAACTCTTCGGTATTCATCAGTCCATACCGAACCTGATCTGCCATTTGATAAAGCCTCATTGCAACTCTCCTGTGTTTTACGGAGCCTCTTCGGCAGTCTTCAAGACAAGAATATCGTTCATTCCGGCAACAACCCTACGCCATATGCCCTAACACCAACCCATTTGGCCCGGCAGATGAACCCTTCAACGATACGAAACAGAAAACACGAGCGTCAATAACACTTCAATAACCTCACTGGTGCGCGGTATGCCTTACTGAAATGAACCGCGTTTGCCCATCGCGGTATGCGCCGGTAGATTGGTAACGTATGGCAAATCTTCTCGATTCCTTTCGTCTAGATAACAAAGTTGCCCTGGTTACGGGCGCAGCTACTGGTCTGGGTGCGGCGATTGCCCACGGTTTGGCCGATGCTGGAGCGTCTGTCGCGGTCCACGGCAACCGCCGGGCCGCCACCGAAACGGCCGCAGCCATCGGCCCCAAAGCGGTTGCCTTTCGCGCCGACCTCTCGAGCCCCACCGGCGCTGAGGATCTGTTCACCCAGGTCAAAGAGAAGTTCGATCGCGTCGACATCCTCATCAACAACGCAGGCACCATCATTCGTCACAATGCCGATGAATACCCTCTGGAAGACTGGATGACCGTGCTGCAGGTCAACCTGACCAGCGTCTTTCAGCTTTCACAGCTTGCTGGGCGTGACATGATCGCTCGCAAAGCACCGGGAAAGATCGTCAATATCGCTTCGCTGCTCAGCTTTCAGGGGGGAATCCGCGTCCCTGCCTATGCAGCCAGCAAAGGCGGGGTCGCCCAACTGACCAAAGCACTGGCGAACGAGTGGGCGCCGAAGAACATACAAGTCAACGCCATCGCGCCGGGCTACATCGCGACAACAAACACCGAGGCGCTTCAGGCCGATGAGACCCGCAATCGCCAGATACTCGAGCGCATACCCGCAGGACGCTGGGGCGAACCAAACGATATTGCGGGAGCTGCGCTCTTCCTCAGTTCCCCGGCAAGCGACTACGTCACCGGGACAGTGCTGACCGTCGACGGTGGATGGATGGGCCGCTGACCGCGCGACCCTACTCCACTGGAAGGGTTACGCCGCCGCGCGCGCTCGACAGGTACGCTGCCTCGACGGTCCTCATCGTGTCTATGGCATCTTCAATGCTGGTCGGCAGAGTCTTAGCGTCCCCTTGCACATATGCCTGAAGCGATCCCATTGAGCCCATGAAGGCGTCCGGGAACCAGTTGCCCGTGACCGGTGCTTGTTTCCAGCCTTCCCCATCGCGCAACGCATATTCAAAATTGTCCGGCTCGCCGATGGGATAGTTCAGATTCACGCCCATCTGCGCTCGCATAGCTCCGTTCATGCCCTCCCACTGCACAAAACTCCGTTGCTTTTGTGGTGAGAAGTCGTGGCTATGGTTGGTATCGATGAAGACCCGCTTGTCGTCTCCGTAGTCGAAGACGATGACACTCTTCGTCGATGCCAGGTTCGGCGTTCGCGGGCTGCGGACCGTCTTGGCATAGACACTGTTCGGGTTGCCGAACCAGCTGCGCACAAGGTCGATGTAGTGGATGGAGTGATAGGTGATCTCAAGCCGCGGGGCAGCGCTCAGAAAGCTCCACAGCTCCCACGGCATATGAACGCTGAGCGAGACCTCCATGTCATGCAGTTCACCCAGCACTCCACTGGCGGTAAGGGCGCGCGCGAGCAGCATATTCGGCGCGAATCGAAGCTGGAAGTTGACGGCTGCCACCAATCCCTTGGCACGGCAGATCCGTTGAATCTCGATTGCTTCGGCCAATGTATCGCCCATCGGCTTCTGTATAAGCACGGCTGAGCCATTGGGCAACTGAGGCAGGATGCTGGGAATTGCCTTCGCAGGGACAGCCACATCGAAGACCGCATTCGCAGGGGCGAAACGAATGGCCTCGACAATTGAGTCGGTTCCAAGTTCTACGTTGAACTTTTTAGCCAGAGTCTCGGCGCGCTCGCGATTGACGTCCACCAACGCCGCGACTTGAAAGCCAGCCTTCGCGTATGCAGGCAGGTGCGCATCGTGAACGATGCCGCCAGAGCCGATCATGACGATCGAGCGGGGAATCTTCGGCTTTGGCTCCGAGACGTTATGCAGTATCTCTTCAAGGTTCATCAACCGCTCCGCAGTTATATTTACTGGCACAACTATACTTCCATTGACGGAATTTAAGAGAACACGTCAAACTCGATTGCTTGCGCCCTGCACCGTCACACCGTAACCTACCAGAAGATGCTTCCGGCGCTCGAACTCGCCCTGCTTTCATGCGCCCTGCTCGGTCTTCGCCATGGCTTCGACTACGACCACCTTGCAGCGATCACAGACATCACCAGCGTTCAACGCACGTGGCGCGAAGGCATGAGGCTGGGCCTGCTCTATGCCCTGGGCCATGCCTTTACCGTTGCCTTGCTCGGCGCCGGAGTTATCTTCCTGCACGTCCGCCTGCCTGCCGGAATGGACGCCCTTGGTGAACGGCTGGTGGGAGCGACGTTGATCGTGTTGGCCCTTTACGTCCTCGCCGCCTTTCTGCGAAAAGACCGCACTCCGCATCGGCACGCCGTCCCCTCCAGCCGCATTGCCCTGATGATCACAGGTTTTCGTTACGCCGCGTGGCATCTTCGCAAACGGATAGCGCCCGAGACACCCAAACCTGATCCATTTGCGTTTCGCTACGACCGTGGCTCGGTTTTTTTTGTTGGAATCGTTCACGGGCTAGGTGCCGAGACCCCATCGCAACTGCTTCTCTTTTTGCTCGCAGCCAACCTGGGTGGAACCAGCCGTGGATTTCTCGGTCTCCTCAGCTTTATCGCGGGACTTCTGGTCATGAACACCATCATGACCGCATCGGCATCCGGGCTTTTTCTTGCGGGCGGAAGCAGACCACGATTTCAATTTGTGATGACATCCCTGACTGCCGCGTACAGCTTCATCGTCGGGACGATCTTCCTTCTGGGAGTCAGCGACAAGCTGCCCCCATTGCTTCACTAGTCGATTCACGCCGAGGACTGAGATGATTCGCGTTCCCTTCCACGATCTCTACTCCGCTTTACATAAGGCAATGCTCGCGCTTGGCCTGCCTGAAGACCGCGCGCGCCGCTGCGCCCAACTCTTTGCCGAGACGACCCGCGATGGCGTTTACACCCATGGGCTGAACCGTTTCCCTCGATTTTCGGCGATGGTCAGAAACGGCAGTATCCATGTCGATGCGACTCCAACGCTCGCCGCGGCCTTTGGAGCGATCGAACGCTGGAACGGCAACCTCGGCATCGGCAATCTCAATGCGCAGGACTCCATGGCGCGGGCCATCGAGCTCGCGCGAAAGCACGGTATCGGTGCGGTGGCACTTGCGAATTCAAATCACTGGATGCGGGGCGGTGCCTTCGGCTGGCAGGCTGCCGACGAGGGCATGTTCGCCATCTGCTGGTCGAACACGCTTGCGAATGTACCGGTGTGGGGAGCGACAACGCCGGCAATCGGCAACAATCCTCTAGTGCTCGCCGTTCCTCGCGCAGAAGGCAACATCGTGCTCGATATGGCGATGAGCCAGTTCTCTTACGGGACACTGGCCTCCTACAGCAAACGCGATAAGCCCCTTCCCGTCCCTGGGGGATACGACGTAGAGGGGAAGCTCACCGACGATGCTGCCGCAATCGAAGGCTCGCAGCGTGCACTTCCGATCGGATATTGGAAGGGATCGGGACTGGCCGTAGTGCTCGACGCGATCGCCGCAATGCTGTCAGGCGGCACCGCCACGCACCAGTTCGACAAAGATCCGCAACGAGAAGCGGGGCAATCGCAGATTTTTCTTGTCATCGACCCGGCCCACCTGGCGGCAGCATCCGAGTTGAACCACATCGCCGATGGCATCGTTGACTCACTGCGTCAGGCCACTCCAATCGATCCCGCCAAACCGGTCCGCTATCCTGGCGAGCAGACACTACAGCTTCGAGAAGAGAATATGCGGCTTGGAGTCCCGGTCGACGAAGATGTGTGGCGTGAGGTGGGCGAAGGGCGTTTGTCGAAGGGGTAGCTCTTCACGCAAAGCGGCCTCTCGCTTCGCTACCATTGTGCAGGAGAAACAGGATGGATCTCGCAAGCAAATACGATCTGCTCCATTCCACGCTCAGCAAGCTGGGAAGCGTGATGGTGGCGTACTCAGGCGGAACCGACTCGGCATTTCTTGCCTTTGCAGCGCATCAGACGCTCGGCGATAGAATGCTTGCGGTGATCGCCGATTCACCGTCGCTACCGCGTGCAGAACTCGCGCACGCGCTTGCCTTCACGGCAACCCATGGAATTCCCACACATCTTCTGCAAACAGAGGAGCTGGACAACCCAGACTACCGCCGCAACGACTCACGTCGATGCTTTCACTGCAAGGACGAACTGTTTTCGCAAATGGAGGTCGAGCGGGAGCAACGAGGGTTCCACTATCTTGCCTACGGCATGAACCTAGACGATTGTGGAGACTACCGCCCCGGCCAGCAGGCTGCGAACGAACACCGTGCCTTGGCGCCGCTGGTAACGGCGCAGCTCACCAAGCCAGAGATTCGGCAACTGGCGCGCGAGGCTGGACTGGATCTCTGGGACAAGCCGGCTTCGGCGTGTCTCTCATCTCGGATCGAGTACGGCCGCGCGGTGACGCGCGAAAACCTGTTGCAGGTGGAACGGGCCGAGGAGGCGCTTCATGCGCTGGGCTTTCTCCGGGTTCGGGTGCGCCATCATGGTGAGTTGGCCCGCATCGAGATCGATCGCGCCGACCTGCCTCGCGCGCTCGATCTCGGCCTGTTCGGCACGATCGCCGCTGCCCTGCGGACACTTGGCTTCACCTACGTCACGCTCGACATGCAGGGGTATCGATCGGGATCGATGAACGACGTGCTTCCAGCCTCCGCGATTGCACCGGCTGCCGTGAAACAATAGCAACCATGCGAATCGCATACCTCGATTGCTTCGCCGGAATCAGCGGTGACATGTTTCTTGGCGCCCTGCTTGACTCGGGTGTCGATCAGCAGGTGCTTCACGATGCCGTCGCTGCGCTCAACATCGACGCATCGTTGAAGATTGAGCGGGTCGAGCGCAGCGGTATCTCTTCCACGAAGGTTCATGTGCTTGAGAATAGGCAGCTCGTCGACGACGCACCTGTCAAAGAAAAGACGCAGCCTAAACATTCGCATCCGCATATTGAAACTCACCCCCATAGCCACAGCAGTCACGGACGTTCCCTGAGTGCGATCCGCAGCCTGATTCACTCCGCAAATCTCGCTATACCGGTCAAGCAGACCGCCATTCACGCGTTCGAGTTACTTGGCGCGAGCGAGGCAAAGATTCACAACGTGGGGATTGAAGATGTCCATTTCCACGAGGTTGGTGCAGTCGATGCCATTATGGATATTGTCGCCGCCAGCGCGGGAATCCAGTCCCTCAAGGTCCACCAATGGTACTGTTCCCCTTTAAATGTCGGCGGCGGCACGGTTGATTGCTCACACGGCCGCTTTCCTGTGCCTGCCCCAGCGACGGCCGACCTGCTTCGTGGCTTCCCTACTTATTCAGCGCATATTCTGCAAGAACTTGTAACGCCGACAGGGGCGGCCATCGTCAGGGCACTTTCGCCCAGTTTCGGCCCACAACCCGCCATGCGTGTCGAGCAGATCGGCTACGGCGCAGGTTCACGCAACCCAAAAGACTTCCCCAATGTGCTCCGGCTTTCGATCGGCGAAGCGGACAAGGAAACACAGTCCTCTGTTGCCGTGCTTGAGACCGCAATCGACGACCTTTCACCGCAGGTACTGGCGTACGTCACCGAGAGAGCTCTTTCACTTGGCGCGCTTGATGTGATGTCCACTGCGGTGCAGATGAAGAAGGGCCGCCTTGGAACGCTGATTACCGTACTGGCGGACGATGCCCGGGTGGCCGCTCTCGAAGACCTGCTGCTACGTGAGACGAGCACCCTTGGCGTCCGTATTCATCATGAGCGCAGAAGCACTCTGGATCGCAGATACGCAACGGTGGGCACACCTTATGGAGACATTCGTATAAAGATAGGCTCACGCGATGGTGAGGTCTTTAACGCCGCGCCAGAGTTCGACGATTGCCGGGCCGCTGCGACGCAGCATGGTGTTCCAGTCAAACAGGTCCAGCAGGCGGCAATTGCCGCATACTTTACGGAGGGAACGAAGTAGCTCATGAACCGCAACACAATTCTCGATCTGCTTGCCGCCGTGGAGCGAGGAGAGTTGTCTCCCGCCGCAGCCTCGGACAGGCTGACGAACCTTCCCTTTGAAGATATTGACCACACAAAGATCGACCACCATCGCTCGCTGCGCAGTGGATTGCCGGAGGTCATCTACGCGGCAGGAAAGTCTGCGGAGCAGACTGCGGAGATCTTCTCACGTATGGCCGCCGCAGGCTCCGATGTACTCGCTACAAGAGCTGATAGCACAACCGCACAATATGTCCAGGAAAAGACGCCTGCTGCCGTTTATCACATACAGGCCAGAGCCATCACGCTGCGGCAATCCCTAACCGATTCAGCGCGTGGCCGCATTGCGGTCGTGTGCGCGGGTACAAGCGACATTGCCGTGGCCGAAGAGGCGGCAGTTACTGCCGAACTTTTCAACTGCTCTGTGGACCGCATCTATGACGTCGGAGTAGCCGGATTGCATCGGCTGCTCTCCGTGCGCGATGAACTCACCGCTGCCGATGCGGTGATCGTTTGTGCCGGAATGGAAGGCGCCCTACCTTCTGTAGTCGGTGGCCTTGTAGGAGTTCCCGTCATTGCCGTGCCTACATCTGTAGGCTATGGCGCATCCTTCAGTGGAGCGGCGGCTTTGCTGGGAATGCTCAACTCCTGCTCGCCGAACGTGGTTGTCGTCAACATCGATAACGGTTTCGGTGCGGCATACACCGCAACGATGATCGCCCGGGGGTCACAGGGCCGATAGGATTCACCGACGGATTATCACGCTGATATGATCGAAGCATGACACAGCTTGATGTTCTCTACCGCTACGGCATTCCTCCGGCCGAAGCCGCCGCGCTGGCCATTGCCCGGACCCGCGAGGTCTATGGCGTCCGGCGAGTGACGCTCGATGAAGCCGAAAAGACGGTGCGGGTTGAATACGACGCAACCAGGCTGAACGAGGCCATGATTCTTCAGCTTCTGCGTCGAGCGGGCCTTGACATTGTCGAACGCCTGCCGATGTTTACGACGCCGGAACCTGCTGCTGAGCCTGTCGCTGCCGCAGCGGCAAAGTAGCTATAGTAGGATTCAAGGTATTCGCCGCGCCCGTAGCTCAGTTGGATAGAGCATCTGGCTTCGAACCAGAGGGTCGGAGGTTCGAGTCCTTCCGGGCGCACCATTTTCAAGGCCAACAAAGGCGCATCTCTTGATCTTGAGGTGCGTTTCTTGTTTAAACAAGCATACGGATTGCAGAAGCACAAAGCGGCCAACGAGTTTCGATTTGCTCTAAACGCATAAATCCGTTATGTTAAGAAGGTTGCATTCAACGCAATGTGCGCCCGTAGCTCAGCTGGATAGAGCAACTGGCTACGAACCAGTAGGTCGGGTGTTCGAATCACTCCGGGCGCACCATAACTCCTCTCTCATCGCCTCTTTTCAATAATCTCCAACTCCGGGGCGATATCCCGCTATAGTTATCCCTGCGCCGCGCCGCATGAAAGTGTCGTATCTTTCAAGGCGCGAACCGACTTGGGGGGATAGCTACAGCAGTGATGGCGCACAGGATTGGATTTTCCAACCATGAGGCCGACAAGATGGAGCAGCGCAACATGCGGCTTCTGGACGTTCTTGTCGCCGTTGCAATCGCCGCCGTCGCTTTCACCGATTGGGAGATTATCGCCAACGTCTCAGTCGGATATCTCTATGTGCTTCCCATCGCGCTATGCGCGCTGATCAATCCCTTACCTTTCACGCTGGGCCTCTCTGTCTTCTGTACCGTGTTGCAGGACATCTTCGGCCCTCCGGCGGATTCGCTCGAGTGGAGAGTTGTTCGAGACGTCGTCTACCTGTCGAGCTTTCTCGTCGTAGGTTTCTGCGTCACGCTTCTGGCACGGCAGCGCAATCGTATGGCGGACCAGGTGAGACGGCAGCGGGATGAGTATGAGTCCGATCTGGCGCTGGCTGCACAGGTGCAACGTCAGGTACTTCCCAGGCCACTGTCGCTTCCCGATATAGAAATTGCAGCAGCAATGCAGCCTGCGCGCATGCTTGGCGGCGACTATTACGACTTCTTCGAAGTCGGCGACAACGAGGTAGACGTCGTTATCGCCGATGTCTCCGGGAAAGGTGCGGCAGCGGCGCTTCTTATGCCGTCGCTCGCGGTCGCCCTTCGTCTGCGGGCCCGGGAACTGGACGGTCCTGCGGCGATCATCAAGGATCTCGACGAGGTGCTCAGACAGATCACCAGGCCGGCAACTTTTGTGACCATGTTTTACGCGCGCATCCACCGTTCCGGAAAGACGCTGCAATACTCCTGTGCCGGACACAACCCACCAATTCTGTTGAGGACGAAGACCGGAACGGAGATAACTCTCAACGACTCGGGCCCGGTACTGGGCATCCTTCCCGGCGCACAGTTTTCCGATTCGACTGTCTCCCTCGAGTCGGGCGATGTCCTCGCCCTTTACACAGATGGAGTGACGGAGCAAGAAAATGATACTGAAGAGGAGTTCGCTCCCGAGCGACTCCAGGAAGTGGTCGCCCAAGCTGAAACGGAGAATGCGACCTCCGTCGTCAACGATATCTGCTCCGCCGTCTCTCGTTTTTCGGGCAACAAGGAACAGGCCGACGACCTGACCGTTGTCGTCGTGAAAATTCTATGAAGCGGCCTTCATTGAGTGTTCGCTTTGCAGGTGCCCTTTTGTCGTTGGTGGCCGGTGTTCATCTTCAGTTTGCGCAAGCCCAGGGTACGAAGTCGTCCCCGTCCCTAGGACGACGATCGACAATAGGTTCTATTACCTACACCAATCGAGAATATGGATTCCGCTTTGCGCTTCCTTCGACGTGGAAAGGCTACTCCATTGTTGTTGGAAGCTGGACTGGAAGAGCAATCGATGAACCGGCGGCACCGGCTGAGCATGGCCCGGAGTTCTCCGTCCGCAACCCTCGGTGGACTCAAACGACCCCATATCAGGACATCCCCATCCTGGTTTTTACGCACAAGCAGTGGACGCTTGTCTCCCAGGAAAAGATTGCGGTAAGCGCCGCCCCCTTTGGGCCAACCGAACTGGGAAGAAACGCTGGATACATCTTTGCGCTGCCTCCCCGATACAACTATGCCTTTCCTCAAGGCTATAAAGAGGTTGAAAGGATCATCGCCAGCCATCCCCTTCACCCGTTCTGAGGATCCCTATCTCCTTCCGTGGCACGTCCTAAGAATCTGCGACTGAATAAGTCGTAATAATTGACGACCAATTTAGTCCTCAATAGACTATAGGTACCTGATACTCCGGGGCGTTGGAGCCTCGCATATCGGCAAAGGGAGCGGGTGAGTCGCGATAGCCGACGCTCCGGGGAAGAGAAATACCTTATGTTGCAGGCATTTATCATTACGCTCCGCGAAGGCGTGGAAGCTGCGCTGATCGTCGGCATCGTCTTCGCCTATCTCACCAAGATAGGCAGGCAGGAGCTCAAGCGTACGGTTTTCTGGGCCCTGGGAGCAGCTTTAGCGGCCAGTGTCGCCGTTGCGGTTGTACTGGCGCGGCTTCAGATCAACACTGACATCTTCGAGGGATGGGTCATGCTGGCCGCAGCCGTCTTTGTCGTCAGCATGATCTGGTTCATGCACAAGACTGCCCGGACCATGCGCGGCGATATCGAGCAGAAGATCGCCAAATATACCGGCGCGGAAGGCGTCTCGAAGGCCGGCCTCTTCTTCTTTGTGTTCCTGCTCGTTCTGCGAGAGGGCGTGGAGACGGTGCTGATCCTCTCCGCAGTCACTCTCAACTCAACGGAGCTGTTGAGCTTCACCGGAACGCTGCTCGGGGTTGCCGTCGCTGTTGTCTTTGGTGTTCTGTTCGTGCGCGGAAGCGTCAGGATCAACCTGCAAAGGTTCTTCCGCGTCACGACGGTCATCCTTTACTTTGTCGCATTTCAATTGATCGTCAGCGGCCTTCATGAGCTGAGCGAAAACGGTGTCCTGCCTTCGAGCCAGACCGAAATGCGTCTGATCGGCCCCATCGTTCGCAACGATCTCTTCTTCTTCGTCACGATGCTGGCACTGGCAGGATTGATGGTATTGATGGAGTATCGCCGCCGTGCACCCGTTGTGCTCGCTTCCAACGCCACCGCCGCCGACCGCCGGCGCGCAGAGTGGACACAGCGGCGCGAGAAGATGTGGATGACCGCTGTCGTCGGCACCAGCTTTCTGTTCATCTTTCTGTCCACAGCGGAATTTATCTACGCGAAGAGTTCAACGGCGCTGTCACCTACAACTGCCGTGACCCTCGTCGGAACACAGGTCACTGTGGCTACCGCCGAGATCAACGACGACCAGTTGCATCGCTATGGAGTCCACATCGACGATGGAAAAGGCGGAAGCGTTGAGGTGCGATTTCTGCTATTCAAGAAGCCGGACGGCAACATCGTTTCGGTGGGCGACGCCTGTCATATCTGCGGCCCTGTGGGCTTCTATATCGGCAGCCAGGGAATCACCTGCAAGATGTGTGCATCGCCGCTGAACGCTTCCTCCATGGGGCAGGAAGGCGGCTGTAACCCCATTCCTTTGAAGAGCACTGTCGGTGGCGGCCAGGTAACAATTCAGGCCGCCGACCTCAAGACGCTCGTATCGGTCTTCGAACGCTAGGGTGAAGCAATGTTTTTTCGGCTACTGATGGAGAGCTTCCGGCGGCAGCGGCGACGCAAGACACTTGCGGGCCTCGCTATTCTGCTTGGAACGACCGCTGTGACCGCGATGCTGGCCCTGGCAACGACCATTGGAGATCGCATTCACAGTGAGCTTGCCGTCTACGGCGCAAATATCGTCGTTTACCCGGCTGCGGACCAGCTCGATGTCAAAGTCGGCGGGGTCGATGTAAAGCCCGTCACGGGCGCAGCGTACCTCAAAGAATCCGGCTTGAAAAAACTGCGCGGCATCTTCTGGGCCAATAACATCACGGGCGTCTCACCGGAGCTCCCCGTTCACATCGCCGGTACGACCCCCAGCGGGAAAGCTGTCGATGCGACCGGAACCGGAATGTGGTTCAAGCATTCGCTAAGCGACGGAGGAGGCTCACCGCTTGTGACTGGAGCGCCTACCCTGCATCCGCTCTGGAAGCTGAATGGCGCGTGGCCCGATGAAGCGCTCTCGGGGCCTGCCTCTACGGAGATTGCAGTCGGAAACGCGCTGGCCTCTCAACTCGGGCTTCGCCTGGGAGACACCATCTCTTCCAGCGGGAAGGTTGCCTTGCGGGTTGTTGGCATTGTTACAACCGGCGATGCAATAGATGAGCAGATTCTTCTACCCCTCAACGCCGCGCAGATGCTGGCCGGGGCTCCCGATGCCGTACGACGCGTTGAGATATCGGCCCGCACCAAGCCGGAAGACGCCTTCGCGCGCAAAGACCCCGATTCCCTGTCGCCGAAGCTGCGTGAGGTCTGGTACTGCAGGCCCTACGCAAACTCCATCGCCTACCAGATTCGCGAGGCCATTCCCGGGGCGAGGGCCGAACAGATCCGTCGCGTTGAACAGAGTGAAGGCAACGTGCTGAAGCGCATCAGCGGCCTGATGTGGCTGATCAGCGCGGCAGCCATGCTGGCAGCCGGATTTGCCGTGAGTGCAGCCATGGCGACGGCAATCCTCGAGCGGCAGGCGGAGATCGGTCTGATGCGATCTCTCGGAGCCAGCAAAGGAACCATCGCCTTTCTCTTCTATGTGGAGACCGGTCTGTTGGCGCTATTCGCAGGCGGCTTTGGCTACCTCATCGGATCGGGATTGGCAGGATGGCTCGGTGCGCGAATCTTCGGCTCCGACGCGTCTGTATCGTCAGGCACCATATTCAACCCTGTGTTGCTTCCGGTTATCATTGCCCTGGCTCTGGTCGTAGCGATCGCAGGCAGCACACCTGCCATTCGTCGTGCGTTGACGATGGAACCCTCCGCCATCCTGAGGGCCGACGTATGAACGGCCAGCTAAGCATGCTCTCCATGCTGCGGCGCTCGCTGGTGCATCGGCGGGCGCGGAGCCTCTCCGCGCTGCTGGCCATGACCATTTCGGCCGCTGTAGCAACAGCCCTGCTCACGCTCTATGCCGACCTGGACGCCAAGCTGCACCACGAATTTCGCAGCTTCGGCGCAAATATCGTCGTCACGCCAGCCGCGAACGGCCAGACCCTGCCGCTAGATTCGCTTGCCCGCGTTCAGCAGGTCGCCGGCCCCGACGCCCTTATCGCACAGTATGCCTATGCAGTCGCCACAACTGATCGCGGGACACCAGTCGTCGTGTCCGGGACGGACTTCGATGCCGTGCACCGATTGAATGCCTGGTGGCAGGTCGATGTCTGGCCTTCTGCAAACGACGCGGACGTTGCGCTGCTTGGACAACGTGCCGCGCAGTTCGTCGCCGACGAGCGCGCTGTTCATCTCTCCTTTGACGGGCGCCCCATCGTGTTGCGCGGCGCAGGCAGATTGCATAGTGGAGGCGATGAAGACAGCCGGATCTACGTGCCGATGGCCACCTTTACGACATGGACGGGCGTCCAGCCAACTGTGATTGAGGTGCAAATTGCCGGAGGCGCCGCCAAGGTTGAAGCAGCCATAGCCCGACTGAGGCACCTACCGGGCCTGAAAGTAGAACCCGTCCGTCAACTGGTTGAGGGCGAAGACCGCATCGTCGACAAGACGCATGCGTTGATGTACGGTGCCGTGCTTCTGATAGCGCTTACTGTCGCGGTAAGTGTGCTGGCAACGCTTTCAGCCAGCGTGCTTGAGCGCAGACGCGACTTCGCCCTGATGAAAGCTCTGGGTGGCTCTCAAGCGCAGTTAATGGCCATGTTCCTTCTTGAAGCACTGATCCTTGCTGTAACAGGCGTGGTTGTGGGCTTTGTGCTGGGTTCGGCGGCAGCCTTTGCAATCAGCCAGCTTAACTTTCACACGGCAACGCTTCCGCGGCTGGGCGTGATCCCTGCCGTTGTCATACTGAATATGCTGATTGCGGTATTGGCAGCCCTGCTTCCTATTCGTGTTCTGAGAAACCTGCAACCTGCGGCACTGCTTAAAGGCGAGTGAGATTGATGACGAAAGATACTCCTTTGGTTGAAAACCTGATCGAACAGACGCGGCCCGACTGCGCGGTGATCTCTCTCAACGGAGTGACGCGCGAGTACGAGGGGCACGCCGGCAAGGTCTGCGCGCTAGACCATGCTTCGTTCTCCATCGTCGCCGGGGAGTGGGTGGCGATCACTGGCCCTTCAGGCTCCGGCAAGAGCACACTCGTAAACCTGATCGGCTGCCTCGACCGCCCAACCCATGGACAGCTTCATATCGACGGCATCGATGTCGCGACCATGTCGGCAACGGAACTAGATCGGTTTCGCGCCGACAAGATAGGTTTCATCTTTCAGCAGTTTCATCTGATTCCCTACCTGTCGGCCATCGAGAATGTCATGCTGGCGCAGTACTTCCACTCCATGACCGACGAGAAGGAGGCCCGCGCTTCCCTTGAGCGTGTCGGGCTTGGGCAGCGAGCAGACCACCTGCCCAGCGAACTCTCCGGCGGCGAGCAGCAACGTGTGTGCGTGGCCCGGGCGCTGATCAATAATCCGCCTATCTTGCTGGCCGATGAACCTACCGGGAACCTGGACGCGACGAACCAGAAGATCGTTGCCGGCTTGCTTCAGGACCTGAACAGGCAAGGGCACACCATCGTGATGGTGACACACGATCCGGAGATGGCATCGCTTGCCCAGCGTCGTATCGCACTGAGCCACGGTAAGGTCTTCTGCCACCCGGTAGGAAGCCCGGTCGTGACCTTACGCCGGTAGAACGTCGATCACCGTTCACCCCAGCTTAATTTGCTTCGCAGCACGCTGAACAAACCATTTCGGCGCGGCCGTAACAGCCGTACGCCATGCTCAGAGCGGCAGCAACGTACCTCGTCCCCTAACTCCAGCTCAATGGCCTCCTGCCCATCCACTGTGAGGTAGGTCAGATTGGGGACACCCTCAATGTGAATCGTTACCGTCGACTCTCCGGGTACAACGATCGGTCGAATCGTAAGCAGGTGAGGACAGACGGGAGTCACCACGAGAGCGTTTACCGAAGGCATGACGATTGGGCCATCGGCAGCGAGATTATATGCAGTAGAGCCCGTCGGCGTTGAAACGATGATGCCGTCCGCGCGCATGGCGGCGACAAACTGCTGATCGATCTCGACGGAGAAGTCGGCCATGCGGGCGATGGCGCCCTTTGAGACCACAATGTCGTTCAGAGCGTCCCAGTGCTTGATCGTCCTCCCGGCACGTTGCAGTTCGATATGAATCATGTCGCGAACTTCGATGCTCGCGCTGTTGTCGCACCATAGCTCCAGGGCTGTGTAGAGATCGGAAAGCGGCACCTCTGTCAGAAACCCCAGTGAGCCGAGATTGACACCCAGTATCGGCGTCGGAGAATGAGCGAAAGCCCTGGCTGCGGCAAGCAGCGTTCCATCGCCCCCCAGGACGATCACCAGGTGCGGATGGTGCGGCGGCATGTCGCTGCGCTGCACGGACTTTCGTGCGTCAAGATAGGCTGCGCTGTGCGGATCGAGCAGCGGTTCGTAATCATGGCCCTCAAGCCACGCGATCAGTTCAGGAAGGATCGTGGCAAGCTCTGGCTTCTGCGGCTTCGAGATGATGGCGGCCTTGAACATTAGTGCTAGTGTAACGGCTCCTCAGGTGGCAGGCTTGGCTTCTCCAAACACTGCTCGCAGCAGATACTCCCGGTTGCCCTCCATGCCCTGGATCGGGGAGTCGATAACCTCAAGCTCCGTTCCGCCCAATCCCGCGACGCACTCTGTAACGCGCTTGACCGCTTCCTGCCG
>JAFDVV010000075.1:0-46262 GCA_018268775.1 Acidobacteriota bacterium | reverse complement strand
TCCCTTCCAGCGGACTTCCTCTGTCCCCAGGGCAGCGACGACGGCAGGCAGTACCAGTGTTGCGGAGATGAACGAGACGTCCATGGAGAAGAAGCCCGGGGCCGGTCTACCATCTCCCAGCAACTCTCCAGGCGTCAGCAGGCGGGCGTTGGTGCGTTCCCGTAATGTAACGCGGGAATCGCAGCGGAGCTTCTGCGCAATCTGGCCATACCCAGTGTCCACGGCGAGCACGGAAACGGCACCTGATTGCAGCATGCAGTCGGTAAATCCCCCCGTCGACGTTCCGATATCGACCGTATGAAGCCCATCCAGCGATATCTTCCAGTGTGCAAGAGCGTGCTCCAGCTTCAATCCGCCACGACTGACGTACTTCAAGTCGCTCCCCAGCAGGCGAATGACCGCATCCTGGGAGACATTCGTTCCCGGCTTGTCTACCTTCTGTTCGTTGACAAGCACACGTCCGGCAAGAATCAGCGCCTGCGCCCTCTCGCGAGAGGCGGCGTGTCCCTGTTCGACCAGAAATTTGTCCAGACGGCTCTTCATGTGGCAGTTCAATCTCGCAACAGCGGGGGAGTCGCTTATTCATTAAGGTACATTGTCGCGTTCCATAGGTTAGAGTTGCTAGGACACGACTTATCGCGCAATCCAACCTTCTGGCAGGAACGTATTGATGTACAGAGAGATGGGACTGGCCAACGCCTCACCGCAGCAGTCGCAGGACGATGCAACCCTGCTGGCCCTGGTGCGCCGTGGCGACGAACATGCCATGGCCTCCATCTACGACCGTTACTCCAGGGTTGTCTACTCCGTGGCCCTGCGCGTACTGCGCGACCCTGCGTCGGCGGAAGATGTGCTTCAGGAGGTTTTTTTGCAGGTTTGGCGCAGCCCGGAACGCTTTGTCGCCATCCGTGGGAGTCTGGGAGGATGGTTGACCGTCGTTACCCGGAATCGCTCCATCGACGCCCTGCGCCGTAAAAAGCCCAGCGAAACGATCGACGATCTCTCGCTTGCCTCTCAGTACGACCTGGCTTCGGAGGCTGAGAGAAACACCATGGCCGAACGGGCCCGCACGGTCATCGTCAGGCTGCCCCCTGAACAGCGCAAAACGCTGGAGATGGCATTCTTCGACGGCCTCACGCATGCCGAGATTGCCGAGATGACGGGCGACCCCCTCGGCACCGTCAAGACTAGAATTCGCAGTGCGCTGACGACACTGAGAAAGGCGTTCCTGGGATGAGCACAACCGGCCACTACGACCAGGGCGATCTGGCACTGTTTGCCATGCAGTTGCTCCCGCGCAACGAGTATGGAGCCATGGCGTCTCATATCTCCAACTGCACTTACTGCCGCCAGGAGCTGGCGAGTCTGCAAGGAGACTTGGCCGCGTATGCTCATACCGTCGATATGCACTCGCCCCCTGCGTTGACCCGCGAACGCTTTCTGAACCAGGTCGCCAGGGAGAAGCGGTTTGTCCCGTTGGAGCAGCCTGAGCCCGAACGCCTGCCGCCCCCTCCCATTCAGCGCGTTGAACGATTGGAGCGCATGGAAGCTGCAGCCGCTGGCAGGCAGCTTGGATACACATCCAGGGGCCAGCAGTATGCCACTGGTCTTGGGAGTGGACGCTATCTTGACGAGGCGGACGAGCGCCAGACCGACCGGGGCTCTATGGCGGGTCAGATATTCAGCAAGGCCTTTCCGTGGATTGGCTGGGCGGCTGCGGCAGTGCTGGCGATCTCAGCCGGAAATCTTTACCACGAGCGCGAAGAGCAGCGTGCGAAGCTGACTGCGCAGGCCGGAACAATCGACCGTCTCAACTCCGATGCGGCTGGGGCTAAACAACTTCTGGAGACGATTACCGATGCCTCGGCGCGACAGGTAACGCTCTCCAGGGCCAATGAAGCGCCAACTCTGGCGGTCCCTCAGGCCAGGGCGACCTACGTTGCCTCGAAAGGGTCCTTGATCTTCCTTGCGACAAACCTGGAGCCAATAGAAAGCTTCAAGACCTACGAGCTTTGGTTGATTCCCGCAGATGGCGGCGACCCGATACCTGCCGGAACCTTCAGGCCCGATGCGCGCGGCAACGCCAGCGTAATTCTACCGCCGCTACCCAAGGGCATCGACGCCAAGGCGTTTGGAGTCACCATCGAAGCCGAAGGCGGTTCGCAGACGCCGACAATGCCCATCGTCCTTGCCGGAAGCTGAATTTGCCCTCTTCGTGGAAGCGTTACGGTATCTGAGCGCGGACCTGAACGCCTTTGCCCTGCAATGGAATGGTCGTCTCAACCACATCGGAATCGGTACGAATGATCGTCATGCTGTTCGACTCTGGAGAGGTCACGTAGACCTTCCCCGTTGGCGTCCCATTGATCGCGGCAATAAAGTTCGGATGCACCGTTGCAGGCACGGGAATCGTGGCCGTCACTGTATTCGATGTCAGGTTGACGACGGAGACCGTGCTGTCGGCCTGGTTGACGACATAAGCGCGGGAGCCATCCTGCAATACGGCGACCATGCGCGGATTGACGCCCACGGGCACAGTAGCCAGCACCTGGCCGAAGCCATTGGCGTCGATCGGATTCGTCGCATCGCAGTTCGGGTTCCCTGGCAGGGCCGCCGCCGAGCATAGGGGGATGTTGATGATGCTCACCGACCCCTTCGACGTACCACTACCGGCGTTGGCAATGACCAGCTCATTGCGGGTAGGCGCGAGGTCCGCCCACACCGGCGCAGTCCCTACCGGAATAGGATTTACCGCCGGAGAAGGCACGGCATCAAGCTGGTTCGCCTGCGAGTTGATCACGGAGACCGTGCCATCCCCCTGGTTCAGGATGAATGCGCGTTTTCCGTCTGCCGTCATCACACCGTAGACCGGAGACTTACCCACAGGGATCGTGCTGGATATCGTGTTGCTCGAGGTCTCAATTGCAGCGACCTGGCCACTACCGCCGCCGGAACTCTGGTTGATGACATACTGCCGCGCGGCTCCCGAGACTCCCGCGACATAAACGGGCACAAATCCCGCTGTGATCGGCAGCTCCTGATTCAAAGCCGGCGGAGATCCCTTCAACTGCGCCACTGCGCCGCGACCAGCTTCGGTAACAAAGGTAGATGTTGTGTCGGGAAAGACACTGTTCGGCAAAGCGCCATTTAGAAGCGTCGTCTGGATAACATCGCGCGTCTGCAACTGGGTCGAGACGTCGAAGCTGGTCATCGTACCGTCGCCATTCAAGGTGTAACCGGTATTTCCGCCAGCGTTCAGGATGAAATAGTACGGCGCAACACCAACATTGGCCGTGACAAGTACCGTATCGCCGGAAAAATCCACGATGGTCAGAAGCCCCGGGAGGCCATTGCCAGGGTCGGAGATGGCGATAGCGTACTTTTGCGGCTGCGAAGCCGGCCCCACGGGATTGATCGCAGTCACAACGGGACGATACGTGTTGCCGCATCCAGAGATCGCCGCCAGCGTTGACGCGCCCAGAGCGATCACACCAAAGGCTTTCACCTGTGACCGGATTCGAGACTGCATGGACCGCCGGCTGCCCCGGCCTCCGATAGTTGCTTCTGCTTCGATTCTTGCTAAACGCAAAACTGCTCCCGCCGTATTACTGGTGTTGGCTATGCTATGTCAGATTGTAAATCACTTATGACCATTGGACCGGGTATCCACAAGAACTCCTCCCGAGGCTATCGGCCAATTTCCCCTGCGCGGAACCGGCTTCAGTCCCGCCTGCTTACCGGTGCCATCACCGGATTGATCCTGCTGGCGATCACCGCGCAGCCAATCGCCACCCACAGGCCCGGTCAGTCATTGCAGTCTGCCGCAATTCCTCTACTCGTCAGTCTCGTCTTTGGTGCGGTGGTCTGGGCGGTGCGCGCGGCGACCATAGGTGGAGTTGCCCTCGGCGCACTCATCTGTTTCCTCCTGACGCAAGCTCCTCGGATATCCAACGGAGCACCAGCCTCTTCGATCGGGCAATCGGCACTCCCAGCGTTGATTGCTGTATTTGCGATCTCATTTGTCTCGACAAGGTTCGGCCGCTCACGCAAGGAGAAGCGGGGATTGGCAGAGGGACGCCGTGGCAGGCACGCCTCGCAGATTGCAGCCAACCTCGGGGTAGCCGCTTTGTTCGCCGCAGCAGGATATTACCAGGGCTGCGTCGCAGCACTGGCCGAAGCTGCCGCCGATACAGCTTCCTCTGAGATAGGTCAGACCATAGGAGGTTCCGTAAGATTGCTGACCGCCTGGAAGACCGTGCCGGCGGGAACAAACGGCGGGGTGACGGTCGCTGGAACGATCGCGGCCATTGCCGGGGCCGCAATTACCGTCCTGGTGGCTGCCCTCAATCGCGTTTTATGGCCTCATGCCGCAACCATCTTCGCCTCGGCCTGCGCTGGAGTGTTTTTCGACAGCCTGCTGGGAGCAACCGTCGAAAATAGAGGATGGATCGGCAACGATCTGGTCAACTTCGCTTCAACGTTATTTGCCGCTCTGCTGGCGACACTGCTCAGCCGTCAGTAGGAATCTTCTCCTTCGAGCCATCGGCGCGGCCAGCCAATATCGAGGTGAAGTTTCGAAGCGGTATAGCTGACAATTTCGTGCAGATACCTCATCGATAGGTCATACCTCCCGATATGGCCTACCGTCGCCCGCGGTGAGGTGTAGACATCCAAACCTGCATCCCGGCAAAGTTCACGGATACGAAACAGATGGGTGCCATCCGAGACGACAACGATATGCCGCAAGTTGTTATCTCGTGCTATTGCGGCCAACCTGCGCACTTGTTGTTCCGTATCGAAGGAATGGGTCTCCGCGATGATGCTGCCAAACGGAATACCGTGGGCCAGCAGGTAATCGCGTCCAACGGCCCCCTCCGTGTGGCCCGAGTCCTTGTCGGAGCCTCCGCCCAGAGTAATGACCAGCGGGGCAATCTGTTTGCGGTACAGATCGACTGCGTGATCCAGTCTGAAATGCAACGTCGGCGAAGGCCGCCCTAAGTACTCCGCGGCCCCGAAGACCGCAATCGCATCGGCCTGCTGCGCTTCATCGTGGTTCGCTACATCCGAAATCTGTTGCGCAACATAGATCCCCCATCCCACAGCGACGAAAAATAGCGCAAGCAGTAGGCTGCGTAAAAGCACTGCGCCTGTCGAAGGACCACTGCGGCGCATATTGGAATCCGGAACGATCATGATGCGTGAAAGTCGAGTTTACGGCATCTTGCCGCCAGCCTGCGAGCGCAGCCTCATTACCGCTGCAACGTCAGGGCTATCTCGTGCGTCGGAATGGCCCCTTCGCGCAGGATCATCCAGGAGCTGCCACCGCCGGAAAGATCGACGATTGTCGTAGGAATGGAGCGCGCGGTCGGCCCTCCGTCCACGATCAACGGTATCTTGTCGCCAAGTTGGTCACGCACGCCGTTGGCATACGTACACTCAGGCATGCCTTGCAGGTTGGCCGAGGTCGCCGTAATCGGAAGGCCAAACGCCTGAACGACTGCCCTCGGAATCGAAGCCTCGGGGACGCGCAATGCGACATTGCCCGTGTTTGCCGTAACACGCAGTGGCAGCCTCGATCCGGCCTTCACTACAAGTGTGAGCGGCCCCGGCCAGAAGCGTTCCGCAAGCCTGTCGAATGCGGTGTCCAACCCTCGCGCCAACTCATAAGCATGCGAGACCCCGCCAATAAGGAGCGACAAGGGTTTGTGACGCGCCCGTGTCTTGATCTCATAAATCCGGTCCACGGCGCGCAGGTTGACCGGGTCGACAGCGAGTCCATAAAACGTATCCGTCGGTAGCGCGACGACATGTCCAGAGTGAAGTCGCGATGCCACCTGGGCGACAAGCTCCGGTTCTGGATCATCGGGATGAATGCGGAGTATCTCGGCCGTCAAAATCGTAGAGCTCCTGTGCCACTTCGACATTTCGGAACATAGCATACCCATCCCTGGCATTCAAAACGGGCGTTGCAGGCAGCGTAAGATGATGGGATGGCTGGAACAACGACACCTATCTCGAGCCGCGCCAATCCTCGCGTAAAGCAGCTACGAGCGGCATTCTCGGAACAGAGGCGCTTGAGCGGTGGACTGATTGCCATAGAGGGAGAACACCTCATCGAGGAAGCGTTACGCAGTGGCATTGTCCCTGAGACCGTCTTCCTTGCCGAGGGCCGCGCAATGTTTCCCGGTCTTCCGGAGTCCACTGAAGTTCTGCGTCTGACCGGGAATGTCTTCTCCAGTGCCGTTGAAACCCGATCGCCTCAGGGAATCGCAGCGTTGATTGCCGCTCCCATACACAACCTCGACGAGATCATGAATCAGCCTGCCGCACTGATCCTCATAGCCGTCGGTTTGCAGGATCCCGGCAACATCGGAACACTCGTCCGCTCAGCCGAGGCCTTCGGCGCAACGGGAGTTCTAACAACGCCGAGCACGGTGGGCCCTTGGAATCAGAAGGCAATTCGTTCCAGCGCAGGCAGCATCTTCCGAGTGCCCGTAGCCGCTGCGACGCCGGAACAGATTGCAGCACTACACAGCCGGAACATCCATCTGATGGCCGCCGTAGGGGCCTCAGATCAGGGAGTGCTTAACGCTCAGGATGCCGATCTTCACAGGCCATGCGCCATCATGATCGGCAACGAAGGTGCTGGCCTCTCCGCCGAGTGGATTGCCATGGCAGCGGCACAGATCACAATTCCCTGCCCGGGTCCCGTTGAAAGCCTGAATGCGGCTGTAGCCGGTTCGTTGCTGCTGTACGAAGCATCCCGCCAACGCTCAACGGCACGAGCGGGCCGAACGGCAGCTTTACCCGTTCCGGGCGATGGGCCGCGCCGATCCAGAGGGGCTATGCGATGAGTCTCTTCGATGCGTCACCTATTGCTGCCGTAACCAATAGGAAGGCTCCCCTCGCCGAGCGCATGCGTCCGCGCTCTCTCGATGAATACGTTGGTCAGGAGCACCTGCTCGCTCCCGGCAAACCGTTGCGGCTTGCCATCGAAAACGATGACGCCACCTCGATGATCTTCTGGGGGCCTCCCGGCACCGGAAAGACCACGCTCGCAAAGATCATCGCTCAGCGCACGCAGTCCAGCTTTATAGAGTTCTCTGCGGTCCTCAGCGGCATTAAAGAGATCAAACAGGTGATGGCCGATGCGGAAAAAGCCTCGCACATGGGATCGCGCACCATCCTGTTTGTCGACGAAATACATCGCTTCAACAAGGCCCAGCAGGACGCTTTCCTGCCTTACGTGGAGCGCGGAACGATCCGCCTGATTGGTGCAACGACCGAGAACCCTTCCTTCGAGATCATTGCCGCACTTCTTTCGCGGTGCCGCGTCTACACGCTGGCCGCACTCACTGAGGGCCAGATCGTCTCCCTGCTCGAACGAGCGCTTGCCGATACTGAGCGAGGTTTGGGAGACCTTAGGATCGCGGCAGACGGCGATGCACTCTCTACCATCGCCTCGTACTCAAGCGGCGATGCCCGAAATGCGCTCAATGCACTCGAAGCTGCCACACGCTTAGTGCGTGGACGCAACGAGCATGTACTAACGAAAGACATTGCGGCCGAGGCCTTGCAGCGCCGCGTTCTGCTGTACGACAAGCAGGGCGAGCAGCACTACGACATCATCTCCGCATTGCACAAGAGCGTTCGCAACTCCGACGCCGATGCCGCATTGTATTGGCTTGGCCGAATGCTCGAAGCCGGCGAAGACCCCATGTACGTGGCCCGGCGTGTCGTAAGAATGGCCGTGGAGGACATCGGCCTCGCCGCGCCGGAGGCGCTCAATCTCTGCCTTTCCGCCAAGGACGCCATGCACTTCCTGGGACACCCCGAAGGCGAATTGGCACTGGCACAAGCTGTCATCTATCTCGCGCTCGCTCCAAAATCGAACTCCGTCTACATGGCCCATAACAGCGTTCGCCGCGACATCGAAACTACTGCCGCAGAACCCGTGCCGTTGCATCTTCGCAATGCGCCCACCAGACTCATGAAGGAACTGGAATACGGCAAAGGCTATCAATATGCGCACGACATCGAGGGGCGTGTAGCCGATATGGAATGCCTCCCGCCTTCGCTTAAGGGCCGGCAATACTACAAGCCCACGAACGAAGGGCGAGAGAAGCTACTGTCTCAACGCATGGATGAGATTGCGCGCATCAAATCTGAAAAACGCAACTAATCGACTAGTTTCCGGATAACAGTACGGTCGTTGGCGCGGTCTCCTCCAACAGTGTTCACTTCGCCGTGTCTTTTTTCAACGCATTCAGCACGACGTCTTTCGTCAGAAGCTCCGGCAGGACGTCCGGCGAACCGTTACCTGCCGGGTAGATCACATAGGTCGGCACTCCACTGCGTCCTATCGAGGCAAGTTGCTTTGTGATCTCAGCGTCGTACTGTGTCCAGTCGGCACGAAGCAACGTCACCTTGTTATTGCGGAACTGCTCCTGCACATCGGCTGACTTCAAGACTACGCGCTCGTTCACCTGGCAACTAAGGCACCAGGCGGCCGTAAAGTCGATAAAGACCGGATGCCCCGCCGCGCGCGCCGTGTCCAACGCCTGCTGCGAGTAAGGCTGCCATGCGAGCGTCTTGTCCTTCGGCTGATAGAGCGGGACAGATAGCGCTACCGCGGCAATAACCAGCGCGGCAATGGAGCTCGACCATCGAGCGGGCCACCTGCCCAGAATCCATCCTGCCACTGCAAGAAACAGAAAGCATGTGAGCAGCAGGGCGGCGTGATAGACGCCTTGTCCGCCCTCGCCATAGAGGCTGCCATAAACATAGGTCAACCAGATTACGGTGGCGAAGAAGATCACAGCGGTAATCTGCTTGAATATCTCCATCCACGCACCAGGCTTCGGTAAAAGGCGTGTCCACGAAGGCTGAAAGCTAAGCAGTAGATAGGGCGCCGCCAGCCCCAGGGCCAGCGCTGTGAATACCGAGAAGGTCACCCAGCCTGACTGGGCCAGAGCAAAGCCGATTGCCGCTCCCATAAACGGAGCGGTGCATGGCGTAGCAACCACGGTGGCGAGAACTCCGGTAAAGAAGCTGCCGGTGTACCCCTGCTTTTGGGCAAGTTCGCCACCCACGCTTGTAAGCGACAAGCCGATATCGAACAAGCCGGCCAAAGAGAGCGCGAACAGGAAGATGCCCGAAGCGAGAATCGCGAGGAAGGTGGGTGACTGCAACTGGAAACCCCAACCTGCCTGGCTGCCACCTGCTCTGAGGGCAAGCAGTACTGCCACAATCACCCAGAATGAGACAAGAATTCCTGCTGTATAGACGATGCCATGTCTGCGAATGCGCCCGCGCTCTTCGCTCGACGACTGCACCAGCGACAGGCCTTTGAGAAAGAGCACAGGAAAGACGCACGGCATCAGGTTCAGGATCAGTCCGCCGACAAACGCCAGCCCGACGGCTGCAATCGTCGTCAACTCGCCGCCACTTCCCCGCGCGGCTTGACTGCCCGCCGGCCGTGGCACTTCACCCGGCACAACTGGAGCATTGATCTCAAACGCGTGGCCCTCATCCAGTTTTATGAGCCCATGCAGCTCCGCCGGAAGCCTGGTAAGTTCAGGCGCTCTCGGAACACGGATGCGCACGCCGTCAGGCAAAGAATCGACATCCTGGTCGCCTGCATTGACAATCTGCTCCTGGTCGAACGGGTAGAACTCCGCGTCGTCCTGCTTCTCTCCCGTCACGAGGTCAATCACGAACTCTTTTTGACCACCCTTGACCGTCACCTTCATGTCCGGGCCAAGCGGCTTCGGGAGTTGTCCGAGCGCCTCTCCCAGTGCGCCCACGGGCTGCGCCGGAGCGGTTGCTTTAGGGTCCACCGTCAGGTTCAGGCCCAGGTGGGCCTTGCCAGGGATGCAACTCTCCCGGCATACAAGCCAGTCGATCTTCGCATCCAGATGGATGGGGCCAGGCTTGGCGTTCTTCGCCGCCGAAATTAGGACCGGAAACGCGACCTCGTCTTCATATCCAAAGTCCATTAGAGGGCCAATGGGCAGCCTCGATGGGACAGGAAAGCGCATCGGTCCAGCGGTGATGCCACGCGGAAGCGTCCAGGTGATCTTTGGCGGCTCACCGGCATCGCCTGCGTTGATCCAGTACACGTGCCACTTCTCTTCAAGCGTGATGACCAGCCCCACCTCAAGCGTTCCACCGGGGGCGATCGCAGGAGCCAGCGAAACCAGCTCAGCCGTAAGATGCTGCGCTTTGACCGGGCCTGGCCCTCCATCGCCAACAGGCTGGATCTGTGCGGACGCCGATAGACCCGCAAATAAGGTGCAGACCAGAAGTATTAGAGATGAGTGACGGCTGATTTTCATGTGCTTTCACAATTGTAGGCTGCGAGGATAATCCCCGGAAGAGGTTCATTGAAGCCCGCAGCGACGGTGCTCCACCATGATGCAGCGGTCCATGACTACGTTCATTCCATTGTCCTCGGCATGTTTCGCCGCTTCCATGTCGATAATTCCCGACTGTACCCAGATATTTTTCAGACCGAGTTTCAGCATCTCGTCGACAATACCCTGAATAAATTTTGGCAAACGAAAGACATTTACGACATCGGGCTTTACGGGAAGGTCGGCGAGTGAAGCATAGGCGCGCTCCCCGAGAGCGCTTTCGATTTGAGGATTGACCGGGACGATCCTGTATCCATGTTGCCGCATATACGCAGGAACATAGTTGCTGGGCTTACCGGGATCGTCCGTCATTCCTACAACCGCAATCGTGCGAGGTTCGCTGGAGGGTTGCCCCAGCATGGCGCGAATCACTTCGGGTTCATTCATCGTGCTGTCCTTTGCTCAAAAACGCTACTTCCAGATACCCAGCAGACGCCGCAAAACGACCAACTCTCCAAGGTGATAAGACGTGTGATCCGCGATCAGGAGAGCCTCCCGCAGCAGGTTCTGCCCCTCACCCCATCGGAACGGTTTGAGCAGATCGGCATCGGGACGGCTGATAAGGCCCTCAAATATCTCAAGGTCTTTGTGAATTGCCGCTATCGCAACATCCCACGCGCCAGGCGACGGTGGCTCAGTCGACTGTGGCCAATACCCCGCAGGCCACTCTATCGGCCGATAGCCGCCAGTCGGAGGTGCGCTGAAGTCCAGGATGTCGCGCTGCGTAATTCGGATATGTTCGAGTATCTGCCATGCCGAGTAAGGCAGCCCCTCCAGAACCACCCCGCGCATTTCCGCCGGAAAGTCCCTCACCGCATCGTCGAAAGTCACATGAGCCTGACCACCTCGTAGCAGGGCCAATATCTGCCTGCGAAGCTCATCTGTGCCAGGCTTCTCGTCCGTCTTCGTCATCGCATCCCTCATCCTTCACTGTCATTGAGATGCGTGACGATACCCACCGGTCACAAGGGTTTGCGGGCAACGACAATGGTCAGTGGTGGAAAAGTGGCCAGGAATCCGCTATATCTCTTCTCCACCTCCAGTCCACTCGCTTTGAGCGTACGGGCATATTCGCCCGTCAGCTTGTAGTCCGAGACGATCGCAACGCCACCAGGTTTCAGGACACGGACGATCTGTTGCAAGGCCTGCTGGCGGGTCGTTTTGTCGTAGATATTGTGGAGACAGAGGTTCGAGACCACCACATCGAAACTGGCGTCCTCGAACGGCATCTCCTGTGCGGGAACGCTCATTAGCGTGCAGACCGGCCCAACACCTTCCAGTTCGAGATTGCGCAACGTGGCCGTCTCCGAATTGCCACCCATGTCTGTGTTCGACCAGATGTCGATGCCAACGGCACGTCCAGTCCCATTCAGTGCACGGATACGCTTGGCCGCCCCCGCCAACAGCAGCCCCCGGCCACACCCTACGTCCAGCACGTCCTCCGCTCCAGTCCACTCGTGAAGAGCCAGCATCCGGTCGCGGTGTCCGAACTTGCCCCGCTTCACATAAAGAAGGTAGAGAAAGCCTTCAACCAGCAGAAAGAACGACGGAATCAAAAACGTGGGCCGCGTAATCAACGCAACCGGTCCCAGATGCAGAACCGGCGGCAGGAGCAAGCCCAGCAGAAGACAGAGTGTTCCGAACAAAAACAGGTTCCGCAACACGGCAGGGGCATCAATGCCATAGTCAGGTGAAGAACGCAGGTCAGTACTCATATGGCTCTCAAGTATGCCCTGCCCACCCTGTCAGGGCCAGCCCAACTCGTCACAAATCGTCGTCCATAGCCACTGCGGCAGGAACTCCGCCTTCACGCCGCATCTTCAAGTAGCCCTTGATGAAAGGCTCAAGGTCGCCATCCAGCACACGGTCGACGTCGCCCACCTCAACGCGCGTTCGCAAGTCCTTCACCATGCGATAGGGCTGCATCACATAGCTGCGTATCTGCGAGCCAAACTTGATGTCTAGCTTGGAGTCCTCGAGCTTCTTGCTGACCGCCTTCTTCTTTTCCAACTCATACTCATACAGCCTGGAGCGCAGCAACTTCATCGCCTTCTCTTTGTTCTTGTGCTGTGAGCGTTCGTTCTGGCAGCCGGCAACAAGCCCCGTAGGAATGTGCGTGATGCGGACGGCGGAGTCGGTCGTGTTCACATGCTGGCCGCCCTTCCCGCCCGAACGGTACGTATCGATGCGCAGGTCTTCGGCCTTGATGTCGATCACGATCGTATCGTCAATCTCAGGCGAAACAAATACACTCGCAAAGCTCGTATGCCGCCGCTTGGCGGAATCGAACGGCGATATCCGCACCAGCCGGTGCACACCTGTCTCACCGGAAAGCAGGCCGTAAGCGAACTCGCCGGAGATGGTAAACGTGGCCGACTTGATACCGGCCTCATCTCCGTCCTGAACTTCGTTGATCTCCACCTTGAAGTTCTCCCGCTCGCCCCAGCGGATATACATCCGCATCAGCATCTCGGCCCAGTCCTGCGACTCCGTCCCTCCCGCACCCGGATGGACGACAACGATTGCATTCAGCGGATCGCTCTCCTCCGAGAGCATCGTCTTCGATTCCAGCTTCTCGGTAAACTCCGTCAGGGAAGGTATCTCGCGCGCCAGGTCGGCCTCGGTGTCCTCACCCTCACGCGCAAGCTCGAAGTATGCTTCGATATCGTCTGTCCTGCGCGCAAGTTCGGCATCGTCCGCCAGCAGGTTCTCGATCCTCTTGCGGTCGCGCATCAACGGCTGCGAGCGCGCGGGATCCGCCCATACAGCAGGGTCCGAAGTCTTCTCTTCAATAGCGGCCAGTTCACGACGCAGGCGGGCAGCGTCAAAGATACTCCCGCAGATCGCGAACCCGCTCGCGCACCGGGGAGTACGTGTATTCAAGATCACTCAGCATGACTCTAGTCTACGGCAAACTTCGACCGCAGACTCATCCCAAGAGAAACGGCAGTCGCCACGGCACAAAGATAGGCGAATAGGTCTCCATGCGCCGCATAGAACGTCAAATCGCGCTCATACCCAAATCCCACACGAATGCTCGTTCGTGCATGTCTTGGTGCGGCTTCGACAACACGGCCGTATGGATCGATCGCAGCGGTTACACCTGTATTTGTCGCGCGCAGGACCCAACGATGGTTTTCAATAGCACGCATTCTAACCATGTTCAGGTGCTGCCACGGTGCGCTGGTATCTCCGTACCAACCGTCGTTGGAGATGTTCACCAGCACGTCCGCGCCTTCCTTGACGAACTGTCGTACCTCATCGCCAAAGATCGACTCGTAGCAGATAAACGTCCCGTATCGGTGGCCGTTGACGGAAAAGAGTGCCCGTTGCGTTCCGGCATCGAACGTCCCGGCTTCGTGCAAAAGATTCTGTGCAAAGAAAAAGAGACCTGCAAACGGCACATACTCCCCGAACGGGACCAGGTGCATCTTGTCGTAGCGGCCTGCAAACGCACCTTGCGGCGTAATGAACGAAGCTGAGTTGAACAGCAGATATCCTCTCGCGTTCGCAGCAGTGCGGTCGATCCCGATGTTGCCGGCAATCACCGGAGTGCCCGTCTCCTCGGCCAGTTTCGTCATCGCCGAGCGAAACAGCGGATCGCGTTCCTGAAACGGCGCAGGCGACTCAGGCCACACAATCAGGTTCGAATCCATTGTCACGGTCCTCTGTGCAAACCTTACAGACGGTGTTCGAGCCAGTTCGGGAATGCCAAGGTACATCCGGTCTCCCGGATGGCGGCTCAGATAGGAGAACGAGTCCAAAAGCTCCTGTTCCGAAGGCTCCGGCCCCTTTGCCTCCGCTCCTACCTCAAGGTTCTGCTGTACGAGAGTAGCTGTTGCCGTAACAGCCGGCTTGCCAGACGATTGGGATCTTCGTAGCCCAAAGACGCAGGCCACGACGACAGTCACTCCAACTACCGTCAGAAACAGCCTGGTGTGTTTTCGTTCACGAATCTGAATCCGCACGAGCCAAAGCGCGTTCACCAGGGCAATGACGAACGACACGCCGTAAGCTCCGGCCAGCGGAGCAAGCCGCGTCAACAAAAGATTGTCGACCTGCGCTATTCCCAACAGATCCCATGGCAATCCCGTGATTCGCGCGCGCGCCAGTTCCACGGCAACCCACGCAAACGGACTGAGCAGCAACGCCATCCGTACTCCAAAATATTCTCTGAAGCAGACAATCAGCCAACCGAACAGCGCGTGATACAGGCCAAGATAGAGGCAGAAGAGTACGAGAATTCCCGCTGCCACCGGCTTATCCAAGCCACCATAGAGGTACATCGTCTGGTATATCCAGTAGCAATTTCCCAGATACCAGATGAATCCACACATGTATCCAATAGCTGCACCCTGCCTGCCCGACAATGGTTCCGCATCTTTATCCCGCTGCGTCAACGCCCACAGCAGGGGGGTCACAGCAATCCAGCAAAAAACCGTTCGCCATTCCGGTACAGGGCCCGCCAACGGGAAAGGCAGGCATTGAAGCACGCCGGAAAGCGCTGCCATAGCCCATAGCCGAGTCGGAATTCGTCGCATCGCAGTTGAAGTCTAGCATCCGATGGATTCAGGGCTACAATAGCTCCAGCCATGGATGTCCTGCTTCACATGCTTGCGTCGGCGTTGGTTCCACTGTTCTTTCTAGGGATGGTGGGGTCTCTGCTCGTCGTGATCATTACTGTGGTTCTCGATTTAAGCCAGGTCTTTACTCCCGACGAAGAATCTGACGTTTAACCCGCCCCGCCTTCCAAACACGCACAAATACAAATCATTGACGCTACCGGTATGCCCTCTTAAACTATGAGGCTGATAGACGGGTGGTTGCTGGAACGCCGACACCGGGAAGCGTTCACACAATAATGGCTTCAACGAAACAAACTACCGTTCTCCCACAACCCAACCGAGTGCGCCTAGTCGTGGCGTCCTCGGTCATGCTGACGTTTATCTCCTTTTGGCGCGCCGCAGCGATCGTACTCAACGACCTGGGGTCGTCTGCGTTTTACGCAGCTGGTCTTGCTGAGGAAGCTGTTGGAAAGGCCGCGCCATGGCTGATCCTTGGCGTCGTCTTTTTCGCCTATGCAGTCCGTGCCGTCTATGTCGAAAGCTGCTCCATGTTCACCCGGGGCGGCGTCTACAGGATCGTCAAAGAGGCCCTCGGAGGTACCTTTGCCAAGATCAGCGTCTCAGCGCTGATGTTCGACTATGTACTAACCGGTCCGATCTCCGGTGTGTCTGCGGGGCAGTACATCGTCGGGATGCTGAACGACCTCGCGGTCTTCGCAGCCGCCAGGTTTCACTGGCACGTCACCCCGCATCTCCGCCCAGATCTGGCTTCGGCAGCCATTGCGGCAACCATCACCATCTACTTTTGGTGGCAGAACACCAAAGGCATCGAAGAATCCAGCCAGCGCGCGCTCGACATCATGAAGATCACCACCGTCATGGTGGTCATCCTGCTCATATGGGGAACCTTTACCGCCCTGCATCGCGGAGCACACCTACCGCCATTGCCCGTCCCATCGAACCTCCACTTCAGTTCCGAGGCGCTTGGTTTCCTCAAAGGAACCAGGTTCGCTGCATCGCTCGGGCTCTTCGGCGTCCTGATGGCGTTCGGCCACTCCGTCCTCGCGATGAGCGGCGAAGAATCGCTTGCCCAGGTAAACCGCGAGATCGAGCACCCAAAGCTCAAGAACCTGAAGCGCGCCGCACTCGTCATCGCTACTTATAGCTTCTTCTTTACGGGACTCTGTTCCCTGCTGGCTGTCATGATTATCCCCGATGACGTCCGCGTCCATGTCTATCGCGACAACCTTATCGCTGGCATGGCGATGTACATGGTCGGCCCCGAAGTCCTGAAGCTCATCTTCCGCGTCTTCGTTGTCGTCGTTGGCTTCCTGATCCTGGGCGGCGCCGTCAACACTGCAATCGTCGGATCGACTGGTGTGCTCATGCGCATCGCCGAAGACGGCGTGCTGACCGACTGGTTCCGCAAGCCGCAAAGGAAATACGGTACCAGCTATCGTATCGTGAACCTTGTTGCGGGATTGCAGTTACTCGTCATCCTGCTCACGCACGGTAACGTCGTGGTCATCGGCGAAGCTTATGCCTTTGGCGTGATCTGGAGCTTTACCTTCAACGCCCTGGCCATGCTGGTCTTACGCTGGAAGTACAAAGGGGAGAGAGGATCGAAGGTACCGCTCAACCTGAGAATAGGTAAGACTGAGATTCCGATCGGACTTATTTCGGTCTTTCTCGTCCTCTTCAGCACCGCCATCGTCAACCTGTTCACTAAGTCGGTCGCTACAGTGAGTGGGGTGATCTTTGCTGCGGCATTCTTTGTAGTTTTTTCACTCTCGGAACGAGAAAACAAAAAGCGCCACGACATAACAAGCAGGCAGATGCGCGAGCACTTCCAGCTTGAACACCAGGACACCGTCGGCTGTGCGGCACTTGAGATTCGGCCTGGCGCCGTCATCGTCACGATGCGGGACTCCGCGTCGCCCTTCGCGCTCAAATGGGCGCTCACCCACACCAATGCCGACGATCAGGACATTGTCGTCCTGGCCGCCCGCATGATGGGTGCCGGTGGGCCGGAGTATGTCGAAGCCTCCGAGCAACTCTTCAGCGAGCACGAGCAGTTGCTTTTTACAAAGGCCGTCTCCGTCGCCGAGAGCTTTGGCAAGCACATCTCGCTGCTCGTCGTTCCCGCCGGTGACATCTTTGCCGCCCTCGTTCAGACCGCAAACTCTCTCGACGCGGCAGCCGTCGTCTCGGGCCTCTCAAGCAAACTCACAGCGGAAGAGCAGGCCTATCACGTAGGACAGGCATGGGAGGCCCTTCCCGAGCCAAAGCGCCAGTTCACTTTTTATGTCATCAAACCCGATGGAGGCTCGCTCAGCTTTCACATCGGACCGCATGCGCCCGCCATTCAACCCAACGAGGTACAGCTTGTCCATCGGCTTTGGCTCAATCTGCGCCGCGCCCCTGAGATGCGTGACCTACATCACAGCGACATTGTCAGCTATGCCCTTACACGCATGGCAAACGAATATGCGCGCGACAAGCAGACAACTCTTACCGGCCTGCAGCAATATATTGAGCAAACCGATAGTCGCCGCAAACTAGGTGCGTCTCGCCAGGAAGTATTGGGAGAATCTGGGCCAGGATATGCGATCCGGCCCCACACCGATACCTCTCCAGACAAATAATCAACGCGTAAGCCTATTTCATTTGCGCCTATTTGTAGCCTTCTGTATCTTTCTCATAAGACATTGCTCCCGGAGTAACTCATAGATGGTTCTTATCTATGCGCCAAGTTACCCAAAGATCGGCATAGGAGGCCTTAGTGGAAGTCAACCGCATTATCGCTGAGATCGACGCACAGATTTCGAAGCTGCAGCAGGCACGCGCGCTGCTCTCCGACAGCTCCAGCCCGGTTCGTTCCGGGCCCGGACGCCCAAAAGGCTCGACGAATTCCACAAAACGCAAGAGAAATCTAAGCCCCGAGGGCCGCAAACGTATCGCTGATGCCATGAAGAAACGCTGGGCAGAACGTCGAAAGCAGAAGAGCGCAAAAGCTTAATTCTCAACCTCAAAGCGGAAGAGCGCGGCGACCGTCGTGCTCTTCCGCTTTTTACTTAACTATCGCGTGGCAATAACTTCTCGAAGGCTGTCTTTAGCCAGAAAGAACCTGTACGTGCTGTAGTCACGCAACAGATTCTCTATCTTGCGATTACTGTAAATCTGTATCACCGGATAAGTTCCCGCTCTCTGCATATCGACAACTTCCGTATCCGTAAGGTGATATCTGCAGAAGGGCGCTCCGGGCTCCGCGGTTGCGTGAAAAAAGGCCAGCATCAATCCGCCCGGCTCCATCACCTCATGTAAACGGGCAAAGACCGGCTCCACAAGCTTTTCAGGAAGAAAGTCCGCCGTGTCCCACAAGATCACGATATCGAACTTACGTCCGGAAAAATTCAGGTTCGTTTCAAGAAAACCGCTCACATTGAAGTCGGGCTCTTCTCCATCCACTCCAGGAACGGTCCACTCCGGCTTCAATGCCTCCTCCACAAGATTTGCCATGTAGATACTGTGGCCAAGGCTCGTAATGTAGTTGATGTTCGTTGAAGACGTCGGTCCGATATCGAGAATCCGAAGCGAATCCTGCGACTTCAGGTGCTTCTGCAACTCTTTCCATCCGCTTGAATGACGCGGCACCCGGCTCGAATCGGCCCCGCGATTCCCGGAACCTTCGCTTCCGCCGAAGATATTGCGCATAAATTCGCTACGTTCCCTTCTACTCTAGGACTTCGGGTCGAGTACCAGCGGCGTTTGTTCAATCTTAGGTTCAGCGAGCTTTGTGGCAGGCGGCAATACTTCGGGTACACGCGACTCCATCGCCTTCAACTCCACTTTTCCTTTCAGTGTAGCGTTCTCTTCGATCGACAGGCGCCCCCCAAAGATGTCGCCAAGGACTATGGCAGAATGTCTCAAGTCCACTCGACCCGACACATGCAATGTACCCGTCAATCTTCCAAACACAATCAAATTGCGCACTTTTACATCCGCCGCTACGCGCGCGTTCGGACCAATCGTCACAGTATTGTCGGGAAGCGTGATCGTTCCTTCGATATCTCCATCGATCAGCAGGTCTTCGCCGCCGGAGAGCTCGCCCTTGATGGTGACAGACTTGCCTATTACTGTGGACCCTTCCGCTGGCTTCATGTGTGTCTTGCTCTCCCGATTGAAATCTATGTCTTGCCTTGCCGAAGGATACCCAACGCGCTGGATTGAGGCAAACCGGAAAAACCGACGGGCATCCCATGCGTCAGACATGAAAGATGATATTGTTGCGGAAATGTGGCACAAATCAGTTCAAATTGGCGGCATGGGGTAGGGTGGACGAGTGAGGCTCCGTGCCATACGTCACACGCTCGCGGTGTCGCTCCTGCTGTCGTGCAGCGCGGCAAACGGACAAATCGCCCCAGCAACAGCCATACCCGATTGGCTGGCGGCCATCCCCGCGCGCAACTGGGCCGTCGATGCCACCGCCAAGGAACTGGAGGCCCTTCATCACCGCGACTCCTACCTCCGCTACCGCATTCATATCGTCGATGCCAAGGGCGACCGCGTCCGCGACATCATTGAAAGTCGCGACGGCACCGTAGCCCGGCTCATTCTTCGCGACGGCAGACCCCTCACTGCGGAAGAAGACGCAGCCGAGCGCAAGCGGCTCGACAACATGCTTGACAACCCGGTAGCCTTCGCGAAACACGCCAAAGGAAACGATTCCGGCAAGAAGATAGCCGACGATCTGATGCGTCTGATGCCCGACGCAATGATCTACAACTACGTCCCCGGCCAGCCGCAGACGGGAGCCAGGCCCGGAACGACCGAAGTTGTGATCGATTACGAGCCCAACCCTAACTTTCATCCACCTTCGACAACCGCCGAGGCACTTACCGGTCTCAAGGGCAGGGCCTGGATTGACGCCGACTCAAAGGTCATCGTCCGCATGGAAGGCAATGTATTCAAAGGCGTGAACTTTGGCTGGGGCATGCTCGCCCATATCTACCCCGGGGGCCGCCTCGTTCTTGAACAAGGCGACGCCGGCAATGGCAGGTGGATATTCACGCACTTCACCCAACGAATCAGCATTCGCGCCCTCATGGTCAAGACGCTCAACATCAGCAGCGATGTCGACTCCTCAGATTTCCAGACCATACCTGCAATGAGCTATCAGGATGCGATCCGCATTCTCCTCAACACACCGTTGCCTGCCAAATAGCTCTACGCCGTTACGCGTGCCTTCGCGCGTAGTGTCCGCTTTCGCACCGTCAGCTTCTCAATCCTCTCGGGCAGAACCTTGTATCCCGATCCCACGCTCGCAGGAACCACGATCTCCCCTTTGTTGCTGACAGTCACTTCGGGCTCGATGATGTCCTCTGCCCAGTAGCGCGACGAGGCCGACACGTCTCCCGGCAGCTTGAAGTTGGGCAACGAAGAGAGAGCGATATTGTGCGCCCTTCCGATGCCCGTCTCCAGCATGCCCCCGCACCACACAGGAATCCCTCGCTCAGCCGCTACATTGTGAACGGCAATTGCTTCGCTGAAGCCGCCCACGCGGCCCACCTTGATGTTGATGATCCGGCACGACCCCATGTCGATGGCCGCCAACGCGTCGCGACGGTTTCTGATCGACTCGTCTAAACATATTGCCGTTTCGATCCTCTTTTGCAGCATCGAGTGGAAGTAAAAATCGTCGTACCACAGCGGCTGCTCGGCCATCAACAGCTTGAACTCGTCCCACGTCGCAATATGGTCGAAGTCCTTCATGCGGTAAGCCGAGTTTGCATCGCAGCTCAAAAGAATCTCCGGCCAGCGCTTCCGCACCATCTCGAAGATGCCGTTGTCCCACCCTGGCTTGCACTTCAGCTTGATGCGCTGGTATCCCGCCTCCAGCTCAAGCGCAATCTTGTCCATCAACTGCTCGGGACTCGGCTGAATCCCAATCGAGACCCCGCAGTTGATCGCCTTGCGCGTTCCACCCAGCAACTGGGCCAGCGGGACCTTCTCCATCTGCGACTCCAGATCCCACACCGCGCTCTCCAGCGCGGCCTTCGCCATCCTATGTCCGCGGACTTGCTTCAGCGCGTCCGGCACGCTGCCGCCGTTCTCCAACTTCGCCTCAAGCAGCTTTGGGATCAGCTCCGTCTCTGTGATGATCCACGCGGTATCGATCATCTCGTCGGTGAAGTACGGATGCTCCCCCGCGACGCACTCGCCCCACGCCGTCAGCCCCTCGGCCTCAATCTCAACCAGCAATATTCTGCGCCCCGTCGTGACTCCAAAGCTGGTCTCAAATGGATGGGCCAGCGGCATATTGATCTCACGCATGTGGATAGCATCGATAGTAATCATCGTTTTATCTCGTCTTTCTGAAAGTCTTTGTGCTCCAACGCTCCATCCGTTCTAAGAAGCGCATCGTCGCCGAGCATGTTTGTCATTCTGAGCCGCAGGCGAAGAATCTCAGTAGTCCTCTGTATGCACGCAGCAGTTCAAAACCAGCCTACCGCTTCGCCTCGTAGCTCCGGGTCTGCTCTTTTTCATCGTTCCATGGGGCAAGCAGAAAGCTTCCATTTCCCTCGGCGTCGCGGTCGTATCCCACTACAGCCAGCCCACGGCTGAAGGCCGATTCCAGCGCCGCTCGATTTTCCGACTGGACCCGCTGCGCCTTCGCTCTCTCCAGGGGGTCTTGCTTCCACGTGTAGATTGTATGAGGCACTGTGACTCGTTCAGCAATGGTTGGAATCCTGGCACCGCCTTGCAGCGTTTCCACCACTCGCGGCGACTTCAGCCACCACTCCGCATACAGCCTATCCGTCGGAAGCCCTCCCTGCAAAGGCGACGACGACGGTCCATAAAAGTCCGCCTTATACCTGCGCGAAATTGCCCCCAGCTTTGCGATATTCAAGTGCGCATTCTTGATCTCCAGAGGGTCGTAGGTCCACTCCATCAGATCGAAGCCGCGCGCGATTGCATCGTCTCTTTGCGCCAGTTTCAGACGGCGTCCCAGCCCCGCATTGCGGTACTCGGGCAACACAGCCAGCATGTGCGAGTGGATGTAGGCGTACCCATTGCGGTATCCCGGCAACGCCATGGCAAATCCGATGATCGTATCGCCGTCGAAGGCCCCCAGAACCTGCCCTCCGATCCTCTGCGCCACTAGAAACACCCTTCGCGGAATCAGGTCGCCGTCGCTATATCCCCACACCTCAAGCTGCAACACGACGCAACGCTCGAACTGCTCCATCGTCGTCAAGGATTCGATCCGTATATTCTCGCCAGTCTTTGTGCTCATCTCATCTCTTCTATCTGCTTATCTATTGTCTTCGATCCGTCGTTCAGCCCCAGCCGTTACTTTCGCCCGCCGCCACAACTCCTCAAGCTCAGCGGGAGTCCTGCCCCTCAATACGTCCTGTCCTCCGGCCTCCCGCTCCATCTCGCCAAACCGCTTGCGAAACTTTGCATTGGCCGACCTCAATGCCGACTCCGGATCAATCTTCAGGTGACGGGCCAGGTTCACGGCCGTAAACAGCAGGTCGCCAAGCTCCGCTTCGACTGCCCGTGCGTCGCCCGCCGGTCTCGATAGCTCATCCTTGAGCTCGCCTATCTCTTCATCCAGCTTGTCGAACAGTCCACCGGCATCAGGCCAGTCGAACCCCACCTTCGCCGCTCGCGACCCCAGCTTTCCAGCCTCCATCATCGCCGGCATCGATCGTGGGATGTCGCTCAACAACGAAGTGGCGGGCTCTCCACCTCCAGCCGCTTTCTTCTCTTCGCGCTTGATCTCTTCCCAGTTCTTCAGCACGGTTGCCGCGTCTTCTGCTCTAACATCGCCAAAGATGTGCGGGTGACGCCGTATCAGCTTGGCGTTCAGGTTCGACGCGACATCCTCGATCGTGAAATAGCCCGCCTCAGCCGCCATCTGCGCATAAAAAAGCACCTGGAGCAGCAGATCGCCAAGCTCATCCTTCAGCTCACGCCACGCCCTGCGTTCGATCGCGTCGAAGACCTCGTAGGTCTCCTCCAGCGTGTACCGCTTGATCGTGTCGAAGGTCTGTTCGCGGTCCCACGGACATCCCCCTGGGCCTCGAAGACGCGCCATAATGGCGACAGCTTCGGCCATCGGATCCTTTATCTGCTTCTCTTCCGGCATCTATTCATTACTTTACCCGATGCGCTCCCTGCGCCACCGCGCCCCGTTTGAAGTATCCTGTGCGTGCATGAACTCGCGCGAAACTGGACAGAAATACGAGGCTCCCCCCTCATCGAATGGAGGGAGAAAAATCGGATGGAAGCTTCTGCTTGTCCTCCCATACATCGGCCTTTGCTTTCCGGCCCTCTATGCTCGCCTGACGCCCACTCTCTTTGGATTTCCCTTCTTCTACTGGTACCAGTTCGCCTGGGTCATCCTTACGTCCCTGCTTCTCGGCCTGCTTTACCTCAAACTCAGGGACCCGGAAAAATAGCGGCAACCAGTTAGCATTGAAGTCGTGAGTCAGCGTTTCTCGTCGCGAACATCCTGGGACACAGGTGAAAGCCACCTGGCAGAGGCCGTTCGTCTCGCCCGTGCAGCGGGGCGCCCACTGATTGACCTCACCGTCTCCAACCCCACAGCCTGCGGCTTCCACTACGACGCCGGCGCTATTCTCGCCCCCCTGGCAAACCCGCGCGCCCTTGCCTACGACCCCGATCCGCGCGGCATGCGCTCGGCGCGAGAGGCCGTCTCCTCCTACTACGCCAGCCACAACGCCAGCGTCGACCCCGACTCCATCCTGCTCACCACGAGCACCAGCGAGGCCTACGGCTATCTCTTCCGCCTGCTATGCGACGCGGGCGATGAGATACTTGTCCCGCAGCCCAGTTACCCCCTCTTCGACTACCTGGCCGACCTTGAAGACGTCCGGTTGCGCCCCTACCCCCTCTTCTACGACTACGGCTGGCACATCGACTTCGCCACACTGGAACGGCGAATCGGCCCCAAGACCCGCGCAATCCTGCTCGTCAATCCTAATAACCCCACGGGACACGCCACGAGTCAGACCGAGCGCGAATATCTGGAGGACATCTGTGAACGCCACGGACTGGCCCTGATCGTCGACGAGGTCTTTCTCGACTACCCACACGGCGACCGGAGACCCACCAGTTTCGCGACCGCACCCCACCGTGCACTTACCTTCGTCCTCAGTGGCATGAGCAAAATAGCGGCACTCCCGCAGATGAAAGTCGGTTGGATCGCTGCCTTCGGTCCAGAGACAGCCCTTCAAGCCTCACTTACGCGGCTCGAAGTCGTCGCCGACACCTTCCTCTCCATGAACACACCCGCTCAACTGGCACTGCCCTTCTGGCTCTCAGAGCGGCCCGGAATTCAGCAACAGATACTTGAACGAATTACTGTAAACACATCATCTATTGAAGGATCAAATCTCAAGCTACTCGACAGAGACGGTGGCTGGAGCGCAATCCTGAACCTCCCCATCCTGGGAATCGGAGCCGACGAAATCCTCTCCCTTCACGATGTCATCGTTCACCCCGGAACCTTCTACGGAATAGCTGAACCCGGGCGCATCGTGGTCAGCCTGATTACACCGCCAGACGAATTTTCCACAGGCATCAATCGGATCGCCAAAGCCGTCGATACTCCATGATGTCTTCTCTGGTTCAGCTAAAGTATCTATTTCAACAAATGCGTTATCAAATACATAAATAAAGACTTATAAGAATGGATTGAATTCTCGCTCTTCCCCGATAGTTGTATTCGGGCCATGACCTGGAACGACCGTCGTATCGTCCGAAAGGACAAGAAGCCGGTCATGGATCGAACTAATCAACTGCCTCGAATTGCCGCCCGGAAGGTCCGTTCTCCCAACCGAACCAGCAAACAGGGTGTCACCAGCAATCAGCAGAGACTGCTCCGGCAGATAAAGGCAGCTGCTCCCCTGGGTATGCCCCGGTGTGTGCAACACCATCGCCTTAATCCCCGAAACAGCGACAGTCTGCCCATCCGTCAGCGCAGCATCCGGCGGCAGAACCTCCGGAGTGGGCATTCGGAGCCATGAGGCCTGCTCGTCCATCATCTTCACCAGGGGCAGGTCGTTCTCGTTATACAAGACCGGCGCGCCAGTCAGCCGCTTCAACTGCTGGGCCCCGGCGATATGGTCGATATGGGCATGGGTAATCACGATCGTCTTCACCGTAAGACCATGCCGTTTCAGGACAGCCACAATCGCAGGGATATCGTCGCCCGGATCGACGACGATCGCCTCGCGCGAGGCCTCATCTCCAAGGATGGAGCAGTTGCACTGCAGAAGCCCGACGGGAACAATCTCGTGGATCATATGCCTTAAGAGTACAGGCAAAAGAAAACGCGAACCCGAAGGTTCGCGTCTCACGATTCAAGATGAAGTTCTATTTTTTCGGCGCGCTCTGCTGCGTCGTTGGATGACCCGAAAGAACCGACCCCTGCGAAGAATCGCGCGAGAGCATGATCGTCAGGCCGATAGAGGTCAGCATGAAGACTACCGCCGCGTACGTGGTCAGACGGGTTAAGAGGTTTGCCGCTCCACGCGGTCCGAAGGCCGTCTGTGACCCCTGCCCGCCAAATGCAGCGGCAAGATCGGCAGACTTACCCTGCTGAAGCAGGACAACACCAACGATAAAGAATGAGACCAACACGTGGAGGACGACGAGCGTAATAACCATCGGTGGAAAGACCTTCCGAAGAATGTGTGGATTGGTGCGGAGGAGGGGACTTGAACCCCTATGCCTTGCGGCGCAAGCACCTCAAGCTTGTGCGTCTGCCAATTTCGCCACCTCCGCATTGGCTCTGCACTGCAGGCTGCCAGAAAAGCGGTTGAGCAATCCGAAAGTCAGTATAGCATCCCAACGAGGTTTGTGTGCGTCGCGGGAAGGCAGTCCTTTACCCCGACGGTACACTTCGCCTCGCGATTCAGAAATGCCGCAGCAGGTCACCGAACGACTCCAGTTGCAGCAGTCGCTGTCCTGCGGGAGGCTGATCGACGACCTCATGCTCCAACACCCAGGTAAACTCATGTGGAATAAAAACTGTATGTAGTCCTGCGCTCATCGCCGGGTTGATGTCCGACCGAGGACTGTTGCCGATCATCCACGTCTTCGACGCTTCGCAACCGTGCCGGCCTGTCACCGTCACGTATGCCTGATTGTGTTTCTCGGGGAGCACCTCAACCGCCGAGAAATGCGACGAAAGACCGGAGCGCTCCAGCTTCCCGGTCTGCTCCTTCAAGTCGCCCTTCGTCACCAGAATCAACCGATGGCGCGCGGAGAGATATTCCAGCGTCTCCGCCACACGGGGCAATAGCTCTATCTCATGGCAATCGATACAGTCGGCGAAGCTCGAAATCTGCTTGCGGCCCTCTTCGGTAAGGGGTGTTTCTGTGAGTTGCTCGTAGCAGTCCGCCAGCGAGCTGCGAAAGCTCACCAGCCCATATCCTCGCGCCGCAATCGTCGCATGCTCGCAACGATTCAGGTGTTCGCGAACCTCTGCTGGAGTGTGGGCCTTGTGATCCAGGTAGGAGATGAAGGACGCGATCGCCCGTTCGAAATAGACGTTGTTCTCCCACAACGTATCGTCCGCATCGATCAGCAGAGTCTGGCCGGGGCTGTACAGAGAACGATTCAGGGCTGAGTTCACAGCCCATTATATGACCCTGTTGGCGACTCGGTAACACGACTAAGGTTGCATGTCTTCACGCAGCAACCGGCCAGTATGATGCCCCATAGCAGTTGGGGCCCCTATATGACCGCAATTAGTACATGATGAAAGAGTTGGGCGCATGACACCAGAGGTTGGCCAGATATTCGGGCCGTATGAAATCCTCGGCAGAGTTGGCAGCGGGGGTATGGGCCTGGTCTTCCGGGCCTGGGACGAACGGCTGCACCGCGAGGTCGCCATCAAGCTTGTGCGCGACAACTATCGCGTGCCCGGAATGAAGGAGCGGTTTCTTCAGGAGGCCCGCGCCGCCTCGCGCCTGAACCACCCCAATATCTGCACCATCTTCGACATCGGCGAAAAGGACGGCGATCCATACCTCGTCATGGAGTTGCTCGAGGGCGAGACACTCAAAGAAAAAATCCAGCGCTCCGCTCTCTCGGCCGAAGAGATCGTGGTGTACGCCCGCGAGATATCCGATGCACTCGCGACCGCCCATGCAAAAGGCATCATCCATCGCGACATCAAACCCGCCAATATCTTCCTCGTCAAGAAGCCGGGAACTCCGACGCAGGCGAAGGTCCTCGACTTCGGACTGGCCAAGGTCTCCAGCACTCCGCGAAAGACGCGCATCAGCCCCATCGACGACGAGCGGCACACACAACGGTATGAAGACTCCCCACTCGACCTGACCATGGAAGGCGTTACAGTGGGCACCGTCTCGTACATGTCTCCCGAGCAGGCCCGCGGACACGCACTCGACCCCCGCTCGGACCTGTTCTCTCTCGGCATCGTCATGTACGAGATGGCAACGCGCCGCACCCCCTTCCGCGGCACAAACAGCTCCCAGGTCTTCGTGCAGATCCTTGAGCATGACCCTGAGCCGGTTCGCAACTGGAACGAATCCATTCCGCGAGAGCTTGAACGAATCATCCTCAAACTTCTCTCCAAGGACCGCCGGAAGCGGTTCCAAAACGCCCGTGAACTGAATGCGGCGTTGGAAAAGATCTCCGGCAGGCTTACCAAAGGCACCTGGCTCCGAACGAACTCGCCCGGGCCCGTTCCCATTGTCCGTTCACTTGAGCCTGTCGCGCGCGACCGCCGCCGCATCAAGCGAGACAGCGGCGCTCATCCTGTTCCTCAGGTGCGCGACAGCCACCCCGATTCGGCCAGTATTCTCATTCGTCCTCTTCGCATCCCCACGAACGAGATCGATATACAGCCTGCGAAGCTCGCTACACCACAGAAGCTTGATGCACCTCAAACCACCGCCGTGCTGATCGCAGGAAGCTCCTCGACGGGAGTTGCCGGCAGCACCGGCGATTCGGTCGCAGCGGCCGCCCATTCTCTGGCGCGCGGCAGCTCCAGCATGGTTCAGTTTGAATACGGTTTCGACGAAGCCGCGACACCCGAAGTTGAACTTACCCCAGACAACAATCAGAAGCATCACGCCCTGAAGCAGTGGACTGCAAGACTCGCCATCGCGATATGTGTCGCAGCGCTGGCGGTGACAGGCGTTATCACCCTGCGCGGAGGACGGTTCATCACTGGGACCTTTGGACCGCAGGATGTTCTATTGCTTACAGCGATTCAGGACAAGACCGGCGATGCACTTGGCGGAGCCGTGCTCGAAGGGCTCGACCTGTCACTCATGCAATCGCAAAAATTTACCGTACGCAGTTATGGCAGCTATCAGGCAGGGCTGCGTCAGATCGAAACCAGAAGCAATGCCCAGGCAGCACCCTCCCCGCGCGCGATAGCGCAGCAGGTGGGAGCCAAGGCGTATCTCTTCGGCGAGATCGTCCACGCGCCAGGAGATGCTGCCTCTTACACCATCCGCGTCGACGCCCTCCGCTCCGACACCAACGATCTCCTTCTCAGCCTCACGGAAAGGGCTGACTCCCGCAGCGAAATCCCCGCTGCGATCGACCGCCTCGCCCGTTCGCTTCGCCTCGATCTCGGTGAAGACAGAGGCTCCGTCTCCAGCAATAGCACGTCTCTCCATCAACAGGCCACAAGCGATATAGATGCTCTCAAGGCCTACGCCGAAGGCGATCAGGCTGCGCAGACAGGCAATGCTCTTGGCGCGCTCTCAGCGTACCGTCAGGCCATCGCACGCGACAGTCAGTTCGCGCAGGCCCCTCTCAAGATCGCCTGGCTCTCTTACGATCAGCACGCCGAGGTAGAAGCCGCGGACGCAGCGCAACGTGCGATGGTCGCATCCAAGACCGGCGACGACAGAATCCGCCTCCTCTCCGAATTCTGCTACGAGATGCTCGCCACCGGAGACTACTCCCGCGCGGCCTCCACCATCCGCCAGTACAACGAACAGTTCCCTGGTGATGCCGAAGGCATGGTCTCGCTCGCCCGCGTCCTCCGCGCACAAGGCCACCTCGTCGAATCTCTCCTCGCCGCGCAGCAGGCATACGAGCAGGATGCCTCCAAGGCGAGCGCTTACACCGAAGCGCAACTCGCAATGATAGGTCTCGATCGATATGCGGATGCCATGAAGCTCGACGCGCAAGCAAACAAGCGCGGCGTGCTGCCAGGGCGCGCGGCTTTGCCCGCAAGCTACCTCGCCGGGCGGACGGACCGTCTCGCAGATCTGACCCGTTCCCTTGAGGGCAGCGGCCCCACTCACCGCTCGCCATCACCGGCGGAGCTGGCCGCCTATGCTCTCTATCTCGATAATGCTGCAAAGTGGGCTGATGGCGAGCATGTATGGACACGCGCCGTTGCGACCGCTTCCACCACACCAGGTCTCTCTTCCGCGGCAGCATCGATGCTCGCCCAGGCTGCGTTGAACCGCGCACTCGCTGGGCGTTGCTCCGAGGCGCTTCCATTTCTGCAAATGGCACGGGGACGCTCGCAAGGCCCGGCAGCCGTCTTCCGCGCAGGGATCGCCAATGCCCTCTGCAACCGGCCTCAAGAGGCTGAGAACGCCATCGACGCACTCGATCGGATGCGGTCCAGTGGTCTCGACTCGGCAAAATCCGGCACCTTCGAGCTCAAAGCGGCCATCGCTCTCTCGAAGAAAGACCCGGCGCAGGCGCTTCAACTCCTCGAAGAGGCCGAGCCGGTCGATCCTGCGCTGCTGCCCTATCTGCGGCAGAGGGCCTACGTAGCGCTTGGAAAACCCCAACAGGCCGCAGACAATCTTCAGTCCATCGCAGATCATCGCGGCGCGGTCTACCTCTCCGGCGTAAGCCTCTACGGTCAGGCCATCCAGGAACTCGCCCGTCTGAACGGGCACAACGAACCCGTGCTCGCCGCTCGTTAGCGATCCGTCGGTTACTGGAGTATCGGCAGCGCCGCCGCATCCACAGAATCGAAGTAGCTGCGAATCTGCTTCGCAGTCGCCGCGTTGACAACCGCCGTCAGAGCATCTGGGGTAGCTAGCCGAATTCCTCGCAAACTCCCAAAATGCTCCAGCAGGCGTTGACGCGTACGCGGCCCCACGCCGGGAATTGAGAGCAGTTCTGAATCGCGGTCGCGCATCTCTCGCCGTTTGCGGTGATACGTGATCGCAAAGCGGTGGCTCTCATCGCGGATCTTCTGGACCAGATGCAGCACGGGAGAGCGCCGGTCCAGCACGACTGGATCGCTCTCCTGCCCGTACACGTAGATCACCTCTTCCCTCTTCGCAATCGAGGCCAGCGGCTGCAACGTCACACCTATCTCGTTCAGCGCATCCGCAGCTGCGTGCAATTGGCCCAGACCGCCATCGATCAGGATCAGCGACGGAAACGGCTTCTTCTCATCCAACAGACGCTTGTATCTCCGATGGATAATCTCGCGCATCGAAGCGAAGTCATCGACTCCGGTAACGGTGCGCACCTGGAACTTCCGGTAGTCGGACTTTTTCATCGCGCCGTCCTCCCACACCACCATCGAGGCGACCGTCTCGGCACCCTGTATGTGCGAGATATCGAAACACTCAATCCGCTTCGGCAGTTCCTCCAGCGTAAGTGCGTCCTGCAGCGCCTCAGCAATGGCCTTCTTCGACGGCAGAAGCACGCGGAAGCGCTGGTCGAAGGACTGCTTTGCATTCTGCCCCACAAGGTCCACCAGTGAGCGTTTCTCTCCCCGCTGCGGAACCAATATCTCGACACGGTGACCCGTCCGCTCTGCCAATAGCTCCGCAAGAACTCTCCTATCGGGAAAGTCGACGGGGACCAGGATCGATCGCGGCACATACCCCTGGTCGAGATAGATCTGCTTCAACAGCGCCGAGAAGAATGCCGCCGGACTGAATGGCGCTCCCTGCTCTCGAAGGGCCGGCTGTCGCATCGTATCGATCCCCTCATCTATCTCAGGACTCGCCTCGCACTCACCCGCATCCTCCGTATGCCCTCCAAAGCTCGCAAGGTCGGGCAGGTCCTCCCAGAAGAGATCGCGCCGGTCGACGATCTTTCCAGACCGCATGTGAAACAAGTTCACTGCAAGCATCTCGTTCTCGTAGTGAAAGCCGAAGACATCCGCATCCTCGTTCTCCGCCGTCGCTATTCGCTGCTTGTCCATCATCTGGTGAACGGTCGAGATCTGGTCGCGCAGCCGTGCTGCAAGCTCATATTGCTCCGCATCAGCGGCCTCCTGCATGCGGGCCGTCAATCGCTGCTCAAGCTCGCCCGGGCGGCCTTCAAGAAAGAGCTGCACATCCTTGATTGCCTGCCGATACTCCTCCGGCGTAGTGAAGCCCTCGACGCAGGGCCCCAGACAGCGCTTGATGTAGTACTGCAAACACGCGCGCGGATGATACCGCGACAGATCCACCTTGCAGCTCGGTATCAGAAAGCTGCGGTGGATCAGGTCCACCAGCCGGTACGCAAGATTGCCGGGAAAGTATGGGCCGAAGTACGAGCTCCCGTCCTTGCGAAGCCGCCGCGTTACAAACACCTTCGGATAGCGGTCGCCCATCGTCAGCTTGATATATGGATACGTCTTATCGTCGCGAAGCAGAATATTGAACCTGGGCTTCCGCTGCTTGATCAGGTTGTTCTCAAGCGCCAGAGCCTCGTGCTCGTTGGCAACCGTGATGTAGTCGACGTCGACCGCCTCACGCATCAATGTGCCGGTCTTGGCATTTGCCTGCGACGCCTCCAGAAAATACGACCGCACCCGCGCCCGCAGGTTCTTCGCCTTGCCAACATAGATCACCTCACCCTCGGCGTTCTTGTACAGGTAACAGCCGGGTGAAGTCGGAAGCGTCCGGATTTTCTGATAAAGGTCCATGAGGATGGTTTGCATTACTCCGGCCGTACCGAAGTGATGGTACGAGAGGGGTTAGTTACCAAGTGTATTCGTCTTTTCGTCGCCAGGTTGCCCGGGTAGATTTGACGCAAATCTACAACAAAAGTTCCATACACTCTGATGCGTCGAAATTTCCGCTACATGCAAAGCGCTGCGCAATTCCATTCATTCTAAATAGGTTAAAGGCGTAAGCAATTTGGCAACCGGATTGCACTCTCGAAGCATGTGAACCAAGTCAGCGGCTATCCAAGTGCTGCGATTACAGGAGATGACCCAAATGAGCTCCAAAACGACACGTTTCAACTTCGCTTCTGCCGGAAAGACCGGCTCTATTTATACCGCTGCATTGGCCGGTGCGTTTTTACTCACTTCTACTGTAGGCTGCTCCACCAAGAACTACGTCCGCTCACAGACAGCTCCTGTCGTCCAGCAGACCAACAATCTCGATGCCAAGACTGCATCCGACCATCGCACCATCGTCGACACCGACGAGCGCGCGCAGAAGGGCATCGCCACGGCGCAAAGCGCAGCCGACGCCGCCGAGCAGCACGCCCAGGCGGCTGGCCAGTCCGCGGACACCGCAGGCCGCTCCGCGCAGGAGGCTTACAACCGCGTCGACACTCTTAGCGGAGTCATCGCCAACCTCGACAACTACAAATCGATCGCCGATGTCAGCGTGACCTTTGGCTTCGACAAGTCTGTCTTGACTTCCTCCGATAAGAAGACGCTCGACGACTTCGCCGCCAGCCTGGCTGAGAAGCGCGCCTACATTCTTGCCGTCACCGGCGGTACCGACTCTACCGGCGACGCAAACTACAACTACGGCCTCAGCCAGCGCCGCGCCGATGCCGTCGTCAACTACCTCTCCACCAGGTACAACATCGCGCCGCACAAGTTTTACCTCATCGGCATCGGCAAGGACCAGGAGGTTGCCAGCAACAACACCTCCGCCGGCCGCGCCAAGAACCGCCGCGTCGAGGTAAAGCTGATGACCAACATGGACCAGTCCGCGACCACGGCTATGAACAGCCACTAGGGTCGTATCGACCGATGGGACATCGGATGATCACGAGTCACTGATTCAGGTGTCATCCTGAGCGAAGCCTCTCGCGGTTCTATCGCGAGAGGCGAAGTCGAAGGATTTGCGGTTTGTGCGCCATCAACGAACGTGCAATCCCGCAATGGCATCTTCTCTCAACGCACCACAACCCCTTTCCAGGATAAAGCGCCAGGCCGCCGTAATCGGTCTGGCGCTTTTTCCTTTGCCCGCTCCCCTACAATGAACAACAGCCCATGAACTCCATCAACGCGGTCCTCTTCGACTACGGCCAGGTTCTCTCCCTGTCTCCCGACCCCACCCAGTGGAAGCGGATGCTCCACATTACGGGCATCGATGAACCCGCCTTCGACCATGGCTACTGGGCCTTCCGCCACGCTTACGACCGGGGCGAACTCAACGGCGTCGACTACTGGCAAAAGGTCGCCTCAAGCGCAGGACGCTCCTTCACCTCCGATCAGATCAACGGCCTCATCGACGCCGACGTCGAGCTCTGGACCCGCCTCAACCTCCCCATGGTCGCCTGGGCCCGCCAGCTCCAGGCCGCCCGCATCCGCACCGGCATCCTCTCCAACATCGGAGATGCCATGACCGACGGCCTTCTCCGCAAATTCGACTGGCTCTCCGCCTTCGATCACCAGGTCTGGTCTTACCGCCTGCTACTGGCAAAGCCTGAGGCTGCCATCTACGCCGTCGCAGCCGAAGGGCTCAAGACCCCTCCCACAGAGATTCTCTTCATCGACGACAAGCGCGAGAACATCGACGCTGCGCTCGCCTTTGGGATGCAGGCCATCCAGTACTCCGAACACCCCGCCTTCCTCGCCGAGATGCAGGGCCGCGGACTTGGCTACCTGCTCAACCCCCATCCTGCACCCGCATCATCACTCCCATAAACGATGTATTTCCCAAAATGGAACTATCTGAAACCTTCGTAACGAAGACACCGATCTAAAAACTAAACTCACGTGTATCCATGGATATGAAGGGCAGGCCGCACCTTGTGCTGTAACCGCGGCCAGATAACCATGAAGCGACTCCCCGGGCTCCTGTCGACGACTCTCTCCGTTATCGCGCTCCTTGCCGCGACGTCTCTTTCTCTTCTCTCTCAAAATGCGCAGCAGCTTGCGTTCGCAGGGCTGCGCGCCGCCGCCGGTAAAGGACAGTTCAACTCCGTTCAGGTCGATAGCGCGGGCAATCTCTACCTTCTCTACGACCAGAAGGACGGCGTCCGCATTCTCAAGACCGACCCCGGCGCCCTTCAGTTGCTGGCCCAGGCGCAGTTTGGCGCAGCGGGAGACACCGGCATCGCCATGGCCCTCGATCCCGCCGGCAACGTCTACGTCACCGGAACGACCAACTCCGGGACCATCACTGGAACGTCTGGAGCTGCCTTTCCCACACGCGCCGACGCCTCCACAAACTCCTTCATCGCGAAGTTCGACCCCAGCCTCAACCCTGTCTTCGTCACCTACACCGGCAGTGGACGCACGGCCGTCACCGCCATCGCCGCCACCGCCGACGCCGTCTTCGTCACCGGCAGTATCTTTGCAGCCACGCTCCCCGTCACACCATCCGCCATCATCCAATCACCCGCATCGGGCAGCTTCGGCAATGGCTTCGTCGAACGCTTCAACACAACAGGCACCTCACTCGTCTACGCCACCTACCTCAGCGGCTTCGGCGGAGACACAGCCCCCGCTGCTCTCGTCGCCGACGCGCAGGACAATACCTACATCGCCGGATACACAACCTCGTCCGGCTACCCTACACTCGCTGCCGTCGTGCCGAGGATCTTCGGAACCACCTCCGGCTTTCTCTCGAAGCTCGCACCCGCAGGCAACAGCTTCGTCTTCTCGACGTTTATCCCGGGCAGCGGCGTCACATCTCTCACGCTCGACAACACAACCCAGACCCTTCTCTTCTCCGGAACGCTGGCACGAGGCCAGTTCCCCATTGCGACCGTCGCGTCTCCGCTGGTCTCCGTCGACTACCAGAGCGTCATACGTATGCCGCTCGATGGCTCCCGCGTTCTCTCCTCGACGCTTCTCGCGCCCGGCGCTCAATCAGTCGTCACCGCCGCGCCAGACGGTACGGCATGGGCAACCGTTGCACTCTCGTACGTTCTGCTGCCGCTTCCCACCATCTCGAGCATCGGCAGCTCTGCCGCATTCCACATCACATCGCAGGGAATACTCGACCGAAGCATCCGCCTGGGAGGATACAACGGCTCCTTCCCCGCTCTGCGAACAGACATCGCCTCCGTTGTAACGGACTCCACCGGCCAGCCCATCTTTGCCGGGGCCGTGGCGACGCAAGCGGGCTCTACCCAGCAAACGACCCAGGTCTACGATCTACCTCTACTCGGAACTCCGACATTGGCACTTCCCTCGAGCCTGCGCGATGCAATCGTCCCGCCAGGTTCCTGTAACGGCAGTGTGTGCGAGGGCTCGGGGGCTTTCCTCGCAAAATTCAACTTGACCGCAGGGCCGTCGCTCGCATTTTCCGCGGATGCCGCGCCGAACGTCATTCTCCGAAACCTCGGTTCAGCGGCTGCAACGAACGTTCGACTATTTGCCACCAGCTTTACCTTTAGCCACAACTGTCCGTTGCAACTGGGTCCTGGCGAGGAATGCAACATCATCCTCAATGAAAACGGTCCTGGAACCATTACCGCTCAGGCCTCCAACGCGACAGCGCAGGTCATCGGCATTCCCGCATTTACCAGGGCAGCAACACCCGTCTTGTTTGCCTCTCGCGAAGCCGATACGGGAATCATCGCCGGTCCCGCTCCCTCATCGGCCATACTGACGACGACGATCACCAACATGAGCCAGTCAACACAGACGGGTCCGCTTCTCCTTACCAACAATCAGCCGTCAAGCCCCCTCGCAACAACTACCGACTGTCCCACACCTGGCGGCATTCCACTGTTGCAGCCGGCAGCGAGTTGCCACATAACGTTCACCCTCACCGTTCCGCCGACCGATACTTTCGGCCACGGCTTTACGGCTGGATTCAATCCAGGAGCCAGCAATAGCTTCACGCTGACCTCTTACATCGATCCCTCGCCTCTCAACCTCTCCGCAACCGAGATCGCCTTCGGCACCCAGTTCAGCACTGCTGGAAGCCTTCGCCTCTCCCGTTACCTCTACATCTCCAACAACTCCACCTCTCCCATCCAACACTCGCGCGTCGCGCTTCCGCCGTCCTCGCCCTTCGCCGTCGTCGACCGTTGCCCTTCGCTGCTTGAGCCACACACCGTCTGCCAGATCCAAATCGATTACCTCTCGCAGCAGCAGACCTCCTCCGACTCTGTCACGCTCGCGCTCGACCAGGGCCTCAGCGTTCTCGTCACCGGGCAGACGATTCCACAGCCCGGAGCGGGCGGGACCGCCGTCAACCCTGCCCTCACCGTAACTCCCACATCTCTCAACTTCCCCAATACGGTCGTCGTCACCGGCACATCTCCAGCTACACAGACCGCAACCATCGCCAATACCGGCGCGCAGTCCTTCCCGCTCACGCTCTCGCTCACCGGCGACTTCACGAGCTCGACCAACTGTCCCTCCGTGCTGGCCGCTGGAACCAATTGCTCCGCCGTCATTACCTTCGCCCCCTCGCAGCCAGGCGCGCGCCAGGGCATCCTCTCCGTCTCCTCGGGAGCAGGTACCACGCCTGCCTACGTGAACCTCAGCGGCACGGCGACAGCGATCATCGCCTCCAACAACGGTACGCTCGACCTCGGCAGCACCCCCATCGGGCAGCCCATCGTTCAGTGGTACAAGATCACGCAGCCCTTCTCGCAGCTCACCGCAACCACCAGCGGCAGCTTCGGCGCCGTCCTCGTCGAAGACATCGGCTACGGTCACGGCCAGCCACCCTCCTCCGCGTTCACTGTGTCGGCCATCGGCTCCTGCTTCAACTGCTGGCTTGGGATCCAGTTCCTTCCCACCGCAGCCGGCCCATCGAGCGCCACACTCACGCTCGCCTCGTCCTCCAGTGGCAGCCCCTACGCACTCTCGCTCACCGGCACCGGCCTCCCACTCACCGGCCTCATACTCACGCCAACGCAGCAGGACTTCGGCCCCGTAGCCGTCCACAGCTCCAGCGCGCCCACGCTCTTCACCCTCACAAATCTCACCGCGACGACGGCCAATCTCTCCACACCCACGACCACCGGAGACTTCGTCATCGCCAACGCCGCAACCGGAGGCGCTCCCTGTGGAGGCTCGCTCGCACCCAACGCCTCCTGCTTTGTCCAGGTCGCCTACGTGCCCACGGCATCAGGGCCTGCCACGGGAGACCTCACCATCGCCTCAGGCACCGCATCCGCCTCTGCATCTCTCACCGCCTACGGCCTGCCCGACCCCGGACTCTCGCTCAATCCCAACGCGCTCGTCTTTCGCAACGTACCCGGCCCCACTGCAACCCAGCAGTCCATCACGCTAACCAACACCGGCATCTACAACCTCCAGATCGCAGCGCCGTCGTCGACCTCGACAAGCTTTCAGCAGACCACGACCTGCGGCACGCTCACACCGGGAGCCACCTGCACCATCGCCGTCACCTTCATCCCCACAAACGCAACCGTCACGGGGACGCTCTCCATTCCAGTGACCAGCTCCGCCCCCGGGTCTCCGCAGAGCACCTTCAGCGTCGCGCTTACCGGCGCCTACACCAGTGAGGACACCGGCCTTCAGATCATCCCCAACCAGGCCGTCTACGGACCTGCCGCGACCTCCACCCTCGGACTCACGCGCCAGTTCACCATCAACAACCTCACCGCAAAGTCGCTTACGCTCGCACTCTCTCTGCCGCGCCAGTTCGTCCTCGCAAATCCACCCTGCGCTGCGCTTGCGCCAAACGCCTCCTGCAACTTCTCCGTCACCTTTCTCCCTCTCACCAACAGCAGCATCACAGGAACGCTCTTCGCCCAGGCCACGCCCACCGACGGCAGCGCAACCCGCAACGGTCTCGCCTACGTCGAAGGCTTCGGCATTGGTTCCGGTTCGCTCGCGATCTCCGGCGCGCTCCTCCCCGGCAGACTGCTCAACTTCGGCCAGCTCGCCTCGGGACAAACGGCCACGCGCACCCTCACACTCACCAACACCGGCACTGGGTCGCTCACGATCCGCCGCGTCACCAGCGAGTGGCCCTTCCTCGCAACCACAACCTGCGCCGCAACACTCGCGCCCGCTCAGAGCTGCACCGTCACCCTCACCTACTCGCCCATCAACCAGGTTGCGCAGGGCTCCTCGCCCGCGCCATTCAACACCGACGCCGGAACGCTCGTCATCGAGAGCGACGCGGCCTCAAGCCCTGACTTCGTCGACCTCACAGGCACCGCGACGCCGTTCACGGTGAACACGCCCTCGAACACAGCCCCGCTCGTCTCCTACACGGTCTCCCAGAACTCGCTCACCTTCGCCGCAACCTCCGGCGGCAACGCCTCCGCGCCGCAGACAGTCACGCTGGCAAACACTGGCACCGCCACGATCCACATCAACAGGCTCTCCAACACACCGGATTTCACCGTCACCACAACCTGCGCCACCGTCGTCCCCGGCTCAAGCTGCCCGATCACCGTCAGCTTCACACCCCAGGCATCCTCGTCGCAGTCCATCGCCAACGTCATCGGCGCGCTCGAGATCTCCTCCGACTCGAGCTCCTCGCTCGACTTCATCAGCCTCATCGGTACCGCCACGCCACCGACGCTTGTCCTCTCTCCCGTTGCGCTCGACTTCGGCTCTGTACTCGTCGGCACAACGGCCACGCTTCCGGTGCAGGTCACCAACGGCAGCACAACTCCCGCCACCATCACCGGCATAGCAGCCACGGGCGATTACACCGTCGCAGGCAACTGCCCCACTCAAGGATCGCAGTTGCCCCCCAACGCAAGCTGCACGCTGCAGATCACCTTCGCTCCCACGCAGGCAGGCACGCGCAGCGGTGCCGTCAGCATCACGTCGTCGCTGACCACGCTCCCGCTTACGGTCAATCTCACCGGCAGCGGAGCGCAGTCGCACCTCGTTGTCAGTCCCGCAATCCTCGACTTCGGCAACGTAACGGTGGGCTCATCTTCGAAGCTCACGCTCTCGCTCGCCAACACCGGCACCGCGCCGGTCAGCCGCATCGCCCTCTCCACAACCGGCGACTACGCCGTGACCACGCCGTGCGCGACAACGATTCTCGCCCCCGGGGCAAGCTGCGCCATCTCCATCACGTTCACACCAACCACCACCGGAGCGAGAACGGCAAGCCTCTCCATCACAAGCTCCGACCCGAACTCGCCTCTCGCCGTCCCCCTCAGCGGCACAGGAATACCGGCGGGAGCAATCGCGCTCACCGTCGATGGCGGGATCTCTTCTTCGCTCACCGTCACCAGCGGGCGCCCCGCCAACTACAACCTCAGCCTCACCGCGCTCAACGGATACACCGGCACCGTCGTGCTCCACTGCACGCCAGTCAGCCCCGGACAGTACGCCACCTGCTCCCTGCTGCCGTCGAGCATCACCCTTAGCAACGCATCCCCACAGAGCTCGGTCGCAACGATCAACACTGTTACCGAACTACCCGCAAGCGCCAGTAGAGCCACCACAGCCAACGGAACCGTCGCGCTCTGCCTCCTGCCCTTCGGCATCTTCTTCTTCCGCAGGAGCCGCGCCTCGCTCATGATCGCGCTTCTCGCCGTCACCGCACTCTTCGCGAACGGATGCGGCAGTGGAGGGAGCCTTCCGCTTGCCGATCCCAATCTTCGCTACACACCGCCGGGCACCTACCAATATCAGGTCACCGCCACCACAACCTCGGGAGCGCAACTCTCCCAGACCGTCACCCTGAATCTGACAGTGACAGCGCGTCAGTAAGCGCTGTCCAACAAGTGTCATTCCGAGCGAAGCGTAGCGGAGTCGAGGAATCCCCGCATTTCGCCCGCGCCACCACAACAACACGCAATGACACCGCGCTTTGTCCGTCCAGGCCTAAAAGGCACTCCGCAACTAACGCCGCACCTGCGCAGCCATCACCGGCACCTGTTCGACGATCTCAATCCCGAAGCCCTGCAACGCAGGCACGTGCGTCGGGGTATTCGTAATCAGGCGGATCTTATGGATCCCGAGGTCCGACAGAATCTGCCCGCCCAGACCCACCTGGCGCAGCGTCCTCTGGCTTCTCTCCTCGCTGTGCTCCTTCGCCCTCTGCTCGCGATGCAGCACCACGCGGTGCGGAGTCACATTGCGATCGATCCCAAAGCCTGTACTTCCGTTATGCAGATACACCAGCGCCCCGCGTCCCGCCTCGGCGATCATCTTCAGCGAGCCGTCCACCACTCTTCTGCAATCGCACAGCGTTGTGCCAAAGATATCGCCCGCCAGACAATGCGTATGTACGCGAACCGTCACCGGCTCATCGCCGTTGACATCTCCAACATCTCCATAGACCAGCGCCACATGCGACTCGCCGCCCTCGACCTCGCTCTCGTAGGCGATCACCCTGAACTCGCCATACTCGGTCGGCATCACCGACTCGGCCACGCGATGGATGTATCGTTCGTTCTGCAGCCGGTAGCGGATCATGTCCGCGACCGTCACCATCTTCAGGCCATGCTCTTCGCAGAACTTCACCAGGTCCAGAACCCGGGCCATCGTGCCGTCGTCGTTCATGATCTCGCAGATCACTCCCGCCGGTACCAACCCCGCCATTCTCGCCAGATCGACTGAGGCCTCCGTCTGTCCTGCGCGCACCAGCACTCCGCCCTTGCGGGCGCGAAGCGGAAACACATGTCCCGGCCTCGCCAGGTCGTGTGCCGTCGACTGAGGATCGATCGCCACCTTGATCGTGTGCGCCCGGTCCGCCGCCGAGATGCCGGTCGTCACACCCTCGCGGGCCTCGACGCTCTCCGTAAACGCCGTGCCGAACCGCGATGTATTCTCCTGCGTCATCGGTCCCAGCCGCAGATAGTCGGCTCGCTCCTCCGTGAGCGTCAGACAGATCAGCCCGCGGCCGAACTTCGCCATAAAGTTGATCGCCTCCGGAGTCACAAACTCCGCCGCCAGCGTCAGGTCGCCCTCGTTCTCGCGGTCCTCGTCGTCGACGACTACCACCATCTTTCCCGCCCGAATCTCCGCAACCGCTTCAGCGACATCAGCAAACATCGGCAAGCCTCCGGGGATCCTCTCGCTGCAATCCCCATCCTTTCGACTCTCATCATCATAAGCCGGACGCAAAAAGAAGATGCCGCCCATGTCGGGCGGCATCTCTCAACTCAACTTGATACAAGACTAAAGGGTCGACTCGATCTCGAATCCCCACGCCTCCAGCAGCGCCTCCGGGATGTACTTCGAGTTCTTGTTCCGGCGCGCCCACTCCCGCAGCCTCGTCGACCGGATGTACTGGTCCGGGGTCAACTTGTACTCCTTCACAACCTGTTCAAACGATGTCACCGTCGGGACAACCGGCCCAATCGGCTCCGGCTTACCCCAATTCGGATTTCCACGACGCTTTGCCATAGGGTTTCTATGCCTCTTCCTTCTTGACTGATGCTCTTTCCATGTACTCGGGAGAGAAAGACCACATCTCACATTCTAAGGCATTTAACCCCATAATTCAAGGCATTCTGGGCTTCGGAGCGCACTGCCCCGTCACTCCCTGCAACCTCTTTTGCTGCATCAGTTGTGCAGGGCCGAGGTATAAAACTTCACCATGTCGGCCTTCATCTCCTTCAACGCTTCAACGTTCAGGTACACCATGTGGCCTGCGGGGTAGTACCCAAAACTCACATTCCCCACCAGCTTCGGCGGCAGGCTCATATGAGCGATGTCGTACTCCGTAACAAAGAACGGCGTCGCCAGATCAAAGTACCCGTTGGCCGAAAACACCTTTAGCCTTGGGTTCTTCCGCATTGCATCCGCAAGATCCAACGCCGTGTCGGGGTTCGATTGCGCCCTCTCGCTTCGGCTCCCTGAAGGCTTGTGCTTGAAGTCCCAGGCGGTGTTCACCCCCGGCCCCGACGTGTAGTAGGTCTCCTGGCTCATGTACTTCAATTCACGCTGGATATAGTCGTGGAACGACCCAACGAACACCCCGCTGATCCCCGTGTCCGACGGGTCATATTCCGGGGTCTCCGTCGCATCGTCCGGGTCCCAGCCCATGAACCGCGCATCGTAACGTCCCAGCGTCCGGTCGTCCCCGCGAAGCAACTCTCTCCTGAAGCGCGATGCCGAGATCCGCAGCTTCGCCTCCTTCACATAGCTCTCGCTCAACCCGGTGATCGCCGCCACCTTTGCTGCAATGGCATCGAACTCTGCCGCAGGCAGGCGGTCCCCCTGAGCCAGCGCCTGCGCGTAGGGCCCGCGCGCAAACTCCCTCGCCTGCTCGACCCACTCGGCCATCGACCCCGAGGCCTTCACTTTCTTATGAAAATACCCAATCGCCGCGAACGAAGGGAGATAGCCAATTGCTTCAGCATCATACCCAGGGTTGCGAATGTTGTAGTTCAGGATTGACGACAGAAGCACCACGCCGTTGAACGCAACGCCGTCATTCTGAAGCGCCGCCACCAGCCCGGCCGAGCGCGTCGTCCCATACGACTCCCCAAACAGAAACTTCGGCGAGTTCCACCGCTGGTTCGCTGTCAGATACCGCTCGATAAACTTGCGGAACGCGGCAATGTCCTGGTCCGTCCCCGCAAAGTCTTTGATCGTCCCCTTGCCCACCGCCCGCGAAAACCCACACAGCGGCGCGTCGATAAACACCAAGTCGCTCTTGTCCAGCAGACTGTACTCGTTGGGAACCCAGCTATACGGTGCCGGTGCCGTCGCCTCGGGGGCCTGGGTAATTACCCTCACTGGGCCAAACGATCCCATATGCAGCCAGATCGTCGCCGCCCCCGGCCCGCCGTTATAGAAAAAGGTCACGGGCCGCGACTTCGCATCCACCCCATCCTCCGTATAAGCCACATAAAAGATACTCGCATTCGGCTTCCACTGCTCGTCGCGGATCAGCAGGTTTCCAGCCGTCGCAGTGTAGTGGACCGTCCGTCCGCCCACAGTCAGGTCATGCTTCGTCGTCGAGTTCGTCTCCGGAGGGACCGGTATCCCGGCATCGTCCTTCTTCTCCGCCTGCGACGGTTTGTCGTCCGGGCTCTTTTGCGCCTGTGCTGCGGCAGGCAGGGCCAATGCGGCCACGAGCGTCAATACACTCGTCCGGCGAAACCAGAATTTTGTCGAATGATTCAATTGCCGACCTCTCTCTTTCAAACCGACTAGCCATCATACCGTCATCGCTATCCCGCAGTATCCAGCCGGAACGACTCCCGGTAGGTCTCTACCGGATACCCCTTCGCCTTCCACGCCGCCAGCCCTCCGCGTAGCACCTTCAGCCTGTCGTATCCCAACGTTCTGGCATGACGCACGATCTCAAGACTCGTCTTCTGCGCCTCGCACGTGCAATAGAAGACGGCATCCTTATCCGCAGGAATCAATGTTGGATTCGCCATGACCTCCTTCGGAGGAATCCGCCTCGCTCCGGGAATCATCTCCGAGTAGGCGAGCAGGTCGAGCGGCTGACGCACGTCATACAGAAGCACGCGAGGATCAGGATTCAGCAGACCCCGCAGCGTCTCGGCATCGACACTGTTCGCCTCGAAGTCACGGACGTTCTTCATGCGCCTAGCCTTGATAACGGCGAACACCAACATTGCAAGCAGGACAAAAGAAACTGCAATCCAGAGCATCGCAAACCTCCGTACGTAACTCAGTTCACTTTGTCATTCCGCAGCGAAGCGGAGGAATCTGCTTTTCCAGTCCGGGATGCAAGCACCGACCCGGATTTCTCTCGGGAAATCACAATCGCAATGATAATCTTGCCGACACGACTGAACCATCGTGCCTCCCGATATTCCACTGGAACCTCCTCATCCCCACAGGGCAAACAATATGCGAAGATGACGTAGCCCCATGGACCTCGCAGCCCTCCTCCATCAGACCTTTGGCTTTCCGGCCTTCCGCGCCAATCAGGAGGCCGTCTGCCGCGCCGCCACCGAAGGCCGCGACGTCCTGCTCGTCATGCCAACAGGAGCGGGCAAGAGCCTCTGTTATCAACTCCCCGCCATCGCCCGCAAAGGCACAGCGCTCGTCATCTCGCCCCTGATCGCGTTAATGGATGACCAGGCAGCCAAGCTCTCGGCTCTAGGCCTGCGCGTAGCGCGTATCCACTCCGGCCTCTCGCGCGACGAAGCGCGCCAGGCGTGCCGCGACTACCTCGACGGCAGCTTGCAGTTCCTCTTCATCGCTCCCGAGCGTATGCGCGTTCCCGGCTTCCCCGAGATGCTCGCCAAGCGCAAGCCGGCGCTCATCGCCATCGACGAAGCCCACTGCATCTCGCAATGGGGACACGACTTTCGTCCCGACTACCGCACCCTTGGCGAACATCTACCCTTGCTGCGTCCCGCACCTGTCATCGCCCTTACGGCGACAGCAACTCCCACCGTGCAGAAGGACATCGTCGCACAGATCCGCCTCGACTCGCCCGCACTCTTCATCCACGGCTTCCGCCGCCACAACCTCGCCATCGAGGTCGTCGAGATGTCGAAGCCACGGCGCAACCAGTTCACCATTGACCTTCTCAAGTCGCCTGAGTGCCGTCCCGCCATCGTCTACGCGCCGTCGCGCAAAGCTGCGGAAGAGCTAGCATCGCAGCTAGGCCGGGGCGCCGCCGCATATCACGCAGGACTCGATCCCGCCACGCGCGAACGCGTCCAGCGCCACTTCCTTAGCGGAAACCTTGAAGTCGTCGTCGCAACTATCGCCTTCGGCATGGGCATCGACAAGGCAGACGTTCGTACTGTCGTCCACACCGCGCTGCCCGGCTCGGTCGAAGCCTACTACCAGGAGATCGGCCGCGCAGGCCGCGACGGTCAGCCCTCGCGCACCGTGCTCCTTCATTCCTTCGTCGACCGCAAGATTCACGAGGGCTTCCTCGAACGCGACTACCCTCCCATTACGGAACTGGCTCGCGTCGCCGCCCTCCTTACCGGCGACTTCCAGATGCCCAGCCTTCTGCGCCAGCGCGTCAAGATGGACGTCGAGACTTTCGATCGCACCGCTGAGAAGCTGGTAGCGCAAGGCGCTGCCGCCTTCGACATCGCTGGAAACCTTCGCGTAACGGAAAACAAGAACTGGCAGTCCGGCTACGACCGTCAGCTAGCCTTCCGCCGCGCGCAGATCGACGCCATGGCCCGCTACGCCGAGACCCCGCAGTGCCGCATGACCGCACTCATCCGGCACTTCGGCGACACCGAAGACGGTTTCCGCCCCTGCGGCCGTTGCGACTTCTGCTCTCCCGAGCGCGCCACAGCACAGCCCTTCCGCTCGCCGACGCAGCAGGAGGATCGCCAGCTTCGTACCATCCTCCGCGCGCTCGACGGGGCCGCACCGCGCGCCACGGGGAAGCTCCACACCGATCTCGGCCTCGGCATCGACCGCAGACAGTTCGACGCCTACCTCAACGCCCTTACCCGCGCCGGCCTCATCACGCTCATCGCCGACACCTTCACCAACGCCGAAGGCAAGGTGATCAACTTCAAGCGCGCCTCCCTCACCCACGAGGGCCGCACCCGCGACGAAGGCGGCGATCTAGCCGTCATGCTTCCAGAAGAAGCGGACCAATCCAATCCGCGGAGATCAAAACAACGAAAACAATCGAAGCACCCGAGAGGTTTGTCATCTCGACCGAAGCGAAGCGGAGCGGAGAGATCTGCTTCTCCACCTCTGACGCCAACGGGCACTCCCCCCACTCGCGAGCCGAAATCGCCGGGTGCCCCATTCATGACACGCAGTGGCATGGGTGGGACATCGCGCGAAGCGCGACCAGCGTCCGACCCAACCGTTACTCTCACTCAAGCCCAGCAAGCTCTCGACCAGCGTCTCCGCGACTGGCGTACAGCCGAGGCCGAGCGACTTGGCCTGCCGCAGTTCTTCGTCCTCGGCACATCCACCCTGCGCAACATCGTGCTTTCGCATCCGCGGAACCTCGCCGACCTGCGCAAGCTCGAAGGCCTCACACTCGAAAAGGCCGAGCGATTCGGCCCCGGCATCCTCGAGCTCTTGAACGGCTGAGACTACTTCACCGCCGCTGCTATCGGCGCGCCTGCCTGAGGCTCCGCCGCATTCCAGTCAAGTCCCAGATATCGCGCCAGCGTAGCCGCAGCCTGACTCTGCGTCGCCGGTGAAACATTCTTCAGCACGCCGAGCGCCGGAACGCCACGCCCCGTGAACCCCATGAAGATG
>JAFDVV010000074.1 GCA_018268775.1 Acidobacteriota bacterium | reverse complement strand
GCGAAGCCGACGCGCTGGCGCATGCCGCCGGAGAGCTCTTTCGGGTAGGCGGCCTGAAAGCCATCGAGCCCGACCGTATCGAGAATCTTCAAGGCGCGCTTGCGGCGTTCGGCCGGATCCATGCCGCGCGCTTTGAGAGGGGCCTCGACGTTCTCAAAGACGGTCATCCAGGGGAAGAGAGCAAAGCTCTGGAAGACAATCGAGACATTGACGTCTGCCGCCTCGATGGGGCGGTCATGCCAGTAGACGGTGCCGGCGGAGGGCTTGGAGAGACCGGTCAGCATGCGCAGGAGCGTGGATTTCCCGGAACCGGAGGGGCCGAGCAGGGCCACGATCTCTCCTTCACCGATTGCGAGGTCGGTGGGCGAGATGACCTGAATACGGTTCTCGCTGGGTTGCGCGTAGTATTTCTCAACCCGTTCGGCGCGTATGATCACATGCTGCATGGCAAGCGTGAGTTTTATGCCTAGGATGTATCGGTTGCAGGGAGTTGCTAGTCTCGAGCCTTAGGCTCAGCGTATCATTAGTTTATAAGACTTTGGTAAAGCGACGTACGTGGATCGCATTGCAATTAAAACATTGAATATTCAAGCGAGGAAGTGATTGAGTATGTCGGAGATGCCGTCCACGTCCGCCAAGCCGAAGGTACTTGTTGCCGACGATGAGCAGGTGATCGCAAACACGCTCGCCATTATCTTGAACCAGGCAGGATTTGAGGCACGGGCGGTCTTTAGCGGCGAAAAAGCGGTGGAGATGCTCGGCAGCTTTCAACCGGACATGCTCATCAGCGATGTCATCATGACTGGCATGACGGGTATTGAGGCCGCCATTGTGACGCGGACGCGGCTTCCGAAGTGCAAAATTCTGCTGTTCTCCGGTCAGGCAGCGACGGCGGATCTGTTGGAGAAGGCGCGCGAGCAGGGCCACGAGTTCGAGATCCTGGCCAAGCCGGTGCATCCTACAGACCTGCTGGCGAAGCTGCGCGGATAGAGCTGCCAGAGAATACAAACACTACAAGACAGAGGCGAAATGCGGGGATTCCTCGACTCCGCTGCGCTGCGCTCGGAATGACAGCTCATCTGGAACGGCGTTCAGAAGGACTGGGAGTGGGGTTTGCGGTCTTTGACCTTGACTGCGGGCGATCCGGCGTACACGGCCCATGCTTCGAGGTCGCGGGTTGCCACGGAGGCGAGGCCCAGTACGGCACCCTCGGCGATGTTGACTCCGGGAGCTACAGAGGCGCGAGCGCATATCCAGGCATAGGGTTCCAATGTCATGCGGAAGGCGATCAGCGGGAAGGCAGGGTTGTCATAATCATGGGTAGCTCCGCAGAGGTAAGCGTCCTGGGAGAGGATGACATGAGAGCCGAGTTCCATTGGTGCGGGATTGTAAATCTCCGCTCCATCGGCAGCAGTCACCTGGTTGGCGCAAATCAGGTTCCACGGCGCCCATATCTTCGATCTGGGATAGAAGTGGCAATTGGGCCCCATCGTTGCGCCAAAGAGGCGAAGGAGGGCCGAACGCCAGGCGTGGAACGGCCGTGGCGAAGGTCGATAAAGCAGAAGCCAGCAGACATTCCAGGTCAGACGCCGGAGACGGTTCGCGAGTGAAAACGCGGGGCGGAGGTAGGGATCCGCGTCCGTCTGTGCGGAGATGTGTTCGGCCGCGTTGTAATGAATTTGCTTGGGCATGGGGTCGTTGCGTCTATTTTGGAGTCGAAAGGTGCTCCTCGCCGGTGACGGTTGCAGACTCGAAGAGGCGGATGATCGCCTTTGCATTTTCCCGCATATCGTATCGCTTCTGATAGCATTCCCGCGCGCGCTTCGCCATGGCGGCACGTTCTTCGACCGACATGGCAATCCAGCGCTCGAGCAGGTGCAGCGTCCCTTCCGGTGTATCCAGTTCCATCAGGCCAGCGTGGTCCTGCGCGATGTCTTCGGCGATGTTGACCTTGTCGGCGAGAAGCACCGGGGTGCCGCAGCCGAGCGCTTCCGCGACGGCGATACCGAAGTTCTCCTGATGGGATGGAAGGATAAAGGCTTCCGAGGCATAAAAAGCGCCCCATTTACCGTCTCCAGTGATCATGCCCGGCCAATGGACCCGATTTTCGATGCCTGCTTCCTTTGCCATCCGTTTCAGGATAGACATCCATTGTTGCTGGTCCGGGCCGGCCATAACGAGATCCAGTTCGGGATCGGTGGGGGCAGCCTTGGCAAAGGCCTGGATCAGCATGTCGCATCCCTTCTTCTTGTGGATGCGCCCGAGGAAGAGCAGAAATCTTTTGCCGCGGACCTGCGGACACTTTTCGTAAAACGCCTGTGTCAGTTCGTCGACAGGCTTTTCCGGAGGGCTGTTGGCCCCATAGGGAACAACATAAGGGTTCCACTTATGCAGCCAGAAACTCTGCTCGGCGAGACGTTTTTCTGCTTGCGAAGTGAAGAGAACGCGATAGGCATCACGCAGAATACGGTATTCGGCGGGAACCCAGTAGAGCCATTTCTTAAGGTGCTTCAAAGGGAAGGCATGTTTGAAATATGGATCGAGCATGCCATGAGTGAAGACGACGTAGGGTGTATTTCCGGCCAGCGCCTGCCAGGCGGCAAAACCGCAGTATTGCCACAGGCCATTGACGACTACGCCGTCGAATCTGTCGCGGTTTTCCTTCAGCCAGGGGAGAAGTCTGGTATTGAAGCCGTAGACCGTGTTGACGGGGCCGAGTGCATGAACCGGATACGCGGTTTGCTTCAGAAACGGTGCCGCCGGATCGTCGAGTGTCACGACCTCGCCAACATATCCGATCGGTCCATAACTGAGGAGTACGCGCACCGATTCTACAGGGCCGCCAGCTTCGGGATTCAGTGTCGCGATGATGTGTAGTATTCGCATATAGGGGAGTGTCTACTGAGGATAGCAGCGGGTCTGGCCGGATGGAGCGGACTGCCGGCGGTTCATGGTGCAATCTTCTTTGTGACTGCGGCAAGTGCGCGACGAAGGCCGCAGACGTCCTCTTCGAAGTTCCACGACTGAATGCGTTCCAACGCGCGCTGTCCCATCTGCTGCGCTGTCTTCGGCGTTGCCAGTATGCGGCGAAGAGCGTGGGCGAGGGCATCGCGGTTGCCGACAGGGAAGACCTCTCCTTCAACCCCCGGGGTGATAAGGTCAGGCTGGCAGCCGGCATCGTCGGAGACGATGACGGGGCGCGCGGCATTCATGACTTCATTGACGATAAGTCCCCATGGCTCGTGCCGGGACGGCAGAACGAAGACGGAGCAGAGGTCGAAGAATCCCGGAAGCTCCGATTGATTGCGGAAGCCGCAAAAGCGAATGCTCTGAAAACCGGTCTCCTGCGCCGTTTGTTCGAGAGCGGAGCGTTGCTCCCCGTCACCGACAATCACGAGGTAAGGATGAGGATCGATGCCCGGCGCAGGGGAGAGGAGACGATAGGCCCCCAGGAGATCGGCGCAGCACTTGCGCTTCTGAAGTTTGGACGCAAAGAGGATCACCGGACGCGAAGGATCGAGATTTAACTTTTTTTGCAGCGAGGAGCGGTTGGGCGCTGCATCGTGGCTGCGCTGCTGAAAATAGCCATTGTCGACGGCATAAGGCATCGGAAATTGCGGAATAGCGTCGCCGAAGTGGTGCTGCCAAAACTCCGCATTCAGTTGGCCGATGGGGAGGACACCGCTGACGAGTTCGCCAAGCAGGTGAAGATAAAGCTGTTGAAGGGACCTTCTCCAGTGGGATCGCTCGCCCCCGGGGAGCCTTGATTCAGCCCGGACCAGCACGGGAATGCCTAAGGACCGGGCAGCTAGCATGGCGTGAAGGGCGTTGGCATTTGCATACCCATGAAGCCACAGAGCATCGAAGCCGGGTTCGCCCGGACGGCCCCGAAGGCGAGTGAAGATGCCATGATTGAGGGGAGATAACCGGGTAATTCTCCTCAGGTCGCGCAGGACGGGTAAGAACTCGTGTTTGTAGCCCTCCAGCAGGGGTATATCCCATCTGACGTCTGCGCCGCCGAAGCCTACGTCGTTGTAACCATGAACAGAGAAGTCGGATCCGAAGAAGACGGTGAGATCGATATCAGGCTCCAGAGCGATGCGCCGCAAAAGAGGTGCCTGATACTGGATCGGATGCGTGACGAGATAGGCCAGACGAACCGCCTGTGCTTTCTTCTGGTTTCGCCTGGGGAGTGAGTCCATGATTGCTTGCTCAGTCATCGGCTCTATGGAGTTGCAAGCTATGGTCTAGCGGCCACAACAAGAATCGAAGCCAGACCGAGCAGAGTGGAAATGCCACCCGATTTGATTGCGGCCTTCATGGCATCGCTCGGCAGGAAGACAATGTCGTCCACCTGAAGGACGGGGTCGGGGTCCTTGCCGTCCATGACCCGTTTGATGTTGACGTGTACAACTTTGCGGTCCAGGCCGACGGTACGAATCAACCTCAGGTCGCCATATTTGCCTTCGAATCCCGGTCCTCCGGAGAGTGCCGCCACCTGCATCAGCGTCAACGGCGAGTTCTGCTGGAGCGGGACAGCTCCCTGGAGCTTGAAGGCCCCGAGAACATAAACGACGCCTGTTCGCGAGACCAGAATGGTGTCGCCCGCGAAGATGGGCACGTTTGCCTTGTCGCTCTGCGATGGGTCGGTTCCAAGATCGACGACGATCGGCCGGTCGAGCCCAGGCCGTTGAATCGTGATGATATGGCTTGCAGTCGTGGGCAGTCCTCCCGCTGTGGCAAGAACGTCCAGGAGCTTGCGCTGGCCGCGAATCGGAACGACACCATGCAGTTCGCCACTGACCGTTGCCGACTGGTTGGGGGATTCAGTCAATTGGACAGCGACCTGCGGATTGCGATACATACCGGCGTCGATAAGCTTAGCCGCGATCTCTCTTTCGGCTTCATGGATGGTAAGGCCCTGGATCTGAACCTTTCCAATCAGAGGCAGTTGAACCGAACCATCAAGGCTGACGAGCGCCGAAGGGGCATAATCGGTTGCGCCATAGATATGCACGCCGATGACATCTCCAGGGCCAAGACGAATGTCGCGGTTCTGTGGAAAGAGGACCGCCGGATCTGTTGTGGGGGAGATTGTCTGGTTTACCGGCGTCGATGAGCCAAGAGCGGGGCCGCTAAACTGCGCATGAAGCGCAGTCGCCGTCATGCAGGCAAGCGATAAAGCCAGCAGGGAGATTGACCGGCGCAACAAAGGCCGACGTCGCCGTATTGAGAAGGAACACTGCATCACGATTCCGCGTCCCCTCCTTTCGCTGCATTGCCGGCTTTCGACTCCCGCGACTGCCAGCTTCCGGCTTCGGCCCCAGAGTAGCCGTATTCGGAATAGCCATAGTAGCCATAGTATTCCGGCGAGCTGAGATCGACGGCATTGAGGACGATGCCGGTGATGGGAGCGCCGGAGCGCAGCAGCAGATCGCGCGCACGCCGCACGATATGCTTGCTCGATTTGCCATGGCGGACGATCAGGATGACGGCATCTGTCCGGCGTGCAAGCACGACTCCGTCTGTGACCGAGAGGATCGGGGGCGAATCGAGAATGACGTGTGTGTAGATTTGTCCACAATGCTCGAACAGCTTTTCCATCGCCTCGGAGCTGAGCATCTCCGTTGGGAAAGGTGGAACGGGCCCGCTGACGAGCACGTCGAGATTGGGGACGTCGGGGATGTTCTGGATCGACTGCTCGAACGTGGTTGCCCCGGTGAGAAGCGTCGTCAGGCCGACCCGCCCGTTCAGGCCGAAGCGGTGATGCACATTTGGACGCCTGAGGTCGGCATCGATCAGCAGTACGCGCGCATCGCCCTGGGCCAGAACGCAGGCGAGATTGCTCGCGGCAGTCGTCTTTCCTTCCGATGGCGTTGCGCTGGTAAGAAGGATGAATTTGGGCGGATGGCCTGCCGATGAAAGCAAAAGCGCAGTGCGTAGCGAACGGAAGGCTTCGGCGAACTGGGATTTCGGCTGTGAAAGCGAGCCGATATTGCGCATCGCGGGGGACATGTTCGGCTGATCGCCGCCGCTGCCGCGGCGCGATCTGGGAATGATGGCAAGCGAGGGCAGTTCGGTAATGCTCTCGATTTCGGCCACACTGCGCATACCCGTATCGAGGCTTTCCATCAGGAAGGCCAGGATGACGCCGGCAAGAACGCCGAAGATCAGCGAGGTGAGAATAATGGTCGATTGAGGTTTAAGTACAGGCGCGGCCGGAAGCAGTGCCTGGTCGACCACATCGATCTCGAGCGATTCAAGACCTGCCTGCACATCGGCCGTACGGAGGCGCTGGAGAAGATTCTCGTAAAGGCTCCGGTTGGATTCGAACTCACGCTGACGCAGGGTGTATTCCACCAGGTCGTCGCGCAGCTTATAGGCGTCGGTCTTTTGCGCTTCAAGTGCGGCAGCGGTCTGGTCTTCATTGGTCCGTGCGGCAAGGTACACCTGCTTTGCCTGCAATAGAAGGCGGTTCTGCTCGACATTGATCTCGCGCACCAGCTCGTCGATCTGCGCCTTCTGGGCCTTGGCCTGGGGGTGGTTTGGGCCCAGGGTCGATTCCATCTGAGCATAGGCCGCCCTGGACGAAGCAAGCTGGCTGCGCAGCATGGTCAATTCGCCCGGGGCCGTTCCAGGAACTACGTCGATCGATCCTTCGATGGAGTTTGGGTCCATACCGCTCAACATGCGGTAACGCGATTCGGCGATGATGCGGGAGATCCGCGCGTCGTTGGTCGCTTTGGAGAGTTGTTCGATCGAAGCGGTGATCTGGCTGTGGTTTGGATCGAAGCCCACGATGCCAAGCCGCTTCTGCAGCTCCATCAACTGTTCCTGGGAGGTCTGGACCTGCTGTTTCAGGTCGTCGAGCTGGCTGGAGAGCCAGTTGGAGACGCGGCGGGTTGAGGCGAACCTGGTCTCGAAGCTCCGCTGAACGTATGACGAGATGACCTTGTTGACGATGTCCGCGGCGAGCTTGGGACTCAGCGAGCTATAGCTGATACGGATGATGTCGGTCTTCGGAACCTGCGCGATATGCAGGTTGCTTTGCAACCGGTGGACAACGCTTTGCCGTGTCTGGGGATTGTCCAGAGAGGCCCGCGGTGAGGGGGCCGGGCTTAACAGGAAGTCGGGGTTGTTGGCCAGATCCATCTCGCGAGCAACGGTCACCATCAGGGTGTCGCTCTGCAGAATCGCGACCTCGGTCAACATTTTGGAGCCTTCAACTGTCGGGCTCTGCACGGTGTTGACCCGGTACTCGTTCGATGAGCCGGAGCGCACCTGGATACGGCCAAAGGCCTCAAATATGTGAGGTTGTGTCTCAGCCGAGTAAATCCCGTAGACCAAGGCAATAAGAATGCAGGCAACAACAATCCAGCGGCGCTTTCTGAGCGTAATAAGGGCTTCAGAGAGCGTCGTATCTGTAACCACCGCACTGAAAGACGGGGTCGGGGAGTCAGGCGTGCCCGTTGCGGGCGGTGTCTGCGCGATATGCGGACCCATTCCGATTAGTCTACCAAGAGCGGGGTGGCTGTCACTGGAGTAATTGTGGCAGGCAGGTAACCCTTTCAGTTCCTTGAAAAAGAGCCGGAGTTCGATATGCTGGAGGTGGCCAATAAGGAAGTGGACTCCCCGATACCATGAAAAAAGACATTTCGATTGCAGTTGTAGGCTCTGGATACGTAGGGCTTGTGGCCGCGGTTTGTTTCGCAGAGATGGGACACCAGGTCGTCTGCGTCGACAACGACGAGCGCAAGGTGGCGGCGCTCCAGGCAGGCGATAGCCTGATCCACGAGCATTACCTGCCTGAGCTTCTGGCAAAGCACCGCAACGGACATGTGCGTTTTACGACAGACCTGGCCGATGCCACTCGTCAATGCGCAGCGATCTTTATTGCCGTTGGGACCCCTCAGAGCGAGACGGGCGACGCGGACCTTTCCTATGTCGAGGCGGTGGCCTGCGAGATTGCCAGGTCGCTTGACAGCTATAAGGTCATCGTCGAAAAGAGCACGGTCCCGGTCTATACAAATGAATGGATCAGCCGCGCCATGGAGCGCAACGGGGTAGATCGCAGCTTGTTCGACGTTGTGTCCAACCCGGAGTTTCTCAGGGAGGGAACGGCGGTCGTCGACTTTCTGCATCCCGATCGCATCGTAGTGGGGGCGGACAGCGAACGGGCTGGTGCGGTCCTGAGCGAAATCTATGCGCCGCTGACGACGGGCGAGTACTACGAAAGGGCCGATAGCATTGCTGGGTGTTGCAGTGTTTCGGAGCCTCCTCCGTTGCTTATGACATCGACCAAGAGCGCGGAGATTATCAAGCATGCCTCGAATGCGTTTCTGGCGCTGAAGATATCGTTTATCAACGCCGTCTCAAACCTTTGCGAAGCGGCCAATGCCAACGTCGAGCAGGTGGCCCGCGGTATGGGCCTGGACACGCGCATCGGGCCGAAGTTCCTGAGGCCGGGCATCGGCTACGGTGGCTCGTGCTTCCCGAAGGATGTCGCTGCGTTTCGTTCGGTCGCCGAACAGATGGGAATCGACTTCAACCTGCTGAGCGAGGTCGAAAAGATCAACGTCCAGCAGAAAAAGCGTTTTGTCAGCAAGGTGCGTTCAGCCCTGTGGAACCTTCGCGGCAAGAAGCTGGCGGTGTTGGGGCTTGCCTTTAAAGGTGAGACCGATGACATCCGCGAGTCCCCGGCGATCGAGATCGTCCGGATGCTGATGGCGGAGGGATGTTCTATCGCGGCCTTCGATCCTGCGGCGATGCAGCGAACGGAACAGATACTTCCGCCCAGCCAGCACCTTCGTTACGCGCGGGACGTGTACGACGCCGCTTCGGATGCCGATGCGCTGTTGATCCTTACGGATTGGCCGGAGTTTGCAAACCTCGACCTGAAACAGCTCAACCAGGCTCTCCGGTACTCCATTGTGATCGATGGGCGCAATCTTTACGATCCCCATGTGCTCACGGACCACGGCTTCACCTATCTCAGTGTCGGCAGGCCGGCGGCATACCCAGCCCGGGACCATGCTCCGATTTCTTCACGATGAGCAGTATCCACTGTCTGCAATTAGTTGAATAGAAACTTGAATCGGGCCGTCGATTGGCCCCTTTGCGAACCCGGGCCTTGCCGGGAGATCAGAAAGGTGAAAGATGCCGTCTCAAACCGTTCTTGTCACTGGAGCTGCGGGATTTTTAGGCTCGCATCTGGTTGACGCGCTCCTGGCCGAGGGGCACAGCGTTATCGGTGTTGACAATCTGTCGACGGGAAAGACTGCCAATCTCAACCATCTCTCCTTGGAACCGCGGTTTCGTTTTCTCAGTCAAGACATTACCCAGCCGTTTGATCCGGGGCCAATAGACTATGTCTTCAACTTCGCATCGCCGGCCAGCCCCGTCGATTACACGCGTCTGGGAGTTGAAACGCTTCAGGTAGGTTCATCGGGGACACTCAACACTCTCGATATCGCTCGCAGGTACAAGGCCGGCTACCTTCATGCTTCGACGTCGGAGTGCTATGGAGACCCGGAGGTCCATCCGCAGGTAGAGACCTACTGGGGTCATGTGAACCCCGTCGGTCCGCGATCTGTGTATGACGAGGCGAAGCGGTTCTCCGAGGCGGCGGTGATGGCCTATCACCGCTACTACGGCGTCGATACCCATCTGGTGCGCATCTTCAACACCTATGGTCCGCGGTTGCAGGCCAACGACGGCCGCGTGATCTCAAACTTCATGATCCAGGCCCTTAAGGGAGAGCCGCTGACAATCTACGGGGATGGATCGCAGACACGCAGCTTCTGCTACGTCTCAGATCTGATCGATGGGATTGTCAGATTGTCGCGCTCTGAAGAACATATGCCGGTGAACATCGGCAATCCGGTAGAGTGGACGATCGTCGAGTGCGCACAGGAGATACTGGCGGTTACGGGGTCGAAGTCAGAGGTCGTCCGGAAGCCTCTGCCGCAGGACGACCCCACTCGCAGACGCCCCGATATAACGCGTGCCCGGACACTTCTTGGCTGGGAGCCAACGATCTCATTGCGCGAGGGGTTGCAGCGGTCGCTCGACTACTTCCGTGCAAGCATCGGGTAAGGTCATTGAGGGTAGCGTCTTAGCTGGGGGTACCACGTCAATTGGAATGCAACCGCGGTATTGTTCTGCTTCCCAGTCTTGTAGATGGGTGCCTTCCAGCCCTCATATTGCACCGATCCTTTGAGTTCGATATCGGGGCCGAACCTCTTGATCACCTCAGCCTTGATCTGGTTCTGAGTCGTTCCCAGCGGGATAAAGTCTTTCGCATTTTTCTTGTTCAGGTAGGAAAGCTGGACCCACTCGTTGCCGGAGAGATGCCAGGTCAGCCACAGGTTGCCTCCCTTGGCCTCGCGGCCTATCCAGTCGCCCATGATGAAACCCTTGTTTGTGTAGCCCTGCTTCTGAACGACTTCAAAGTAGGTGAACTGCCCTCGGCCGCTGAGCGAGACTGGCTGGTCGGAGGTTGCGGCTTCGATACGGAGATCGAGTGGGCGAAGGCGGCCGGGGAACTGCGAGATATAGAGACCCGTCCGGTATGCGGCGCGACGTGGCGCGCTGACTGGCGTGACATCGTCATGGCTGATGAAATCGGTGTAGAGGGTTGCGTATTTGCTGACAAATGGCAGCCTCCAGGAGAAGTTGAAGTCGCTGAACCTGGCCCCTGGATCGTCGCGGGAATACTTCTCCGTAACCGTGGTGTCGTTGATGTCGAAAAAGCCCTTGAGGAACGTATGCAACGTAACGGGAGCGTGATCTTTACCGCCGAAGATGATTGTGCGCTGGAACCCAAACTCGAAGTTCTTTGTTGGACGAAAAGAAAACATCTCCGAGTGGGTATAAGGACTGTTCGGCGCGGTGTGGCCCTTCAGGCTCCCGTAGAAGAAGTCGTACCGGACGGGCCCAAGCAGCTTCGACAGGAGAAAGATATTCAACGGCTCAACGCGGTTGATGCGGAACGAGTAGATGTTTTCAGCATTGTTCGACCAGGCCATGGCGGAACCTTGTGCCGGACCGAGCCAGGCGTCGGTCTTGCCGCCGGAGATCTCGTGACCGAGTAGATGGAATGAGAGCGCCGCTTCCACAAGCCTGAAGTTGTTCTGCGAGGGCAGGTTTCCCTCCGGAATCGTCAACTGCGGGCGATTGGGCGGAGCATACGGTTTGACCAGGTCCCGGTCAGAAAGCAGGTCTGCAAGGTCGTAGGAGTAGCCGGTCCCGGCAGGGGCGTGCTGGTATTCGCCGCGTACGTACAGAGAGAACCGGCCTGCTTCAGCCAGCGTGGAGAACCCTGTGATGTTGTTGAACCCGCTCTCGTAGGGGCGGCCATAGTCGTTGTAGAGCGTTTGCCCGAGGTGGTAGCTGTCGCGAAGTATGGGGCCGGAGATGCCTGTTGCGCGAGTATAGAGCGAGTGCGTGCCATAGACGATTCCGCGCCTCGCATACCCCATCGGCGCTTCATCGGAGAGTTCATGCAACAGCTTGTCGAAGATGGCCTGCGCCTCTTCGTTGTCGCTCCCCGTAATATCGTGTTGCGATTGCTGCAGCATGTGCACAACGCTGCGCCGCGTCCATGGCCGCATTCCTATGAACGCCGAGTCTAGAAAGCCCATGGAATAGAGCCGCATCATCGCCGGGTAGACCCAGCTATCCATGGGAATGTATGCCGAACCCATGGCGTCGGTCGGCTGCCGCTCGTCACCAGGTTGGTAGGCCGGATAAGCCGAGTAGACCTTGCCGGAGTCTGGCGGTGGCGCAGGCGGAGCATTCGGTGCCGGGACAGGTTCGGAGGGTGCTGAGTCCCGGTGCTTTTGCTGGTCGGGGTCGTAGGCCGGCCGTGAAGGCTGCTGTGTCGACGAATCTGGAGAAGGCGCGGATACCGAAGGTGCCGGTGGCTCAGGCGCTGTGGACGTCTGAGCGACACCCGCAGTCGACATTGCCGAGAGGAGATAACAGAGACTGGGGAGGAATCGAATCCGCAAATGCACCTCAAAAACTTCTGCCAGACTGGCTTAAGTGTAATCTTTCGAGGGCTTCGGAGTACGTTATTGTTCAGGGACCCTCTACAGGCGTTTAGATGCGCCTCGCTTCTTCTTCAGCCGTCTTTGCGATGACGTTTTGACCTGTCGAAACCACGACGGTGTTGCGATCTTTTTTGCTTCAAGGAATTGCCGCAGATGTTCTATCGGATCGCTGGACGCTGCTGCTGTCCGTTGTGCCCGGGAACGCCATGCGATGCACTCGATCAACACCGGGCCGTCGCCTCCGCGAGTGCGCCCGAGAGACTCCTGGATGACACGGTACAGAGCGACGGCGTCGCAGGCGTCGACGGGGATTCCCGGTACTCCGGATTTACCTGCGACACGGGCTATGCCTGCGGTCTCGTCTCCTTTTCTGTAGCCGGTTGTGCGGGGAAGAAGGATGAAGATGATGGGAAGATCGTGCTTTGCCGCTGTTGCGAGCACATTGGCGTAAGCGGCCGCGTCAAGTTCATCTCTTTGGAGATAGCAGACGACGACTCCGCGATGTGCCTGCGACTTGAGGGCCATGGCCGCTCCCAGCGCCATTTGCAGACGCTGTTCTGCGCCGGCGATCTCGGGCAGCAACCGTTGCACCGAGACCTTTGCGGGCTTCGACGATCTGTAAGCCTTCATCAACAGGATGCGATCGGCACCAAGCATTGAAGACATGCCTGCACTTGACTCTGCCTCGACCACCAGATCCTGCACGTCCAGTTGAAGCGTGGCGCTTGCCCGCACAGCCTCCTGGCCGCAGACCGAGGCAATTCGGCGCCGTTTTCCTCCGGCGGTGACTCGCCTCTGAAGTGCCTCTTCGATATCTCTCGCTTCAACCATGGCGACATACATCGCCCTGAGCTTCGCATTGGGAACCAGCGGATTCTCTCCGGGTTCTCCCTTTTTCTTCAATGCCATCGTCAATCTTTCTCCCGATACACACAGAGAGGGTTCCAGTGGCGGAACCCTCTCTGTCGATACTGCCATTATCTTTTATGCGTGGGCCGGATCGCCAGCCTCTGTGTTCACCCCGAGTTCGGTAAGCGCCTTCTGTGCCGCCTTGGGTTTGAACTTGCCGTCGCGCGCCAGCTTCGAGAGCGTGGCCCCGGCGATTGCCTCGGCGTTGACCTCGAAGTGCCTGCGCAGGTGCTCGCGGTTGTCGCTGCGCCCGAAGCCGTCGGTGCCAAGTGTCACCAGTCGCGTCGGCAGCCACGGAGAAAGAGCGTCGGGGACGACCTTCATGTAGTCGCTTGCTGCGACGATCGGCCCCTTTGCACCTTCAAGCGCGGTCTCGAGGTAGCTCTTCTTCAAGGCTTCGGCAGGATGCAGGCGGTTCCAGCGCTCGGTTGCAAGCGCATCGCGGCGAAGCTCGATGTAGCTGGTCACGCTCCACACATCGGTTTCGACACCGTACTTCGAGGAGAGTATCTCCTGCGCGCGGAGCACCTCGTTGAGGATGGGGCCGCTGCCAAAGAGCTGCGCCACGGCCTCACCCTTGAGCGCGGGCTTGAGCTTGTACATGCCGCGGAGAATGCCTTCGGCGACTCCCTTGGGCATCGCTGGCATGGCATAGTCCTCGTTGTACATGGTGATGTAATAGAAGCAGTCTTCGCCTTTCTCATACATGCGGCGCAGGCCGTCCTGAACGATGACGGCGAGCTCATACACATAGGCCGGATCGTAGGTCAGGCAGGTGGGGATGGTGCTGGAGAGCACAACGCTGTGGCCGTCCTGGTGTTGCAGACCCTCGCCCAGCATCGTGGTGCGGCCAGCGGTGCCTCCCATCAGGAAACCTTTGCCGCGCGAGTCGGCGAAGGCCCAGGCCATGTCGCCGATGCGCTGGAAGCCGAACAT
>JAFDVV010000073.1:17384-53462 GCA_018268775.1 Acidobacteriota bacterium | reverse complement strand
GGGTCGGTCAGGCTTGCGTTGCGCAGGTCGATGCTGTCGCGGATGGCGGCGAGGTTCTTTTCAAGACCGGTCTCGAAGTTGTCGAGGATGCGGACGGTCTCGCCGCGCTCGACCAGCGCGTGAGCCAGGTGCGACCCGATGAAGCCCGCGCCGCCGGTGATGAGATAGCTGGCCAAAGTATTGAAGGAAGTCCTTTTAGCGAATCGGTGTTGCTTATTTGACGCTATCAGAAAGCCGGAGGACGCACTATTCCTCATGGGCAAGAATGCCGCGCCTCTTTTAGGAGGGCAGGCGCTGGCCTTACTGGGTTCGGTTTCGCCCGTTCAACCGTGCCGCCAGATACAGCGGCGGGCCGAGGGCGGCGATGATGAGCGCGAAGACGACGGCGGGCATTCCCGCGACGCTCTCGGTGCGCGCGGCGCAGAGAGCGTACAAGGTGAGCGCGGTGGGGCCCGCTGCCAGCGCGATGGGGACCCAGTTGGGGCCGGGGATGCGGAAGGGCCGCGCAAGCCCGGGCTCCTTGCGGCGCAGCAGGACGAGCGCGATGAACTCGAGCACGATCGACATGCCCCACAGCACGAGGTCGATGGTGATGAGCCGCTCGAAGGTAAAGCCGAGCGCAAGCGCCCAGCAGATGCCGCACGCGATGACGGCGACCCACGGCGCGCCGTTCTTCAGGCGCTTGGTGAAGACGCGCGGCAGCAGGCCGTCTTCGGCCAGCGCGTGGGGCAGGCGCGTATAGGAGAGCGTGAGGTTCGAGAAACTGCCGAAGGCGTCGAACGATCCGGTGAGCACCACGATGAAGGCAAGGCCCGGGCCGCCGAGCAGTGCCGCCGCGTCGACCCACGCGCCGGTGGTGAAGTGCGCGGAGGGGATGCCGGCCCATGCGACGGCGGCGACGGGGATGAGGTAGGTGAGCATCACCATACAGGCGGCCATCAGGATCACGCGCGGGTAGTCGCGCTGCGGGTTGTCGACTTCGTTGGCGATGGTGGTGGCGTTGTCCCAGCCCATGTAGTTCCACATGGCGACGAGGATGGCGGTGTTGAAGTCGGCATGGGCGGGGCGGGCCAGCGAAGCGTGTCCAGCGAAGTGAAAGTGCGTGCTGTGCAGACCGAAGCCGATCCACACGGCGATGCCCGCAAGCGCAACGTAGGGCGAGACGGCCAGCAGCCACAGCTTGATGGAGCCCTCGCCTACGGCGGCGGCGCCGCGCAGGTTCCAGGCGACGGCGAGGGCGACCATCGCGAGCTCGAGCGCGATGCCGCGGTGGCCGGCGGTGAGCGCGGGCGCGATGCGCTCGAGGTAGAGCACGAAGGTCGTCGGGTAGACGGCCATGTCGAAGACCGAGGCGGCGAGTGAGAGCCACGCCTCCTGAAAGCCCCAGAAGGGGCCGAGCGCGCGGCGCACCCAGGCGTAGAAGCCACCTTCGTCGGGGATGGCGGCGGCCAGCTCGCCGAGCATCAGCGCCGTGGGAAAGCTCCAGAAGAAGGGCAGCAAAAACAGCAGCAGCAGAGCGTGGCCGTAGCCGCCGTAGCCGACGACGTCCTCAAGCCCATAGGGCCCGCCCGAGACCATGAAGTATGTCGCCGCGAGCAGCGGCAGCAGACGCAGCTTGCGCACTGCGCTGCCGTTGGTCTTCGCGCGGCTGCGTTTGAGCATGAATGAAATGTATCGTGAACCAAGCGTGCTGAAGAAACGGCCCTTCTTTGAAGGGGTGCGGTTTAAGTCGCGCCGTAGATATCGCTAAGCCAGTGCGGCTTCAGCCGCCGAGGGAATCTGTCTCCGTGGCGAGGCAGATGATCTTTGTCATCCCGGCCGGCGGCGAAGTGGAGAGACCTGCTTTCTCTTGTGCCGCGTGAGGCAGCAGGTCTCTCCACTGCGCGGCTCCGCCGCTTCGGTCGAGATGACAAGTCTGGGTGCTTTTGCGGCCGTGTCGCATGACAAAAGCGCTCCACGGACTTGCGATCTCCTACGCCACGCTCTTGCGCCGCGCCTGTATCTCCATGTAGACGTGGATCAGGCTGACGGCCGCGGGCGTGACTCCGGCGATGCGGCTGGCCTGGCCGAGGGTCTGCGGGCGGACGCGGCCGAGCTTTTCGCGCATCTCGCGCGAGAGGCCCGAGACGGCGTCGTAGTCGAACCCCTCGGGGATCGCCTTCTGCTCCGAGGCGCGCAGCTTCTCCATCGACCTGCGCTGCTGGTTGAGGTAGCCCTCGTACTTGATCTCCGTCTCGACGGTCTTGATCTCGTTGCGCACCCAGACGTGCAGCGTGCCATCGCCTCGGTCGAAAGAAAAATCTCCCTGGTTGTCATTCCGGCCGGAGCGTAGCGGAGCGGAGGAACCTGCTTTTCTGCCGATACCGCAAGCCTCCTCTTCGGCTTGCATAAGCCACTCGGCGAGTTCGGGCTTTGCGGCGACAAGCGGTACCAGCGCAGGCCAGATCGCCTCGATGGTGATCGCAGGGCGCTTCAGCAACTGCGCCCATGTGATGCCCTCGACGCTGGGCCCGGTCAGGTCTTGCTGTATCTCTTCAGGAAGCGCCTTAATGTCGGCCTTCGTCTTGCGCAGCAGATCGTTGAGCACGGCGGCGCGCGCCTGCTTCGCCTCATAGTCAGCCCAGGCCTCGTCGCCGATCAGTCCGAGGCGGCGGCCGTGCGGCGTCAGGCGCTTGTCGGCGTTGTCGATGCGCAGGTGCAGGCGGAACTCCGCACGCGAGGTGAACATGCGGTATGGCTCGTTGGTGCCCTTCGAGATAAGGTCGTCGATCAGGATGCCGGTGTAGGCCTCGGTGCGGTCGAGCGTGAAGGTTGGAGGCTGGCCCTGATCTCGCGGCGCCTCATCCCACATCTCAGAATCGACCCGTTCGACTCCGCTCAGGGCAGGTTGTGGGGCACCCATATTGTTGAGCCACTGCGCGTAAAGCGCGGCGTTGATGCCGGCCATCAGGCCCTGGCAGGCGGCCTCCTCGTAGCCGCTGGTTCCGTTGATCTGTCCGGCGAGGTAGAGGCCCTCGTAGCTCTTCACCTTCAGCGAGCGGTCAAGCTCCGTAGGGTCGATGGCGTCGTATTCGATCGCATAGCCGGGGCGCAGCATCTCGGCGTTCTCAAGCCCCGGGATGGAGCGCACCATCGCCGCCTGCACCTCCATCGGCAGCGACGTGCTCATGCCGTTGATGTAGACCTCGTGCGTGTTCAGGCCCTCGGGTTCGAGAAAGAACTGGTGCTGCGACTTCTCCGGGAAACGGACGATCTTGTCTTCGATCGAAGGACAGTAGCGCGGGCCGACCGCCGCAATCTGGCCGGTGTACATGGGCGAACGGTGCACGTTGTCGCGGATCAGTTGCAGCGTCTCGGGCGTGGTGGTTGCGATGTGGCAGGAGATCTGCCGCAGCGGAGGCTCGCCCGAACGCGTAAACGGCGAGCGGAAGCTGAAGGGCGTGGGCTCGGCGTCGCCGGGCTGCTCTTCAAAGCGGCTCCAATCGATCGTGCGCCCGTCAAGACGAGGAGGCGTGCCGGTCTTCAGGCGGCACTCGCGCAGGCCGAGCTTCTTGAGCGATTCGCCCAGCAGCACGCTGGCGGGTTCGCCGCTGCGGCCCGCAGTGTACTGCTGCTCGCCGCAGTGGATCAGCCCGTTGAGAAACGTGCCCGTGGTGATGATGGTGGCCTTCGCATGCACGGTGCGTCCATCGCGAAGCTTGAGGCCGGTGACGCGCGGCGTCTGTGGCGCTCCGTCCCTGGTTTTAGAGTCCAGACCTGGGACATTCGGTAGATTGAACCGCAGATCCTTCGACTCCGCTCCGCTTCGCTCAGGATGACAATTTTGGAGGGGCTCCTCCAAAATCACGTCAACAACCTCCGCCTGCTTGATGAACAGATTCTTCTGCCCCTCGAGCACCTCGCGCATCTTCACGCGGTAGAGCGCCTTGTCGCACTGCGCGCGAGGCGACCACACCGCCGGGCCGCGCGACGTATTGAGCAGACGGAACTGGATGCCGCAGGCGTCGGCGACCTCGCCCATCACGCCGCCCAGGGCGTCGACCTCGCGCACCAAGTGCCCCTTGGCGATGCCGCCGATGGCCGGGTTGCAGCTCATCTGCGCGATCAGGTCGAGGTTGAGTGTGAACAGCGCTGTACGCAGCCCCATGCGCGCGGCAGCCATCGCGGCCTCGCAGCCCGCGTGCCCCGCGCCCACCACCACGACGTCGTACTGTTCCGTAAAGGCCATCGCCCTCTATTTTACGAGGGAATGGGCGCATTTCGCCCGCTAGAGTACGTCAAACGCTAGCCAGCCATGGCCTCAGCGCTGCGTAGAGCAGGCTTGTGCGCCGCGCGGAGAAACCGCTTTTCGACCAGGTGCCAGCTCAGTACGGCGCACAGTAGCGTCGGCGGCGTTGCCAGCGCGAAGAGGTGGAATGGCGTTAAAGGGTGGCCAATCCAGCGCACAATCAACTGCTCGATCGGAAACGCATAGAGATAGGTGCCGTAGGAAAAATCTCCGAAGCGGTTCCAGCCGTGAAAGCGAATCGCCGGATGATAGGCCAGCACCAGAACCAGATAGGCCCCGGCAATGGGAAACAGCAGCGTCCAGCCCAAAGGAAGAACTGCGGCAAGAACGAGTCCAGCGCAGGCCAGTGCGATCCAGCGGCCTTTCAACACAAGACGGTCGCGCAGACGGTAGAAGACGATGCCCGACATATACATGGGCAGCAACCGCGCCCAGAAAGGCGGGTAGCCCAGAATGCGGCCCAGAATCTTGCCTCCGGGCGTCCACCGATAGTGCGCGAACAGCAGGCTCACGACGATCGAGAAGAGAAAGATTCCAACCACCGCGCGCCGCGAGCGGAGCAGCCCGGCAAGCCCCAGCAGCAGCACGCCGATGTAGCACCAGAACTCGTAGGGAATCGACCACATGGATCCGTTGACCGCGCCGGGCGTGGGATTGGCGGCGAACGCGCCTACGGAATGAAACTCCCGCAGTTGCACGGTCTGGACAACGAAGTCCTTTACCCTGGCTGCAAGCGTCGCTCCTTCCAGCCTTCCGCCGGAGAGCGGGACCACCACCAGCGCGCACAGCAGCATCGTCACGATGAACCCCGGGTAGATGCGGGCGATGCGCTTCTTCATGTAGCTCCATCCGCTCTTCGAGCGCTCATAGCTGGCTGTGATCAGAAAGCCGCTGATGATGAAGAAGAGATCGACTGCCACATGACCGGCCGTCACCTGGCCGTGGGTCAGCAACACAATCGGCTCCCTGACCTCAGAGCCGATGCCAAGCGGGTAGCTGTGCGAGAAGATGACCAGCACGGAGAGCGCCAGACGAATGATGTCGAAGTTGTTGCTGCGCTGGTCGAAGGTGGCCTGCATGATGGAGTCGTCCCGCCAAACGAGGAGTACCTCATTACTAGCCTAAATTCTGGCCGTTGACGAGGCATTTTGCCAGACCGCTTTTGGGGGACTCGATTGGAGGTAGCCGGAAAACCCGCGTACTCCCGTACACTTATCTTCGTCATGGACATCAAACAGCTTTCCGACCACTTCGCCATCCCCGGCGTACTCAGCTTCGACGAGCACAATGGCCTCATCCGCGCCAACGTCGCCACGCCCGCGGCCTCCGCCACGATCTATCTGCAAGGGGCGCACCTGGCGCACTGGCAGCCCGCAGGTCAGCAGGATGTCCTTTACATGAGCAAAAAGACCGCGTTTGAGGCAGGCAAGCCGATCCGTGGAGGTGTGCCGCTCGCGTTCCCCTGGTTCGCCGTCGACTCGAAAGACCGCTGGCATGGCAAGCCCGGGCCCATGCACGGCTTCGCCCGCATACAGGACTGGACACTCGCATTTGCTGCGCAGTCGGGCGACGACCTGCACCTCACCTTCACCCTCGGACCCACCGCGCTCAGCCGCGAGATGGGATTCGACCACTTCCGTGCCGCTTTGGAGCTGACCATCGGCCGCTCGCTCACCATGAAGCTCGCCGTCGCCAACGACTCTGGCGCGCCTCTCGTCTTCGAAGAAGCGATGCACACCTACTTCCACGTCGCCGGCGTGCGCCAGGTCTCGATCACAGGCCTTGAGCCGACAAGCTACCTCGACAAGACCGACGGCTTCAAGTTGAAGCCCGCGGCAGGTGTGGCGCTGACTCCGTCGCAGTTTACCGATCGCATCTACAACGACACCGCCGCCACCTGCTCCATCCACGATCCCGGCTTCAAGCGCACCATCACCATCGCCAAGGAACACTCCGATACAACCGTCGTCTTCAACCCATGGAAGGCGATGCCCGACCTCGGCGAAGACGAGTGGCCCAGCTTCGTCTGCGTGGAGACGGTGAACGCAGGGAAGAATGCCGTCACGATCGAGGCTGGAAAGACGCACGTGATGACGGCGCACATCACTATCACCGACCAGCGATAGCCGTTCTTTTCTTGTCATCCCGCAGCGAAGCGGAGGGATCTGCTTTCTCTCGCCGGGTGTGGCACCTCCATAAAAGATGCGGGGATTCCTCGACTCGCCTACGGCCCGCTCGGAATGACACTTCTATAAATGGCGAACGCTCTCAAATGGAGTGTCATTCCGAGCGGAGTGCGAAGCACGTAGTCGAGGAATCCCCGCATTTCCTCCGTAGCTGCGAAGCTCTCTCCATGCCCGGCCACGCGGTTATTCGCCCGGCCCATTCTTCAGCGTCACCTCACCGCTGACCGTCTTCGGGTCGACGGTCAGCACCTTCAGCCGCTCCGCCACATCCGCAGGCACATCCTTCTGATAGCGGCCGCCCAGGTACTTCGCGAAGAACTCCTCCATCTTCGTCACCATGGCCAGATTGTTGATGGGCCGCGCGAAGCCGTGGCCTTCATCTGGCGCGACCAGATACTCCACCGGCTTGCCGTTGTCGCGCACCGCCGCGACGATCTGGTTGCTCTCGCGGATGTTCACGCGCGGATCGTTCTTGCCCTGCACCACAACCAGCGGCGTGACGATCGACTTCGCCTTCGTCAGCGGCGATTCATCGATCAGAAGCTGCCGCCCCTCGAGCGTCAGAGGATCGGCCATGCGCGTGTACATCTGCTTGCGGCCCGCCTCCCAGTACGGTGGAATCGCGTCGAGCAGCGTAATCAGGTTCGATGGCGCAACGATGGCAAATGCTGCGGCATACATGTCCGGCGTAAAGGCCACGCCCGCGAGCGTAGCGTAACCGCCGTAGGAGCCTCCAGCGATGCCGATGCGCTTGGGGTCGGCGGTGCCGTCGGCGACCAGCGCCTTCGCGCCCCACGTCAGGTCGTCCTGCATCTTGCGTCCCCACTCACCGTTGCCCGCGTTCAGGAACTTCTTGCCGTAGCCCGTCGATGCGCGGAAGTTCGGCTGCAAGACCGCGTAGCCACGGTTTGCAAGGAACTGCGCGAAGGTATCGTAGCCGAACGAGTCGCGTCCCCACGGCCCGCCATGCGGAAGCACCACCAGTGGAAGGTTCTTCGCGGGCAGTCCCTTCGGCAGCGTGAGATACGCGGGAATATCGAGGCCATCGGAGGACTTGTAGTGAAACGGCTTGCGCTCCGACAGTGACGCGCGCGGCAGCTCCTCGCGAATGCGATACTGCAACGCCAGCGTCTTCGCCTTGCGGTTCCACAGATACGTCTCGCCGGGTTCCGTGTCGCTATAGGCGTTCAGTATCCACAGCATCTCGTCCTCTGACGGCGAACCCAGGCTGATCTCCTTGCCGGGAAGTTGCGACTCCAACCATTGAAAGTCCTTCTCGAACGCCTTGTCGTGAAAGTAGCGGCGATAGCGGTCGTCCTGGTACGTCGTAAAGATCAGGCGATGGTCCACGTTCGACGTCACAAGACCTTGCAGGTCCACACGGCCCTCGGGGTCGCTCTCAATCTTCGCCGTCGCTCCCGTCGCCGGGTCGATGGTTTGCAGCTCGATAAAGTTCAGCGCACCTTTGTTCGTGATCAGGTATCCATGCCTGTTGTCGGGAGTAAAGCCGACGACGCCGCACTGCTCCAGTACGGAGCAGGTATAGATCACCTTGAACCCTTTCGGCGTGATGCCCAGGATCTCGGTGTCGCCGGCGACCGAGGTCCGCGCCGCCAGCTTCAGGTTGCCCTCGTTGTCGAAGTCCCAGCCCGCGATGCGCTCCGTGTTCTCGCGCACCAGCTTCTTCTCGCCGGTGGAGATGTGCAGCTCGTACAGGTCGTGCCAGCGCGGGTCGCGGTCGTTGAGGCCGATATAAAGAATGTCGGGCTTGGCCTTCGGCGCGGCAAAGATCATCGTCCGCACGCCCTTCAGGTTGGTGAGCGCGCGCGTCACCGGCACGCCGGTCTTCGCGTCCGCCGGGGCCGCCGGGTCGATGGCATAGACGTTGAAGTTCTCGTCACCCGCGTTGTCCTGCGCGTAGAGAACGTACTTCGAGTTGCGCGACCAGAAGTAGCCGCCGACCGGGCGCGTCGTCTCGGCGCTCAACGGCCGTGCCTTGCCGAAGGGCTCGCCCGCCTTCTTCACCCAGATGTTGCGGACGCCCTTGTAGGGCTTGAGGAACGAGATCCACTGCCCGTCGGGCGATATCTGCGCACCTGCGATTTGAACCTCGCCAAAGAAGAGCTGGCGGTCGATAATTGGCGGTTGCTGTGCCTGGACAACGGTAGACATAAGAACCATGGTAGCGGCTGCGGCGTAGACCAGCTTCTTCAAGGCGCACCTCGTGAAGGAACTCGCAGATCGGGGCAATTTCTATTTAGGGGCGTCATTCTACGCTACGAAAATGCCGTCCAACATTATTAAAGTGTCATCCTGAGCGAAGTCTCTCGCGGTCTTATCGCGAGAGGCAGAGTCGAAGGATCTGCGGTTCTACCCGCAGCGGAACCACTGCTCGCTCGATCTGTATCTAACGCAGATCCTTCGACTCCGCTATGCTCCGCTCAGGATGACACAGTAGGAGTGGAGCCCCTACAACAGCGGCGCAATAGGCCGCACCATAAAGAAGATTCCATCGTCGCTGCCGCGCTCCCAGATGATGCCAAGTCTGCCGCCCTTCATCTGCACAATGTCCGAATAGGCCGCTGGCCCTTCCAGCAGCAGTGTGCGTTTGGGCCACGTATGGCCGCCGTCGCGGCTTACGCTCAGCGTAAGATCGCTCCGCGTTTTCTTGTTGCCCGGATTGCTGAACAGCAGCGCCACTCCCTTCTTGTCCTCGTACGAGATCATGCTGCCCTCGCACACCGGGTCGGGCAGGTCGTTGGCGACAAAGACCGAGTCCCACTTCGCCCCGCCGTCCTTGCTGATACCGATGATGCGCGCGCGCGAAACGCCGCTCTGGTCGCGGCTGTTCATCACCACCGTGCCGCCGGGGGCCTCTGCCGCCGTGCTTTCGTTGCTGCCAGGCCATGCCAGCGAATCGCCAAGCTTCCATGTCGCGCCATGGTCGTCGCTGTAAAAAGAGTGCGCGTCGTAGGCCTTCCCCGCGGGCTGAGGGTCGCCTTCGGAGTGATTGCCGACGACGACGATCCTTCCCGCGCGCGGCCCTTGCGTGAGCTGCATCGCGTGACCAGGTGTTGTCGCGTAGCCACGCCATGTGGGCAGCTTGACGCTGGCGGTAATCTCCACTGGCTCGGACCACGTCGCGGCGTCGTCCGTACTGGTGCGATACCAGACGTGCTTCGCGCCCTTGCCGCGCATGACCTCGCCCTCCGGCGCGTCGCCTGTGCAGTACACCAGAAAGATGCGCCCGTGCGGAAAACGCTTGTCCATCGTGTCCACAACCGGCGCGGCGTTGCCTGCCTGCATGGAACCGTTCTCCGCGGCGACCGCAAGCGGCCCCCAGCTCTTCCCTTCGTCGCTGCTGCTGCGCATCACGATGCGCACATCGCCAAAGTCGTTGCAGCTATTGCGGCGAGCCTCCGCGAACGCAAGCAGCGTCCCAGCGGGTGTGCGCACAATCGCCGGGATGCGGAAACACGCATACCCTTCGGTGTGCGGCATGAACATCGGCGTCATCGCCGCTTGTGGCTCGACGGCCCTCATCGGCCCAGCCGCGAGGAACAACACGCAAACCGTGTACAGAACGGCGTACACAAAACGCCTTCGACTTCCTGGCAGCTCCATCTTCCCTCCACGCAACTGAGCTATCATCATCTTCATCGCTCGAAGATAATCCACCTCCGGGCAAACTGTCTCGTCATCCAATCCATGACGTGGCAGCGGACACTATGCTCATCCTTGCCTCATCTTCGCCGCGCCGCCGCGAGCTGCTCACCCAGGCCGGGTTCGACTTCACCGTCGAGGCCGCCGACATCGACGAGCGCATCCAGTCCGGCGAAAGTCCCGCAAAGTACGTGCAGCGGCTGGCCGTCGAAAAAGCCCAGGCCGTCTACGACCGCTTCAAGGATCGCGACAGCAGCGGCGATCCACTGTTGGTGCTCGGTGCCGATACCACCGTCGTCAGTGAAGGCGAGGTGCTCGGCAAACCGGCTGACCCAGCCGATGCACGCCGTATGCTCCAGCGGCTCTCCGGGCGCACCCACCAGGTGCTCACCGGCATCGCCGCCGTCTCCGCCAGCGGCGTGGTCAGCGAGGTCGAGATCACCCAGGTCTTCTTCGACCTGATCCACGAGAGCGAGCTTGAACGCTATCTATCGAGCGGAGAACCCATGGACAAGGCCGGCGCCTACGGCATACAGGGCTACGCCGCGCGCTGGATCCCCCGCATCGAAGGCTGCTACTTCAACGTCATGGGGCTGCCTTTGGCGCGCACCATCGCCTTGATCGCCCGCGCTGGCGAAGGCCACAACGAGGCCAGGCCCCCTGTTTGAGAATCAGCCAGCCCCATCTCCCCTGACTGTGATAGCGTAGCCGCCATGAGCGTCGCTTTCTTCGGAGGTACCTTCGACCCACCGCACCGCGGCCACCTCGGCGTGGCGCGTGCCGCCGCTCAGGCCTTCGACCTCGGCACGATCTTCTTCGCGCCTGTTGGAAACCAGCCGCTCAAGCCCGGACAGACAACCACCTCGTTTGAAGACCGGCTGGCCATGGTCGCGCTCGCTTGCGAAGAGTGCCAGCCCGAAGACACCGGCAAGCACACCGCGCGCTTCGTCCCCTCGGCCATCGACGCTCCCCAGCCCGGCGGCAGGCCCAACTACACCGTCGACACGCTCGACAGATTTCGCCGCGAGATGCCCGGCGAGCAGCTCTACTGCCTCGTCGGGGCAGATAGTTTCCTCAGCCTTCGCCAGTGGCGCGAACCCGGCCGCCTGCTCGCGCTGGCAGAATGGATCGTGGTCAGCCGCCCCGGCCACTCGCTGAGTGACCTCTCCCCGCTGGGGCTGACCCAACAGCAGCGGCAGCGTGTCCACCTGATCGAGACCGCGCACTTCGACATCTCCTCCACCTGGTTGCGCGAGCGGCTCGCCGCAGGCGACAGCGCACGCGACCTGCTGCCCGAATCCGTCGCCCGCTACATCCGCGACCACGGCCTGTATCGAATGTCATCAAGCGCCGGAGAATAGAACCTATGCGACTTGTCAGAGGCAGCGCCCTTTTGCTGGCGATCTTACTTCTCACCCAACTCGCGGCCCTCGCGCAGGTAAAAGACAGTAGGCTCGAGGCCGCCCAGCGAGCAGACGAGGCATGGCTCGCGCTCGTCGATGGCGCAAAGTACGCCGAAAGCTGGAAGGCCGCCTCCGCGCCGTTCCAGGCTGCCGTCTCGCAGCAAAAATGGGTTGAAGCGATCACGGCAGTTCGCCCTCCTCTCGGCAAGCTCGTCTCCCGAAGACTTGTCAGCGCGACCTACTCCACCGCGCTGCCCGGCGTCCCCGACGGCGAGTACGAGGTGCTGATCTACGACACCGTCTTCGAGCACAAGCAGCTTGCCCACGAAACCATCATCGCCGTGCTGGAGAAAGATGCTGTCTGGCGCGTGGCCGGCTACTACATCAAATAACGCATAGTCAGCGCAGCCCGTCACCCGATACCATAGAGACAAGGAGCCTCATGCCGTCCACTGAAAGCAACCAGCTACTGCTCGCCGCCGCCGCGGCAGCCGAAGACAAGAAGGCGGAAGACATCCGCATCCTCGCGCTCGACCCCTCCGAGAGCGGCCTGACGGACTACTTCCTGATCTGCAACGGAACCAACGACCGGCAGAACCTCGCCATCTCCGACGAGATCGAGCTGAAGCTCAAGCGCGACTTCGGCGTCTACCCGAACTCGGTCGAAGGCCGCCGCCAGGCCGAGTGGATCCTGATGGACTACGTCGACTTCATCGTGCACGTCTTCTCGCCGGAGAAGCGCGCCTTCTACGGCCTCGAACGCCTGCGCAAATCAGCCACGACGCTGAGCGTCGAAGAGCTCAACGCCGAGCTGAAGGCCAAAGTCACCGCCGCCCGCAAGACGCCGAAGAAAGCGACGGCAAAGAAGACCGCCGTAAAGAAAGCGGCCACAAAGAAAGCCGCCAAAGCGCCCGCAAAGAAGACCGCCGCAAAGAAGGTCGTCGCAAAGAAGACTGCCGCAAAGAAGGGAACGGCGAAGCGCCGGTAGCGGCCCAGTCCGGCTTCGATGAACCGCCGGTAGCGGCTCAGCCCGACTCCGATGAACCGTCATTCTGAGCCGTAGGCGAAGAATCTCAGCATTTTTCACCGCGCGCCCAGGATCTGAACTACAGGGATTCTTCACCTGCGGTTCAGAATGACGACCTGGTTGCCGGAGATTCTCAGACTGATCGCAAACAAAAAAGCAGCGGGAGCCGAAAGGCTCCCGCTGCTTCTGTTTAGGTTAGGTGAGTTGTTGCCGCCTAGAAGACGAACTTCGCCCACAGGTACATCTGACGTCCCTGCGACTGCGCATCTCCCGATCCCAGACGAGCATTCGTCTTGTCCATGAACACGGCAGTTCCAATGTTTGGAATGCTCACATTCTCAGGTCCGACGTTGTTGTGGTTGGCGATGTTGTTGACCTCGGCACGCAGGATGAGACGGCCACGATCAAAGTGGAAGTAGGACATACCGATGCCCTTTTCCACTGCGATATTGTGGAACTGCAGGCCGGGGTTGGCGTAGCTGTTGCGGCCAATCTCCTGATGCAGGTACTGGTTCTGAGGACCATACGGAATCAGCCAGTGAACGCTGCTCGGGGTGACGGGGTTCATGTCGCCGTTTGGATCGTTCAGCGCCGCCATGTCGTAGTAGACACCCGGGGTGCCGCCAACAAATATGCCGTCGATACCAGCCGTGTTCAGAGGAGCCGACTTGTTGCCAAGAATAGGACGGTCGTTCGCCGTGCTTCCGTCACCGTTGGTATCGAAGCCATCCGTATCAAATGTCAGATACGGACCGCTCTGGAACTGTTCCGTTCCGGAGATCGTCCAGTGGCGGGTCAACGCTCCAAGTGCTGCATTGGCAAACGTGTTGTTGGCATGCAGACCGGCCGGCGACCAGACGTAGCTGATCGTCAGGTAGTGACGGTGATCGTACGAGGACGGTCCCCAGTCCTGGCGACGTCCGCCGGGAGCGAGGTTGGCCGAATAGGAGGTCGGCGAATTGACCAGAGCGAAGACCTCCGATCCATCGTCCAGCGACTTGCTGAAGGTATACGATCCGCGGACCTGCAGACCGTGCGAGAAGCCGTGCGATGCCGAGACCTCGAGACCGTTGTAGCTGGAGTCTGCAAAGTTGCCGCGGGCATTGATGGCCCCGCGCGTCGGGTTCAAGCGCGCACCGTTCGAGAAGTAGTTGTACTGCTGGTTGGCATACAGCTTTCTTCCCAGGGTTCCAACGTAGCGGACCGAGGAGATGATCTGCCCCGGAAGCTCGCGCTCCACGCCGAGGTTGTACTGGTAGGTCAGCGGGTTGACGATGTTCTTCACAACGCTGGTCACTGTGGACTTCGGGTTCAGCGTCGGCGTGATCGAGGGGATCAGTGAGGTTGCGTTCGGCAAACCGCCTGGCGCTGTCGAGATGAGAGTTCCACCAACAGCATTCGGGGAGCTCTGTGCCGAGTTGACCAGGATGTTGCTGAAGGTGCTGTCGTAGAACACGCCGAAGCCGCCACGAATCGAGGTCTTGCCGTCGCCGAAGTAACCACCATAGTGAGGCGAGTAGGCAAACCCAATGCGCGGAGCGATGTTGTTGGTGTCGTTCTTGACCTTATAGACCGTGGTGATCGCCGCATACGGATTGGCCGGGTCGAGTCCGGGGTACTGCAGCGAGTTCAGCGGGTTCGTCAGGTAGTCGTAACGAACTCCGAGGTTGATCGTGAGGTCCGAGTTCAGCTTGATGTCGTCCTGGGCGAAGAGGCCGCTGCGCCATCCGTGGGGGTCGACGCGTGTGTTGCCAAACGTCTTGGTGGCCGAGCCCGACGCTCCAAGCTGGTTCTGCAGGAAGTTGCCGAGGGAGCTGACATAGGTTCCGCCCTTGGCGAAATTGAGCGCACCTTTTGCGTTCTGCGAGACGAAGTCGGTCTCGATAATGCGGCCGATATCGAAGCCAATGCGCCACGACTGGCGGCCCTTGGTCCAACCCACGGTGTCCTGCAACTGGTACAGGTCCTCATGACGGCCCTGGGGGAAGTTCTGGTTCGGTCCAAGCGCCGGGAAATTGGCGATATTGATCGTTGCTAGAGCGTACAAGGGGTTCTTCAGCGTGTCTGCCGTCGGCGAGAAAAGGAATCCGAGCCTGGCCTCCGAGACGCGGAACTCGTTCAGCAGGTTCGGCGTGAAGACGTGGGTCCAGCCGCCTGCGCCAAGCTCAACCGGTCCGCCCTGCTCTGTATCGAAGCCAACCAGCGCCGAGCCATTGTTCGCGAAGTCGGGGCCGAGGGAGTTGCGGTCGTGCATGTAGCGGAAGTAGACGCTGTCCGCGCTGCGAGGGTTGAAGTCCACCCGGTACATCCACTGGGTATCGGGGTTGCTCAGGTTGGCGTTCTGCCGCTGGAAATGTCCCGTGGTCACAACGCAGCCTGTATTCGGGCAGCCGTTCTGTGGCCCAACGTTGATGTTCGTAATCACACCGTCGTTGAATGGGACGTAGGTCGTCAGGTACGAGCCGTTGTTCAGATACTGGTTCAGCAACTGGACCTGCGGGCCGCCGATCTTCTGCAGCGTCGCGTAGCCGTTTGCGTCAGGCAGTTCGAGACGGTTCGGCGTCTCCTTGCCGTACTTCCGTTGCAGTTGCAGGCCGCCGAAGGCAAAGAGCTTGTCCCTGAAGATCGGTCCGCCGAGTGTAAATCCATACGAATGCTGGTCGTAACGCGCCTTTGGATTGGGCGTTCCAGGTGCAAGCGGCTTCAACTGCCGCGTCACGCCATCCAGCGCGTCGAGGCCGGAGCCGGAGTAGCGATCAAACACCGAACCATGGAACTGGTTTGTGCCTGCCTTGGTGACGAGGTTGACGACGGCGCCGCCAGCGCGGCCGTACTCCGCCGAAGCGGCGCTGGTGATCACCGCAAGCGAGCTATACATATCGGGAATGGCTGGCTGGAACGCCTGACCGGCGATACCGACGTCGTTGATCTCCTGTCCGTCGAGCAGGAAGTTGTTCGCCCTGGGTCGAGCGCCGTTCACCTGGATATCCATGCCGTTGCTCAGGCCGTTCTGGTTGACCAACTGCACGCCGGGCACCGTCGTCGCCAGCTCAATCGGGTTGAGCGTGAAAGTCGGCAGCGCGCGAAGGTCGGTCGAGTCGATCGTACCGGTCAACTGACCGTTCTCGGTGTTGATCGCTACAGAACTCGCCTCCACGGTCACGCTCGTGCTTGTGTTGCCTACGGACAGCACAACATCGTGACTGGTCACGACAGAGGCGCTTACGATGACATTCGAGACGGAAAAGTCGGTGAAACCCGGCTGGTTGACCGCCAACGTGTAGCGGCCCGGCGACAGAGCGTCGATACGGAAAGACCCTTCACCCTTGGCTACCGAGCTCCGTGTTTCGCCGGTGTCCTGGTTCTTCACCGAAACCTTCGCACCAGGAATGGCTGCGCCTGTGGAATCGCGGACTACACCCGTTAAAATGCCCTTGCTGGTCTGCGCATTGAGCGGATTTGCTGAAATCAGCAACGCAGCCAAGGCAAGAAACAAACCTTTGAAGATTGAACGCATATTTTTACAACTCCTCATAGTCACGATTCGTAGATTGACATCAAAGACACGTAAAGCTATGACTGATCATGCTTTTACAGCTTTTGTACGATACGTGGAACAGAGATGACCATGCACGTCAGATGCCAATCCAAAATTTTTCACTCAACTGTTCATTTGGCTATATTTAGACAGGTCTAAGCAGCAAATACACATTTGTATATATGTAAATGTGTATTTTTTGACAAATTAATGGAATAGCTAACGAACCTATATCTTCTTGTGACAAAGGTCCTACAAACCGCCATCCTGTCCGATCGCTCTGGCGGTAAGGCGGACGCCGCCGGAAACCTGATCTCCGACTACATCACCCGCACCTCGCGCTACACCCCCTGCGCGAGCCAGCTCTTCGACTCCGAGGCGGCCTTCTTCACCTGGCTCGACCGTCAGGCCGCCCGCACCCCCGCCTACCTTGTCCTCCTCGACCCCCGGGGCAGGCAACTCTCCTCCGAGGAGCTCGCCCAGGCGATCGGCAAGCTGCGCGACTCCGGCACGCAGCGGCTGGTCTTCGCCATCGGCCCGGCGGACGGCTGGTCTGAGAGCGCAAGGTCCCGGGCCAACCTTTTGCTCTCGTTCGGACGTATCACCCTGCCGCACCAGCTTGCCCGGGTCGTGCTCGCCGAACAGGTCTACCGCGCCTTCACCATCTTGGCCGGACACCCCTACCACTCCGGCCACTGAAGCCGGACTCCGGAAGCCAACTGCCCCGAACCGGATATCCTCTCTATATAGATATGACTGAAACCTCCCGTCGCGGACTCATCGTCATCAACACCGGCCCGGGCAAGGGCAAGACCACGGCCGCGCTCGGCACCGCCCTGCGCGCCGCGGGCAACGGCATGCGCGTGCTCATCCTCCAGTTCCTCAAAGGCTCGTGGCACTACGGCGAGCTCGACGCCGTCGCCGCACTCGACCAGGCGCTGGCCCAAACCGGCGGGCCGCCAGCCGGCCAGAACATCGTGATCCGCCAGATGGGTCGCGGCTTCGTCAAAGTGGGCGGGGCAGAGACCGACCCCGAGGACCTGCGCCTGGTCGAGCAGGCTTGGCAGGACGCCGCCGAGGCCATCCTGTCCGGCGAGTGGGACCTCGTCGTGCTCGACGAGATCAACTACGCCATTGGCTACAAGATGCTCGACGCGGAGAAGGTCGCCGAGACCCTGCGCCAGAAGCCGGAGATGGTCCACGTCATCCTCACCGGACGCAACGCCCACCCCACGCTGGTCGAGCTCGCCGACACCGTCACCGAGATGCGCGAGGTCAAACACGCCTACCAGAAGGGAATCCTCGCCCAGCGCGGGATCGAGTTCTAGGCCGGAATCTCGAAGAGTGTTGGTGTCGGCGAATAACTCGTCAGATCGACGGTCTCACCGGCCAATATCTTTTGATACGCGCCTATTTTGATGTCGTCTGAAAGCGTACCTGGCAGAAAGCGGAGAGCGGAAGCCGCAACATACTTGCGATCGAGTTCAAACGCAAGCCATCTTCTGCGCGAACTTTCTGCGACCTGCCCTGTTGTATTCGATCCCGCGAAGATGTCAACGACCAGGTCGTCGGGATCCGTCAGCATCTCAACAAAGAATGCAGGCAGTTTTGCAGGAAACCTTGCCGGATGAGGAGAAGCGTTCACCAACCTGCAGGAATCCAGATATTGTCCATTCGATTCCGTGTTCGGAATGTTCAGAAGATTCGACGGAAGCGAACCGCCGTTGTCGGAAGCGAACGAAGCTCCAATATCGTGACCGCTTGGCCGCTTCTTCGGAGTATAGAAGCCCTCAGGATCTGCTATCAGCTTCTTCATCCGCTCACTGTACGGTGCCAGAACCCGCCGGATATCCGCTTTAGGCCACTCGGTCTTCGACAACCACCACACCGTGTTTACGGCATCTTTCGCTCGCAGCTTGCGCTTGTTTACCCACTCGATAGGACTGGGCAATTTGGATGGATTGAACCAGTAAAAATCTTCGGCTAGGTGAAATCCCAGCTCATCGACAAAACGGAGAAGCAATCGGAAGTTGTATAAGCTCCTGCTGGGAACCCCTTTTCGATAGGCCCCACCCAAGTCAATCACAAAACTTCCATCTTCCCTTAGCTTCCGTTTGATCGTCCTTCCATAGCTCACCATCCAATCCAGGTACTCGTCCTGTTCGAGGTTGCCGTATTCCTTGGGCCTTTGCAGGACAAACGGTGGACTGGTCATGACGAGTCCAACGCTGGAGTCGGGAAGTTCTGAGAGCAATTCAAGAGAATCGCCACAGAATGCCTGGCCGTAAGCCGTTTTATAAGAAGGAACTGAATGCATAACCGCTACTTTAAAGCTGTAGACCTAAAGGCATCATAGTCGTCAATGTTGGGCTGTGGCAAACAAAAAGGAATCCAGGAAGATTGTCGCTCAAAATGTCCGGGCTTTGCGACTCGCAAGAAAACTATCGCAGGAAAAGCTCGCCGAGCACTCGGGACTGCATAGAACCTATGTCGGCTCCATCGAGCGCGCTGAGCGAAACATCTCACTCGAAAATATCGACCGTTTAGCTGCCGCCCTGGGAGTTGCAGCCGTCGATCTTCTGGCGGAAAGCAGCATCGACAAAACTCTCGACGATCAAGCCGTCTTCGCAAACTGCCTGCCCGCCCTTCGCAGGTATCAGCAACTTGCAACTAGGCATGGTATCGGCGACATCTTTCAGGACAACGGCGGAAAGTTGCTCCAAATCATTCTTATCACAGGATTGAAGGTATTGCCCGGGCGCGAAGGCAACGACGCCGTCGATGCAACCGGGCAAGAGTGCGAACTCAAATCGGTCAACCGTTCGCTTACCAGGAGCTTCTCGACGCATCATCACCTGAATCCAGCCATCGTGGAGAAGTACCGTAAGGTGGATTGGTACTTCGCCGTCTATGAAGGCATCGAGCTGATTACGCTTTACAAAGTTGCCGCCAGCCAATTGGAACCATACTTTTCAGCCTGGGAGAAGAAATGGAACGACTCCGGCGGTAAGGACATCAACAACCCCAAGATACCGTTGAAGTTCGTGGAATCGAACGGCCAAGTCATCTACGAGACGAAATCAATCAGCGAGATCGTCCCTAAATCGCCCACCTTGAACGTAAGGGTTAAGGACATGCAAGAGCCAGACGAGACATAGCAAAAAAGGAATGCACGCTTCAGACGGCGCTTGCTATACCCACGCGCTAACGATGCGCGCGGCGCTTCCATGCAGCTTCAGGATGTCCTTGCGTCCGGAGAAGTAGCGAGCGTTCAGTTCGGCTGAACCGGCGTCTTCGATATCGCGGAATGCGCGCAGCTCCGCCGCCATCTCCTGCGGCGTGAAGAAGAGTTGGAAGGGCTCGCCGGCGAGCTGCACGCGCGATGCGAGCGAGTCGTGAGCGAGTTTTTCGAAGAACGGGAGCGCCGCGCGCGGCTGCCCGTAGTCCATCACAACGCCGCTGCCCGTGGGAGACGTGGCGATGAGCGACAGCGTGGAGCGAAACGCGCCTTCGGTGAGATATGGCACGACGCCGAGCCAGGCGAAGAAGGTCGGCAGCGAGGCGTCGTGTCCCGCCTCCGCAAGCTGTGCGCTTAGCTGCTGATGCTCGAAGTCAACGGGCACGTAGGTGAGCGTGGATGGCCGCACGATGTTGCTGGCGTCGATCAGTTCGTGCTTCCACTGCTGCGTTGCAGGGTGGTCCACCTCAAACACTCTGAGCTGCGGAAAAGGGTTGCGATAGGCGAAGGTGTCGAGTCCCGCGCCAAGCAGCACATACTGTGTGACGCCATGTGCAACGGCCTGTCCGAGCATGTCTTCGGCGTAACGGCTGCGCGCGACAAGGAAGGCGCGCAGTGAGACGGAGAAGGGTTTGTGCAGCTTGGTCTGCGTCTTTTCGACCTCGGGCAAATACGTTGGGCCGAGGAGCGGCACGGCGATCGGGTCGTCGAGCACAAGCGGCTTCGCATCGTAGATCTGGTGCGCAGCGCGCCGCATGGCGACTCGCAAAGCGGTGCGTGATGGACGGGCTTCGTGCATGGGTTCAGTTTAACGGCAAGCCGCTACGGCCCGTGGGTCCACCCGGAAAAAGCAGATTCCTCACTTCGTTCGGAATGACAAAACAAGGAAGGAATGCCGAAACAAGGGAGGAATGCCGAAACGAGAAAGGCGGAATGACACGGCCAACATAGTCTGGACGGGAATCAAGCGGTAAGCATGGCCTGCCGTTGTTGCAGGAAGCCGCGCACGGCGGGATCGCGCTCGAGTCCGATGGCCATCTCGTAGGCTTCGGCGGCCAGTTTTCTTGCGCCAGTACGCGCCAGCAGCTCGGCTCGCGCGGCCCAGTAAGGTTGGTACTGGTTTAGACGCGCATCGCACGCGGGCTTCGGCATCACGTCGAGCGCGGCGCGCGGGCCTTCGATCTCGGCGATGGCGAGCGCGCGGTTGATGGCGATGACGGGCGATGGCGCAAGTGTGGCGAGCGCATCGTAGAGCGCCACGACGGCAACCCAGTTGTCGACTCCCGTACGACAGCGCGTGGTGTGCGCCGATTGCAACGCCGCCTCAAGCTGATAGCGGCCGAGCGCTCCGAGCGCTCCCGCGCGAGCCAGTAGCAACTCTGCTTCATCGATCATCGCCGCGTTCCAAAGCGTCATGTCCTGCTCGGCGAGAGGAATGTATTCGCCGTCGCGGTTGCGTCGCGCGTTGCGCCGCGCCTCGGCGTAGAGCATCAGCGCAAGCAGGCCGAGAGGCTCAGCTTCATCGGGCAACAACTCAACGATGAGCCGCGCGAGAAAGAACGCCTCGCCGGTGAGGTTGCGCCGCGCGGCATCGGTGCCGCCGGGGTCGGCCCATCCTTCGGCGAATGCGGCATAGATGGCGTCGAGCACGGCGTCGAGGCGCGCCGCAAGCTCCTCGCGCTCCGGGATGCGGAAGGGAATTCCGGCCTGCTGGATCTTCGTCTTCGCGCGCACGAGACGCTTGCTCATCGCTGCGGGCGAGACGAGGAAGGAGGACGCGATCGTCTTCGCGTCGAGTCCGACGACGGTTTGCAACATCAGCGGAGCGCGCACGTCGGCGTCGATTGCGGGATGCGCGCAGGCAAACATCAGCCCAAGGCGGCGGTCGGGAAGCTCGTCCTGCGTGGATGCGGCCTCCATCTCTTCGGCGATCAGTTGCAGTTGCGGAACGGCGGCGTCGCTCGTCTGGCGGCGTCGCGAAGTGTCGATCAGCTTGCGGCGCGCAGCGGCCATCAGCCATGCTTCGGGGTTCTGCGGGCAGCCGTTGCGCGGCCAGTCGCCGAACGCCGCGGCGAAGGCATCGGCCAGCGCGTCCTCGGCGGCGGCGACGTCGCGGGTGCGCGCGGCGAGAAAGGCGACGAGCTTACCGTAGCTCCGTCGCGCGACCTCCTCGGCTGTCGCCTGGGCCTGCTCGATGGTGGGTGTCTCAGTCATGGCTTTGCCGTGCGGGCCTGCACTTTCGCCCAGCTCAGGTCTCCGCCGGGGCAGCAAAGTAGCCGCCGGCGGAGACGTGGAGGAATGCGAGCGCGTTTCGCATCGGCTGTTCTCCTATTTGGCTGTAAGAGCGCGGTAGGTCTGGTCCGTGTTCGGGTCCATGGCCCAGATGGGACGGACCTCGACGGTGCCGTGGCTCGCGCCGGGGCAGCGCGCAGCCCACGCAAGGGCGGAGTCGAGATCGGCGGCTTCAATCAGAAAGAAGCCTCCCAACTGCTCCTTGGTTTCGACGTATGGCCCGTCGAGCACCTGCGACTTGCCGTCGGTGACGCGGACGGTCGTCGACGCAGCCACTGGCTGTAAACGCTGGCTCGCCTTGTAGGCACCGGCCTTCTTCAGCGCCTCGGTGTAGGCCATGTAAGAGGCATAGCCCTGCTTCTGCTGCTCGGGGGTCATCTGCTTCCAGCCGTCTTCGTTTGAGTAGAGCAACAATAGATAGTCCATAAAAACTCCTCAATCCGTAGTCAGGAGTTTATCTCCTGCTGCATGGATGACGGGCGGGGAGAGGGCTTTTGGACAGGGGGAGGGAAGAATTTGTGGTGAGAAAACGTTGAATCTTCCGTCCAAGTTTGGCATGATCCGCTATTTCACACTCCCATATCGTCAAGGTTCGCCATCCGAGCCTCTTTAGAGCAGTAATATGCTCGCGATCTCGCGCAACATTTCGCTCGAGCTTCGGCAACCAATAAGCCCGCCTTGTAGATGGAACACGGCCTTCACGGCAAGCCTGGTGTAAATGCCAAAAACATCCATGCACAAAGATAACGGCCCTTCTCGAAGCAAAGACGAGATCAGGTTTTCCCGGTAGATGTTTGGAGTGCAAACGGTAACGAAACCCGAGTGAATGAGTAATCTTTCGCACGGCCATCTCGGGCTTCGTGTGTTTACTCCGAATACGCCTCATGTTTTCGGAGCGCCGTGTTGGATCGAGACGATCCACCCAACCATGCTACCTTTTTGCAATGGCAGATGCGGAGCTGACGCGACTTGGTTTCAGAAAAGGGTTAGACAAAGGACATCGTGATTATGAACTTTTAACGCGTCTGGAAGACGCAATCATTCGCCATGCCAGGGGATGGGACAACTTCGTAGTGGATATACCAAACCTGCTACGGCAGGCAATCGATGAGGTGATCGATGCCCCCCGGTCGAGGCGGTTTCTCATAAGTGAACTTGAGAAAACAGAGAAAACCTATATCGGAACGAAGATCGAAATTCTTCTCAGAAACCATCTCAAGTTGGACAGGGGCGAAGTGCTGGATGTTCGTATCGATGGAATTGAAGTCGATATAAAAAACACAATTAACATAGCGTGGATGATCCCGCGAGAAGCAGTCGGACATCCGTGTATTCTGATCAGCGCAAACGAAAAAACCGCCAAATGCTCTTTTGGGCTTGTCGTAATTCAAGAAGATATTCTGACTGCCGGAAGCAATCAGGATAAAAAGAAGACCATATCGGCATCTGGCCTTAGTAGTGTTCATTGGTTGCTAAGAAATAAGGATTACCCGAAGAATTTTTGGGAAGGCGTATCACCACAGATTCTAAGAACTGTGACTGGATCCAGAGGAGGTTCAGAAAGATTGGCTGAAATGTTCCGGCTATTTGAACGAAGGCCGATATCTCGTGAGGTGATTCTTGCCCTGGCTCCTCAAAAGGACACGTTGAAACGCTTGCGTAAAAATGGTGGAGCAAGAGATCGGCTTGTAAAGGAAGGAATAGCGCTGCTATCCGGTAAATATCACGGTGCTCTCATTGAAAGATTGGACCTTCCGAGGTGTAACCCGAATGAGTTTATTTCGATTAGGCCTCGAAGACCCGCAGATATTCAATTGCTAAGAGAAGCGGGAGAGCTTAGCTGACAGCACGGAGATTGATTTTTGCCTGAAGGCACCGTCGAACAGATGTGGCAACGGCAAAAGCAACTGGTGGAGGAAACGCATTGCCAACCTGCCGGTATGCAGCCGTCTTACCGCCTACGAATTGCCAATGATCTGGAAATCCTTGAATTCGTGCAGCCATGCGGACTGTTAGACGCGGCATCCCTTCAAAATCTGGTTCCGGGGCCAATTCGGCCAGACTGCTGCCGTTTACCTGAAGGGCTGCCCAAGAGCGGCGTGCACGGGTTGGCCCAAGATCCGGTCCGCCGTGTTTTTTGCTGCCGCCGACTAGGGTGGGAGCGATCTCGTTTGCCGCTGTCTTCCATGCTTTTGCGCCACGCCACCGACGGGCCGACATTAGATCGTAGAGCGATTCGCCAACTGACAGAGGCTTGGATGTTAATGGTTCAGGCCATCTGAAGTTATGCTCGTGCCCCTTACGAATTGCCACAAAATTGACTCGTGGCCGTAGTTGAGGAACGCCATAATCGCAGGCATTCAATAGATGCCAGTCCGTCCAATATTCTGGCAGCTCGCTGACAATGTATTTTCGGTAGTCTTCGAAGACGGCATCAAGAATGCCACGCACATTTTCGATAACGATCGCGCGGGGTTTCGTCTGGCGGATTATTCTCAATGCAGCAGGAAATAAATTGCGTTCGTCTGCGCTGCCGAGTTGTTTCCCTGCCTTGGAAAATGGGGGACAAGGGAGCCCAGCAGCTAAGACATCAATGCCGCTGAACGCGCTACCATCGAAATGATTGAGGTCTTCCTGAAAAACTGTCCAGTCCGGCCGGTTGTAGCGGAGCGTTTTACACGCATGCGCATCGATCTCTACCAATCCAACATGGTGATAGCCGGCTTGTTCAAAACCTAAAGCCTGACCACCTGCACCAGCGCAAAGTTCGAGCACCGAAAGCGACTTCATGTTTAGGTTATATATCGCGACTGAGTGGGAAAACTGTAGAAGGACACAGTATTTTCAAGCGGTATTCCCAGAGTGAACTTCCTTCAACCCGGTCATCCACGCCAGCGACTGGTGCAGGTACTGCTTCATGTCCTTGCGGCCGACGATGGCGTCGAGGAAGCCGTGCTCCAGTAGGAACTCTGAGCGTTGGAAGCCCTCGGGAAGCTTCTGCCGGATGGTTTGTTCGATCACGCGGGGGCCGGCGAAGCCGATCAGCGCGCCGGGCTCGGCGATGTTCAGGTCGCCCAGCATGGCGAAGCTGGCGGTCACGCCCCCCGTGGTGGGGTCCGTCATGATCGAGATGTAGGGAATCTCCTCCTCGTCGAGCCGTGCCAGTCCAGCGGAGACCTTGGCGAGCTGCATCAGCGAGGCAATGCCTTCCATCATGCGCGCCCCGCCCGAGGCCGAGACGATGATGAGCGGGTGCCGCGTTTCGAGCGAACGGTCGACGGCGCGGGCGATGGTCTCGCCGACGACCGCACCCATCGATCCGCCGATGAAGCTGTACTCCATGACCGAGAGGACGACGGGCTGTGCGCCGAGGTGTCCAATGGCGTTGACGATGGCGTCGTTCAGGCCGGTCTTCTTCTGGGCCTCGTGCAGCCGCTTCTTGTAGGGCTTCAGGTCGGTGAACTCCAGCGGATCGGTCGAGCGCAGGTCGAGGTCGACCAGCTCGTAGCCGGGTTCGAGCAGGGCCTCGATGCGCTCGCGCGCGCCGATGCGGAAGTGGTATTCGCACTTGGGGCAGACGTTCAGGTTGGCCTCAAGGTCGGCCTTGAAGATGACCTGGTTGCAGTCGGGGCAGCGGACCCAGAGGCCCTCGGTCCGCACCGTGCGCTCTTGGTCGTTGACGATCTCGTTCTCTTCGCGTTTGAACCAGCTCATGTCCGGGATGCCCTTCCGAAGTGCCTCGACTATTGTAGCCTTTGGCGCCGGGTATAAGGGGCCTCAGCCGGTGACGATGCCCAGGCAGATGATGGTGCAGGCGATGGCGAAGAGGTCCTCGGTCAGCGTGACCTGCCACATCTTGCAGCCGATGCGGTGCGTGAGCTGGTGGCGCAGTTGATACGCGGCAAATGCCCCCACCAGCGCTCCCAGTATGCTGAGAATCACCCCTTCGACCCCCGAGGCGTTAAGACCCGAGGCGAGGATCGCCCCCACCAGTCCCCCAACGAAGAAACGAACCATCAGCACGGCAGGACGTGTGGGGCGTGGACTTAGCGATAGCTTGTCGGCGGCGTACTCAAGAATGGCGAGCACTGTAAGCACGATGGCGACGGGTAACTTCGCGCACCACCATGCCCAGGAGTCCTGCACCGGCAGATAGCCGAGGTAGGCAAACCAGCACAGCGCCGCCATGGGCGTCATCGTCCTCATGCCGGTGATGAAGCCCAGCAGCGGAATCGCAAGGAGCCAGGTCAACACCTCAAGGGCCATCGGGAAGTCTTCCCTCCGTGGGAACACCTTACACCCCATACGCGAAGGCAGGAAGCGGCAAGGTGAGTTCCACGGAGGTGGACCGGGGAGGAACGTATCTAATCGTCATTCAGAGCCGCAGGCGAAGAATCCCCGTAGCTTCAAGCTTTCAGCGCGACGAAGAAAAATGCTGAGACTCTTCGGCTTTACCTCAGAATGGCGACCTCACGGTTCTTTCGTCCAACCAAAGCGCATAACAGGCCCTAGAGGCTGTTATGAACTTTCACCCCATCAGCACCTAATTCCCAGCCGTCATTCTGAGCCGCAGGCGAAGAATCTCTGTAGTTCTCATCTCGTGCAGCGGAAAAATACTGAGATTCGTCGCTACGCTCAGAATGACGACCTATGACAAAGCGTAAGTCGTTCCCCCTAAGTTCATAACAGGCCCTAGGCCACCGTCTGCGGCTGGCGCAGGAACTCATACAGCGGGAAGCGGTCGGCCAGCTCCGTCACCTCGCCGCGAATCCTGCGCAGGGCGGCGGGGTCGTTGCGCTGCTCGAGCGCGCGGGCGATCCAGACGGCGACCTGCTTCATCTCGCCCTCCTTCATGCCGCGTGTGGTCAGCGCAGGGGTTCCCACGCGGATGCCCGACGGCTTCATCGGCGGGTTGGTGTCGTAGGGGATCGCGTTCTTGTTCACGGTGATTCCGGCCTCGCCCAATGCGTTCTCAGCCTCGGAGCCGAACATGCCCTTCTGGAAGACGTCGACCAGCATCAGGTGGTTGTCGGTCCCGCCGGAGACGATGCGGTAGCCCTCGGCGGCGAGCGCATCGGCGAGTACCTTCGCGTTGGCGACGACCTGGTGAGCGTAGGTTGAAAACGCGGGGTCGAGCGCCTCCTTGAAGGCAACGGCCTTGGCAGCGACGATGTGCATCAGCGGGCCGCCCTGCTGGCCGGGGAAGACGGCGCGATCGACTGCGGCCGCGAGGTCCTGGGTGCTGAGGATCAGTCCGGCGCGGGGACCGCGCAGCGTCTTGTGCGTCGTCGTCGAGGTGATGTGCGCGTGCGGCACCGGCGAAGGATGCGCTCCGCCTGCGACCAATCCGGCGAAGTGCGCCATGTCGATGAAGAGATACGCGCCCACCTTGTCGGCGATGGCGCGCATACGCGCGAAGTCCCAGAAGCGCGGGTAGGCGGAGCCTCCGCCGACGATGACCTTGGGCTTCTCGGCGATGGCCTTGGCCTCAAGCTCGTCGTAGTCGATCGTCTCGGTGTCCTTGCGCACCTGGTAGCCGACGATGCGGTAGAGCTTACCGGAGAAGTTCAGCTTGTGTCCGTGGGTCAGGTGTCCGCCGTGGGCGAGGTCGAGGCCCAGAACGGTATCGCCCGGGTTGATGATCGACATGTAGGCGGCGGCGTTGGCCTGCGAGCCCGACGAGGGCTGCACGTTGGCATGCTCGGCGTTGAAGAGCTTTTTGGCGCGGTCGCGGGCGAGGTTCTCGACTACATCGGCGTACTCGCAGCCGCCGTAGTAGCGCTTGCCGGGGTAGCCTTCGGCGTACTTGTTGGTGAAGACGGTTCCGGCGGCCTCGAGCACGGCGCGGGAGACGAAGTTTTCAGACGCAATCATCTCAAGACCTTCGTGTTGGCGAAGGATCTCGTTTTCAACCTGGGCATAAACCTCAGGGTCCGCGGCGGCGAGCGTGGCGTTCGGGTTAATGGACATAGCTATATTTTATGCCGGGAGCGGCGAGGCCGGTGTAGGAGGATTGGCCTATTGGGGCCAAGCTGCTCTGGAAGATCGAAGCTGCCCAGGTTCATGGGCCATTGTTCGCGATATTTTCTCGCTCAAGCGAAAAATATGCGCTTGAAAGAATAATTCCTTTTATGGAATAATAGTGCTGTGGCTTGGGAGGTTGAGTACTCCGACGAATTCGGTAAGTGGTGGAATGAGCTCACTGTGAGTGAACAAGAAAGCGTCGATTTCGGTGTTCGCCTTCTCGAAGAGAGGGGGCCATCGCTCGCTCGTCCTTATGCCGATACCGTTGAGGGATCCAAGTTTCAGAATATGAAAGAGCTGCGCGTCCAGCATGAGGGACGGCCATATCGCGTCTTTTTCGCGTTCGATCCGCGCCGCATGGCCTATCTCCTCATTGGTGGAGATAAAACAGGCGACAATCGTTTCTACGACACCATGATTCCAAGGGCCGATGAGATTTATGCCCGGCATCTTTATGAAATTGGAGACGTTTAGGAGGGTTGTCATGGCAAAAAAGTTTGCGGAACTTCGCAGCAAAATGAGTCCAGAGAGCCGTGCGCGCGTCGAAAGGCGGGTTCAGGAGGCGCTGACCGCTATGCCGATCAACGAACTGAGAAAGGCCCGGGAACTTACTCAAATGGCCATGGCGGAGCGTTTAGGCGTGGCCCAGGGGGAAGTTTCCAAAATCGAGCGACGTACCGACGTCTATCTCAGTACACTTCGCGAGTATGTTGAAGCACTGGGCGGGGAGTTGGTTCTGCGCGCCGAATTCCCCGACGGATCGGTGAATATCGATCTTCACAAATAACCGCGAATCCTTCACCCCACTACGCTCAGGACCACCCAATGTAGAAGGGGCGCACTCCGTCACCTGCGGCATGGCTGAAGCCATTGCCTTTCAAGGAATGTGTTTGTTCGATGTCTTCAGAAGGCGCTGACGCCCTCCTCTGTCACCAGTTGATCGACCTTGATGTTCATGGCCTCGCCGAGCTTGCGGTAGTCCTCGCGCCACTCCTCGGTCCAGTAGGCCTTGTCGCTGCGGCGCAGCAGGTCGTTCCAGATGTTCTGCGCGCCCCACAGGTTGACCTCGAAGGGCACCTTGCGGAAGGTCTCGGCCATGGCCAGGGCGTGAGCGAGAGCGCCGTTGGCCGTGGGGTCGCCGGCGGCCGCGGCCTCCAGCCGCACCATCGCGCGCTTCATCCTCTGGCCCGCGATAAAGGTCAGTTGCTGGTGGTTCAGCGTAATGTGCTCCGCCGTCGCCTTCTCGACCAGCGAGAGGACTTGCTCGGGGTCGAAGGGCTCGGCCTCGAGCGCCTTTTTGAGCGAGGCGTTGATCGCGTAGTTGGCGGCGACCTCAAGCGCTGGCGGCGGCGAGATTCCCGTGTCGGTCAAAAAGTCCAGCAGCGAGGCGTGGTCGTCGTAGATCTTGCGCAGCGAATCCTCCATCTCACTCAGCGTCTGCGTCAGGATGGTCTGGAGGATGCGGTGCTGCTCGTCGGCAAAGAGCGAGAGCAGCGAGTAGCCCGCAGGTGCCGGGGCCGATTCCGCATCGTGCGCTCCGTTGGTCTCGCGGAAGTTCTGGTCGATCAGCCGGATGACCTCGGGAAGGTTGGCGCGGCGCATGGCCAGTCCGACGTCCTTGGAGAAGGCATTGAACTGCCGCACCTGCTCCGGGTCGCCGGGGTCGTAGCGGCGCACGGCGGCGGAGATGTTCTGGTCGCCGAGATGAAGCACGGCGAAGCATATCTCTTCGGTGTCCTCGGTGATGCGCGAGTGGATGCGCGCGCTGCCCAGTGCCACGCGGCCGCGGCCCGAGGTGTAGACGTCGTGGCTGGAGCGGTGCACGTCGTAGCAGAAGATCTCGCCGTCTTCGGGATAGGGCCGGAAGATGGAGCTGATAGCGTAGTGCGCGCCCACCTGTTCGAGACCGATCTTCATGCTGGTGACGTAGCGGCGGTAGACCTCGGCACCGTTGCCGGCCTCGGGGATGTTGCTCTGCGCGCCTGCGAGGATGCTGAGAAACTGCTTCTCCAGCGCCGCGCCGGGTTCGCCAAAGAGCCTGGCGGCCAGTTGCAGAACGCGTCCGGCATAGGCGATCACCTGCACGGTCTCGATGCCCGAAATTTCGTCGAAGAACCAGCCGCACGAGGTGTACATCAATAGTGCGTGGCGCTGCAGCTCCATCAGCTCGAGCGCGGTGACGCGCTCGTGGCCGGTAAGAGGGTGGGCGGCGTGTCTTGCGAAGAAGTTGTTGGTCTTGCCCTGGCGATTGAGGATGACCTCGATGTAGCCGTCGCGCGCGGGCCACAGGTCCTTGAAGAGCGATGCGGAGAGTTTCTCCGAGAGCGGCGCCACGGCGTCGCGGAGGAAGTCGAGCGCCTGACGCAGCGGGCCGCGCCACTTCTGGTTCCAGCCCAGCTTTCCGCTGTTGCAGCCGCAGTCCGAGCGCCAGCGCTCGACGCCGTGCGCGCAGCTCCAGGACGTGTTGTCTACGACCTCGGCCTCCCAGCGCGGCGGAAATTTTGCCAGGAACTCGCTGTAGTTGGTCAGCTTCGCGTGTTCGTTGTCTTCGAGCCAGTGCATGGCGTAGGAGAGCGCCATCTCGCCGTGGCGATGATGATGGCCGTAGCTCTCGCCGTCGGTGGCAACGTGCGAGAGCGAGGCCTCGTCGGTGTGGTCGCAGTCGGTGGCGTCGAAGGACGCCAGCAGACGCTTGCCGAAGTCTTCGCCGCTGTTCAAAAGACCTTCGAAGGCGATGGCGCGCGAGGTGGGGCCGTCGTAGAAGAAGACGACGATGCTGCGGCCTTCGTCGAGCTGAATGCGGTACGGGTGGCGGGTGTCGACGGCGGCATTGGGTGTCGCGGTCCATTCGGCGGGGTTGCCGCCTTCGGCGATGCGCCGCACGCGCGCGCACTGGTGCGGCGCGAGGATGGTGAACGCGATGCCCTCCTGGGCCATCAGGTCGAGCACCTTGCGGTTGACCGCGGTCTCGGCCAGCCACATGCCCTCGGGGTCGCGGCCAAAACGAGTTTTGAAGTCCGTGATGCCCCAGCGAATCTGCGTGCGCGCGTCGCGCTCGCTGGCCAGCGGCATGATGATGTGGTTGTAGACCTGCGCGATGGCCGAGCCGTGGCCGTTGTGGCGCTCGACGCTGGCGTGGTCCGCGTCGAGAATCATGCGGTAGGCGCGCGGGGCGAAGTCGCACAGCCAGCTCAGCAGCGTAGGCCCGAAGTTGAAGCTCATCCGCGAGTAGTTGTTCATGATGCGGATGATCTTGTTCTCGCGGTCGGTGATGCGCGAGGCGCCGTTGGGAGCGTAGCACTCGGCGGTGATGCGGTCGTTCCAGTCGTGATAGGGCGCGGCGGAGTCCTGCAGCTCGACGGTCTCCAGCCAGGGGTTCTCGCGCGGCGGCTGATAGAAATGGCCGTGGATGCAGACGTAACGCTCAGGTCCGGCGGTCGTGGGAGTGGAGGCGGCGACGGGCTTGGAGGCTGGTTTTAGCTTGGCCATGTTCTCTGTTAGAGGGTATCGCGGCGGATAAGGTTGAACCTAATCGAGTAAAACACTGTTCGTCATGGAAGCAAGCGCCTTATCGAAAGTGATCAATCGCGATCCATATTGTTTTGCGAAGGCGGCCAGGTAGGCATCGGCCCACAGCTTTGGAGACGGTCTGGTGTGCCATGTGAGCAGCCGCATGGCCTCATCGACTTCTGCTGGTTCGTGCGCCAACCGGTTTCCGTTGGCAATGAGTTGGTCGTAGATGTTCCAGGCGTGACGTTGCGTCAACACATCCGGCCCCATGACAGCTTGCGTGGTGAGCAGACGAAGCAGGCCAAGCTGGGTCAACCGGCTGAAAAACACATGTTCAGGGTTGACCTCCCGATACCAGGCGGCCGCCCGCCGATGATGAACATGACCCGATACTGCGACGGCAAGCCATACATTGACATCAGGAAAATATGAGGTCATAGATTCGTTCGTTGTCCAAGTCAATGCTCCCGGGGCGGCTCGATTTGACGAGAGGGAGCTTCAAGGGTTTCCGGGGCGCAGGAGACCTTTGCGTGAGGACGACCTCGACGCCTTTCAGGACAAGCGCCTTTACTGTCGTACCCTCTGAAGCGGCTTTGCTCTTCAGTTGACGATACTTCGAGTCCGGAATGTCGACCGTCGTTCTCATGCGGCCAGCCTACCATATTTATGGCAGCGACCGATCTTACTCCTTCGCGCCGGGCAACACCATCTTGCCGTTGGCCAGGTCGCAGGCGCGCCACAGGTACCAGCTTGCAATGGAGCGCCACGGCCCCCACTTCTTTCCGCGCTTGTGCATGGTCTCGGCATTGGGAAGGTCGGAGGGTTCGACCTTCTTCGTCGGCTTCAGACCCTGAAAGGTGAGCGCGAAGCCCTTGCGCACGCCGTAGTCGGAGACGGGGAAGACATCCGCGCGGCCAAGCCTGAAGATCAGCAGCATCTCCACCGTCCAGCGGCCGATGCCGCGGACCTGTGTCAGGTGGTCGACGATCTCGTCGTCACTCATCTTGCGGATGACGGCGAGCGTAGGCACGGTGCCGTCGACGGTCTTCGCCGCGAGGTCGCGCAGGGCGAGCATCTTGTTGTGCGACAGGCCGGCGGCGCGTAGCTGCTCATTGGGGCAGTCGAGCAGGTGCTGCGCCGTGGGATGTACGCCCGCGCCGCAGACGCCGTGAAAGCTCTCCAGCAAGCGCCGGTGAATGGTGGCTGCCGCCTTGCCGTGGAGCTGCTGGTAGACGATCGATTCGACCAGCGCCTCAAAGGGCGAAAGCCCGCTCGAAACGCGCAGGGTAAACGGCCCGGCCCGCTCGATCAGCCTGCCGAGCTTCGGGTCGGCGGCGGAGAGCTGGGCGATGGCGGCGGCAGAGTCGTAACGCGGAGCGCGAGTGGTGGCACTGGGACGAGGCATGTTATTCCAAGTCTAAGGCTTCCAAGTCCAGGGTAAGGTTCTCGGCGGCCTGGGCGCGATAGCCAATCAGTTGCACAAAGAACACTCGCCGGGTTCAAGTTGATGAATGCAGCAAGGCCACAGGCGCTGAAATGTGGCGGTGGCGTATGCGTAGTCCTGCTGGCTCCACGATGTTCGTCCGGCATTTTTCATGTAGCGGTTCGCTTCGTCGATACCAATACGATGCGCCAGCTCGCGGGTCATCTTCTGGGTCATTGTCATAGATCAATCACCTAAATCGAGGGTAAGGTTCGTCGCAGGCTGAGGGCGGTGCCGGGGAGCAGAGCGTAGCGTGCGATCCAAAAGCTCCTGGTAGTCGATGGTCGCGCCCGCCAGCAGGTCTTCGATGGTGAATATCTGAATCCGCGCAGGCGTACCGCCAAGCGGCGACTTGTAGACGCCCGCATCGGCGGCTTCCCGGAGCATTGGCTTCGAGGGTGGCTCCAGTGTGATGAAGATGCCGAACTCCGCGTGTTCGCGTTCCATGGCTCCACGCAGATCGCGAATCATGGTTACGTCTACATGCCCCGATTTCACGGAGATAAGCATCTCGCGCGCGTTCTGTGACCGGTCGTCGAAGAAGAGCTTGCGGCCGTCGACGCCACGGTCTGCCCCTCGCTTCGCTTCCGCTTTTCGTGCGTAGACGAGACCAAGCGCCCAGTTCTCGAAGCCAAAACGGTCATCCACGGCCAATTGCCGAGCGCCTGCGAGGTCGGTGGGTTCTCCGAATACCTGATAGGTTTCGCGGATAGACATTCCGAACGAGTCGGCCAGTCGCTTTTTAATAAGGCCGATGGCGAGATGCGTAATGTCGATGCCGATCCAGCGGCGGTTCAGCTTTTGCGCGACCTGCACTGTCGTGCCGCAGCCGCAAAAGGGGTCGAGGACGACGTCGCCTTCGTTGGAGCTGGCCTTGAGGATGCGTCCGAGGAGGGCTTCGGGCTTTTGGGTGGGATAGCCGAGGCGTTCCTGCGCGTGTGAGTTCAGTGGAGCGATATCCTCCCATACGTTTCCGACTGGAGTTCCTGGCATCTCGTCCAGGTACCTCTTTACCCGCAATCGTCCACCCGGCTTGTCAGGGTAGTAGAGAAGATTCGCAGCATCTAGCTTTTCCATTACTTCGCGGGAGACGGTCCATCCGTTAGCGTGCGGTTTATACCCCTTGTATTCGTATGTAAGGTTTGGGCGTGGGCTCGGGCTTCTCAAGTTACCGGTCGTAAATCGACGTCCGTCCGGATCTTGCATTGAGTAGTGAGACTTAATGTATGCCTCCGAATACGGCCCGAAAGTGCGGTTAAATACCGAAGCATCTGACTTAGCGAAGAACAAAATGATGTCGCTCTGATCGCCGAATCTGCGTCGTGCGTCATTATGTGGCGCTGTTCGTTTCCAAACAATCTCATTGCGAAACATTTGCGCGCCGAAGACGCCATCCATGAGCAGCTTTAGATAGTGGCTGGCGGTGGGGTCGCAGTGGAGGTAGATGGAGCCGGTGTCTTTGAGGACGCGGCGCAGTTCGACGAGGCGCGGGGCCATCATGGCGAGGTAGGCGAGCATGTCGGAGCCGCCGAGGAGGGTTCGGAAGGCTCGCATGGCGTCGGCTACGCGGCCACCTTGCTCGATGACTTCTTCGTAGGAGCGGGCGGCCTCTTCGTTCCACTCCCATGTGTCTTTGAAGGCGGTGATCTGGGAGGCGGAGCGGGTGCCGTCCTTTTCAGCGAACAGGACGTTGTAGTCCTGGCGCGAGTTGAAGGGCGGGTCGAGATAGATGAGGTCGACCGACTGGTCGGGGATGTACTCGCGGAGAACCTGTAGGTTGTCGCCGTAGTAGAGCCTGTTTTTGTCCTGGTTCTTTGTTGGGGGCATTCCGGGTTGAGAGTAGCACGGCGGGCGCGGTGGAAGGCGGAACAGCTCATCCGCCACCGCCCGTCATTCTGAGGCGTAGCCGAAGAATCCCGGTAGCTCGTTGGGCGCGAAGACGGTCTGTACGCGGCGTAAGAGAGGGAAGTTTCCGCTGAAACTCTCACATGCAATAGAGGAGATACGGGGATTCTTCGGCTACGCCTCAGAATGACGACTATAAGGCGCTCATGGCGGCGGATGATTTCGTCGATGTGCATGGATGAACGGTTCCGCCCGGGTGCTCCTGTGACATAAGTCATAGTTTGTGCGGGAGAGTCTCGATTAGGGTCGTGTGGTGTTGCGAGTGGCGGTGGAGATGGCGGGTAGAAAAACGGACTGTTTTGGTATGGATTTACAAGGCCGATACCTTTCGGGCAGGGTAGATATTGTGGTGCGCGTGGCCCGTGGCGCATCGATGCACGAGATGTTGTGCAGGCGGTTTTCGCGGGCGTCTCCCAGTGTTTCGATAATCGGATGTTGCAGGTGAAAAATCAGTTGCGAGTATCGCCCAGCGCTTAAAGAATGCCTTTTTGCACTGCTATACTCAGAGTTCCAGAGGAATAATTTTCAGGTTGAAGTGTGAAAACGGACGCCTGAGCGTCGATTTTGTTGATTGAATCGACGATGGACAGCCAGGACCACAACAACCTTGAACCCTTCTCGCCCTGATCATCAGACGCCAGGCGAAGCGGAGAGGAAGCAGGAAAGCACTCATGGCGCAAGTTTTTGACCGCAGTTCGAACGCGCTGGCTCGCGCGAGCCTGGTTATCACCGGCTTGATCGTCGTCGCGCTGGGCGTTGCCTTGAATTCACTGCAGCGATCCCCTTGGGTCACACGGCAGGGCCAGCGGCCCGACCAGCCGATTCCCTTCAGCCACAAGCACCACGTCGAGGGTCTGGGCCTGCAATGCCAGTACTGTCACGTGCAGGTGGAGAAGGCAGCGTATGCCGGCATTCCTCCGACCAAGACCTGCATCAACTGTCATGCGCAGATCTGGACCAACGCCGAGTATCTCGAGCCCGTCCGTCAGAGCTGGGCAACGGGCGCGTCGATCCAGTGGATCCGCGTTCACGACCTTCCGGACTTCGTCTACTTCAACCATGAGATTCATGTGAACAAAGGCATCGGCTGCGCAAGCTGCCACGGCCGCGTGGACGAGATGCCGCTGATGTATCAGCAGAACACGCTGCAGATGGAGTGGTGCCTGAACTGCCACCGCAATCCTGCCGTCAATCTGCGTCCGACGGCGGAGATCTACAACATGGCGTGGGAAGGCCCGTCGACCTCGAAGCCGGTTGTCTGCTCCAGCACCGACAAGGGCGGGGCCACCGCGCAGAACGTGAGCTGCGAGGTCACGACCGAAGAGGCCGCGGTGCCGAGCGGATACACGAAGTTCACCAGCCAGATGGAGCTGGGCAAGTACCTGACGGCGCAGTACCACATTCGTACACCGGATGAACTCTCGAGCTGCGAGACATGCCACCGATGAAGACGACCGGCATACCAACGAGCGGGATAGGAACAGAAGATACGATGGCTGACACAAAGTCACTGACGGAAGA
>JAFDVV010000073.1:0-17320 GCA_018268775.1 Acidobacteriota bacterium | reverse complement strand
GACGGCAAGACCGGCAAGCGCTTCTGGAAGAACCTCGACGAGCTTTCCGATAGCCCGGCGTTCCAGCAACTGATGCAGGAGGAGTTCCCCCGGCAGGCTGGAGCGGGCGAGTGGGTCGACGCGGTATCGCGGCGCGGCTTCATGAAGGTGATGGGCGCGTCGTTCGCCCTGGCCGGACTGGCCGGCTGCACCAAGCAGCCCGACGAGCCGATCTTCCCCTACGTGAAGCAGCCCGAGGACCTCGTTCTGGGCAAGCCGATGTACTTTGCGACAGCGCATCCGTTCCCGACGGGCGCGATCCCGGTGCTGGTGAAGTCGGACTCGTTCCGCCCGATCAAGGTCGACGGCAACCCCGAGCACCCGATGTCGAAGGGCAAGTCGGATGCCATGACCCAGGGCACCCTGCTGGACATGTACGACCCCGACCGCTCGCAGCACGTGCGTCTGCGCGGTCAGATCGCCGGCTACGGAGACTTTCAGAAGGCGTTTATCGATGCCGCGAAGAAGTCCTCCGGTGGACAGGGCCTCTACTTCCTGAGCGAGACGATCACCTCGCCGACGCTTGCGGCGCAGTGGAAGCAGGTGCAGGCGGCGTATCCACAGGCGAAGCTGGTGCAGTGGGAGCCGGTCAATCAGGACTCCTCGCGCGCGGCCTCGAAGGCGGCATTCGGCAGCTACGCCGACGCGCAGTACAAGCTGGAAGACGCCGATGTGATTCTTTCGCTCGACGCCGACTTCCTCGGCGGCATCGCGCATCCCGGCTTCCTGCCGCTGGCAGCGGCCTATGCGGAGCGCCATCGCTGGGAAGAGGGCAAGACGACGAACCGGCTGTATGTCGTCGAGTCGATGCCGACGGTGACGGGCTTCAAGGCGGAGCATCGCCTGGGACTCAAGCCGAGCATGGTTGCGGCATTTGCCGATGCCCTGGTTCTCGGCACCGCGCCCGCCGGTCTCGATGCCGAGCAGACGAAGTTTTTCAATGCGCTGCTGGCCGACCTGAAGAAGACCCCCGGCAAGGCAGTCGTTATCCCCGGCGAGCAGGCTCCGGCCTCGGTCCACGCCGCCGCTTACGCGATCAATACGCTGATCGGCGCGGTGGGCAAGACGGTGGTCTACACCGAGACGGTGAACCCGCTGCCGAGCGAACAGGTTGCCGACCTGAAGGCGCTGGTCACCGACATGAACGCGGGCAAGGTGCAGTGGCTGGTGATGCTCGGCGTCAACCCCATCTACTCCGCCCCCGCCGACCTGAACTTCGCCGATGCGCTCAACAAGGTGCCGACCACGGTTCATCTGGGAACGCACCTCGATGAGACGGGTTCCATCTCGACCTGGCACATCAATAAGGCGCACTACCTCGAAAGCTGGTCGGATGCGCGCGCGTATGACGGCACGATCTCGATCGTCCAGCCGATGATCGACCCGATGTACGGCGGCAAGAGCGCGCACGACATCTTCCAGGCGCTGCTCGCCGATCCGCAGGCCTCGGCCTATGACGCCGTCGTTGCGAATGCAAAGACCTACATCAAGGGCGACTTCGCTACGGGCTGGCGCAAGGCGCTGCACGATGGCTGGGTTGCAGACACCGCATTTGCTCCCAAGGCAGGCGTCCCGGCGCGCGTCACGCAGTTTGCCGCTCCGAAGGGATCGTCCTCGGGCTACGAGCTTGCGTTTCGCCCCGATCCTTCGCTCTACGACGGCCGTTACGGCAACGTGGGCTGGATGCAGGAGCTTCCCAAGCAGGTGACGAACCTGAGCTGGGACAACGCCGCGCTGATCAGCATGGGGACGATGGCCGCCCTGAACGTCGAGGAGACGGAGCTGATCGAGCTGGAGCTGAACGGCCGCAAGGTCACGGCCCCGGTCCTGATGACCCCCGGTCATCCGGATGGCGTGATTACGGTGCACGTTGGACTTGGGCGCAGCGCCGAAGCGGGCCGCGTGGGCGCGGGTGTCGGCTTCAATGCCTACAAGCTGCGCGCCTCGGACGCTCCCCTGACTGGTGTTGGGGCGACGGCGAAGAAGATCGACGGAAGCTTCTACGACCTCTGCGTCACCAAGGTGCACAACGTCGAGCATCGCGGCAGCTTCGCGCAGCATGATCTGGAGCGCCCGGTGTACGACACGCAGGGCACATTCTCGCTGGCTGGCCACGAGGCGATGGAGCGGTCGATCATCCGCTACGCCACGGTGGAAGAGGCGGAGAAGAACCCGAAGTTCGCCGAAGAGGGCGCCAGCGGCACGGTGGTCAACAAGGTTGGCTACGGCCCGCAGGGCGAGAACCCGGCGCACGGCGATCCCGGCTGGCAGGCAAAGAAGGAAACCGATCTCAGCATGTTCCCCGGCGAGTGGAACTACAAGAAGACGGATCCCTCGACCCTGAAGATACAGAACGCCTGGGGCATGGCGATCGACCTGAACTCCTGCATCGGCTGCAACGCCTGCATCGTAAGCTGCTACGCGGAGAACAACATCCCCGTCGTCGGCCGCGAGCAGGTCAAGGTTGGCCGCAACATGCAGTGGCTGCGCATCGACACCTACTTCGAGGGCGACCTGCATGCTCCGAAGGCGCACTTCCAGCCGATGGCCTGCCAGCACTGCGAGAACGCGGGCTGCGAACAGGTCTGCCCGGTGGGCGCGACGGTGCACACGCCCGAGGGCCTGAACGTGATGGTCTACAACCGTTGCGTGGGTACGAGGTACTGCTCGAACAACTGCCCGTACAAGGTGCGCCGGTTCAACTTCCTGCTGTACTCGGACTACGAGACGGAGAGCCTGAAGTTCATGCGCAACCCCGATGTATCTGTCCGCTCGCGCGGCGTGATGGAGAAGTGCACGTACTGCGTGCAGCGCATCGAGGCGGCCAAGATCAAGGCGGACAAGGAAAACCGCGAGATCCACGACGGCGAGATCGTGACTGCCTGCCAGCAGGCATGCCCGACCGACGCCATCGTCTTCGGCAACATCAACGACAAGAACTCCCGAGTTGCCAAGCGCAAGGCCGAGGAGCGCGACTACCAGGTGCTGGGCGACCTCAACTACCGTCCACGCACCACCTATACGGCTGGCGTCATCAACCCGAATCCGGAGCTGGCATAAATGGCGACGAAAGTACCCATCAACGACCCCATGATCGACCCGCGGACCGGCGAGTACGCGGTCATCGCGCCGGGCCACAACTTCAAGTCGGTCACGCAGAAGATCGCCGGGCTGGTGCTGACGTCGAACACGCCGCTGGGCTGGTTCTTCGGTCTTCTGGTGGCGGGCGGCGTGGCCACGCTGGTAGTCATCTCGGTGACATGGCTCTTTCTGAAGGGCGTCGGCATCTGGGGCGTTACGATGCCCGGGGCCTGGGGATTCGCCATCATCAACTTCGTGTGGTGGATCGGTATCGGCCACGCCGGTACGCTGATCTCGGCGATCCTGCTGCTGTTCAAGCAGACGTGGCGCAACTCGATCAACCGGTTTGCCGAGGCGATGACGATCTTCGCCGTGGTCTGCGCCGGCATGTTCCCGCTGATCCACGTGGGCCGTCCGTGGCTGGGTTACTGGCTGTTCCCGTACCCGAACACGATGAACGTCTGGCCGCAGTGGCGCTCGCCTCTGGCGTGGGACGTCTTCGCGGTGTCGACCTACGCGACGATCTCGGTGGTCTTCTGGTACATCGGCATGATCCCGGACTTCGGCACGCTGCGCGACCGCGCGCAGATGCCGCTGGCCAAGTACTTCTACGGCATCCTTTCGCTGGGATGGCGCGGTTCGACGCGGCACTGGATCCGTTATGAGACGGCCTCGCTGCTGCTGGCCGGTCTTTCGACGCCGCTGGTGCTCTCGGTGCACACGGTCATCAGCTTCGACTTCGCCGTGGCGGCGCTGGCGGGCTGGCATACGACCATCTTCCCGCCCTACTTCGTCGCAGGCGCCGTCTACTCCGGCTTCGCGATGGTGCTCACGCTGGCGATTCCGATCCGCAAGTTCTACCACATGGAAGACCTGGTGACGCTGCGTCACCTGGACAACATGGCGAAGGTCATGCTCGCGACGGGATCGATCGTGGCATATGGTTACGGCATGGAGGTCTTCATGAGCTGGTACTCGGCCAGCCATTGGGAGTTCTTCATGATGTGGAACCGCATGTTCGGCCCGATGTGGTGGGGCTACTGGATGCTGATCCTGACGAACATCGCGATCCCGCTGACCACGCTGTGGAGCCGCAAGCTGCGCGTCAACGTCGGCTACCTGTTCGTGCTGTCGTTCATTGTCAACATCGGCATGTGGTTCGAGCGCTTCGTCATCGTCGTGACCTCGCTCTACCGCGAGTACCTGCCTTCGAGCTGGGGCACGTATGTCGCGACCAAGTGGGACTACATGCTCTTTATCGGAACATGGGGCCTGTTCACCTGCCTGTTCCTGCTGTTCGTGCGCTTCCTCCCGATGATCCCGATGTCGGAGATCAGGATGATGCTGCCGCAGACCAAGATCACCCGCCGCGGACCCGACGCCGAGACGGTCATTGAGGAGACCACCTAATGCCGCGCAAAGAAGGAATCTACGGCCTTTTGGCGGAGTTCAATACTCCCAGTGAGCTGGTGCATGCGACCGAGGCGGCGCAGGCTGCGGGCTACCGGCGTATGGAGTGCTATACACCGTACCCGGTGGAGGAAGCGGCGACCGCGCTCAACTTCCACAAGAACCGCGTGCCCCTGGTCTGCCTGCTGGGTGGTCTGATGGGCGTGACGACGGCGTTCCTGATGCAGACATGGATCGCGGTCTGGGCCTATCCGCTCAACATCGCGGGGCGTCCGCTGTTCTCGTGGCCGGCGTTCATCATTCCGGCGTATGAGTGGACCATCCTCTTCTCCGGTCTCGCCGCGGGGTTTGGCATGATCGCCCTGAACGGTCTTCCGCAGCTCTATCATCCGCTGTTCAATGCCCCGAACTTCCGCAACGGAGCGACGACGGACAAGTTCTTCCTCTGCCTCGAAGCGGCCGATCCGCAGTTTTCGCCTTCGGGAACACGGTCGTTCCTCGAGCAGTTTCACGCGGTCTCTGTCGTCGAGGTGGACCACTAATGCAGGGAACGGGAAACGGCATGCAGAAGCTCAACAAATTCGTGGTGTTCGGCGCAACGGCGGCTACCTTGGTTCTGGCCGGCTGCCGCCAGGACATGCACGACCAGCCGAAGTTCTTCCCACAGCGGGGAACGTCGTTCTATGCCGACGGGCGCTCCGTTCGTCCGCAGGTGGCCAACACGGTCGCGCGCAACCAGTCGCACCCGGACTCCTACTTTGCGACCGGTCTGGTGGACGGTAAGGAAGGCGATGGCCTGCCCTTCCCGGTGACGGCGCAGGTACTTGAGCGCGGCCAGGAGCGGTTCAATGTCTATTGCACACCCTGCCACTCCCGCGTAGGGAACGGCGAGGGCATGATTGTGCAGCGCGGCTACGCCAAGGCAGGGGATTTCCATACGGCGCGTCTGCGCACGGCACCGCTGGGCCACTTCTTCCACGTGATCACAAATGGCTATGGCGCGATGCCGGACTACGCCTCGCAGGTGACTCCCGCGGACCGCTGGGCGATCGTGGCCTACATTCGCGCGTTGCAGTTGAGCCAGAACGCGCAGCAGTCCGACGTGCCCGCGGGCGCGCATGTGGAGCCGATCAAGAGTATTGCCGAGAGCGCGGGCATGCCCGCCTCGTTCGCCGAACCGTGGAAGCTCCCGGGAACGGTAGACGAGGGAACTCCGGATGGGCAGCCGTTTGTCCTGCCGGCGCCTGGATCAAGTTCGACACAAGCAGCACCGGCGGCAGCGAAGCCGGCGGCCAAGCCAACCACCACTGGAGCAACAAAGCAGTAGTCTCGGAAGCTTCCGAATGAAGGCCTGAAACGAATGTCACACGGACACGAACATCACGGAGAGGAACACGGCCACGGGCCGAAGGTTCTTCCTGCATCGCTCGCCGCGCCCGAGGAGGCCCTCAAGGCCTGGCGGATGCGCCTGCTGATCGTCGGTGCGCTCGCCGCCATCGTCTCTTTGCTAGCGTTCTCGTGGACACACGAGGGCCGCAACCACCTGCTGCGCGGCTACCTGCTTGGGTTCATGATCTCGTTCGGCTTTGCCGGCGGCGGTCTGGCGATGCTGATGCTGCAATACGTCTCGGGCGGCAAGTGGGGCCTGTTGCTGCGCCGTCCGCTTGAGGCGATGTCGCGCACGCTCAAGCTGGTCGCAGTGCTGGTGATCCCGGTGCTGGTGCTGATGAAACATCTGTACCAGTGGGCCGCCTTCCCGAACGCAGCGGCGACCGCAGAAGCCCACGCGAAGGGTCTGATGACGCAGGAGCAGATGCTGACGGCAAACGCGAAGCACGCGATGCTCAGCCCCGGCTCCGCGATCGGGCAGACGATCGTGATCTTCGCCGTTCTCGGCTTCATGGCGTTCCTGCTGAACAAGTGGTCGCTGCAACGCGACGCCGACCCGCTGGCCGGGACGCAGGAGAGCTTCGACCGCTGGCGCATCAAGTTTGAAAACCTGTCCGGTATCGGCATTCTGATCTACGTCATTCTGCTGACCGACGGCGCGATCCTCTGGATCAAGTCGCTCGATGTGACCTGGTACTCGTCGATCTACGGTCTGCAATTTCTTGTGGGCCAGGGCTACCAGGTGCTGGCGCTGGGAATCCTGTCGGTTGTCCTGCTCTCGCGCTTCCAGCCGATGAAGACGCTGCTGCGCGTGACCGAACAGCACGACCTGGGCAAGTTCCTCTTCGCCTTCGTCATGCTGAACATCTACCTCTGCTTTGCGGAGTTCCTGATCATCTGGTCGGGCAACGTGCCGGACGAGATTCCCTGGTACATGGCACGCGTGCAGGGTGGATGGTGGGTGATCTGCTCGCTGGACTTTATCTGCCACTGGCTGATCCCGTTCGTCCTGCTGCTGTCGCGCGACCTGAAGCGCAACAAGAGCAAGATGATCTGGCTCACCTGCTGGATGATCTTCGCCCGCTGCCTGGACATGTTCTGGCTGATCGAGCCGAACTTCTCGGACGCTGCCGGCAATCTGCACCTTGCGAACAACGTTGGAATTCTCGCTTACATCACCGTTCCGGTGGCCGTGCTTTCGGTCTGGGGTGCCTTCTACCTGACTGAGTTGATGAAGCGTCCGCTGATGAACGTGAACGACCCGCACCTGGAAGAGATGCTGGAGCCCGAACATGCCCACTAACGATCACGATCTGAAACACGACCCCCACCACCACACGCCGGAAGACCCCGGCTACGAGGTGTCGGACGTCAACGTCAACGGGGTCATCGTCTTTGTCACTGGCCTGTTCGGATTTCTGGCAGTGTTCTTCGTCGTCTGCTTCGTCCTGGGCAAGCTGATCAACGGCACATTGATCAAGTCCGACGGCCCGGTGGACAAGTGGCATGAGCTTGCCGGGGTGAAGACCACCCGCGAGCGCGAAAACCTGACCACGAACCCCGATATGGAGCAGAAGGTCCTGCAGCAGTTGTCGAAAGACTTCCCGGAGCCCCGTCTCGATATGGACGACGGCAACCAGGCGACGGCGGACCTGCACTCCCGTGAAGACCTGATGCTCGACTACTACTCGTCGACGCCGGGACAGGACGCGATCCGTATTCCAATCGGCCGTGCGATGGAGCTGATCGCGCAGCGCGGTCTCCCCGTCCACGCCGAGCCTGCCGGTACCGGCACGTTGATGGCGGGAGAGGAAGAGCCTGTGGTGCAGGCGCCTCTTACGGATGGATTCGCGCGAACGGGCTATGAGCAGCAGGTCATCGAAGCCCGCAGGCAGAAGATGGACTTCGGCAAGGCACAGGAAGCGGAACACGCCGCACTGGTTCCTGTGAAGTAGTGGAGTGAAGAAGTAGCTGCAAAGCGGCAACGCAGCAGGACTGGACATGAGGAACTGGACTACAACCCGGAGAAACGCAGGACGAGCGGCGAGTATTGCGCTGACCTGCGCTGTATTGTGCACCCCACTGTTTGCGCAGGTCGCAGGCTATGGCGACAAGCAGACGGGCGAGAACTCCGGCGACCAGCTTCCGCAGGTGTTGCAGCGCGTCGGTGTTACGCAGAAGCTGAACCAGCCGCTCCCACTGGACGCGGAGTTTTTGGACGAGACGGGCAAGACGGTCAAGCTGGGAGACTACTTTGGCAAGCGTCCCGCGATCGTCACGCTGGTCTACTTCAACTGCCCGATGCTGTGCTCGGAGGAGATGGACGGCCTTTCGAGCGCGCTCGAGATGGTGAAGCTGACGCCGGGCAAGGACTTCGACGTGATCGTCGTCTCGATCGACCCCAGCGATACGCCAGAGATGGCCGCGAAGAAGAAGGCCTTCTATCTGAAGCGTTACGGTCGGCCGGAGACGGCGGCAGGCTGGCACTACCTGACCGGGCAGCGTCCTTCGATCGACCAGGTGACGGATGCGGTCGGCTTTGGCTATGTGCGCGTCCCCGGGCCGGACGGCAAGTTGACCCAATTTGCTCATGCGAGCTCGATCGAGATCGCAACCACGGACGGCAAGCTGGCCCAGTACTACCTCGGCGTGGAGTACTCGCCGAAGGACATCATGCTGGGGCTGATCGAGGCATCCGACAACAAGATCGGTTCTCCGGTAGCGAACATCCTGACCTATTGCTATCACTACGACCCGCATGCAAATAAGCACTCGCTGCGGATCGCCCGCGTTGTGCAACTGGGCGGGATGGTCACGATGGCGGGCCTGGGGGGCTTTATCTTCCTGATGTTCCGCAAAGACGCGAAGCTTGGACGCGACCACGATTTGACGAAGAAAGAGAATGGATAAAGGGTAACGATGCATATCAGTCCCGTACTGTGGCAATTTCTGATGAAGTGGCTGACGAACTCCGCGCTGTTTCCGCGCGAGGCGTCGACGATCGCGCCGTATGCCGATGCGCTCTACTTCTTTCTCCTGCTGATCACGGTCGTCGGCCTTGCGCTGGTGGGTACGCTTGTCTTCGGCTTCGCTCTGCGGTACCGCAAGGACCGCAACCCGGTCGCGACGCAGGTTGAAGGCTCGACGCTGCTCGAGGCGACGTGGACGATCATTCCGCTGGCCTTGTTCCTCATCGTCTTTGTCTGGGGCGCGCTGCTGTACTTCCGCATCTACAACCCTCCGCCAAACGCGATGAACATCTACGTCGTCGGCAAGCAGTGGATGTGGAAGGCCGAGCACCCGGGCGGGCAGCACGAGATCAACGCGCTGCACGTTCCCACGGGCCAGCCGATCCAGTTGACGATGATCTCGCAGGACGTCTTTCACAGCTTCTCGATACCCGACTTCCGCGTGAAGCGCGAGGTGATTCCGGGCCGCTACTCGACTGTCTGGTTTGAGGCGACGACGCCGGGGACGTATCACATCTTCTGCACGCAGTACTGCGGCACCAACCACTCGGCGATGATCGGCGAGGTCACAGTCCTCACCCCCGAGGACTACAAGAAGTGGACGGAGGGTTCGACCAGCGGCATGTCGCTGGCGCAGAACGGCGAGCGGCTGTTTGCGAGCATGGGCTGCAACGCGTGCCATTCGGGCAACGCGGCAGCGCGCGGGCCGAACCTCGCGGGTGTCTACGGCTCGAAGCTGAGGTTGGCGAACGGGTCTGAGGTTCTCGTCAATGAGGCCTATCTCCGCGATGCCATCCTGAATCCGTCGCAGCACGTTACGGCGGGCTATGCCCCCATCATGCCCACCTACCAGGGGCAGATCAGCGAAGAGGGCCTGATCGATCTGGTGGAGTATCTGAAGTCCCTGAAAACCAACTATCGTGTTCAGCAGACGCTGACCACATCGGAGTCGAATAACCAGGCGGCTCCCGCAACACCGGAGGTGGTGAAGCCATGAGCGCAACGAGTTCAACCATCGTCAATCTCCCCGACCAGAAGACGGCCACGATTCCGAAGAAGAACTACATTACTGCGGAAGACGGTCTGTTGAGCTGGCTGCTCACGGGCGACCACAAGCGTATCGCGATGCTGTACCTCATCTCGATCACGTTCTTCTTCTTCATCGGCGGAGCGTTCGCAGGCCTGATCCGGTTGGAGTTGCTGACGCCGCAGGCGGACCTGGTGGCGTCGGACACCTACAACAAGCTGTTCACAATGCACGGCATCATTATGGTCTTCCTGTTCCTGGTGCCATCGGTGCCGGCGACGATCGGGAACTTCGTGATTCCGATCATGATAGGAGCCAAGGACCTGGCGTTTCCGAAGGTCAACCTGCTGAGCTGGTACCTCTACATGGTTGGCGGTCTGTTTACGCTGGCCGCGCTGGTGCTCGGCGGTGTCGACACCGGTTGGACATTTACCACGCCGCTCTCGACGCACTACCTGAACACGCATGTGGTCACGGCGGGCCTCGGGGTCTTCATCATCGGGTTCTCGTCGATCTTTACCGGCCTGAACTTCATCGTCACGATCCACCGCATGCGCGCTCCGGGCATGACCTGGTTCCGTATGCCGCTGTTCGTCTGGTCGAACTACGCAGCGTCGATCATGATGGTGCTGGGCACCCCGGTCCTCGCGATCACGCTGGTGCTGGTCGTTCTGGAGCGCACGATCCACATCGGCGTCTTCGACCCGACGCTGGGCGGCGACCCGCTGCTCTTCCAGCATCTCTTCTGGTTCTACTCGCACCCTGCCGTGTACATCATGATTCTGCCGGGCATGGGCGTTATCTCGGAGATCATCTCGACCTTCAGCCGCAAGCGCGTCTTCGGTTATTCGGCAGTCGCGTTCTCTTCGGTGGCCATTGCGATCTTCGGCTTCTTCGTCTGGGCCCACCACATGTTCATTATGGGCATTTCGAACTACTCTGCTCTGGTCTTCTCGCTGCTGACCATGCTGGTGGCGGTGCCCTCGGCCATCAAGATATTCAACTGGTCGTTCACCATGCAAAAGGGCTCAGTCACCTTCGAGACCCCCATGATCTACGCCTTCGGCTTCCTCGGACTGTTTACGATTGGCGGCATGACGGGCGTCTTTCTGGGCGCGCTGGGCATGGACATCCATCTGACGGAGACATACTTCATCGTGGCCCACTTTCACTTCGTGATGGTGGGAGGCATGTTGATGGCGTTCCTGGCCGGTGTCCACTTCTGGTGGCCGAAGATGACGGGCCGCATGTATCCGGAGTCGCTGTCGAAGCTGGCTGCGGTAACGACCTTTATCGGCTTCAACCTGACCTTCCTGCCGCAGTTCATCCTTGGCTATCTGGGCATGCCGCGCCGGTATCACTCGTACCCGGCAGAGTTCCAGGTGCTCAACGTGCTTTCGACAGCGGGAGCGACGGTTCTTGGTATCGGCTACATGCTGCCGATGATCTACCTGGCCTGGTCGCTGAAGTACGGCGCTGTTGCCGGCAACAATCCCTGGCAGGCGACGGGCCTCGAATGGCAGATTCAGTCGCCGCCACTGACGGAGAACTTCATCGAGACGCCGGTGATCGACTACGAGGCTTACGACTACGAGTGGCTTGCCCACAAGACGGAACAAGAGGTGACGACCGTTGGATAACGCGATCGCAGTAGCACCCGACACGCACGCAGAGGACCATCATCACGCCGCGCTGCCGCAGCTCCGCCATCACTTCGAGACGGAGGAGCAGCAGCGCGAGGCCGGGACGTTCGGCATGTGGCTGTTTCTGCTGACGGAGATCATGTTCTTCGGCGGAATGTTCTTCGCCTATCTTCTGTACCGCAACTGGTACTACGACGCCTTTGTCGTGGCCTCGAACCAGCTCAGCATTCCGCTGGGCGGCACGAACACCGCAGTGCTGATTACATCGGGCTTCTTTATGGCGCTTGGTGTGTGGGCGGCGGAGGTACGCAAGAAGGGCCTGCTGGTGCTCTTCCTGGTCCTTACAATCGCCTTCGGTGCGGTCTTTTTGGGCATCAAGTATGTCGAGTACCACGAGAAGTGGGAGAAGCACCACGTTCCCGGCGCCAGCTACGACATCAAAGAGTTCGTCAACCCACATGCGTACGGCCTGAATGAGAAGCCGCTTCCGCCGGACATGGCGCAGAAGACGCAGATCTTCTTCTCGCTCTACTTTGCGATGACCGGTATGCACGCGCTGCATATGATCATCGGTATCGGCCTGCTGTTCTGGCTGCTGGCCAGGGCGCAACGAGGAGACTTCAGTTCAGGGTATGTGGCGCCGATAGAAAACTTCGGGTTGTACTGGCACTTTGTCGATATTGTGTGGCTGTTCCTGTTCCCGCTGCTATATCTCATCAACCGCCATCCCGTTTAGTCAGTGAAGCGCGCAGCCGTCCGTGGCTGCGGAGGAGAAGAAACAAGTGTCTGAACATATTCACGACCCTGCAAATATCACCAATCCGGAACACGCGGACCATCACATCGTCTCACCGCTCCAGTACACATATGTGTTTGTCGCGCTGCTGGTGGGCACCATCCTTACGGTGGTGGCAGCCAAGATCGAACTGGGGATATTCAACCCGATCGTGGCGCTGGCCATCGCCTGCACCAAGGCGGTGATCGTCATCCTGTTCTTCATGCATGTGTACTACCAGTCGAAGCTCATCAAGCTGACCGTTGCATCGGGATTTCTGACGTTTCTGGTTCTGGTCACGCTGGCGCTGAGCGACTACATGAGCCGTGCATGGGGCCTCTGGTAAAGGATTTTTGTTTCAAACGATACATGCGGCCTTCGGGCCGCATATTTTTTTGCCGCCTAAGTTAATACTTAACACCGATTTGCACCGATTGAACCGATCTGAAGAGCAAGAGAACAAGAGGCCAAGAAGGCTGATCCGAGCCGCCTGCTCTCGTGGTTCTCCAAGTTGAGATGCGTTGAATCGGTGTCAATCGGTGGGGATCGGTGCTAAGTATTTTCAATAAGGGTTTGGCTGGTTGCTGAGAAGCTCTTTGCCGCCGCTTTGCATCAGCAGGTAGGTCTTGCCGGGGAGCTTCGGCAGAGGTTGGGTCACATCTTGCCAGAGAAAGACGCGGTGAATGTCGCTCCACTTCAGTTGCAGCGAGTTTGCGTCCTCGAAGATCGGCGGAGCGTCGGGGAAGAAGCTGCCGTACCAGAGGTTAGAGCTTCGTCCCTCGAAGATGCGAATGTCGTTTCGCCTGAGATAGAAGCCGAGCGAGCTGCCGGCCTCGTACTCGCCGTGGATGACGATGATGTCGTCGGGCTTGAGGTTCGCCGCGATGGCGCCGGCGAGCTGCTTTGAGGTCAGCACCGGTGCAAAGATCTGCAAGCCCAGGTGCGCGGCAACCAGAAAGCCGAATGCCGCCGCAGCCAGCCACAGGTTTGCAAGGTGCGGCCGGTAGTTCTTCCGCAACAGCCATGCGACCAGCGTGCCGCCAAACAGCGCGACCGCAGTCAGCAGCAGCGGCTTGCGAAACGCCCCCATCGCACGCGCATTGAGATCGAGGAAGTGGCCGAAGGAGAGCGAATACTCGCTGGGGTTCTGCTGGAGCAGCGTGGCGAGGTCGGCGTTCGGTCCCGGCGGCTGTGCGCGGAGGACGAAGAAGAGCGCGGCCAGCGCGGCCAGCGATCCACACGCCAACAGCACGGTGGCAATGCGCTGGCCTGCGCGGGCCAGCGTGTCGGGTACGCTGAAGGCCTCCGCCTCGTCTGCCTCGCGTGCCAGCCAGGCGGCGATCAGCAGGACAAGCGCGGGCAATGAGGGAAGCACGTAGTACTCCTGCCGCGTGGAGAGCGAGAAAAAGAGCAGCGGAACGGCGGCCCAGATGCCGAGCAGCAGCAGCGTGCTCTCCTGCGGAGTGAGCGATACCTCGAACTTCTCGGGATTGATCTTCGCCTGCAACCACCTCCATCGTGCGAACAAGGGCGAGGCAGCGATGGCCGCTCGGGCTTCGATCTGCGCGACGGCGTGGAAGAGGAACGCACTCCACGGCATCAGCCAGACGAGAATGAGACCCCAGAAGAGCAGGAGCGGCACCGTGTCGTAGTCGCGTGGGACGCGGAGGTTCAGGTAGCGCAGCAGGTGCTCGTTGACGAAGTAGAACCACGTCCAGCCGTGCACGTTGCCGTCGGTCGGCTGCGGCACATTCCAGTGTCCATGCGCGAATGCGATGCTGCCGGGGTTGCCCTGCGTGGGGTTCGCAAGGCCAATCAGGATGTGCCAGGGTGCGGCGATGAGCAACAGGATCGCCGCGCTGGTAAACGGGTGGCAGCGCAGAATGCGGGCGAAGCCTCCGCGCCAGCCGCGAGTGAGAACGAGGTATGCGGCGACGATTCCAACGGGGAAGACGACGCCGATGAGCCCCTTGGTGAGGACACCGAGGGCGCAGCAGGCGGCAAAGCCGAAACAGGGCAGGCGGGAAGCAGGTCCCTCCACTCCGCTCCGCTCCGGTCGGGATGACATTTCATCAGGTTCGTGCTCGGTGATCCAGAAACAAAAGATTGCCAAGGTGAGCCAGAGGCAGACCATCGCATCGGGGATGGTGATTCGGGTGAAGATGAAGATGCCAAAGCTCGAGAGCAGAATGAGTGCGGCGTAGAGTCCCGCGCGCAGGCCGGTCTCGCCAGGTGGCCCGTTGCTGAAGGCGCGGCGGGCGAAGCCTTCGAGCGTCAGCGCCAGCGCAAGCACCGTGAGGGCGAGTGGGAAGCGCGCGGCCGCAGTGCTGACGCCGAAGACCTTCATGCTGGCGGCCATCGACCAGTAGAGCAGCGGTGCCTTCTCGAGGTAGCGGATGCCATTGGCGTAGAGCGTGACCCAGTCGTGGCGCAGCAGCATCTCGCGCGAGACCTCGGCGTGGACCGAGTCGGCGTCGTCGAGCAGGGGGGGAGCGAGCAGGGCGAAGCTCGCATACAGAAAGAGCCAGAGCGCGAAAATAACCAGGCGGTTGCGGCGCAGTGGGGTGAGGTCGTATGGCACGTCTCCAGTGTATGGCCGAGAGGCTTAACACCGATTGGCGCCAATACCACCGATTGAACCAATCAAATTCAAAAGCCTGGAACAAATGAAGACAAAAGAGCGTTTCGATTTGCATAAAGTACGAGATCGTTTGCTTTTGCTCATTCTTGAATCGGTGGTATCGGTGCCAATCGGTGTTAAGCCTTTCTGGCGCTCGGATTCTCCAGGCGGTTTGTCGTAGACTCAGGCAGATGAACGATCTTGTTCAACTTGGCTCGCACGCTGCCGGGCCTCCGGCGGAGCTGATCTTCGGCGACTGGTATCCGGCGCTGCGCTCGCGCGGGCTGCGCGTGGGGAAGATGACCACGGCGTTGCTTCTTGGGGTTCCGCTGGTGCTGGGCCGCAAGAAGGACGGCAGATTGTTTGCGATGCGCGACCTCTGCCCGCACCGCGGCATTCCGCTTTCCGCTGGATGGTTCGACGGCGAGAACGTGCAGTGCAAGTACCATGGCTGGAAGTTCGAGCCGTGCTCGGGGCAGTGTCGGGAGATTCCTTCACTGACGCAGCATGAGACGCTTGAGCCGGGAAAGATCTACGCGGGCGCGTATCCGTGCGAGGAGCGCGACGGCTATGCGTGGGTCTATATGCCCGAGGCCGGAACCGGAAGGGCTTCGTATTTCTCTGCCGCAGGCGCTGACGAACTGCCGCCCGTACCGGAGCTGCCGAAGTTCTCCGCGAAGTATCGCTCGGCGCATCTGGTGGCCGATCTTCCGTGCAACGTGGACCACGGCATTATCGGGCTGATGGACCCGGCGCATGGGCCGTTTGTGCACCAGGCCTGGTGGTGGCGCAGCCGGGCGAGCATTCACGAAAAGACGAAGCACTTCGAGCCGATTCCTCAGGGCTTCAGGATGTCGTCTCACGCACCGAGCGCGAACTCGGCCCCTTATAAGTTGCTTGGCGTCTACGGCGAGCCGATCACGACGACGATCGACTTCGTGCTGCCGAACCGCCGTTACGAGACGATCCGCGCGGGCGCGAAGTGGTTTTCCAGTCTGACGACGGTCACGCCGGTGACGCCATCGACGTGCAGGATCGATGTGCTGGCGGCGTGGAACGTCTTCTACCATGTACCATTTGTAACTTCAATTGCTACATATTTTGGCGCAAGGTTTGTAGCGCAGGACCAGCAGACCATGATCGAGCAGGCGCAGGGGCTGAGGTATCACCCGGGACTGATGCTGATCGACGATGCGGACAAGCCGGCGAAGTGGTACTTCGCGTTGAAGCAGGCACGGCTCAAAGGCACCGGCGAGCATCCGCTGAACGGGCCGGTGACGCTGCACTGGCGCAGCTAGCCAGCCAGCAGTGCTGAGTGTTTATCGGAAGGAGCAAGTGGGATGAGGTGTCGTCGCAGGTTAGTCGTTTTGTTATGTAGTGCGTTGTCTGGAGGAGTGGCCCTTGCGCAGCCGGCAATGCTGTGTCACAGCCAGGAGATGACCGGGGAGATCAAGTCGCCGGAGACGCTTCCCGCTCCGGTCAGGATGGAGGGGCTGGGCAACAGCTCGCTCAAGATCACGGCGGCGAATAATGACGCGAAGATGTGGTTTACGCAGGGGCTGAACCTGTTGCACGACTTCTGGGACTACGAGGCGGCGCGCGCGTTCGAGCAGGCGGTGCGGTCTGACCCGAAGTGCGCCATGTGCTACTGGGGGCTTTACCAGGCGGCGAACTTTCGCGGCGGTGGCAGCGCCTGGGGAGATGCCGCGCTGGCGAAGGCGGACTCGCTTTCGAAGCACGCAAGTAAAGCGGAGAAGCTCTACATCAAGGCTGCCGTGATCGACAGCAAGGAGAAGGCTGCGCGGTCGAAGCATGGTCCGAATACGGGTGCTGGCAATGACGAGCCGTATAAGGACTCCGAAGAGACGAAGGTCCTGCGCGAGTTGGTGGCGAAGCATCCGCACGATGTGCAGGCGAAGATCTATCTTGCCGAGTCGATGATGAACGGCTTCGACAAGAAGGGCGAGCCGAAGGCGGGAACGGCGCAGGGGCAGGCGCTGCTGGTGGAGATTTTGAAGGAGCATCCCGATGACTCGGCGGCGAACCACTACTGGATCCACGCGGTGGAGCCGGGCAACCATCCCGAGCTTGCATTGGAGAGCGCGAAGAAGCTGGGCGCGCTGTCGCCTGCTTCGGGGCACATGGTGCATATGCCGGGGCACATCTTCTACCGCATGGGAGACTACGAGACGGCGCGCGCGTCGTTTGAGAACTCAATGCACGTGGATGAGGCGTACATGAAGGCGCAGCAGGTGAGCGTTGCCAACGACTGGAACTACGTGCACAACCTGATGTACCTGATCGCGAATCTGATGGAGGCGGGACGAATCGCGGAGGCGACCGAGATCTCGGCGAAGCTGACGCACG
>JAFDVV010000072.1 GCA_018268775.1 Acidobacteriota bacterium | reverse complement strand
TAATGCTGAACAAAGCCGTCTCTGGCCACCATGATCATTCGCCATCCTTGTCTTCGTTTGATGTGCGGCCAACGAGATAGAAGAGGAAGAGCATCATAAGGCAGCTCAACAACGAAACTGCTAATCCAATTTTTAGGTTTCCGAATCGCGTGGATACCAGGCCCACTAGCCAAGGCAGGGTTGCTCCCCCAAGCGCGGCAAGCGCAAACATGATCCCGCCTGCACGGGAGGCCATCTCTCCGAACAGCTCCGCTAGCAGAGCGATATCGATGGGAAACACAGAGGCCAGTCCCAAACCGGCAACCACCGCGCCCAGCGACACTACTCCAATCGTCCGTGCCGCCAGCAGGACGCTAACGCCGCAGGATGCAATAAGCAGGCCGGCAGATGCCAGATGCCTCTCTCCCATATGGCGCAGAAAGCCCGGTGCCAACGCCCTCCCAGCCAGTAGAGCTCCCCAGAAGAAGGACGGGGTCAGCGCCCAGAACGTGCCGTGGACAGTCGTCATCCGATGAGCGTAAGAAGCGGTCCAGCCACCGATGCAGTTCTCAGTTCCAACGTAAAGGAAAAAGAGAGACCCCAGCAGGAACACGAACCAGTTGCGCCCCAGGCTTGAGCCTCCGCCGTCTCTCTGCTCCGCTCGCAGTCGCTTCGGCATGGCAAAGGGAGCAAAGCTAAGGCTCAGAGCAGTCAGCAACAGCATGGATGCCATTCCAACCATTAGTAAGGACGTGCGATGAGAGAGTGCAAGGAGGGCAACGCCAAGAGGGAATCCCACCGCTCCGATTCCCCACGAGAAGTTCAGCCAGTTCAGAGCTGCCGCCCGGTTGCTCGGATTCAACTCCGCAATTAACAGGTTGGCGGCAGGAGATACAACACCTATACCAAAACCGTAGCAGCACACAGCAGCGATGCCTGCCGCCCAGGATGAACGTGCCAGGACCGCCGCACCCGTCGCCATCACCCCCAGCCCCAGCACCAGCGCTACCCGATAGCCGTAGCGCTGGGTCGCAGACCCTGAGAGCGACACACCTGCCATGGAGCTGGCAAACTGAGCGGTAAAAAGGTAGCCGGCTTGCGTATCGTCGAGCGCCCAGCGTGCAGAGAGCACAGGTAGCATCGGCCCCAGAAGCGTGGTCATTACCCCTGTAAGCACGAAGGCCCCATGGACCAGTGCGGTTCCAGGGCTCAAAAACGTGTCCGCTGGCCGAGTCGCGCAAGATTGTTCCATAACTTCGCAGATACCGCCGTTACTCGGCCTTTCTCCGATCGCTTTCAAGAACGCGCCAATCCAAAGGATTGCAACCCATGCACTGGGGTTTCAAGCTGCGCTTCGACGGGAATCCTACATATTGCCATGCTGCGGAGCAAGCTCTCTCAGAGTACCTGGCAGACCTTTCCACGCCGGTTCAGGGGCCTACGGTAAATTCGGCTTTTTCCGTCGCAAGCGAGCTGCCTCCGATCCACACGGTATAGTGCGTTGGCTCAATCACTGCTCTTCCGCCGTTGTTGTAGAAGGAAAGCTCCGGAAAGCCCAGATCGAAAACAACTTCCTTCGATTCGCCCGGCTTCAAAGTTGTCCTTGCGAACCCTTGCAAGCTGCGTACCGGTTGTTCAACGCTCGCGCCCAGATTGCGGACGTAGCATTGCACTACCTCTGTTCCGGCCCGGCTCCCAGTATTTTTTACAATTGCCGTTGCCGTAATGAGCTTACGCGCATCGGCCCGGTCAGCCTCGCCCAAAGGTATTGAAGCCCGCGAGACCGCAACGTTTGAGTATGCGAAATTCGTATAGCCAAGACCATATCCAAAAGGAAACAGGGCGTCGTTTGGAACGTCGATGTAGCGCGAGACAAAGCGGGAGCCAGGCCCAGGTGGTTCCGTCAGATCCACATGGGCGGGCGGCCGTCCCGTCGGGAATTGGTTATAGTAAAGCGGCTCCTGACCAACGGCCCGGGGAAAGCTCATGGGCAACTTGCCGCTGGGAGAAACATCGCCATAAAGCACATTTGCGATCGCAGGTCCTGTTTCAGTGCCGGGAAACCAGACTTCCATGATCGAAGGTATATGTTGCGCCGCCCACGTCAGCACAAGCGGGCGTCCAGAGAAGACGAGCAAAACAATCGGACGTCCCGTTGCCGCTATCGTTTCAAGTAGCTTCTCCTGATTGCCAGGCAGGTCAAGATCTGCGCGCGATCCAGCTTCGCCGCTCATCGAGCCAGATTCGCCCAGCGCAAGCACCACGAGATCGGCCTCCTCCGCGGCTCGTATCGCTTCCGCAAAGCCATCCTCGGAGGCTCCGGATATCTCGGTACCTTTTGCATAGAGAAGTGACCCGCCAGTCTTCTTCGCCCTCGCCTCCAGGGCGTCTTTGACCGTGACAACGTCCTTCAACCGCGGCCCGCCTCCCCAGGCTCCCAGCATTTCATTCGCACTGTCGGCAAGTGGACCAATCAATGCAATCTTCCTGGATTGCCGTGAAAGAGGCAGAATTGGCGGACCGTGCTGTTCCGCCTCGTTCCGCAGCAGCACGAAGGACTCCTCCGCCGCTCGGCGCACGAGAGGCCGATGCTCCGGCACCGCCGCAGTGACTTCCTTCCCTTGTGCGTAGGGGTGCTCAAAGAGGCCCAGCGCGTATTTCACACGCAGCACTCTGCGCACCGCTTCGTCCACAACCTGCATCGGGACTTCGCCCGAGCGAATGAGCGATGGCAACTGCGAGTCATAGTAGTGAGACATCATATCGATGTCGACTCCCGCTCGAATCGCCTTCCGCGTTGCGTCCGCTGCGTCGAGGGCGATCCCATGGTTCTGCAACTCCATCACGGCTGTATAGTCGCTGACCACCAGGCCATCGAACCCCCATTCCTCTCTGAGTACCTTTTGCAACAGAAATGGGTTTGCGGTCGCCGGTACGCCGTTGAGCGCGTTGAAGGCACTCATAACAGTAGCGGCGCCTGCCTCGATTGCCGCCTTGTATGGAGGCAGGTATACCTGCCGCAACCGAATCTCCGACATGTCTGTCGTGTTGTACTCTCTGCCCGCCTCGGCTGCGCCATAGGCGGCAAAATGTTTCACGCTCGCGGCCACACTGTCTGGGCGGGAGAGGTCATCTCCCTGGTAGCCGCGGATGTAAGCCCGGGCCATTGCCGAGCCCAGATAGGCATCTTCGCCTGCGCCTTCCGTAGTCCGGCCCCACCGGGCATCGCGCGAAATATCCACCATCGGCGAATAGAACCAGCGTACTCCTGCTGTCGTCGCCTCCTGCGCCGACATGTGTGCAAGCGACGCCACCAGCTCTGGATCGAAAGTTGCGGCAAGTCCCAGAGGCTGAGGATAGATCGTACGAAAACCGTGAATGACATCGGCGCCAAACAAGAGTGGAATATGGAGACGGCTTTTCTCCATGGCTGCATGTTGGAAAGCATCTGTCCGCGCAGCGCCTACCGTGTTGAGCATGGAGCCGAGCCTTCCGGTTGCGGCCAACTGCATCGCGTCGATCCTGTTATGCGTCTCAGGATTATCAGCCAGAGCGACGGCGCCCTGGTCTGCTGGCCCAGCAGGGGCTGCGTAGCCATTGTCGTTATACTGCACCAACTGGCCGATCTTTTCTTCGAGCGTCATTTGCTTCAAAAGACCGTCAACTCGCCGCTCTATATCCGGGGACGCAAGCTGGGCATTTGAAGGTGGGACATTGACCTGCGCTGGGACCCTCGGCATCTGCCGATGCAAACTCTGCGCTGCACCAAACTCACCATGCAGAGATGTGACGATCCCAGCCGCAAGCAGCAGTTTGTAAACGATGGCTCCACGTGCGTGCAGCGAATTGTACGTCCGGGGAAGCAAATGAATTCTCCTGTCTGTTGAAGTTCCTGGTCCTGTTAAAGTGCTGAGCGAAACACAACCGGCTCCAACCCTTTCTTGCGAAGATGCGGCGCAATAGCGGTCGACTGTCGCTCGACGAAGGTTGGAAGCACATGGATCCCTTGCTTTGGCCAGTTCGCTTCTTCGCTCCGAATCATCTGGAGCAAAGTGGTCGCCGCGACGCGCCCCATCTCCTGCATCGGCTGTCGTACTGTAGTGAGCGCGGGATTGTTGGTCGCCGCGCTTAAAATGTCATCGAATCCTACTACGGAGACTTGTGAAGGCACGTCGATTCCTGCCTCGCGAAGAACTGTGATCGCGCCAATTGCCGCCAGGTCGTTAAAGGCGAATATGGCAGTGAAGGGTACGTTGCGCTCCAGCAACTTCACAGTCGCAGCACGGCCCGGAGCGGTGCCTAGTCCTGGATCCTCTAACTGGACGACCAGGTGGGGATTGATCGCAATGCCGATATCTGCCGCGACCTTGCAGATCGCCCGCCAACGGGACCGGGTATCCGAGCTGTAACTTTGGCCCTTGATAAACGCGACGTCCTTGTGCCCCAGATGTTGCAGATGCTCAAGGGCATAGCGAGCCGCAAGCACTTGATCCAATTCAATATTGACCATTGACTTGCAACGAGAATGGCCCGAGACTGCAACAACCGGAACCGGAAGATCCTCGCCGAGCGCCGAGTCCACTGCAATGATCCCTTCAACCTCCCGCGAGAGCAACAGGGACGGATACTCGCGGAGCAGCTCGGGTTGATGACGGTGGCTCACTACAAAGTAAAAGAAGCCAGATACAAGCAGAACATCCTCAATGCCGCTTAGCACGCCAGTCGAATAGCCTTCGCTGATCTCTGGAACGATGACCCCGACCGTCTTGCTTTGTTTGCTTCGAAGACTGCGCGCGAGCGTGCTCGCCCTGTAATTCAGCTTGGCGGCGGCAGCCTTGACCCGCTCCTGCGTTGCCGCGGAGATACGATACGCCCCCGCCGAGCCGTTGATGACTCGCGAGACTGTCGTCTGCGAGAGGCCCAGATGAAGTGCCAGCTCCTTCAGGCTGGCCTTCGCAGAGGCTTTGCTTCTGGATTCGTTCCGAGGCTTGGAGATCATGCCGGTCCTTTAGTTGAAGCTTCTACTGTATGTTTTAGCTCAACTCCGGCTGTCACATCTCGACCTATCACTTTGGCAGGCTCCACGCGATACAGGAAATGCGATGAGGAGTGTTTGAGCTTGCAGTCGTGCCCGGCAGACGAACATGTGTCCTCCCACCACGTTCAGTGACACTTGCACATCTCTGTCTCTCTTGCGAAAGTGGGTGCACGTGACTCATCGGCACCGTGCGCCGCTCTGAAATTGCCGTTAGAATGCAAACCGCGCTTGTATATCGAGCGTTCGCGCCCCAATCGCTTTCTGTGCCTGGCCGAAACTCGGGTTGCTGGTGACGCCGTTCGTGCTGATGGTCGTCACAATGCTGCCGCCGTCCAGATTGAGGTTGTTGAACACGTTGAATGCATCGATGCGGAACTCAAACCTCGCATTTTCACCCAGCACACGCATTGTGGGCAGCCCGAAGCTCTTGGCAAGCGTCGCGTCAACGTCTTTGTAGCCCGGACCGTTGAATGAATTGCGCGCTACGCCAGGCGACTGCGGAACAGGGCCTGTCGCCGGCAAGCTGGCTGTAACCGGCTTGTAGGTTGGCACCGTGAAATAGGCCAGGGCCCCCTGCGAATAGTTGCGGTTGAAGTTCGTGCTCGAACCGGCTGGACCTGACTTGAAAGCGTCGTTGCTCGTGTCACGGCCGGCCCCGCCAAGAAATGCTGCCGGGAAAAGCGATGTATAGCCACTGTTCTGGTAGTAGAGCGTGCCCCCCGATATATTGAATGTCGGCGTCCAGGGGAAACCCGAATGCATGTTGAATATCCCGCTGAGCGACCACCCTCCGGCAACCTTCTCCCGCCAGCCATTGCCGCCAAAGAACCTCGGCTGCCACAGCCCATACAGCTTGAAGGCGTTCTGCACGTTGTAGTCCGAACGTCCGTAGGTGAACGAGCTGTTATACGGATAAGAGGTCTTGTAGTACGGCTGCGATCCCTGGTCCATGCTCTTGGCCCACACATACTCTGCATCCACCAGGAACGAGTGAGAAAACTGATGCTTTACTCCCGCGAGCATGCTGTTATTGTTTGCGGAGCCGGTGTTGCTGTAGAAGCCGACGCTGGTCAACGACGGATTGAGCGGAATGCCCGCCGCTGCCGCCACTGCGTTTAGGTTGGTCTGCAGGATGAGATGTCGCGAATTGCTTCCTTGATAGCCCAGCGAAGCAACCCAGTTGCGGCCAACGTTGTACTGCATATCCAGCGAGTAGTGGTAGGTATAGGTCGTGTGCACGTTCTGGTCGAACCCGGTTACATTGACCGTTCCCGTAGTAGGCAGATTGTTCGTTCCGAAGGTTGCGATCGCATTCGAGTTGGCCGGATATCCATAAAGCGTATGAACGTCGCCCGGAAGAGCGTACAGGATCGTCGTATTCGACGAGCTGGCAGAGCTGCAGCAAAAGCTCTTGCTCAAAACATTTGGCGAATTGGACGTGCCGTTCGCAGTAATCGCGATCTCGTTTTGGTTGTAGTTGAGGCCAAAGCCGCCCCGCACTACAAGTTTCGCTTTGGGGTTCCAGGCGAAGCCGAGCTGCGGACCAAAGTTCCCCTTCTGCGCTGTGTACAGATTTCCTCCGATCCGCATCGACAGTCCAGTCAGCATCGCCTGACCAGCACCTGGCTGCACTGTGCTCAGATTGCCTTGCTTCGAAGAGAACGGCCCGAAATACGAATAGCGGAGGCCGAGGTTGAGCGTCAGGGACGGTCTGACTTTGAGATCGTCCTGCACGAAAAAGCCCCACAGGTTGACGCGGTTGTCCTCCCGGTTCGCCGTCGGAGTGCCCGTCTTCGGGTCGAAGGTCCCGTTTTCCGAATACGGCGCATCGTTCAGAAAGTCCCATATATTGGTGAAGGTGTACGAGGGTCGCGCGCCGGAGGTCGCCTGGTTCAGGTAATACAGACGCGTAACGCTGCCACCCATCTTGACGGAGTGACGGCCTGCAATCTTGGTCAAAATGTCCTGGTAGCTATAGGTCCACTGATTGAAGACGCTCGGCCCTGGAGCTCCAAAGTTGTTCAACGAAATGCCATTGCCAAACGGTGTCCCGTTGACGCCGAAGTTGGCCTGCGCAAGGCCGAATGGGACCTGAGGGTTGGTATTGATCTCATTCCAACGCCATCCGGCCGCGTTGACACGCGCTTCGTTGAGCAACGTGGGAGAGAAAATATGGTTCCACAAACCGGCAAACGCGTCATTGATCGCCGAGTGGTGATAGAGATTGGCCGCCCGCACCGGGCCGTTGTAGCTCGTTGTGTCCACCGGCACCCAGTAGATGGTGAAACTCAACCGGTCCCTGCCAGTGGCATTCGCGTCGATCCGCCCGTTGTACTGCGACTCGGTCACTCTTCTTGGGCTTACGGTGCTGAGAAACGCAATGTCGGGAATGCCGTCGAGACCCGAGCCAACACCGGGCGAAGACGTGCCCGCCCACGTGCGATCATGTGTTCCCAAAGCCGTCTTCAGAGGAGAACCAAGGTCGAGACCCTTGCCCGGGATCGTCTGGCACTGCGCTCCCTCGGTAAGACCAATGTTTGCACACGTCGCGCTTATGACCGCGCTCGAACTCGCGCCTTCTCCGGGATACGCAAGATATTTCGCTGCAATGCTGCCGGGCCGCGCCTGGGTGAGAAACTGAGGAGTCTCATACCACCCCGTGCCAGTCGCCGTTGTATTGTTGCGCAGTGTTTCATAAGCGAAAAATGCGAACAACTTGTCCTTCCAAATTGGCCCGCCAACGCTGCCCCCAAACTGGTTGAAGCGGCTATTGTCGCGTAGCAGACCCCGCTGTGCCGGTGTTCCGGGATTGGTCGAGTTGGGCCCGTTCCACCGCTGATAGGCGCTTAGCCCAGGGCGGTCTGCCTTCAGGAACAAGCTGCCGTGAATGACGTTGGTACCGCTCTTGGAGGTCACCTGAATCTGCGCACCGCTAAAGCGTCCATTCTCGGCATCGTAGCTGTTGGCGACAACCTTCACGTTGTCCACTGACTCTTCGGATGGAGTAATGACCGTCGTGCCCCCCCACACGACGCTCGCGGTGCTGATGCCGTCGATCGTAATGCCATTCGCATTGGTCTGCCCGCCGTTGGCGACGATCTGAGGGCCATTCTCCGTCTTGAAGATGCCGTCCGTTGCGCCGCCTCCGCCAATTTGTGTGCCCGGAAGATTGCGCGTACCTCCGCCGGCACCCTGCCCGCCGTCGCCGAAGACGCCCGGCGCAAGCTGAGTCAGCTGCATGACGTCGCGCCCAAACGAGGGCATATGTTCAATCTGATTGCTTGAAATGGTGCCGCTGATCGACGCTGTTTGCGTGTCCATCAGACCGATGGAATCGCCCGATACCGTCACACTCTGCGATACCGCTCCGACCTCGAGCTGAATATTGACTGCGTTCGCCTGTTCCGGGAGAAGCTGTACATCCCGCAGGGTCTTCGTTCTGAAGCCCTCTTTCACAGCGGTAAGCGTGAAGCGGTTCGGTGGAAGCGCATTGAAATTGAAAATGCCGTCGTTACCTGTGGTTGTCGTAAGGACCCGGCTCGTATCGGAATCCGTGAGAGTGAGCCTCACGCCGGGAACTACCCTGCCCGACATGTCCGTCACAACACCCTGAATTGAGGCGCGGAATTGTGCGCTCGCCAATTGCCCAACGAGGATGACTGCCGCTAGTGGCAAAAGAGTGCTTACAAAACGTCGCACTGCCCGACGCCCCGCAACCTGGCTTGTACCGCGATTTACATCTTGCATGCTGCCTCCAAAATCGGTGACTTCTTTTTTCGGCTGCGTGTTCTAATCCCTTTGCGCAACCGATTGCGCTTAGATTGAGAGATATATCACCGTAGATTTGCGGCTGTCAACACCGCATGAACGCAAAGGATTCTGTTCTTACCTGTCCCATGTGAGAATTACCGGAAGGTTGCGCCCATAGCGGCTATCGAAGCCTTCTTCCCAGGTTCCTGTTGACGCAGTCATCCTTGAGGTGCGGTGCGATGCGGATTCCTCGAAAGCTCAAACTGGGCAGTCGCTGAGGAGCTGTACCCCACGGGCGATTCATCTCACCAACGCGAGCGACCTGACCCATGGATGGGCTGGAGTCCCTCCTGAAAAAGGCCTTTCCGTCCCGCAAGGAGAAAAGGAGAGCTGATCTTACAATGAAAAAATGAGCATCCCGCGAATTGCAAAACTTGCAAAGGTCTCTTTGGGAACGGTTGACAGGGCACTGCACAATCGAGGACGCATCAGCGAAGAGACGCGCAACAAGATTCTTCGTATCGCGGAAGAGCTGGGCTATCAAACCAATCCCAGAGCTCGTGCGCTTGCAATCGGAAAGCGACAATTTCGCATAGGTATTTGCATTCCCAGGGAGATGCACCAGTACTTCGATTCCATCCATGACGGAATCGAAAATGAGCTGAAAAACTTCAGCGAGTTTCGGGTCGCGCTCGTCAATTCGTCTCCTCGGCAGACTCGAGATTCGCGGTATGAACATGTCGCTTACCTCTTGCAACAGGACATACAGGCGCTTATCGTTTGCCCGGGAGATGCCCAGGAGCTGTCGGAGCTGATTGCTTCAGCCAAAGGTGCAGGAATTCCAGTCATCTTCATCTCTTCGGATGCACCCGCCAGTCAGAGGACCTCAGTTGTCTGGGTCGACCCCGGCTTGATTGGGAGGATCGCAGGTGAGTTGATGGCAAGATTTCTTGGACAGCGCGGCCGCACCGCTGTCGTTACTGGCGATCTAACCAATCTCTCTCATCGAAAACGTGCAGAATCGTTTGCGCGGCGATTTAAAGAGATCGCCAACAACCGCCAACGTTGCGAGATCGTCGAAGGGCATGACGATTATGAAGAGACCTTCGAGAAGGTTTCAAGTCTCCTGCGGCAGCAGCCAACTTTACGAGGCATCTATGTGGCGACGGCCAACTGTATTCCTGTTTGCAAGGCCATCCATGCCCAGGGCAAGGCAAACAAGGTGCATGTGATTGCAACTCATCTCTTTCCGGAGATGGTCCCTTATTTCGAGAACCAGACCATCTGGGCCACCATCTACCATCGGCCGAACTGGCTGGGACAATATGCTCTGCGATTGGCCCTCCGATCGGTCCTCGAAAAGAAGCCATTGCGGTCCTCCTACCTGGTACAGCCGCAAATCATACTTGCATCCAATATGCACCTGGTACGCGAACGTGCGAAGGCTTCAAGACGTGCGCGCTTCGATGACACAGTTACTGCTCTTGGCGCCGATCCTGTCGATGAAGACGACGTCGCCTGAGCTTCAGATCGCTATTCTTCCCTGCACTGCGGCCCAGGCATACTTACTTGACCACGCGAGAGATGTGCCTTATGGTAAGCACATGCTTCGCATCCACACGCCGTATCATTTGCGTTATTGTTGTACTCGCTGATCCCAGGCTGAGCGCGACATGCGAGCGCGGCTATCTTCCAGCCGCTCCTTTGTAAATTTCCCTCTGCAACGCCGGCGAGCAGCGCTCGTGAATACCTGTAACCCAGAGAGTGATGCGGACTCGCTTGTCCTCACACGAAACTCAGGCATTCACTTTTCAGATTCCTGAAGGCTGCCCATCGTCTTGTAGCGTTCGAAATGCACAAACGCGTGGAGAAAATAAAACGGATTGACGAATCCAAATCATGTGCGGTAACGTTACCGCACATGATTTGGATTCGGATCTGGCAGCTCGGGCCAGGTAGATGCCTGAACTCCTTTACAGGAATCCGTCACACCGTTTCATCTCGGCACCCCCGCTCCTGGATAACCGGTTACACCCGGCGATCGTCATGCCGGCATAGCGCAGTCGGAACTACGCAGTCAGAATTCATCTTTGCCCGCAAGGGATTTCAGGAGGAACGATGCGAAACAAAACCAGTTCGATTTCATGGCGCAGATCGCAGTGCTTTTTGCTTGTTTCCGGTTTATGGTTGCTGCTGTCGCTGAGTGGTACGGCGGTAGCCCAGATGGACCAGGGAACAATTACAGGAATTGTAGAGGACCTCTCCGGCGCGATTGTGCCGGGTGCGCAGGTCAAACTCACCAGTAAGGACACTGGCCTCGTCCGGGAGATGAAGGCCGATGATAACGGCGTCTACACGTTCACTCCTCTCAAAATTGGAAACTACGATGTAACGGCCAGCGCGCCGGGGTTCGCAACGACGACGCAGCAGAACCTTCAGCTTCACGCGCAACAACGCCTCAACATCGTCGTCAAACTGAAGCCCGGTGCGCTCTCAACGGAGGTCACGGTAAACACTGCCCCTCCAATGCTGCAAACCCAGTCCGCGGCCACAGGCCAGGTAATGAGTACAGAGACGATCAACAACATGCCGTTGAATGGCCGCAACCCGGTCTACGTAGCGCAGTTGGCGGCCGGAGTTGTCAAGGGGGTTGGTGGCAGAGGCCTTGGGAGCGGTGACTTTACTGCAAATGGACAGAGGCCGACCCAGAATAACTTCATCCTCGACGGCGTAGACAACAACACATCGGTGCCGGACTTCCTGAATGGCTCGAGCTTTGTGGTGAATCCGCCGCCAGATGCTCTTTCTGAATTCAGCGTTCAAACGGGAAGCTACAGCGCTGAACTCGGTCATTCGGCAGGCGCGGTCATGAATGCAAGCATTAAGTCGGGTACGAACAGTCTCCACGGCAGTGCTTGGGAGTACCTTCGCAACACTGCGCTGGACGCGAAGGACTTCAATGCGCTGACGGTCCCGACGTATCATCAGAATCAATTTGGAGCGACCCTGGGCGCTCCGGTCGTCCGCAACAAGCTCTTCTTCTTTGGCTATGCGGAAGCGAACAGAATCGTCTTCGGAAGCACCTTTACGCAGTCTGTTCCCTCCGCACTGATGCGGCAGGGTGACTTTTCGGAACTGCTCAATCCATCGCTAACCTCTTCAGGAAATGCGATCACTCTCTATCAGCCTGGCAGCGCGGGAACTCAGGCGCTCACCTGCAATGGAAAGCAGAATGTCATTTGCCCGGGGAGCATCAATCAAACCGCACTCAACCTTCTGAAGCTCTATCCCCAACCCAATACCAACGGAGCGAAGCTGTACAACAACTACATCGTCAACGTAAAGGACGTTGCCAATAGCTGGCAGTGGGGTACACGGTTTGACTGGAACGTAAGCACCCGCGACCAGATGTTTGTAAGGTTCAGCTACTTAAATGCTCCGGCGAATTATCCCGCACCGCTTGGCCCGATACTTGATGGCGGAAGCTATGGAAGCGACGGTAAGGTCATCAACCAGGCCGACAACTTCGCTTTCAGCGAGACGCATGTATTTACTCCTACGTTTATCAACGAGCTGCGTTTCGGCTACAACTACGGCAACTTCGGATTCCAGCAGGCGAGCTTTGGAACTCCGGATCTGGCAGCCTCTCTCGGCCTGAGCGGAATTCCCAGTGGCGGGGCACTGGGCGGCGGCTTGCCTCTGGTGTCCTTGTCGGGAATCACAGGCTTTGGACAGCCAGGCTTCTACCCCAATCACAAGAGCGAGAACACGTACCAGATTCTGGACAACGTGACGAAGATCGTCGGCAACCATTCACTGAAGGCGGGATTTCTCCTGCAAAGCGTCCGGTTCCCCTTCTTCTCTCCGCCGAATGCCAGGGGCACTTACAACTACTCTGGCTTCTTCACCTCCAATCCCGGAAAGCCCAACACCGGATTCGGCGCTGCCGATTTTCTTCTGGACCAGATGGCATCGGCAACCGTTCCGAATTACCAGCATCTTGATTTTTCTCACTGGACGCGCGGGGCTTACGTTCAGGACGATTGGCGGGTGACAAGACGGCTTACATTGAACATCGGCCTCCGCTATGACTACAACCAGCCCATCAAGGAAGTGGGAGGAAAGTTTGCAAACTTCTCCATGCAGGCGCTTGGCCCAGGAAGCGGACAGGCGACACTGATATATGCCGCCTCGCAAAAGAATACGTACCTCGCGCCAGTGTTTACGAATCTTTTAGCGGCAAACAATGTGGCGATTCAGTACACAAGCAACCCATTTCTCGTGAACAGTCAGAAGACAAACTTCTCGCCCCGGTTCGGGTTTGCCTTCAGTCCAGACGACAAAACGGTTATCCGCGGGGGCTACGGTATCTTCTACGGTGGCGTGGAAAATACCGGCGGCCCAATGACACTGCAGAATTATCCGTTCCAGTTCACATCGAACTTCAACCGCGGCAACTCGTGCACTCCTGGGAATTGCGCGACGAATGGGATCTATCTCGCTACAGGCTTCCAGCAATATCTCGCTGCCGGTCTGGCTAACCTGATTTCGACGCCTTCCTTCGCAGGATCGCAGCAGAACATCCAGAACCCATACACCGAGTCCTACAACCTGACGTTCCAGCGCGCCCTTTCGGCGAATGTCGTCGCGAGCCTGGGGTATGTTGGCGCTGAGACCCGCCACCTGATTGTCAACGTAAACGCCAATTCGCCCGCCGCCCTGATCGATCCGCGATTGAGTACGCAGACCGTAGTCCCATTTCCTGCGTTCGGTAGCGTCGGAACAAATAAATACGCAGGTATCTCCAGCTACAACTCATTGCAGACCAAGCTCGAAAAACGATTTGAGAACGGTCTGAACTTCCTGGCGACATACACTTGGGCCCACTCGATGGACGACGCCAGTCAGCCTCTTGGAGGGACTGGCTACCGTGGCGTCAATCTGATCGGGATAAAAAATGACTTCGCCAACTCGCAGGCCGATGTGCGTCATCGGGTCACCTTCAACGGCTACTATCAACTCCCATTCGGAAAAGGTAAGCGGTTCGTAAATCAAGGAGGACCACTCGACCTCCTGGTAGGAGGATGGGCTGGCGATCTGCAATTCACTGCGCAGACAGGATTCCCGTTCACAGTCGGGACGAACCTTGGCAGCGCAGGACCAAACGGCGGATCTGCGAACGCGATTCTGGTTCGCAATCCATTTGCACCTGGCGGCACACCTGATCCTAGCGTATCCGCAGTCGCTTCTGTAACTTGCGCTGCGAGTACGCGCAATAGAACCAACTGGTACAACCCGTGCGCGTTTGCCAATCCACCCCAGGCATTTCCCAATGCGGCGGTGAGCGGCAGCCCCATCAGCACAACGCGGATCACCGGCCTCGACGCTCTGCCTTATCTCGGTGGACGCTTCAATCAGGTGCGAGGACCGGGCTATGAACGCATCAATCTATCGCTGTTCAAAAACATCTCACTCTTTCGCGAGCATTATGTTCAATTTCGCGCGGACATGTTCAATGTGCTGAACACTCCCGCCTATGGGAACCCAAGCTCAACGGGCATTGGAACAACTGGAGGCCTCATCACAGGTCCGCAGAGTTTTCAAAACTTTACGCCTGATGCGCGGTTCTTTCAGCTCTCTGCCAAATACGCTTTTTGAGAGAGCAACAAATTCAATGTCGCTATGACCAGGCGGTAGTTACAGGCCGCCTGGCCTCAGCTTTCCCGGGTCCAGGCCCGGCAAGGAGTCCGCTTCAAGTGTCCAACTCAACAAATCCGAATCAGTCCACGCGGCGCGACTTTCTAAGAAATGCCACTCTGGCATCCGGCGCAATCGCCACGACAACGTCGAGCGCGAAAGCTACAGCTCAAGCTGCGCCGGCACGGAGGCCGAATGTTTTGATGATCTGCGCCGACCAGTTTCGCCCAGACTTCCTTGGCGCCAATCATAAAAACTCCTCCGCAAAGACCCCGCATATCGATGCACTGGCTGAACGCGGAATCAACTTCAGCCAATGCATGTCGAACCAGCCTCTTTGTTCCCCGTCGCGGGCCTCTTTTCTCACAGGCAGATATGCAACGGAAACAGGGGTCTGGAGGCTGGGTCTGGAGTTGAACCACGCGCTTCCCACCATTGCCACGGAATTTCGCAAGAATGGCTATACGGCCAACTTCATCGGCAAGTGGCATGTCTCGGCAACTGATGGCAAGACCAACCTCGGATGGATTCCGCCAGGTCCCTCGCGCGGCGGATTCGACGATCTTTGGGAGGGCGCAAATGTGCTGGAACTTGTCTCCCACCCATACGAAGGAAGCTATTGGGACAACGATGGTAAAAACATTGGATTCAAGGACGAGTACCGCGTCGACTTCATCACCAACCGTGCCGTCCACTTCGTCGAGCGCCCGCATGACAAGCCGTGGCTTCTGTTCCTCTCGCAGCTTGAGCCGCACCATCAAAATGACGTAGACGAGTTCGTTCCACCCAGGCGCTACGAAGGCAAATATACGGACCCCTATATTCCAACCGACCTGCGGAACCTGCCTGGGAACTGGCGCTCACGTATTCCCGGCTACTATGGCTGTGTACAGGCGATCGACGACTGCATAGGCACGATGGTTGCCGCGCTGGAGCGCACAGGACAACTCGACAATACGATCATTCTCTTCTTCTCCGACCACGGATGTACGTTCAGAACCCGCATGGGTGAATACAAACGCTCACCACATGAGTCGTCGATCCGCGTGCCCTTTGTGATCGCCGGTCCCGGCTTCGATCGTTCCGCTGTCATCGACGAGGTTGTCTCCTTGGTCGATCTGATGCCGACGCTGCTTGATGGAGCCGGTCTACCCGCGCCGGCAGGTACTAGAGGCAAATCCCTCAAGACACTCGGAGACGACTCTCGAGCACGAAAAGCCTGGAACTCAACGGCCTTCTTCCAGATCAGCCAATCGATCTGCGGACGCGGCATCCGCACTCGCGATTGGTGTTACTGCGCCTTCGACCCCGCCGTCAAAAATGGCAACGCAGAGAACAGCGCCACCTATCAGGACTTCGCACTGTATTCCATCGCCACAGATCCTGACGAATTGCTCAACCTCATAGGACGCCCAGAGTACAGAGAGATTGCAAACCAGCTCCGCGCGGAGCTGATCTCACGCATCACGGAAGCAGGCGAACCGGAGGCAACGATTGCGCCGATCCACTATTTTGCGTAGCGAGTCGAAGGACCCGCTTTAAGGTCCAAGGGGCCCCGAAACATACCATGCTTGGCCGAGGGTCCAGGTCGCTACAGATTCAGCTTTTTGAACACCCGCTCCGGAATATGCCGGATCACAAACATGATCGGCTGCCACTGAAACGGCACATAGAGCGAGTCCGCGCGCGCATCCACCGCCTTCACAATGCTCGCCGCGACCTTGTCGACATCGGCGAACTTCTCCGCGCCCTTCATTCCTGCGGTCATCGCCGTCTTCGTCGGCCCCGGCTTGATCGTCAGCACGGTTACGCCCTCGCGGTCGACCCGGTTGCGAAGCCCTGCGAGAAACGCAGACAGCCCTGCCTTCGACGATCCGTAGACGTAGTTCGACTTGCGTCCGCGGTCGCCCGCTACGGAAGACAGCACAGCAATAGTTCCCGCACGGCGCTGCACAAAGAAGTTCGCCAGCCACGTCAACAGCGAGACCGGAGCCATCAAATTGGTGTGGAGTATGTGGGCCGCGGTGTGAAAATCCTGCTCCGCCTGCGCCTGGTCGCCTAGAACGCCATGCGCCAGATATGCCACGTCAAGCCCCGCCAGCGAGTTGACCGCGTGCGCCAGCAGCGCCGGGTGCTGCTCCGTGTCGTCGAGATCGGCGACGGCCGTATCCACAAAGCTGGCTCCGCGCGTGCGAAGGTCCGCTGCCACGACGGCGAGCTTCTCCGCGTTGCGCGCCACCAGAAACAGGCTCGCTCCCTGCGATGCCCAGATGCGGCAGGTTGCTTCGGCGATGCCGGACGTAGCGCCCAGAACGAGTATCTTGCGTGACGACGGATTTGTGCTGCTGCTCATAGATTCGGTTGTTCTCCAGTGACGCGCTCCCAGAAGCTCGACGTAATCAGCGGGTCGCGGAAGCGTGCCAGTTGTTGCCACTCCGGGTAAAAGGCCTGAAACTGCGCGGCGGTCATCGCGGCGTCCTTCGCCGGATAAAGGCGTCCGCCAAACTCCATCGTCATGTCGGCAAGCCGTTCAAACAGCGGAAAGCTCTTGCCCGGTTTGATCGGAAAGTCGAGCGCCAGCGTGATGCCGGGGCGCGGAAAACTCATCACTCCCGGCGAAGGAACATCGCCAAACGCCTTGAGCACCGCGAGAAAGCTCGCCAGACCGGACTTCGCCACCTCTTTGAGGATTGCAACCGTACCCTCGCGCGCGTTGTTCCACGGAATGACGTACTGGAACTGCAACAGCCCACTCTTCCCATACATGCGGTTCCAGTGCAGCACCTTGTCCAGCGGATAGAAGAACGGCTCGTAGTCCTGCAACGCGACCTGGCGCTTGCCCATCTGCTTATGAAAGAAGAGCGTGTTGAATGCGCTGACCGAGATGTGGTTCAGCGCAAAGCCGGGGGCGTTGAACGGAAACACCAGCTTCGGCTCAGGCGACGGCTTCAGCTCATCGCGACGGCTCGAGTGGTCGCCCTGCATAAAGATGCCGCGGCAGAAGTTCTTGCCAGTCGAGGTGCAGTCGACCCAGCTCACCGTGTACTCGATCTCTTTGCTCGCCTCCGTGAGCGAAAGAAACTCGTCGATCCCGTGGAACTGGATCCCCTCGTAGTCGATCTTGCGTGACACGATCGGCTTCATCTTCAGCGTCGCCCAGCGGATCAGCCCCGTAAGACCCAGCCCGCCGATCGTCATCGCGTAGAACTCGGCGTTCTCATTCGGCGAGCAGCGCAGCACCGTGCCGTCGGAGCGCACAAGCTCAAACTCGGTGACGTGACGCCCGAACGTACCCGCAACGTGATGGTTCTTGCCATGAATATCGTTGGCGATCGCGCCGCCCAGCGTAACGTACTTCGTCCCCGGAGTGACCGGAAGAAAGAACCCGCGCGGCACCGCGAAGTCCAGTATCTGCGCCAGCGAGATGCCCGCCTCTGCCGTAAGCAGACCGGTCTCCGGGTCGAACGCGATCAGGCGGCTCATCGCCGGCGTCGGCAGCAGGTTGCCTCCGTCCAGCAGGCAGACATCGCCATAGCTGCGCCCCAGGCCCACCGGAAGAACCGCATCGTGGATCCCGCGAATCGCCGCCGGAAAGTCGCTCTGCCAGTGCAGCGGAATCAGATTGGCCCTGTACGAGGGGTAGCGCCCCCACGACTCAAAGGCGGCCCCGCCCTGGGCGCTTCGATCTGCGCTTCCCTGCTTATAGCTGAGGCGCTGCTGGGTCTCGGTTTCAGGCATCGGTATCTAGGAAACCTCTGATTAAGTCCCGTTTTGTTAAGGGCACGGCTTTAGCCGTGCCGTAAAGTCCTTAAAATCAAAGGGGCTTTAGCCCCTGAGGTGCGCAGCTCAAACTTAATCAGAGCCTCCCTAGATCATATCGGACGCCCGCCCGCTGGCATCATGAAAACCGCTCAATGCGCCGGACAGACGGCGTCAAGCTCTTTGGCCCGGTCTTCAATGTGCGGGAAGGTCAGATGCCGCGATATGGCGACCTGCTCCTGAAACGGAACGCCATCGGCGAGAGCGACGTTGGGGTTCTCCTTGTACGCCGGGTCGCTCATCGCATCGGGAAGCGTCACGAAGGTAAAGCCTCGCTGCCGCAACAAGGCAATCAGGCGAGGAAGCATCTTCGCGTCGAGCGCGCCCACATGCAGCAGCAGAACGTAAGGAATGTCACGGCCATAAAGCGCCTTTGTCCCCTGGCGAAAGACCGTGATCGCCTCGTCCGCCGCCGCAAGATAACCCCGCTCCATCGACTCCATGCCCTTCGTATTGCGCTTCTCCGCGCAGCGAACATAGGGGTCGTTCCACAGATAGTCCTTGAAGTCGAGCGACACCTGCGCGATCTTGTAGCCGTTCTGCTGCAAGTAGCTTCGAATCGCGTCGCGCTTCTCCAGCGTCTCGCCCTCGCTCAGATACGGGTAGCGGAACCAGCGCCAGTCGCGGTTCGCCATCAGCCGCTTCAGAACAGGCTCGTCCTTCGCAATCTGCGCCTCGTACTGCGCAACCGTATCGGCAGTCAGCGAATCGTGCGAGTACGTGTGATTGCCCAGCGGCTGCCCGGCGGCGCGCCACGCCTTCAGAAACGAAATCTCCTCCGGCGCGTCCTTCAACGAGACCGCGTTGACGAACCCGTAGATGGGCGGCATCTTCTCGCGCGTGAGCGTCGCCAGGATCGACCGCGCAATCTGCTGCCGCGTCACGTGAGGAGGCAGGTCGCCGTGCTCCGGAAGGTCGTCGAAGGTGAGCGCGACCTGCTGCGCGCAGAGAGGCGCAACAACAAGAAAAACGACGAGTAGCGAAAGAAGGCGCTTCATGGTCTCCTCCCTACTCTAGTGCCTTTACGCACAAACCGCAGGCCGCGCAATTCTATGAACGTTCCCAGAAGGGATAGAGCGGCGACTCCAACAGAGATGGGGCGACGACTCCAAAGGGCCAAAGGCCCGAAACATACCAGCCTGGGCCGAAGGCCCAGGTAGATAGCCGCAACCAACGGAGCGCTGAAGGCGCGACACAAAACGCCTCACCCAGCCACGGAATAAATGCTCTACACCGCAGCCGGGGCGTTCACCCTGCGCAGCACGATCCACGCATACTGTGCCGCCGAGACCGGTGCCAGCACCGCGATCACCCGCAGCAATCCTGCGGAGAGCGCCCCCATCCGCACCGCCGACGGCAGCCCCGCCGAGGCGAGCACCCTCTCCGACATCACCGTCACGACCCCCAGTATCTGCACCAGGGTGTTCAGTTTTCCCAGCCAGCTCGGGCGAAAATCGCGCAGCGTCCCCGTCGTAAACAGCAGCGTCGAGATCAGAAGAATCCCCAGGTCGCGGCTGAAGACCAGCACCGTCACATAGCGCGGAATCAACGACACATGCGTCAGCACCAGAAACAGCGTGCTCAACAGCAGCTTGTCGGCGATCGGGTCGAGATACTGGCCCAGCGTCGTCCTCTGGCTCAGCCAGCGGGCCAGCAGGCCATCCAGCGCATCTGTCACTCCCGCCAGCAGAAACAAAGCAAATGCCATCCGGAAGTCGTTGTAAAGAATCTCAATGACGATAAAAGGCACGATGAACAGCCTTAGCAGCGTCAACAGGTTCGGCGTGGCTCGGATTTGACTGAGGAATGACACTTTAGCGGCTGTGTTCTGGGGTTCGTCTATCGTAACCGAGAACACCCCGCCTGGAGAACAGCTTCCATCCGCCACACCAGGTTCGGTTGCGATCGGCCGCCGGTTCCGGTTACACTAGTGAGACGCACTACAGGCGCGTAGCTCAGTTGGTTAGAGCGCTACCTTGACACGGTAGAGGTCAGCGGTTCGAATCCGCTCGTGCCTACCACTTCCGAAGCCGGGCATACTTGCATAGCCCCGCGAAGAGGTTTCCAGTCCACCAACGGACGGAATCCCAAAGAGGAAGCTCTGCGACAAAAGATTGGAGTAAGTCATGGCTCAGAAATGTGATCTTTGCGGCAAGGGACCGCAGTTCGGCAACAACATCTCCCACGCCCACAACACCACCCGGCGCCGCTGGAACGTGAACCTGCAGTCGGTCAAGGCCGTCGTCGATGGCGCCTCGAAGCGCGTTCGCGCCTGCACAAGCTGCATCAAGTCCGGCAAGATCGTCAAAGGCTAACCACCCCTCAGGCCCTGGAAACATGATCGCCCCAGCCGCACCTCCGCGGACTGGGGCTTTTCCTGTTTTTCTATACGCAATCTACTTACATGTCGTCATTCCGAACTCCCGACTTGTTGTCATTCCGAACTCCCTACTTGTTGTCATTCCGAGCGAAGCGAGGAATCTGCTGTTTCTCCGCAGAGCCTCGACTCCATAGGAAACAACAACCCCCTACCGCTTCTCAAATGCCAGCGACACGCTGTTGATGCAGTACCGCATCCCCGTGGGCTTCGGGCCATCCGGGAAGACGTGTCCCAGGTGCGCTCCACAAGTAGCGCACGTCACCTCAATCCGCCGCATACCGTGGGTGCTGTCCTCGTGCGCCTCGATCGCGTCCGCCGAAACCGGCAGCCAAAAGCTCGGCCACCCGCTGCCCGAATCGAACTTCTTGTCCGAGGTAAACAGCGGCGCATTGCAGGCCCCGCAGTTGTACGTCCCCGTCTCGTGATTGTTCAGCAGGGCACCGGTAAATGCGCGCTCGGTCCCCTTCTCGCGCATCACGTGGAACTGCTCCGGCGTCAGCAGCGCGCGCCACTCCGCCTCGGTCCTGTGCACCTTCTCGACTTTGCCGGTCGTCTTTACACTCTCTGACATTCCTCGTCCTCCCTCGATCCGCTCTGCACCTGATTAGATGACAACTTGCCTCGATCGTATCAACTCAAATTTGTCATCCTGAGCGAAGCCTTTGTCATTCCGTAGCGCAGCGGAGGAATCTGCTTCTCGACCTCTACCTCTGGAAATTTGTCGTCCTGAGCGAAGTGCGCAGTACGCAGTCGAAGAGCCTGCATTTGTTTGTTCCCACAAGCCGGGTGCCGGGTGCCCTATATCAGGCAGTCTCGTCGCCAGATGTGGGTCATTCGAGCGAAGCTCGAACCGCCTTCCACCTCAAGCGCAGCGCCCAGATTCCATCAACCTGCTTTGTCATCCTGACCGGATACCGCTAGGCGACGTCCCGGGCAACCACCTCGATCTCGACCAGCGCATCCTTGGGCAGCCCCGCAACCGCGACCGTCGAGCGCGCGGGCGGAACGACGCCCTCGGGGGCGAAGTACTTCTCGTACACCGCGTTCATTGCGGCAAAATCTCCCATGCTCTTCAAGAAGACCGTCGTCTTGACCACATGTTCCAGATCCAGACCGGCCTTTGCGAGCACGGCCTTGATGTTCTCGCACACGCGAACCGTCTGCTCGGCAACGCCGCCAGCGACAAGCTGGCCAGTTGACGGATCGAGCGCAACCTGACCGGAAGCATACAGCGTGTCTCCCACGCGCACAGCCTGCGAGTAGGGCCCGATGGCCGCAGGGGCCTCTTTGGTGGAGATGGCAGTCTTCTTTTCGCTCATGTGTGCAAGTCTACCCTTCCGGCAAGTGCTTCGCACAAACTCCCTTGTCCGCAAACCTTTGCGGCAACCCACGACCTGAAATCCGCCTCCAAGTCAAAACCGGCGAAATTTCTCATCGGGTAACACACGGCCCCCAGCCGGAAGGTATGATTCCGGCCAGAACGATTTCAGGCAAGAGGAGACACAAGGAAATGGGAATTCTCGACACAATCACTCAATTGGCGGGACAGGCCGGCAGCGCGGCGCAGGGCGACCAGGCCAAGGTGGCCGGCGGCTTCATCGAGGCACTGACGGCGCATCCGGAGGGCATTCAGGGCGTCCTCGACAGCCTGAAGGCCAACGGCATGGCCGACCACATCGGTAGCTGGCTCAGCGGACAGGCCCAGACCGCCTCCGCCGACCAGGTGCAGCAGGGCCTCGGTCCCACCGGCCTGATCGAAAAGACCGCCCAGCAGGCGGGCGTCTCCCCGGCCGTCGTCTCTTCGGCGCTGGCCACAATCCTGCCCATGGTGGTCCAGCACTTCGGCGCGAACAACGCCAACCCCCAACCTGGCGAACAGGGCGGCGGCGGAATGGCCAGCCTCGCGCAGTCTGTCCTCGGCAAGCTCATCTCGTAGCCGTTCCAGACAAAACCGCAGCTTGAAATACCAACCACCATCGCCTGGCGCAAACCGGCGATGAAGGAGAAGAAGAATGGCCGATCTGGATCAGTTGAAGCAGAAGTATGCCGGCGTCATCTCAACCATTGAGAGCTTCGGCGAATACGGTGCCAACGTTGAAGCCGTCGAACTTGACGGCGAGCAACTCCACCTCAAGGCGACCGTACCCTCGCAGGTCGTCGCCAACCGCGTGTGGGACGCCATCAAGCAGGCCGACCCCACCTACGCCGATCTCAAGCACGAGATCACCACCTCGGGCGGTGCCGACCAGCCCTACACCGTCAAGTCCGGCGACAACCTGTCGAAGATCAGCAAGCTCTTCTACGGCAATGCGAACAAGTACAGCGAGATCGCGTCCGCCAACGGTCTCGACAACCCCGACCTCATCAAGGTCGGCCAGCAGATCAACGTCCCACCACTTGGCTAGAAGCTGCAAAAGCACAACAGGCCGCGGCGAACTCCCCGTTCCCGCGGCCTTCGCTTTTTCCAAAGCAGCGCTTTGGCCAACCACTTGCATCTCATACGGTTGCAGACAGGAAACGGTCTCCAGCCGACCGTCTCAGGGGAAGTTTGGACGCGCTGTCCGGAGATTTTTTCCCTGTAGCTGGAGTACGAGAAACGCCCCGGTGGCACAAGAGTCTGCGCCACAGCCGGGGCAGAACAGTATGGGAGAAGGAATGAAGACAAAATGGCTGCTTGGAGGTCTTCTCGCCGCTGCCACCTTTACGGCCCCGGCATTCGGACAGATATCCGTTTACATCGGTACACCGCCACCTCCGATCCGGTATGAGGTTCCCCCACCGATGCCTGAGGTCGGCTATGTATGGATGCCCGGTTACTGGGCGCCCTACGGAGGACGCTACGTCTGGGCACCTGGACGCTGGTCGCGGCCGCCGTACTACGGCGCAGCCTGGCGAGGTGGCGGATGGGACCGTGACGGCCGCGGCTGGCGCTATCGCGAAGGCTACTGGGCTCCGCGAGGGCGCGACTGGCACGACCGCGATTGGGACGACGACGGTCCCGGCAACCGTGGCCGGGGACACGCCTACGGCCACTACAAGGAACACGGCCGTGGACACGGTCGCGACCACAACGACTGAGGTGTGTCGTCAAATTGTCCCTCTAAACGAGAGGTATTTCTTGTCATCCCCCACCGGAGCGTAGCAAAGTGGAGGGCCCCGCTTCTCTACCGCGATTCCTTCCGGTGCCACAAGCGGACAGCAGGTTCCTCCACTGCGGGCCTGCGGTCGGAATGACAATACTGCGGCCTCTCAGGGAGACCAATTTGAGGACACTCCCTAAGGTTCCTGCGAATCTTTTACCAGGAGGTCCGGCACATCGCCGGACCTCTTTCTGTCTTGGCTGTGCGACCATCGCGTCAGCGCGCATGACACGCCGCCCATCGCATCGGCTGCGTTATCCTCCATTTAGAGCATTTTCCCCGTAGGTATCGCGCGACGAAACCCAGGGCCGAAGACCCCGCCACATACCAGCCTGGGTCGAAGGCCCAGGTCAACAAAGCCCTAACGAACAAAGCGCTGAAGGCGCGATACAAATGAAAACAGCCACAGCGATCTCCCCTTCCGCATCAGAACAACTCCGCTATCCCACCGCCCGCACCGTCGAGCAGATCGACGACTACTTCGGCACCAAAGTCAGCGACCCCTACCGCTGGATGGAGGACGTCGACTCTCCCGAGGTCGCCGCGTGGATCGAGGAAGAGAACAAGCTCACCCGCAGCGTGCTCGATGCCGTACCCCAACGCGCGCAGATGCACGCACGCCTGATGGAGCTGATCGACTTCGAACGCTACACTGCGCCCAGGCGGCGCGGCACACGCTACTTCTACTCGCACAACACCGGGCTGCAGAACCAGAACGTCGTCTACTGGACCGAGGGCCTCGGCGGCGAGCCCAATGTGCTGCTCGACCCCAACACCATGTCGGCGGACGGCACCGTCGCCCTCGGCGGACTCAGTTTCTCCGACGACGGAGCGTTTGCGGCCTACGCCATCGCCGACGCTGGCTCCGACTGGATGAAGTGGTACGTCCGCGACGTCTCCACCGGGCGCGACCTGCCGGACGTCGTCGCATGGTCGAAGTTCAGCTCCGCCTCATGGCTCAAGGACGGCTCAGGCTTCTTCTACCAAGGCTACGACGCGCCAGAAGCCGAAGAGTTGAAGGCCACCAACTACTTTCACAAGATCTTCTTCCACAAGCTGGGCACGCCGCAGAGCGAAGACCGCCTCGTCTTCGACCGCCCCGACGACAAGGAGCTGAACCTCGGCGCTGCCGTCAGCGACGATGGCCGCTACCTGATGATCTATCAGGCCAAAGGATCGAGCCCGAAGAACGAGCTTGCCGTCATGGACCTCGCGCACCCCGATGCACCCATCGTCTCCATCTCAAAAGTGGCCGACGCGATCTACTCGCCCATCGACAACGACGGCACGCTGTTCTGGATACACACCACGCTCGACGCACCCAACGGCCGCGTGGTTGCCGTCGATCTCGCGCAGCCCGCGCGGGAGCATTGGAAGACCGTCATCCCCGAGAGCAAGAATCATCTCGACAGCGTCAGCCTGATCGACGACACGCTGATCGCCAACTATCTCGCCGATGCGCAGAGCCACATCGAGTTGTACACGCGCGGCGGCGCGCCGCTCGGTCCGCTCAAGCTGCCGGCCATCGGCACTGCGACTGGCTTCGGGGGCAAACGATCAGATACCGAGACCTTCTTCGTCTTCACCAACTTCACCACGCCGGCAACCAACTACCGGCTCGACATGAAGACGATGCAATCGGCGCCTTACCGCGAACCGAAGCTGCGATTCGACCCAACGCTCTACCAGACCGACCAGGTCTTCTACACCAGCAAGGACGGCACGCGCGTGCCCATGTTCCTCAGCTATAAAAAGGGGCTGAAGCTCGACGGCAACAATCTCACGCTGCTCTACGGCTACGGCGGATTCAGCGTCTCGCTGCAACCGGAGTTCTCCTCCGCCCACCTGCTGTGGATGGAGATGGGAGGACTCTACGCGCAGCCCAGCCTGCGCGGCGGCGGCGAGTACGGCGAGGCATGGCACCAATCCGGCACAAAGCTCAAAAAGCAAAACGTCTTCGACGACTTCATCGCCGCCGCCGAGTGGCTGATCGAAAACAAGTACACGTCGCCGAAGCGGCTCGCCATCTCCGGCGCAAGCAACGGCGGCCTCCTGGTTGCGGCCTGCGAGCTCCAACGCCCCGGCCTCTTCGGAGCAGTCCTTCCCTCCGTCGGCGTGCTCGACATGCTGCGCTTCGACAAGTTCACCATAGGCTGGGCATGGAAGACCGACTATGGCTCCCCTAGCGAGAACGAGCAGGAGTTTCGAGCGCTCTATCGTTACTCTCCGCTGCACAATCTCAAACCCGGCACGGCCTACCCGTCGACGCTCATCACCACTGCCGACCACGACGACCGCGTCTTCCCGGCGCACAGCTTCAAGTTCGCGGCAGCCCTGCAGGCCGTGCAGACGGGGCCAAATCCAATCCTGATTCGCATCGAAACCCGCGCGGGCCATGGCGCGGGAACGCCCCTCTCGAAGCGCATCGAAGCAGTCATCGACCAGTACGCCTTCCTTCTCGCTACGCCGTCATTCTGAGCCGAACGGGGTCCCCGGCCAGCTTGCTGGCTGGGGCAGGGAGGCGAAGAATCCCTGTAGTTTTCATCTGGCGCAGCGCAAAAAATACTGAGATTCTTCGCTACGCTCAGAATGACGGCTTATCACAACGCGCAATCTTCCCCTTTAAGTTCATAACAGGC
>JAFDVV010000071.1 GCA_018268775.1 Acidobacteriota bacterium | reverse complement strand
GACGAGGCGAAGCGGTGGATCATCGAGAAGACCGCGTCGGACCGCACCTATGGCGCGCGTCCGCTGCGCCGAGCGCTGCAGAAGTATGTCGAGGACCCGCTGTCGGAGGCGTTGATCGCCGGTGGCATCGCTGTTCGGCCTGCTTTCCTCGAGGTCTACATGGAGAACAACCAGCTCTTCTACCGCCCGATCTCGAACGATGGAGAGGACAAGGTAGCAGGCTTCGCCCTGTCGGCCGTATAACCTGCTCAACAAAGATGAAAACGATACACCCCGGCCACATCGCCGGGGCGTATCGTTTAAGCGCTGCTCCAAATCAATTTGGTGGAGATCTTCACAAGATGACGATGGACCGTAGGGAGTTTGCCGCACTGTTGCCTGCTCTGCTCGCTTTGACTGCATCGGAGGCTCGCGCAGCGGATACTGCGTTGTCCACAGTACAGTCCGGCGTGTTCAAGCCCGGACCTGCGAAGACTGGCTCGATTCCCAAGAGAGCTTCTCGTGGCTACACGAAAGGGATACTGAAGTCGGGAAACATCCAGCTCGAGATTCACGAGACGACGCAGGAGGTTGGCGCGCCGCACGAGCCAGTGGAGACGCATCTGCACAGCGAAATATGGCTGGTGCAATCGGGTACGCTTGCGCTGACGACCAACGGCGTAACCAGAACGATGGTTGCAGGCGATGTGGGAATCTGCGTGGCCGGCGACAAACACTACATACAAAATGCCGGGACTGTTCCGGCCACATACTTTGTTGTGGCTGTGGGGCCCGCGGAATAGGCGGGAATCTACGGCCTCGGAGGTTATACCGGCACGGAGGAAAGCAGATTCCTCCGCTGCGCTACGGATGACAAGAGGCTCGGAATGACACCTTCGATGGGCTGCACCGAGGTGGGTTGGCTGCACTCAGACGAGAGATTTGGCTGACTTCACAGCGCTGCCGACGATGTCGGAGACGGACTCAGCCAGATCGCTGGCCTGCTCCCCTGCTCTGCCGGCAATGTGAGATGCCTGTTTTCGTGCCTGTTTGACAGCATCCTGCGCCTCTTCCGCTAGCCGCTCGGCCTGGGCTTTGAGATAGTCGCCGGCATCGTGCAGATAGTCGCTGGCATCGTCAACGGCACCTTCGACACCTTTGCGGAGCTGCCTGCGCGTGCGCGCTCCACTCTGCGGAGCATAGAGCAGGGCGATAGCCGCTCCTGCGGAGACCCCGATTCCAAACGCCAGCCAATAGTTTTTCGCACTCATGTGCTGTCCCCTGCAATATGCGACAGGCGTGGATGCCCCGCCCGCTCTGGTTGTAGGATTCGGCGCTTACCGCTTTGGTTGGTTTTGAACCGCCAGACGATGGCGAACCAGCAAGGGTAATGGCGACCGACGTTCCCGGCGGTGGATGACAAGCGGACTGAGGCAAATATCACGCTAGAGTCTTCGAGAGGGGTGCCACCGTGAAGACTTTCCTGATTATCGTCACATTCATCGCCATGGTAATCGCGCCAGCGTTTGCGGCACTCGACGTTACCCAGAAGAACCGCTGGTAAAGCCGCCTGAAAAGAGCTGTTATACCCCTTCAAGGCCAGCCAGTTCCCTTGCCTTGACGAAGATGCGGGTGAACATGGCCCGGTTCAGCCTCCCGGTGTTGGTATTTCGCAACGAAGGATGGTAGCTCGCCAGGAGCGTCACTCCGTTGGGCAGCAGATATTGCGCGCCATGGGCAAAGCTGTAGGCGGATTTACGCTCGATGATGTCTCTGGATTTCAGATAGGCCAGATATCCATCAAAGGCGATCTTACCGAGACACACCACGACGCGGGTGCGGGGTAGCAAATCTATCTCGGCGGTGAGATGAGGAAAGCAGTTGCGTATCTCCTGCGGCGTGGGCTTGTCGCCGGGAGGAGCACAGCGGGCGACGGCGGCGATCCAGATATCGCGCAGTCGAAGGCCGTCATCGATCGAATAGCTGTCGGGCTGGTTGGCGAAGCCCGTGTCAAAGAGAACGGGATAGAGAAAATAGCCTGAACCGTCTCCCGTAAAGATTCTCCCTGTGCGATTTCCGCCATGTGCCCCTGGGGCCAAACCAAGCACAAGTACCTTTGCGCGGGGATCACCGAAACCAGGTACGGGGCGCGCCCAGTAGGTTTGATCGCGGTAGGCGCGGCGCTTCTTCTCTGCGATGTCCTTGCAGTAGAGGCGCAGACGCGGGCAAAGTTCGCAGGTAACAATGGCTTGCTGAACTTTAAGGAATGCCGGAGGCAGGGGTTTTACAGCAGAACGTTTCACTGCATCCCATAATAGTGGCAGGAAGGCTCGATAATTGGGAGAAGCTATTCGATTAGTATTCTCTTCGAGTTAGAGGCTTTTTGAGATTTATGGCAGATAGCGGATTGGGGATTTTCGATTGAACCGAAGGTATGACCCAGAGGAAGGTGACAACAGCGTGACAACTCCGGTCGGCCGAATATGGCAGGCTGTGGTGGTGCGCTCCGGCATGCTTACGATTACCGCGCTGGCAGTCGTCTTCCTCGTTCTCGCAATTGGCTGGCATGAACATGTGCGGGGTCAGTTCGCCCGGCTCAAACGCGAGTTGAAGGGAGTTCCGCAGAGCGTTGCTCCTGCGGTTCCGCTGCCAGGCGGCCAGGAACCGGTTGTTCTGGAACGGTCGACGATCGAAGGCGGCACAGTGCCCGAGTTCCTTTCGGTAACGCTGCTTCCCGGACGCGGCATGAACGTCTTTCAGATCAAGGCATATCTGCCGGGCAAGGGTGAGGTAAACCTGCTTGCTTCGCCACCCCTTCCTGAAGCAGTGGAGCGGATGACGGGTAAAGGCGAGGACGCCAATGGCGCGGAGAGTCTGAGGCTGGGAGGCGCATTTCAGGTGCCATGGGCCGGAAGAATCTCCGGGCCTTCGCAAGCTGGCAACGAACTGAGTGTCATGTGGGAAGGCAAGCCGATTCACCTGCCTGCCGAGAGAGCGAGTGGCACAAATACCGCCACGGGAGGCCTGCTGCTAGGAACTCCAGCGGCCTCTGTAAAGACGAACGTGATGCCCGATGGCGGAGAGTCCGAAGGAATTTATCAAGCGGGCAATTTCGATGGCCGTTGGCCGTCGAAGCTGGAGATTGCATCGACGATCCAACTGAGCAGCCGGGTGCTGGAGATGAAGCTGACGGCACGCAATACGGGTGACGAGTCCGAACCTGTCGGCATGGGGTGGCTGCCACGCTTTGCGATCCTCAATCATGCCCGGAGGGCCATCCTGCTTCGCTTACCCAGCGTGACGCGTATCGAACACCAGCGGACAGGCGAGCCCACAGGCAGGCTGGTGGACGTGTCGGGGACGAAGTACGACTTCAGTGGACGCGTGGGTTCCAGACTTGGCGACCTGTCTTTAGAAGACACGTTTGTCAATCTGCGCCAGGCACCGCTGGACAACGGCCCTGTTGCGGAGTTCCGGGACACAATCAGCAACTACGGCCTGCGGATGACACTGCTCAGCCCCACGATCAAGGCAGTGCAGGTCTCGGCCCCGGCGAACGACAGTTACGTCGCGATCTCACCGCAGTTCAACTATGACGACCCCTTTGGCCCGGAGTGGGGAGGCCAGGATACGGGCATGGCGATTGTGAGACCCGGGCAGACGGTCCAGTGGCGCATCCGCGTCGAGATATTTGCTCTCCCGGCGAGCGGTTCTCTGCCGGGAGAAGGCCTGACCGATCTTCCAGGCAACATGCCCTGATTGCGCAGTCCAGGCGGTTTGACCCCCCACAATAAACCCACTTACAGTAGTAAGAAGGCGCGTATCGCGCGACGCCGGCAGGACCCGGCAGTTGCGGCGTAATTTGGCGCGGCCACATTGGAAGGCATTGATTTGACTCAGACAGAGACGACAGAGACGAACGGGACAGTAGAGTCCCCGGCAGAGGCACAGGTTGAGGCGACCGCACACACGCACGACCACAATCACGACCATGAGCACCATCATCATGGCCCTTCGCTGAACCCGGAGCTGACCCGCGAGATTGAGGTTGAGGTTGCAGCCGACGAGGTCTCGAAGACCTTTAAGAGCGTGACCAAGCGCTACCAGAAGCTGGCGCATATCCCGGGCTTCCGCGCAGGCAAGGTGCCGGAGTCGCTGGTGCGCTCGAAGTTCGCCAAGGAGCTGCGGCAGGAGGTGCTGGAGCGTCTGGTGTCGGAGCGGTTCCGCAAGGCGATCGACGAGCAAAAGCTCCGTCCAATCTCGGAGCCTCAGTTGCTCGACCTGCAACTGCACGACGGTCAGCCGCTGAAGTTCAAGGCCGCATTCGAGGTCGCTCCCGAGATCAGCGTTGCAGGCTACGACAGCGTGAAGATTCAAAGACCCGATGTCGCGTTGACGGAGGACGAATATCAGGCGGAGCTCTCTCGTGTGCTCGACAGCCACGCGACGGTTGAGCCTGTGGAAGAAGAGCGTCCGCTGGTCGATGGCGACTGGGCAGAGATCCAGTTCAAAGGCGAGGTGAAGGATCTGGCCCAGACCGTGACCGAAGATGGGGTTGAGAACGCCGGAAAGCATGAGCCGATTACCGGCGAAGACGTACTGGTCGAGATCGGCGGTAAGAACACTCTGCCCGCGTTCAACGATGCGCTGCGCGGAGCGAAGCCGGGACAGGAACTGACGTTCGAGGTCTCGTATCCCGCCGAGTTTGGCGAACAGCGCCTTGCAGGCCAGACAGTGGCCTATGACGTGACCGTAAAGGCCATCAAGAAGAAGATATACCCTGAGCGCGACGCGGAGTTCGCCAAGCAGCTTGGCAACTACGAGAGCTGGGACGGCTTCGAGACAAAGCTGCGCGAGATGGCGAGCGACCGCAAGAAGAATGCGCTCGAGAGCCAGGCGCGCGACAAGATGCTGGATGAGCTGGTGCATAAGTTCCAGTTCCCCGTTCCCGAATCGTTCGTGCAGCAGCAGGTGGATGCGCGGCTCGACCGCGGCCTGCGCGCGCTTGCGCAGCAGGGCATGACGGCGGAAGCGATGCGTCAGCTCGACTTCGGACGTCTGCGCGAAGCGCAGCGCGACCAGGCACTGAATGAAGTCAAGGCATCCATGATCCTGGACAAGATCGGCGAGGCCGAAAATGTCGCCGTCACCGACGAGGACATGGATCGCGAGCTGCTGATGCTCGCGCTCCAGTCGCGCGAGCCTATGGAGGCGCTGCGCGAGCGGCTGTCGAAGGACGGCGGCTTGGATAGGATCCGCGAGCAGATGCGCCGCGAAAAGACTGCAAGCGTGCTCTACGAAAAGCTGGCCTCGTAAGAGTTATCTCCTCAGCTCACAACCGATGTTCAACGACTGAAAGAAAGAGAGCGATATGGGACTGGTACCGATGGTGATCGAGCAGACGAGTCGCGGCGAGCGTGCCTACGACATCTACAGCCGTCTGCTTCGCGACAACATCATTTTTCTGGGAACGCCGATCGACGACAACATCGCGAACGTGATCATCGCGCAGATGCTGTTCCTTAGCGGTGAGGACCCGGAGAAGGACATACAGCTCTACATCAACTCGCCGGGTGGCTCGATCACGGCCGGACTGGCCATCTACGACACGATGCAGTACATCAAGAACGATGTGGTGACGTTTTGCATTGGTCAGGCCGCCTCGATGGGAGCCTTCCTGCTGATGGCCGGCAAGAAGGGCAAGCGCTTCGCTCTGCCCAACTCGCGCATCCTGATCCACCAGCCGTCGATGGGCGGTCTGAGCGGACAGGCGACCGACATCGACATCCACGCGCGCGAGATCCTTCGGATCCGCGAGATCACCAACAAGCTGATGAGCGCCAGTACGGGACAGACGCTTGAGAGGATCGAGCGGGACGTGGAGCGCGACTTCATTATGACGGCGTCTCAGGCCAAGGAGTACGGCATTATCGACGACATCATCGACCGCCCGCGCACATAGGACTTCAACGATTATCTGAAGGCCCGGCTGTAAGTATCCGGGCCTTCAGTGCTTTAAAGATGTCTACAACCTTAGTCATCATGCGGTAAACCCTCGTGTCGGAGTACCCTCCCGGCTTCCCCTTTTCAACCGATAAACAGGTGTAGACTGATAAAAGATTTTCCTGCACCACTTAGCCAGGAGTTACCGCGTTTATGAAAACATCACGGGGACCAGAGGAATCGCTTCGCTGCTCTTTTTGCCATAAGTCCCAGGACGCGGTCGCCAAGCTGATCTCCTCTCCGTCGGACTATCCGCGCGCCTATATCTGCGACGAGTGCGTCGCAGTGTGCAACTCGATCCTTGAGGACGACCGCAGCGAGGCGCAGCCCGGCGCAGCACCGGCGCATCTTCCGAAGCCACAGGAAGTGAAGGCGTTCCTCGATGAGTATGTGATCGGGCAGGAGACGACGAAGAAGAAGCTGGCGGTTGCGGTTTACAACCACTACAAGCGCATCCAGATGAACAAGACGCGCGGCAACGATGTTGAGCTGGCGAAGTCGAACATTCTTCTGGTGGGCCCAACGGGCTCGGGCAAAACCCTTCTCGCGCACACTCTGGCCAAGATGCTCGACGTGCCGTTTGCGATCGTCGACGCGACAACGCTGACCGAGGCGGGCTATGTTGGCGAAGACGTCGAAAATATTATCCTGAAGCTGTTGCAGGCCGCTGACGGAGACGTTGCGCGGGCGCAGAGCGGTATTATCTATATCGACGAGATCGACAAGATCGGACGCAAGGACGAGAACCCATCGATTACACGCGATGTCTCCGGCGAAGGAGTACAGCAGGCGCTGCTGAAGATTCTGGAAGGCACTGTCGCAAACGTTCCGCCGCAGGGAGGACGCAAGCATCCGCACCAGGAATTTACCGCCGTCGATACGACGAACATCCTCTTCATCTGCGGCGGCGCATTTGTAGGGCTCGAAAAGGTTGTAGGCCGGCGTGTAGGCAAGAAGGCGCTTGGCTTCAAGGCTGTTACAGACACGGATGCGACGAAGGAATCCGATGTCATGCCGATCCGCGCACAGCGCGATTCTGAGTTGCTGCGTCAGGCCGAGCCCCAGGACCTGCTGAAGTACGGTCTGATTCCGGAGTTTGTAGGCCGTCTCCCGGTCATGGGCATTCTCGATGAACTGGACGAAGCAGCTCTGATTGAGATTCTCACCAAACCACGGAACGCCATCCTGAAGCAGTACTCGAAGCTCTTTGACTTTGAGGGCGTGAAAGTCACCTTCAGCGACGAGGCGGCACGCGCTATCGCGCGCGAAGCACTGCTGCGCAAGGTTGGCGCTCGCGGCCTGCGGATGATCATCGAAGAGCTGATGCTCGACCTCATGTACCACGTGCCAGGCAATAAGAAGGTGAAGGAGATCGTCATTACCGAGGCCATGGTGAAGAACCGCGATCTGACACTCCCTGTTCTTCTGGAAAAAGCGGGCTGAACGGCGTTCTATCTGTCCAGCGAACACTGCCCTTCGCGCAACTCAATCGTCAATGCGCACAACGCACCTCAAAGCATTACAATCACCTGAAGCCGAAGCGTTGGCTGCGCTGCATCGTTGCCAACGTTTGAGCGTCTAATCAGGGAGAGCGATGAGTAACCAGACGAAAGAAACACTGAGCGCAGACGTTCGCAAGCTGCCGATGATGCCGATCCGCGACATGGTCATCTTTCCGTATATGATGACGCCGTTTGTCGTGGGCCGCGAGTCGAGCGTGCGCGCGCTGGAAGAGGCTCTCTCGGGCGACCGCAAGATATTTCTGGCGACCCAGCATGACGCCTCCGTCGACGAGCCCAACGCGGACGAGATCTTTGCGACGGGCACAATCGGCAACATCGTGCAGAGCGTCAAGATGCCGGATGGCAACATCAAGGTGCTGGTCGAGGGCGTAGAACGTGCGCGGGCCGTCGAGATCAACGACACAGACGGCTTCTTCGTGGCGACGGTCCGGACTGGAAGGGCCCAACTCGAACAGACTCCGCAGGTTGAGCAGTTGATGCAGCGCGTGCACTCGCTCTTTGAGCAGTACGTGAAACTGCAACAGTCGCTCAACTACGAGACGATGGCGGCGAGCGTCCGTTCGGATGAGCCGGCAAAATTAGCGGACACCATCGCCGCGAACCTTCAGCTTCCGATCGAAGAGAAGCAGCAGTTGCTTGAGGTCTTCGACCCCGAGCAGCGGCTTGCGCGTGTTGCCGACGTGCTGGATCTCGCAATAGAAAAACTGAATATGGACCGCACCATCCAGTCGCGCGTGAAGCGGCAGATGGAGAAGGCGCAGAAGGAGTACTACCTCAACGAGAAGATCAAGGCTATCCAGAAGGAGCTTGGTCGCGGCGAGAAGTCGGAGTTCGACGAGCTGAAGAAGAAGATCGAAGCCGCCGGCATGCCGAAGGAGGCGCTGGACAAGTCGCTGCAGGAGCTGAAGAAGCTCGAAGCGATGCCGCCAATGTCAGCGGAGTCGACCGTCTCGCGCAACTATCTGGACTGGCTGCTGGCAGTGCCATGGAAGAAGCGCTCCAAAGACATTCGCTCGATCGACTACGCTGAGACCGTTCTGAACGAAGACCACTACGGCCTGGAGAAGATTAAGGAGCGAATCCTTGAGTTCCTGGCCGTTCGCCAACTCGTGAAAAATCCGAAGGGCTCCATTCTCTGCTTCGTCGGACCTCCCGGCGTGGGTAAGACCTCGCTGGGCATGTCGATCGCCAAGGCGACGGGCAGAAAGTTCGTTCGCATGTCGTTGGGCGGCGTTCGCGACGAGGCTGAGATTCGTGGCCACCGCCGCACCTATATCGGTGCGCTACCAGGTCAGATCATCCAGTCGATGAAAAAGGCGGGGACGAAAAACCCTGTCTTTATGCTGGACGAGATCGACAAGATGGCTTCTGACTTCCGCGGCGATCCGGCCAGCGCCCTGCTTGAGGTTCTGGATCCTGAACAGAACACCTCGTTTCAGGATCACTACCTCGACGTGGAGTACGACCTCTCGCAGGTGCTCTTTGTCGCTACAGCCAACGTGCTCCACACTATTCCGGGACCTCTGCAGGACCGCATGGAGATTCTACGGCTTCACGGCTATACGGAGCTTGAAAAGCTGGAGATCGCCAGGCAGTATCTGGTGAAGAAGCAGCGTGAGGCCACGGGGCTCACCGAAGAGCAGATTGTGTTCGAGGATGGCGCTATCCAACAGGTCATTCGCGCTTACACACGCGAGGCTGGTGTAAGAAACCTGGAACGCGAGATCGGCAACGTCTGCCGCAAAGTCGCGCGGCGTGTCGTCAAAAACGGCGCGCAACATAAGGAGACTGTCACTGCCGGCAATCTTGCCGACCTGCTGGGTGTCGCCAAGTTCCGCGACTCGCAGGTGCACGAGAAGAGCGAAGTCGGCCTCGTCACCGGCCTGGCCTGGACCGAGGTCGGCGGCTCGATCTTGCAGACCGAAGTGCAGGTGCTGGACGGCAAGGGCAAGCTGACGACGACCGGACAGCTCGGTGACGTCATGCAGGAGTCGGCACAGGCCGCCTTGAGCTACGTGCGCTCGCGAGCGCACCAGCTTGGACTGGCGAAGGACTTTTACCGCAACGTGGACATTCACGTGCACGTCCCTGAGGGTGCCATCCCAAAGGATGGTCCCTCAGCCGGCATCACACTGGCCACCGCATTGGCCAGCGCGCTGACCAGGATCAAGGTGCGTCGCGATATCGCGATGACCGGCGAGATTACGCTGCGCGGCAAAGTGCTCGCCATTGGAGGATTGAAGGAGAAGCTGCTGGCTGCGCACCGCGTTGGAATCTTTGAGGCGGTGCTTCCTGAAGAGAACAGGAAGGACCTCGCTGAGCTTCCTGATCTGCTGAAGACAAGCATGAAGCTGCACTTCGTCGAAGATATGGACCAGGTGCTGCAGATCGCTCTTGAGGGCAAGCTTCCGGAGCTGAAAGAAGATGCGCCAGAGGTCCTGTCGCCAGTGCTTCCAGGAGGCATCGATCTGCCTCAGCCTTCAGCGCGCCAGTAATACTGGGCTCTATCCAGATAGAGGGCGGTTCCCCATGGGATCGCCCTCTATCTGCGTGATCCTACACCGCTCGTCTTCGGCTGACGATGTGCATCAAGAGTGCGGCAACCGCGAACACCAGCAGCAGGTGCACGAGGAATACTGCCGTCTTAGCGATCAGTACGATGCCCAGCCACACGAGGAAGAGGACGATAGCCAGTTTGAGAAACATGCGAGCTGCCTTTCTCCTCAGGGATAATTTTGTACCCTCTCGGATTATGATGCGCGCGTTCCCTTGCCTGAGCTGTTTCTACCCCAAGAGAACGACGCACCTGCCGGTGCGCCGTTTTATTCTTTGTAGCGAGTAACTGAGAGATAGTGAAAGCTGAAGCTCTTCAGCCTAGAGCGATCCGCCTGCGATCGACGGGATCAGCATCACCTCGTCGCCGTCCTGAAAGGCGTAGGACTCGCCACCGAGGAAACGGATATCTTCGTCGTTGACGTAGATGTTGATGAAGCGGCGAAGTTTGCCGTCCTCACCTTTGATCTGGGTCGAGAGCGCGGGGAACGACTGATCGATATCGGCGAGCAGCCCGGGAAGGTTCTCCGCGGCAGAGTCAAACTGCTTCTTGCCGTCCGTGTGCCGCGTGAAGGCGGTGGGAAGTGTTACTTTGATGGACACGTTCAATTTCCTCCTGCAACTGCAAGTTCGGGCTCCGCGGCACCGTCAAGCTCGCGGAGGTAAGCGTCGAAGTCGGTAAGGCGTGGCCGAACGGCGCGCTCCTGCTGGTAGTGGTCGACAAGCGCGTCAGTGGTCTTGAGGCCGTTGCCGGTGATGCAGCTCACGGTAACCTCGTCGGGCGAGATGCGGCCCAGCGCGTAAAGCCGCGCGGTGACGGCGGTCGTAACGCCACCCGCAGTCTCAGTGAAGATGCCTTCGGTCTCGGCGAGCTCCTGGATACCGGAGACGACCTCGACATCGGAGACATCCTCGGCCCATCCGCCGGTCTCCTGAATCATTTTAGCGGCGGCGGGTCCGTCGGCAGGGTTGCCGATAGCGAGCGAGCGGGCAATCGTATTCGGACGCTGCGGCTCAATGTAGTCCCAGCCCTGCTTGACGGCGTGCGAAATGGGCGAGCATCCAGTCGCCTGTGCGCCGAAGAAGCGCACCGGCTTGGCTTCAACGAGGCCGAGGTAGATGAGTTCGTTGAAGGCTTTGCGAATCTTGCGAATAAGCGAACCACCGGCCATGGGCACAACAACGTTGTCAGGGAGCTTCCAGCCAAGCTGCTCGGCGATCTCATAGCCGACCGTCTTCGATCCCTCGGCATAGTAGGGCCGCAGATTCACATTGACGAAGCCCCAGTTGTACTCGTCGGCGATCAGCGTGCAGAGGCGGTTGACGTGGTCGTAGTTGCCGTCGATACGCACCAGGCGCGCGCCGTACACCTGTGTATTGAGAATCTTTGCCGGCTCAAGATCGGACGGAACAAGAACGCATGCCTTGAGTCCGAGACGCACAGCCTGCGCGGCCACGGAGTTGGCAAGGTTGCCGGTCGAGGAGCAGCCAACAGTCTTGAAGCCAAAGCCCTGCGCATTGGCGAGCGCGACCGAGACGACGCGATCTTTGAAGCTAAGCGTGGGAAAGCACACGGCGTCGTTCTTGACGTAGAGATTATTTGCGCGGATGCGCTTGCCGAGGTTCTTCGCGCGAACCAGAGGCGTGAAGCCGACCGGAAGGTCAGGCTGGAACCCCTTGGGCAGCGGAAGCAGCGTGGCATAACGCCAGATGTTTGCAGGTCCCTGAGCGATTGCCTCACGCGTGAAGATGCCACGAGCGGCGTCAAGGTCATAGGTGACCTCGAGCGGGGCGAGGCAGTCGGGGCATGCCGAGAGCGGCTGATTGCCGAAGAGCTTGCCACACTCGTTGCACTTCAGTTCATACGCCACAGCCGAACAGGAATAGCTCATCACGCTCTCTCCAGTGTGGAGGAGGAAACTGACTATGACGTCTCTTCTGGATTCGGACTTGCATGTAAAACATGCAGTCCTGCATGGACTGAAGTTCGTGGGGCAAAATGGGGTATGCCCCTCGAATCTCATGTTCCCCGTCTCCAGGAGAGAGTTGACACCGGTCGCCCGAAATAATGGTTTCAGGCCGGTTGTCGTGGCGTCACAGGGCTCGTCCCTCAACCACTCTTCATGAAATTCGCGTCTGTGAAGTTTCCCGCACAGACTGAATGTAGTTACTGTTTTATCACACCGCTTTGGGGAACTGCAATAGAGTCAGCGCAGAACCTCGTAATCAGGCCAGAATCTCGGCTTCGTCCTTGTCCGAGAGCACAGCGTCGGGCAGTTTATTGGTCGGAACCAGAAGGTCTTCTTTACGCATCACCAATGAGGTCGCGTTCAGAGAAGCCAACTCGAAGCCGTGACCGTGTGTGATGGCATCGGTGGGGCAGGCTTCGACACAGTAGCCACAGAAGATGCACCGGTTGTAGTCGATGTTATAGACCTTGGCGTATCGCTCGGCACTGGAGATGCGCTTCTCCTCAGTGTTCTCCGCCGCTTCGATGTAGATGCAGTTCGAAGGGCATGCTGCCGCGCACAGGAAGCACGCGACGCACTTCTCCAGACCGTTCTCGTCTCGCTGAAGCTGGTGCTTGCCGCGGAAGCGCTCCTGAAACTTCGCGCCGCGCATGGGACCTTTGCCGTCAGGGTAGTTCTCGACTTCAGTTGGCTGAAAGGCCTCCTTCAGCGTGATGCTCATTCCCTTGGCGATGGCGGCGGCGTTGCGAACGATAGACATGCTTCAAGTATAGCGTGAGAGAGGAGACTGTCTCACGCCCTAGTCAATACCGAGCTTCTTCCATAGCGTATCGACACGCGCCTTTACCGACGGGTCCATTGCGAGCATCGGAGGCCATGGCCTTGTGAAACCCTCCGCAGCCCACTTGCGTGTGGCGTCGATTCCCATCTTGCTGCCGTAGTTGGGCAGGCGGCTGGCGTGGTCGAGCGAGTCGACTGGGCCCAGCGTGAACTGGATATCGCGCTCAGGGTCGATATTGTTTGTCACGCGCAGGACCACCTCGGCGATGTCCTGCACGTCGCAGTCCTCATCGACAACGACGATGCACTTGGTAAACATCGCCTGCCCCATCGCCCAGATGCCGTTCATCACCTTGCGCGCGTGTCCTGCGTAAGACTTGCGGATCGAGACGATCATCAAATTGTGAAAGACGCCTTCGGGCGGCAGGTTTACGTCGCGTATCTCAGGCAACGTTAGCTGCATCAGCGGAAGGAAGATTCGCTCGACAGCCTTGCCCATCCAGGCGTCTTCCATAGGAGGCTTGCCGACGATCGTGGCTGCGTAGACAGGGTCCTTGCGGTGCGTGATGCAGGTGACGTGGAAGACCGGGTAGTCGTCCTCCATCGTGTAGAAGCCGGTATGGTCACCGAAGGGGCCTTCAGTACGCAGCTCGCCCAGCTCGACATACCCTTCGAGGATGTACTCGGCGTTTGCTGGAACCTCCAGATCGACCGTCTCCGCCTTTACAAGTTCGAGCGGCTTCTGACGCAGAAAGCCGGCGATCAGGTACTCCTCAACATCCGGCGGCGCGGGGACGATGGCGCTGAAGGTCGTTGCCGGATCGGTGCCAATTGCGACGGCGACCTCCATCCTCTGGCCGCGAATCTTGCCCAGCGTTGTGTTCGAGATTGTGTGCGATGGCGGAGCTGCTGTCGTGCCACCCGCCGTTTGAGCCATCAGGTCGACGGCTGCGGTTGTATCCTCCGATGCTGCGCGCAGGCGCTCGCGCATGTGTTCGGCTGCGACCTTCTGACGCTGCCAGTGCATGCCCGTCGTCTTCCCGTCGAAGACCTGCATGCGGTACATGCCCACGTTGCGCTTGCCGGTGTGCGGGTCTTTCGTGATGACGCAGGGCAGCGTGATGAACCTGCCTCCGTCCTGTGGCCAGGTTTTGAGAACCGGCAGGCGGTTGAGGTCCACCTGATCGCCGCGCAGAATCACCTGCTTGCAGGGAGCGTCCTTCGCAGCTACCACCTTTGGAAAGAAACTGCCTACCTCTGCCAGCTTCGGAAGCATCTTCAACTTGTCCATCAGACTGGTTGGCGTCTCGGGCTTCAGCAGAAGACGGATGCGGTCGGCGATGGCGTCGAGTGAGTCGGTTTCGAGCGCGAGCCGCATCCTGCGATCGCTGCCAAACTGGTTCATCAGAACGCGCGCGCCGGGATGGCCCTTTACGTTCTCGAACAGCAGCGCCGGACCACCGGCCTTCGCAGTACCTCGCCCCATCTTGGCGGCGCGGTCGGCGATCTCGGCCATCTCAAGGTCGGTCGAGACCTCAACGGTGATGCGCTTCAGCTCGCCAGCCTTGTGCAGTTCGTTGATCCAGTTGCGAAGATCGTCGTAAGCCAATTCCCTCTCCTCAAGCGGCAAGCCGCACCGACGTCTATGGTAACGGCTTACGCAGTCTGAGGCGAAACGCTTAGAGCTTCACGAAGATCTTCTTTCGCCACAGAATCCAGTTGGGAATGAAGCAGACCAACACGTAGACAAGCGCAAAGGCCGCCGAGGTGTTATTCGTCGAGCCATGGCTGGCAAAGATGTGCCAGTAGACCCAGTTCCACACCGACATTGGCTTTCCGTTGGGGCCGATCTCTGAGGTGTGGATGGAGCCGAAGGTCTCAACCAGCAGATCGGAGACGGCATACGCGACGATGGCGTTCGAGCCGAAGACGAACCACGGCCAGGTCAGCTTCGCGCCGAGCTTCGTCTCATGAATTTGTTTCATGTCGATCAGCCAGTAGCAGATAGCAAGGCCCACCAGTGTGCAACCTGCCGCGAAGAGGACGTAAGAGCTCGTCCAGAGCTTCTTGTTGATTGGAAACCAGTTGTTCCATATGAGGCCCGACGCGATCCCGGCGACGCCCGCTATAGCAAATCCCCAGGCACACTTCGCGCGGCCGATAAGCGGAGAGCTTCCCGCGCGACGAAGCCACAAAGAAGCCACGGAGCCAAGAAGAGTGGTGGCGACTGCGGGGACCGTGCTGAGCAGCCCCTCAGGGTCGCGCGTTCCCTCATACAGTCTGCCTGTGTGAATGGTCCGCTGCACGAAAGCTAGAATACCGCGATCGAGCCAGGCAACGAGATTACGGTCTGGATCGAGCAGGGGAATGTCAATCGTAGGCACGCCGAAGCCGGGCACGGGAACGAAGCGCATTAGAACCCAGTAAGTGACCAACAGAACGCCGGCGATCGTCAGTAGGGTGCTGGCCCGCTGAGTGACGAGACAGATGAGACCCGCAATCAGGTAACAGAGCGCGATGCGCGGCAGTACGCCGTAGAAGCGGAAGTGAGTGATGTTGAAGTGGGGAAAGAGCGCAATGAACATGTAGACCAGGTAAATCGTCGCTGCACGCCGGAAGGTATGCAGGGCAAGGTCGCGCCTGGTAGCGCCGCGCTGCAAGCGGGCGTTGATTGAGAGAATGATCGACATGCCGACGACAAAAAGGAACGTCGGAAAGACCAGGTCGGTCAGCGTCCATCCATTCCAGCGAGCGTGCTCCAACTGCACATAGGTGTGATGACCGTCGCCGGCGTCGTTGACCAGAATCATGAACGCGATGGTGATACCGCGCAGAACGTCGATAGAGAGAACACGGGAGGACTTGGGCGCGGTTACGGTCGTTGAGGCTGGGGCCGCCGCAGCAAGGGTCGCAGACTGATGTGCCATGGTCATCCATCATCGCTCAACGGAGACCGCTTGTGGAGTTTTTTCGCGGGAACAATCTTCGACCTGGAGGGGTCTATAGGTGTAACGGACGCATTCCTCGCTGGATGCGCCCCTGAACCTGAATCGGTTTGGAGGTGCTTTATGTTCGAGGACAGCATGTTTGAATCGCGAGCCACAACCCAATCAGCCAGCAGGCGATGGACGATGGCAGGCTCTTCGGTCTTGCAGATTGCAGTTGCAGTGACCCTGGTGGTTACACCTCTGCTACACCCGGAGAAACTGGCGTTCCACGTCGAGACCCCGCTGGTCTTTACCCCTCCACCGCCGAGACCTCCGGCCCAGGTAGCAACACAGCAGAGGGTAAGTGAGGACGAGTCCCTGGCTGTCCCCGCCAGTTCCCGTCCTCCTATTTCGATCATTAGCAGGCACTCTGGCGTGACCTCTGACGATGCCCCTGTTATTGGCACGCTCAAGATGGGAGGAGAAGGATTTCCCGCTGCGTTGGCATCCGCGGACAGCCGTGGACCAGCCGTTACGGCTGCTCCTGTCCAGCATCCGGCGCAACGGGTAAGAGTCTCAAATGGCGTGACCGCTGGCGTGCTCCTTGCACCCATCCGGCCGGTCTATCCCACCATCGCCAGGGCCGCTGGAATCTCCGGAGCAGTCGTTGTGGAGGCAGTCATCTCAAAAACTGGCACAATCGAAAGCCTGCATGTACTGAGCGGCCCGCCGATGCTCCGAGAGGCCGCGCTCAATGCGATCAAGTCGGCGCGTTACCGTCCCTACCTGTTGAATGGCGAGCCGACAGAGATCCAGACCACATTCACTGTCAACTTCAAACTTGGCGGATAAGCGGTATTGGTATTACAGCAGCGGCAGCGCAGGCTTCGGCTGCGGGGCCGGAGCTATGTCAGCCGGTAGCACGGCGGACGCGGGAGGCGCTTCAACCGGATAGTCTTCCAGCGGATAGCCGGCTTCCTTCCAGCCATCAAAGCCTCCACGCAGCGGACGCACGCGGTAGACGCCCAGCTTGTGAAGCTGCAGGGCGAGTTTGGCGCTGGTCTCTTCGCTCGGGCAGGTGCAGTAGAGCACGACGTCGCGGTCGCGAGGGATGATCTCGCTGTGCTGCCTGATCTCGTTCGGCCCAATGCGCAGCGCACCCGGCAGTACTCGCGGGTCGGGCATGTAGTCCAGCGGATGGCGGAGGTCCACGATGAACGGCGGCTTGTTTCCCTGCTCAGCGGCCTGGTCGATCATCGCCTTCAACTCGCGCGGCTCCAACCGCAGCTCTCGCACCTGTTGCAGGAACTTCCGGGTCTTGAGGAAGCGGTACGCCATGAAGCCGAGAACCATCAGCACAAAGATGATGAAAGCGAAGCGTCCCAACCAGTGGAAGAACGGCGCGCTCTTCTGGGCCACATCGCCGAAGAACCGGCCCGGCAGGAGGAACGCCTCTGCCCAGATGAACGAGCCCGCAAGATCCCACAGAAAAAATCTGGTGTAGGACATGCCGATCTGTCCCGCAATGGGAGGTGCAACCGTGCTTAGTCCCGGAACGAACTTTGAGAACAGCAGCGTCGCATGTCCCCGGCGCGTGAAGTAGCCCTCGGTCTTGCTGACACAGGTCGACGCCTCAAACGACAGTCTGCAGAGCAGCTTCAGCACACTGTTACCGTACCTCTGGCCCATCAGAAACCAGATCGAATCGGAGATCATGCACGCTGCAAGAACTGCGATCAACGCTGGCAGGTGGTGGATCTGGTGCGTTGCACTCAGCGTTCCCGCCGTCAGCAGCAACGGCACGCTTGGAATGGGAATGCCGATCTGCTCCACCAGGACCCAGAGAAAGAGGATCAGGTAAGCGTAGTGAACGAAGAATGCGAGGGCGATCGGCATAGGACGGGGAAGTTTAGCTGCGACAAAACCGTACGGCAATTGGATGCCCGGGCGTTCCTTAAAGATACACAGCCCGGCTCCTGCATGGAACCGGGCTACGCTTCTTGCAAGGGTTGCGCTTTATTTGCTCAAGATCAAAGGCATCTCTACCAGATGCTCGCTCAGAAACCAGGACTGCATCTCATTGGGCCGCAGCACATCGCTGACGACAAGGTCGTTGGTCCCTTGATCGCCCGCCTTGTCCGCCGCCTCCGATATCTCCAGGCAGCTCTTGATGAGATACTTATGGGCCTCGAGCAGGCGGGATAGCTGCACGGGAACCTCTTCTCTGCCCTTTGGCGGACGCGCTATCCGGGTCATCTCTGCGGCATCGCCGCCCATGGCAACCGAAACCCCTCCAAGCATCTGGATACGCTCCGCAATCGTGTCGACGATTTCGACCTGTTCGGTGAAGTGCTTATCGAAGAGCAGATGAAGCTGGTAGAACGTGGGACCCGACACCTGCCAGTGGTGCTTCTTGTACATGTCACGGAGAACGATCGAATCGGCCAGCAACTGGTTCAGCCGGGCCACCATGTCTGCGCGCACGTCGGCACCGAGCGCGTGCGGCAGGTCTTCGATGACCGTGCCAAACTTCTGGATCTCGCGCGCCCTGGCATGCCACTGCGGGGCTATAGATTCATTGGCGACGTTAGCTTTCTTTATTGCAACTGCCATCTTCCACCTCTTTCGTAGACTGCTTCATGTAGACTGCTTCATTCTAGTGAGATGCAAAAAAGGAACGGGTGGCTTCCGCCACCCGTTTGCCCGTTCGTGAAGATGACTGTTTATTTCACCGAGACGATCGGCGTGACCGAGAACCCGGGACGCAGCGACATGTCCTTGTTCTCTTCCGCCAGATCGGTGAAGTCGATGCGGACCGGAATGCGCTGCACGACCTTCACGTAATTGCCGGTCGCGTTCTCCGGTGGAAAGAGCGAGAGACGCGAGCCGGTGGCACCGCCTATCTGCTTGATCTTGCCGTGGAACTTCCGTCCGCCCAGAGCGTCGACCTTAATAACAACATCCTGGCCGGGTTTCATGTCGCGCAACTGCGTCTCCTTGAAGTTGGCAGTAACCCAGAGATCGGTAAGCGGAATGATCGTCAGTACGGCCTGACCAACGGAGAGGTTGGCCCCCACCTGGATGTTCTTCTTGTTCACAATGCCGGAGACCGGCGCGGTGATGTGCGTGTAGCCCAGGTTGAGCTTCGCCTGGTCGACCTTCGCCTGCGCCTGCTTGACATCGGCCAACGCCGCCTGTGCCCTGGCCTGCTGGGCCTTCACCTGGCTGGGGCCGTTTTTCACCGCCTCGAGCGCCTGCGAGCGCGACTGGATCAACCTTTGCTGCGATTGACGCACCGCCTCCTGGTAGCCGATCAAGGTCGATTCAGCTTCCAGCACAGCCGCGCGGTTGGCCGCTGCCTGGGCGACTGCCGCATCGAACTGCTGCTTCGAGATCACGTCTTTTTCGACGAGCGGTTTATAACGCTCTACGTCAAGGTCGGATTTGACGGCGTTCGCCTTGGCCTGGTCGACGCGGGCAGCGGCAGCCTGTACCTGCTTCTGCGACTGCGCAACGGCGGCCTGCGTGCCCTGAACGTCGGAGCTTGTTGTGCTGATGCTGGTATTCGACGTAATGCTTGCAATCGGTACGTTCACATTCGCCTGGATTGATGCAGCCTCGGCGCTTGCAAGGTTGGCCTGTGCCTGCTCAAGCGCCACCTGGAAGTCCTTGGGGTCGATCTCGGCGATCAGGTCGCCAGCCTTCACCGCCTGGTTGTCTTCGACGTACACCTTCACGACCTGACCGGCGACACGTGCGCTGACCTGGTAGAGGTCGCCGTCCACCTGTGCGTCGTCCGTGTCCTCGGTAAAGGTGGAGTGCCAGTAGAACAATGCCGCGCCAATAGCGAGCAGCACGACCACGGCGATAACGATTAACTTGCGCCGCGACTTCTTCTCCGGTGACTCTTCTTCGATCTCCGGTGCGTTGTTTTTATTCTGCTCAACGTCTGCCAAGGTTACTTCCCTCCGAGGTAGTCTTTGTAATTTGTCTGCGCCGCGCCAAGCGCACGCGCCAATGACAGCTTGGCGATGTTGTGCTGGTAGAGCGCGCTGATGTACTGGTCGTTGGCCTGCTCCGTCTGGGCCTGCGCCTGCGATACGGGCAGGTTGTCAGAGACACCCGCCTTGAACCGCTGCTGCGCTTCGCTCAGCGCCTCTTTGGCCAGTTCCACATTCGAGTGCGTCGCCTCAACCAACTTGGCCGCCGCCTGAATATCGAGGAGGCTGTCGCGAACATCGGCGTTCACCTGCTGTGCCTGATCGGCCAGCCGTGCGCGCGCCTGATCGTACTGGGCGCCGGCGACATCTTCCTGCCCCTTCGTCTTGGCAATCTGGAGAATTGGCACCGTTACCTGGCCTGTCGCGCTGTAGCTCGAATGCGAGTGGCCGGGAGTCTGACCGAGGTCGCCGAAGTCGCCCGAGAAGCTGACTACAGGAAGCTGATAGGCCCACGCCGAGGTCTTCTGTGCACCGGCAGCCTTGACCTTTTCTCCCGAAGCAGCAAGGTCTTTGCGCGATTTCAGCGCCTGCTCGACAGTAGCCTGCGGATCGATGTCGTTGAAGGCCGCATAGGGCACCTCGTCGGTCAGGCGATAGTCCTGGTCGAGCGGAAGACCGATCGCGCGAGAGAGAGCCAGTTTATCTTTCGCCAACTGGTTCTTCGCCGAGATCAAGGTCTGCTGTTCGTTCTGATAATCCACCTGCGCGCGCAGCACATCGAGCTTGGGGCTCGTGCCCGCCTCATGCGCTGCGACGGCCTGATCGAGCGTCACCTTCGATGTCGCAAGCTCCGCGCTGACTGCCTCAACTCGCGCCTCGTCTGCCACGCAAAGCAGATAGGCATTGCCGACCGTCAGAACCACAAGATCGCGCGCGTCTTCGGCCGTTAACTTTGCCGCGGCAAAGTTGTGCTTGGCGGCGATGTAGTTCTGAAGGGCCGATACGTTGACCAGGTTCTGCGTAAGGTAAGCGCGAAAATCGACAACCTGAAACGGCCCTGCGATGGGGTTCAACCCTGGGAACTTGAGGCCGTAGGCGGCAAGGTTCACCTGCTGGACGTTAATGCTCGCTGCGCCAGTGACCGTCGGCAACAGGGCCTGCAACTCTTCCAGGCGCTGACCATTCGCATTCTTCTGCGCCGCCCCTTGAAGGATGACGCCGAGATTATTACGCAGTCCGCGCTTGATCGCATCATCCAGCGGAAGATCGATCATTGTCCCGGTCGATTTGCCTTCGACGACAGAACCTTTGTAGGAGTCCTGCGTGACGGCGGCATCGTTCTGCCCTGTTACGGTGTAAAGCTGCTGCTGAGCGCCCGCGATCGGAGAACTCTGCGGCCCGGAGCTTGGCCCCGTCTGGGTTGGCCTGGGCTGGTTGCCGGAGGGCTGCGTCTGCTGGCCGTGGGCTGCGGGCGCACATATCAGCGCGAAGCCAAGCGCCGCCGCAACCAGCCAGCCGCTATTTTTACGCGCGAATCCCTTCGCTAAAGCCAATTTCTGGAGTCGAACCATGTCTTCGATGGTACCTGCATCCTCTGTATTTTGAAGCTCTATTCACAGCACGGGCGGGATAGAACCGGACGCCGGGCAATGTCTCACTCAATTCAGATGCTTAGAAGGGATTCAGGCCGCAAAAAGTTTTGTTTTGCGTGCAACCTTGTTCACGACCTCTTCCATTTCGATCAACATCGAACAATATGCTTCGTCTCTGGCGCCACATCCGCACATGGCACAATGATCTAAATCCTGAGGAGGATTCATGGCAGAGATTGGTGTTGCAGTTATTGGCTTTGGCCTTGCCGGGCGCGTCTTTCACGCACCCTTCGTCAGTGCTGTCCCCGGGTTGAAGCTCGAAGCGATCGTTCAGCGTCGTGGCGACGAGGCATCAAAGGCATATCCCGGCGTACGCATTCTGCGCTCGGTCGAAGAGGCCCTGAGCGACGCTTCCATCAAGCTCGTCGTCGTCGGCACTCCAAATGAAACGCACTACGATCTCGCAAACAAGGCCCTGCTCGCAGGAAAGCACGTCGTCATCGACAAGCCATTTGCCGCGACAAGCGCCGAGGCCCGCGAACTGCTCCGCACCGCCGCGGCAAACCACCTGATCGTCGCTCCCTTCCACAATCGCCGCTGGGATGGCGACTTCAAGACCGTGCGCAAAATCGTTGATGGAGGAGAACTCGGCAGACCCGTCACCTACGAGTCTCACTTCGACCGCTTCCGTCCGTTGCCGCGCGAAGGCACCTGGAAGGAGAGCGCGAACCCCGCCAACGGTATGCTGTTCGATCTCGGCCCGCATCTGGTCGACCAGGCACTCGCGCTATTTGGCGCGCCCGATGCCGTTACGGCGAGCGTGCGGCATGACCGCGACTCAACCGGCATCGAGGACGCCTTCGACATCACGCTGCACTATCCGCGGCTCCAGGCAATCTGCCGCGCGACCATGGTCGCCGCCGAACCTGGGCCGCGCTTCCTGGTCCACGGCACGAAGGGCAGCTTCATCAAATATGGTCTCGACCCGCAGGAGCCGGCTCTTGTTTCCGGCGCAACAGTACCTCCGGTTGGCGACGCACGCGAGTGGCTCGGTGAGCCGGAGTCGTCCTGGGGAACGCTGGTCATCGCCCCCGACCCGGCAAATCCTGGAACGGTGACTCGAACGAAAGTCAAAACGGAACTTGGTGATTATCGCGGTTTCTACGCCAACGTTCGTGACGCCATCCTCGGAATGGCCCCGCTTGCAGTCACATCTGAGGACGGCTTCCGCGTCATCCGGCTACTCGAACTTGCGCGGCAGAGCTCTTCCGAAGGCAGGACGCTCAAGGTGGACTTCACCACGTAGCAACTCTGCCGTCCATCACTTACTCACAGTTGCTTGGTAAAGTAAGGAGATGGACGGTGAGTTGAAGTTGAGCAATGAAGCCCTTCCGTTGGGCTTCCAGTGGGGTGCGGTCAAAGCAGGTATTAAAGCCAGTGGAAATCTGGATGTAGCCATCGCGACGGCTCCAGCAGGAGCGCAGGCAGCGGTGATGTTTACCAGCAATCAGGTGGTGGCCGCCCCTGTCACAGTCGGGCGCAACCACATGGCCTCCACCGGGGGCCGGGTCGGCGCGGTTCTTGTGAACGCAGGCAACGCGAACTGCGCCACAGGGCAGGCAGGCATCGATGCCTGCACTGCAACATGCGTCGCCACAGCCGAGACCTTCGGCTGCATCTTCGACGAGGTCTTCCCTTCTTCGACCGGCATCATCGGTGTACCGTTTCCCGGAGAAAAGGTCGTCGCTGCGCTTCCGGCACTGAAGACTGTCATCGGCAGTACAGGCAGTCACGCCCAGTTGTTTTCCCAGGCCATCATGACGACCGACACGAAGATGAAGGTCGCCACCGCTTCGATCTCCGTCGACGGCAAGGACGTCCGTATCTTCGGGGCCGCCAAGGGCGCAGGCATGATTCACCCGCGGCTCGGCCCGCCAGTTCCGCCACACGCCACCATGCTGGTGTATCTGTTTACCGACATCGCCGCAGACGCCGCCGGCCTGCGAGAGCTTCTGCCGCCTGCCGTGCAGCAGAGCTTCAACTCGATCTCCATCGACGGCGACACGTCGACCAACGACACCGTGCTTCTACTGGCAAGCGGCAGCAGCCACGTGAAGCTCGACGATACCTCGCGGGCAGCTTTTGCAACCGCGCTCGATAACGTCTGCCACACGCTCGCCCATAAGATCGTCGACGACGGCGAGGGTGTCACTCACGTGGTCACACTGGACATCGGCGGCACACGCAACGACGCCGAGGCCCGCCAGATCGCACGCTCCATCGCGCACTCCCCGCTCTGCAAGACCGCCTGGTCGAGCGCCGATCCCAACTGGGGACGCCTGATGGCGGCCGCAGGCTACTCCGGCGTCGAGTTCGACCCAACGCTCGTGACAGTGCGCATTGGCGATGTTCCCGTCTATGAGGCAGGCATGCGTGCCCCCGGCTTCGACGAGGCGGCCGCGCACCGCGTGATGCAGCAGCGCGAGTACACCATCGCCATGCACCTGGGTCAGGGCGATGCAGGTTGCCGCTTTGTCACCTGCGACCTCACCGAAGAGTATGTCCGCATCAATGCCGACTACTCCACATAGATAAAAAACAGATGCCGCGCTCAGGTTGAGCGCGGCGTCCGTCATTGGGTTACCTTCTTACCTCTTTGCCGGCCAGGAGTCATACGGTGGCTTGGCCCATGTTGAAGCAGGCGGGGGCACATCCAGCTTCGGCCTCTTCACGCCCGGAGGAGGAAGCTTCGCTGCGGCCTTCAGGGTTGACTTGCCGTTCGCATCGGTCTCATAAGGCTGCCATCTACGGGGGAACCGCGCCATGCGGGCGGCCATCTCCGGGTTCATCGGACGTTGCAACCCCGTTGGAATGCGCAGCGAGGTCCACTTCTTCGCCTGCTTTGCGGCAGCTCCTGGTGGCTGGTCCCAGGGTTCTCCGGCGCGACCGTTCAGGTCATAGACGAACTTGCCGTCCTTGACCGTCAGCTCGCACTCGAGCCTCTCATGGCCCTTCAACACCGCCCCGGCGCCGTCGATAAAGCCAAAGTCGCCGTGGTGAACGTTAAGCACCGCAACATCGGCGACGGCGCCCTCTGAGAAGTTCCCCAACTGCGTCTGTTGCATCTCCACTGCGGGATGCCATGTCATCTCGGCGATGACCTCTTTCAACGGCAACCCCATGGCAAGAAACTTGTCCGCCGTCGTCAACTGGTCCTTCAAGCCCTCGTTCAGATTGTCCGAGTGAATGTCCGTCGAGATCGAGTCGGGAATAAAGCCGGCCTTGATGAGTGGCACCGCCACGCTGAACAGAAAGCTGGCCTGCCCGTGGCCTACGTCGAAGTAGATGCCGCGCTTCCGGCCCTCCCACATGCCCTTGCCTGGCCCGCCTGTCTCGGGGTCCTGCTCTCCGCGGCTGCCTCCGTACATGTGCGTGTAGATGTCGCCCGGCCGAAGCTTCTCTTCCAGAAGCTGATACAGCGGACGCTCCGGACGGCGCGCGCCGAAGTCGATCATCACGGGGATATGGGCGATCGTTCCTGCCTTCACCGCCTGCTCGTAGGGAAACCACTCCGGCCCGTTGAAGTGCGCGCTCTTGATGCCAACCACAACACCGGGGTACTTGAGCGCCATCTCGGCCGTCTTCTCGCCGTCCATGTCCGCCATGTTCTGTTCGATCGGACCGCTTCCCATCCCTGCGCCAACGATGTTCAGCTCTGCGAGAACGCGCGTCTGCGAGCGGTCGATCACGCGCTCCTTAAATGTCTCAAAGTTGCGCCAGCCCGAGGACCCGGCGTCGACAACCGTCGTCACACCGTCGCGTAACGTAACGCCGTCGGGCGCTACCGCCCAATCGCCGCCGGCGTAATCGTCCTTCGTCAGGCCCCAGAAAACGTGAACGTGCATGTCGATCAGGCCCGGCGTAACGTACAGGCCCGTCACATTCACCGTCTTGATGGCGGAGTTCGCGGGGATCCCTGCGGCAACCTTCGCAATCTTGCCGTCCTTGATGGCGACGTCGCGGATGGCGTCGACGTTGTTCTTCGCATCGATGACGTGCCCCCCTTTCAGCAGCAGGTCGTATTGTTTTTCCTCAACAGGGGCGGTGGCCGTCGACGATGCCGGCGCTCCAGCCTGGCCCGCGCCCTGCGCGGCAAGCTGAGGCACAAACGCGCACGCCGCCAGACAGAGTCCGGCGCAGGTGCGCACTACCAATTTCCTTTCCATAAAAAGCTCCTCGCTGCTTTGTTTCGTAAGTTTCCAGACCGGTGAGCTTTATAAACCAATCAAAGACCCTTCACAACGGACATGTGCCCTACACAACTTCGCCCTGCCATCGGGCCAAACGGCGATTACCGCATTACGATCCGGTTTTCGCACAGGAAATGGTCGGACAAGTGACGGTTATGCGGTTTGGCGATTATCTTAGATGTGATTAGTTTTGCGGCGCAAAGTATGCGCCCGCAAGAATGGGGAGATAAGGACCGCTTATGACAACCAAGCTAGAAACGCCTGCGCAAGTTGACTTCACCCGTGAAGTTGCTGAGTGGATTGAAGCCTTTGACGAGGTAGTCGCAGGCGACTGGGAACAGAGCGCCAAGCTGCTGGAGGCACTGCGTGCCCGCGCCCGCGAGGCTGGCGTCCCCGTACAGAGCGAGCTGGCGACCCCTTATCACAACACCATCCCCAAACACGACGAAGTTCCCTATCCCGGAGATCGCGCGCTCGAACGCCGCGTCGAGGCCCTGATCCGTTGGAACGCCATGGCCATGGTGCATGGCCAGAACAAGAAGGACGCAGGCATCGGCGGTCATATCTCGACGTACTCCTCGCTTGCGACCCTGCTTGAGGTCGGCTTCAACCACTTCTTCCGTGCCAGGTATGGGGACCAGCCCGGGGACTTCATCTACTTCCAGGGCCATGCCTCACCCGGCGTCTATGCGCGCGCCTATCTTGAGGGCCGTCTGAGCGACGACCACCTGAAGAACTTCCGCCACGAGCTTCGCGACACCCCGGGCCTCAGCTCCTACCCCCACCCCTGGCTGATGCCGGAGTTCTGGTCGTTCCCCACCGTCTCCATGGGCATCGGGCCGCTGAACGCCATCTACCAGGCGCGGTTCATGCGCTACCTCGAGCATCGCGGCCTCATACAGCCGACCGAGCGAAAGGTCTGGGCCTTCGTGGGCGACGGCGAGACCGACGAGGTCGATACCCTCGGCGCCATCTCCGTTGCGGCGCGCGAGAAGCTCGACAACCTCATCTTTGTGGTCAACTGCAACCTGCAACGGCTCGATGGGCCGGTACGCGGCAACAAGCGCATCATCGACGAGCTCGAAGGCCACTTCCGCGGCGTTGGGTGGAACGTCATCAAAGTGATCTGGGGCTCGGACTGGGACGCGCTCTTCGAACGCGACCACACGGGTTTGTTGCTGCGTCGCCTGGAAGAGTGCGTCGACGGCGACTTCCAGACCTTCAAGGCCAAGGACGGCGCTTATCTGCGCAAGAACTTCTTCGGCAAATACCCCGA
>JAFDVV010000070.1 GCA_018268775.1 Acidobacteriota bacterium | reverse complement strand
GGCAACCCCTCGATCGCAGTCATCGTCCCGGCCCGCAACGAAGCCGAGGCCCTCCCATCCTGCCTTGCATCGCTCATCTCGCAGGACTACCGCAATCTTCAGATCATCGCCATCGATGATCGCTCCACCGATGCAACCGGAAGCATCATCGATGACCTCGCCTCGCAACATGCCGCCAGGCTGAAGGCCATCCATATCGCCGAACTCCCCGCTGGCTGGCTTGGGAAGACGCACGCGATGGCGCTCGCTGCCCGCCACGCGATCGCAGTGCAGAATCCGGATTACCTCCTCTTCACCGATGGAGATGTCATCTTCGCTCCCGATGCGATTCGCCGCTCCCTCGCACAAGCGGTGACGACCGGCGCCGACCACTTCGTCACCTTCCCAACCCCAATCATCGAAACGGTTGGCGAAGGAATGATGCTCGGCTACCTGGGCGTAATGGGACTCTGGGCGACGCGGCCCTGGAAGGCCTCCGATCCGAAGTGCATTCACGACTCGGTCGGAATAGGCGCCTTCAATCTTCTGCGAACCGAGGCTTACCAGAAACTTGGCGGCTTCGACGCCCTCCGCATGGAGATACTCGAAGACCTCACGCTTGCGCGCAAGATCAAGCTCGCCCACCTCCGCCAGCGCGTCGCCACCGCTCCGGGAATGGTCACACTACACTGGGCCGCCGGAGCGTTGGGTGTCGTCGATGTGATGACCAAAAACCTGTTCGCCGTCTTCCGCTTCCGCGTCCAACTGGTGTTGCTCGCCTGTTTTGGGCTCGCGCTCCTTTGCATGGGACCCGTGGCGTCTCTCGCTCTGCCGTCAACCCGGGTGGCGGCCCTGCTCAGTCTGATTTCGATTGCGGTGCTTTATGTGCTGTCTGCGCGCCACTCGAAGATCTCACCGTACTACGTCGTACTGTTTCCAGTTGCAGCGGCGATGTTTTTTTACTCGCTTCTACGCTCGACGCTGATCACTCTGCGCGATGGCGGCGTGACCTGGAGGGGAACCTTCTATCCGCTCGCCGAGCTTCGCAGTCATCTCACATCTCTCACAAAAATTTAACCTAACCGCCGGCTAAACCGCTTGTCTAATGCGGCGACAGAGAGATTTCACACTTCTTGGAATCCTTGTCGGAAAAAACGTGACGAGCGGTGGAACCATCGCCTCTCACATGCCGTAGCTATACGAAAAAAACATACATTCCTGCTGCCCAGCGAGGTGGTCCATGACGATGTTGTCTTTATTTCATCGAAAGAATTCGCGCGTCTATTTCCGGACGGTAGCGTCCGCCGGAGTTCTTGGGTTGCTTGCATCGTTTGCGGCCATCTATCCGTGCGCGCTGCCGGCGGAGGAGCCGGACGCGGTTGTGCAACAGCGGATTGCTCAGGAAGTCCGGCTGATCCAAGAAGTGACAGGTCAGCATGGCCTCTCGCAACAGATGGGCTATCTGTGGGCGAACCTGGCCTCGGACTATCGCAAGAGGGGAGACTTCAAGTCTTCAGAGGCCGCATATTTTCAGGCAATTACCGCGCTCGAAGGCGTGGCCTCCCCGAATCGGAACTACGCTACGGCCCTGGACAATCTCGGAATGCTCTACCTGAGTTATGGGAGAGTTGAAGAGGCGGAGAGGTACGTCAAGAGATCGATGCAGGTCCGAAAGATGATGAACTATCCGCTCGATCTCGCGCGCTGCGAGCAGCACATGGCCGAGATTGACCTGGCGAAGCACAAGTTCAAGGATGCGGAGAATGAAGCCGCGCATGCGCTTGAGGTGATGCAGGCCCAGAGTGATCCAGAGACGGTAGACATGATCTCGGCGCTAAATACGTTGGCCTATACGCGTTGCCTGCGAAAGAGATGCGAGCAGGGAATGGAAGCGGCACAACGCTCGCTTGAGTTATCGAGAAGAGTCTTTGGGGAAGAATCGAAACCGTCGGCGCACGCGACGATGGCCGTTGGGTTTGCACTGTGGAAGCTGGGCAGGGTAGACGATGCCGACCAGGCGATGCGTGACGCGATACAAATTGTACGATCCCAGTCGGGACTGGAGCGACAGGGATTGCAGTTGCTGTTGCTGGAGTATCTGAATTTTTTGCGGTCGGAACACCGGGTAGACGACGCAGCCATTACCACCAGGGAACTGGATGAAACTCGTGCGCGCACAGCCTTCTGCACTGCATGCGTCACGGTCAACAGCTTGCGGGGAAGCTCAAAGTAACGAGCGAATCAGGCCTCGACGAGTACCTTGCCGTAACGCTTCTCGACGTACTCGTTGAGGATCTCCTGGAACTCTTCGACGATACGATCACCCTTGAGCGTCGTGAAGAGCTTGCCGTCGACGTAGACCGGGGCCTTTGGTTCCTCAAAGGTCCCCGGCAACGAGATGCCGATGTTGGCGTGCTTGGACTCGCCAGGACCGTTGACAATGCAGCCCATGACAGCGAGCTTGAGCTCTTCCACTCCGGCGTACTGCTTCTTCCACTCCGGCATCTGCTCGACGAGATAGCCCTGGATACGCTCGGCCAACTCCTGAAAGTAGGTGGAGGTTGTGCGCCCGCAGCCGGGGCAGCTTGTGACCTGAGGCATGAAGCTGCGGATGCCCAGCGATTGAAGTATCTGCTGTCCGCAGCGCACCTCTTCCGAGCGGTCGCCGCCGGGAGTCGGAGTGAGCGAGACGCGGATGGTGTCGCCGATGCCGGAGAGAAGCAATGGGGCAAGACCGGCTGCGGAGGCCACAATGCCCTTCATTCCCATGCCTGCCTCGGTGAGTCCAAGGTGCAGGGCATAATCGCAGCGATGGGCGAGTTCAGTGTAGACGTCGATCAGATCGCGAACGCCGGAGACCTTGGCGGAGAGAACGATCTGGTCGCGGCGTAAGCCGTAGCGCTCGGCTGCTGCGGCGTTGTCGAGCGCGGAGACGACCATCGCCTCCATCATGACGTCGCGAGCGGGCAAGGGTTCGGCGGACTTTGAGTTCTCGTCCATCATCTTGGTGAGCAGCGCCTGGTCGAGCGAACCCCAGTTGACGCCGATGCGGACTGGCTTCTGGTGCTTGACGGCGACCTCCACCATCGTGCGGAAGTTGTCGTCATCCTTGCGGCCGATGGAGACGTTGCCGGGATTGATGCGGTACTTCGAGAGCGCCTTTGCCGTGTCGGGATACTTCGCCAGCAGAAGGTGGCCGTTGTAGTGAAAGTCGCCGATGATGGGCGTCGTCCAGCCCTTTTTCGCGATGCCTTCGACAATGTAGGGCACGGCCTTGGCGGCGTCATCGTTATTGACCGTGATGCGGACCATCTCGGAGCCTGCACGCGCAAGGGCGGCGATCTGCTGAACGGTGCTTTCGACGTCGGCGGTGTCGGTGTTGGTCATCGATTGCACGACGACCGGTGCGGTGGAACCTACATTGACGCCACCAATGTTGACTGTCACTGCACGACGACGCTGTATCTCAGGCATAAACTCTCCACCTTAAAGTTTACCATTCGAGGGTGGTGGAAGCACGGGTTACACTGGGTACATGGCCCGGTAGCTCAGTTGCATAGAGCAGCGCACTCCTAACGCGAAGGTCGCAGGTTGGACTCCTGCCCGGGCCACCATAAAACCCTGGAAGTATCAGGGGAATAACTGCAAACTCTTGCGACTGCGTAGGTATTTCCGACACTCGTCACTGTACGATTTAGTTATCAGTTCCAGCGGGTCGACCAGAAAGCAGTTTTACGCCGCAAATGTCTCGCAGCCCTAGTTTTTTCGATCGCATCTTCAGAGCCTTCCGCTATCGCGACTTCCGCTTGATGTGGATTGGGGCGTGCGTGTCGACGATTGGGACGTTCGTTCAGCAGTTCGCGCAGAGCTGGCTGATCTATGACCTGACAAAAGATCCGTTTTATCTTGGGCTGGACCTTTTTCTAGGGCAGTTGCCAATCATGATGTTTTCGCTGTTTGGCGGAGTCTTCGCCGACCGGCTTGATCGTCAGAAGCTGCTGCTGGCCTCGCAATATATACAGATGGCGTGCGCATTCACGCTGGCGGCGCTGTTTGTTCTGCACGCCGTTCAGGTGTGGCACATTCTAACTCTCTCTTTTGTGGTTGGAGTGGGACAGTCGTTCGGCGGGCCTGCCTATTCTGCGCTGCTGCCGAGTCTGGTGGATGCCGAAGATCTGTCGAATGCGATTGCGATGAACTCGATCCAGTTCAATCTGGCGCGCATTGTAGGACCGACGATTGGAGGGCTTGCGTATACGACGCTTGGCGCGACCTGGTGTTTCACGCTGAACGGCCTTTCATATATAGCCGTAATCGTCTCGCTCTTCATCATTCGCGTGAAGTTTGTCCCAGCGAAATCGAGCGAGCCCGTGCTGAAGAGCATGAAGGAAGGGTTGCGTTTTATACGTCATCGCGATGGAATGACAGCGCTTGTGATTCTGGCTTTCTGTACGACACTGTTCGGTTTTTCGTTGAACGGCTTTTTGCCGGTGTTTGTTCGGGAGATATTTCACCGAGGTCCTGAGACGTACACGGTTCTCCTGGTATCTTCGGGTGCCGGCTCGGTGTGCGGTGCGCTTGCCGTCGCCGCCTCGGAGAAGATGAAGGGGCAGGGACGTTTGACTCTGCTGATCCTTGTCGTCCTTGGCATCATTATTGCGGGTTTTGCGGTATCCAGATGGCTGCCGCTCTCATGCGTATTGATGTTCCTGGCCGGTACGGCAATGATGGCATCCGCCTCGTTTATGCTTTCGCTGGCGCAACTGATGACCACGGACGCGATGCGCGGGCGGGTGATGAGCGTGTATAACCTGGCGTTCCGGGCGGGTATTCCACTGGGAGCGCTTGTGCTTGGCAAGATGATTCCTGTATTTGGCGTATCGAAGGCGCTGTCTGGAACCGGTCTGGCCCTGATGGGCGTCTCATTTTATTTTCTTCTAGCGAATCGCGACTCCACGTTTCAGCCTGCATCGCGGCTGAAGGAACGCGTTTGAAACTGAAGCCTGATCAGCCAAAACGATTTTCTCAAGGGCCTCGCCTGTACTGTACGAGTGGCCCTGTGTTAGAAAGTTCAGGTAGTCATTTGTTCTGAGACGATTCACGGCCAGCTTGATATCGCCCAGGTCTCGCGGTGGGAGCGGTCGCCACTCAATGTGCGACGAAAATACTGAGTTTGCCGGGTTAAATGTTTAACTAAGGTATCGAGGGTTCATGCGTCATCTTCACCGTTATCTTGCTGCCGGTACCGCGTCGATGGTTGCGGTACTCACGGTTCTCTGTTGCTCTCCGGGATTGACTGTCGCTTCGGCCGCTGGCGCGCAGGCCCCTGCAACATCCGCATTCAACCAGGGAGAGGTTCGTGCTGCTGAAGACCCGGCGGTTGTGGCACACGGCAAAGCTCTGTACGGCATCAACTGTCAGGCGTGCCATGGATCGGACCTGCGCGGCGGTGATATGGGCGGCCCCAATCTGCTGCGCTCCCAGGTTGCGCTGACCGACAAGCATGGCGAATTGATTGTTCCGATCATTCAGGGGGCGCGAGCAGCGCAGGGAATGCCAAACCTTGGGTTGAATGATGAGGACGCGGGCGCTGTGGCGGCTTATGTGCGGTCGGTCATCTCGACGATTGGCGGACAGGGTGCCCCTCCAGGGCAGAAGAAGGTCCTGGATATCGTCGTTGGCGACGCAACCCGAGGACAGACTTATTTTGCTGCGCATTGCGCCAGTTGCCATTCTGCGACCGGAGATTTGAAAGGGATTGCGACGACCTTTCACGATCCGGTCCAGTTGCAGTCGCGCTGGATCACAGGCGGCGCAGGCAGCGCACAGGCCAGCACAGCAACCAAGCCAACGGTCGACGTGACGGTTGCTCCGGGAGAGAGGGTCTCGGGCGAACTTGTCCGCATCGACGACTTTCTGGTGACGTTGCGGCGCAGCGACGGTACGGAGCGTTCGTTTGCGCGAAAGGGCACTGTGCCTGCTGTCGTTGTTCATGACCCGATGCAGGCCCATCGGGAGATGCTCTCCCACTACACGGATGGTGACATCCACGACGTAACTGCCTACCTGGTGACTTTGAAGTGAAACTGACCTGCGCTCTCTCCATTGCCTCGCTCGCTGTCTGCTCCGCCCTGTCGTTAGCTCAGGGTGGCGGCGTTAAACCGCAAGAGCTGCTGAAGCCGCTGGGTAACGAATGGCCCACCTATAACGGAGACTATACCGGCAAGCGTTACAGCTCTCTGGCACAGGTGAACCGCCAGACGGTGAAGAACCTTTCGTTGGCGTGGATGTCGCAGTTGACGCCAGGGATGGAGACTCCCGCGCCAACGATCAACGGCCGTCCGCCCAGGGCCGCGTCGCCACAGGTTCCGTTTCATGTTGGTGGCGAGGGGCCGGGCAATATCAATATCCGGGCGGGGTCGATCAAGGGATCGGTGCTGGCGGTCGATGGCACGCTCTATGTCACGATGCCGGACAACGCCTGGGCGCTGGATGCGCGCGATGGCCACCAGTTGTGGCACTACTACTGGAAGACAAAGGGCGGTACGCATATCGGCAACCGCGGTTTCGGCATGTGGAACGGCTATCTGTTTATGGAGACGCCGGACGACTATCTTGTGTCGCTGGATGCAAAGACGGGCAAGGAGCGCTGGCACAAGATGATTGCCAACGTCGACGAAGGATACTTCTCGACGCCCGCTCCCATCATCATCGGGAACCATGTGCTTGTGGGCGTGGGCAACGACATCGACTCGCCGGGTTTCCTGCAATCGTTCGATCCAGAGACCGGCGATTTGCAATGGAAGTTCTACACGGTGCCGATGCAGAAGGGCGATCCTGGAGCGGACACGTGGGCGAGCCTCGATGCAGCGCGCCACGGAGGCGCACAAACATGGATCACGGGCGCCTACGATCCGGAGACGAACCTCTATATCTTCGGGACCGGCAACCCTACGCCGGCCTACACGACGGGCAAGCGCGGCGACCTGGACAATCTTTTCACCTGCACGCTGATTGCACTCGACGTCGACACTGGAAAGATGAAGTGGTACTTTCAGACTTCGCCGCATGACATGCACGACTACGATTCGGCACAGACGCCAGTGCTGTTCGACGGCATGTTCAAGGGCAAGATGCGAAAGATGGTTGCGACGGCGGCCCGCAATGGCTACTACTTCACGCTTGATCGCGTAACCGGGGAGCACCTGGTCACCAGCAAGTACGGCACAGACACGAACTGGGCCAAGGGGCTCACTCCTGCCGGCGGTCCAAAGCGCGATCCCGAAAAGGACGCGACGATTGCAGGCTCACTGTCCTCGCCGACATCGGGAGGAACCACCAACTGGCAGCCTCCTGCGTTTTCGCCGGTCACGGGCCTGTTCTATACCTACGAGGTCAATGGCTTTTCGTTGCTGTATCTCACGGACCCGGATCCGCGCGGCTCGATGGGGCTGGGAGGCAAAGAAGAGGTTGAGGTGGGCAGCACGGGGAGCTTTCTTACGGCCATCGACTACCGCACGGGTGCGGCACGTTGGAGGCATCGTTTCTTCAATAACCGCGCTATCGGAGGCGGGGGCCTGCTGGCGACTGCGGGAGGGCTGCTTTTCTCCGGCGATGGGGCGGGCAATCTGGTCGCCTTCGATGCCGCTGACGGTAAGCCGCTATGGAATACGCGTATCGGATCGGTCTCCAATGCGCCGCAGACGTTTGAGATGGACGGACATCAATACGTCATCTGCGCTTCAGGCGATAAGATGTGGGCCTTCATCCTCCACTAACGTGCCGGTGGGTTTTGCACGACACTGCGAAAAGAGCTCTCCGGCGAATCGGAGAGCTCTTTTTGTCTGCAAAGATATTCCAGATCGAGCGGCATAACGCCGGGATGAGATGTTTCGCACGGGACGTATTATTTCGCTCAGTGAAGAAAAAATAGTTTTTCATTCAAAAAAACTGTACATGCGCTGTTGCCTGCTGTAGTAATGGGTTCATTCGTCGCTCACACACCCCGTATGCAGTGACACGCGTTCCGCATTACTTCAACTCAAATGAAGGAGAGCAGCAGCCATGGGTTCAATCACTGAAAGACGCAACACTCTGGATCGTCGTAACTTTCTACGCAGCGCAGGCGGGGGACTTGCCGCCGGGGCCTTACTTGGATCGGCTGCGATGAAGGTCGAAGCGCAGAGCGGCCAACAGGCGGCTCCGGAGCCGATCACTCATGCCGGCGTCTTCCGTGAGATGACCGACAAGGAAAAGGTTGCTCGCATTGCCTCCAACAGCTATCCGATACGTTGGATATTCAAGAGCCGCGGCGAACTGGTGGACAAAGAGACCGTCGCGAAGTTGAAGGCGCAGTATGGCGAGATCACCATGCTGGACTTTCCCGCCTTCACAAAGAAGACCTTTCCCGGTGTGACCAAGATGGACCTGTGGTCAAGCCTGTTCGGTGACATGGACGACAAGAGCCAGTTTGTCCAGCAGACCGTCAACTTCAATGGCAAGGAGCGCCAGATAACGGAGTTCGATCCCTCTGCTGCTTCCAGTAAGCGCTGGCTGGAGAAGTTGGCAAATACACAGGCGAAGGAAGGCGTGTTCTGTCACCACATCTCAAACAATGCCCCGCGCAACATCTGCGAACTGGACGATACAAAGCGCAAAGAGGGGGTTGAGATCGCCAAGAAGTGGCTGGACGGCGCCGCCATCATCGGGGCCAAGTCGATGCGGGTGAACAGCGGCGGCCCGCGTATTGCGCCATGGCCGAACCCGGATACGTCGAGCTATCCAAAGAATCCCGAGATCGAAAAATATCTCGACCAATGTATCGAGTCTTTCAAGGAGATGGCGGATTACGGGGCCAAGGTCGGCGTGAAGGTGACGCTCGAAAATCACTGGGGCCTGACCGCAAACCCGATCAATATCCGCATCATCATTGAAGAGGTCAATAACGTCTTCTGCGAGGCGAGTCCGGACTTCTGCAACTGGGAGCACAAGTATCTGCTTTACCACGCGCTGAACGATCTTGCTCCTTACGCGCACACTACCGTTCACGCAAAGTTCTGGAACCGCTTTGGCGAGCCCGACGTGCAGCGCAACGTGCGCATCATGCTGAACAACAACTACACGGGGGTCTTCGCCCTGGAGTACGAGGACGGTCCATGGAACGGCATCGAAGGCGCGCAGTATCTTTATCGCGAAGTGATGGCCGCGTTGTAATTCGCATCGGCAACGCTTCTGATATGCAGAGCGTTGCCGATGCACTTACGCAACATGTATGTTGTAGTGGCAACTAAATTCCTCATGTGTAGTTGTTGTGGCGGGGCGGCATGTTGCCTGTTCTGCCCGGAAAGAAAAGGCTTATGGACCTCAGGAGTTTTGCGCGCATGGAGCGGGCATCGGATTCGGTTGAACCGGAAAAAGAGAACTCTACATTTTGCAGGCGGCTGCTTGGTGGACTGCTATTGGCGGCCTTGTCGGTTTCCTGTGGTACTGACGCTGGCGCACAGGCTAAGCCCAAAATTCCAGGGAACGACTGGATTGAACTATTCAATGGCTCCGACCTGACGGGCTGGACAAAGGTTGGCGCCGAGAGCTGGACGGTTGAAGACGGTCTGTTGCATGGCCGGGGTCTTACGAAGGACTACGGGTACCTGGAGACGGACAAGGACTACAAGGACTTTCAACTGTCGCTGCGTTTCAAGTGCGTGGGCGATGGCAACAGCGGCGTGTTCTTTCACACGGGGTTCAAGCCGGGCACGGTGGACGCAAATCAGGGAATGCAGTTTGAGATTGACTGCACGATGATGCACCACACCGGTGGCGTCTATGCCGAGGACGGTCGCGGCTGGGTTGTCTGGCCGTCACCTGAGAATGAGGGCGTAGTCCGCAAGGGCGAGTGGAACGATTATCTCGTCGAGGTCGTCGGCAACCGCTATCGTTCGCGCCTGAATGGCGTCCCCATGGTGGACTTCACGGACCCGAAGCCTGGCGCTCCGGACGGAAGGATTGCGCTGCAACTCCACGCCGGTGGGGCTGGAAATATGCAGTTCAAGGACATCTGGATCCGCGATCTTTCCAAACGTTAAACAGCGGGCCGTCGCTCGCAAAACTGAGAGTAAGGGTGGCAGGGTGAAGAGTTCAGTGAGACGACGGCTCCTATGTCTATTGGGCTGCTGTGTTGCGGGAGCAGTATCGGCGCAAGACGCAGCATCGCAATTGCGGCATGATGTGCCACATAGCACGTGGCGCGAGTACGGCGGCGCCGCGGACGGCGCGCAGTATTCGTCGCTGCGCCAGATCGATCGAAACAATGTAAGCAAGCTGCAACACGCCTGGTCGTTTTCGACTGGCGACGAGCGAGGATATTCCTTCAATCCTCTGGTGATTGGCAAGACGATGTATGTGCTTGCGCACAACAACTCAGTCGTCGCGCTGGATGCGGCTACAGGCAAAGAGTTGTGGTCGCGACCGCTCCGTGCGAAGAGTCTGCTGATTACAAATCGCGGTCTCAACTATTGGGAGAGTAAAGATAGGCGCGACCGCCGGTTGATTCTGTCGGTGGACAACGCGCTGCGGGAGTTGAACGCGGAGAACGGGCAGCCGATAGAGGACTTCGGAACGAATGGTTCTGTCGATCTGCGCGATGGGCTGGGGCGCGATCCGAAGAGCCTGACGCTAGTGCAGTCGTATAACCCGGGCCGTATCTTCGGCGACCTGCTGATCCTGGGTTCGGCGACCAACGAGGAGTATGCGTCCGGGCCTGGCGACATTCGCGCTTACAACGTACTGACTGGAAAGCTGGCATGGAGCTTTCATACCATTCCTCACCCGGGCGAAGCTGGCTATGAGACGTGGCCGAAGGATGCTTGGAAGACGGTGGGCGGTGCCAATGCGTGGAGCGGCATGGCCCTCGACGAAAAGCGCGGGATCGTTTTTGTGCCTACGGCCAGCCCGAAGTACAACTTCTACGGTGCAGACCGCAAGGGAAGCAACTTGTATGGGGACAGCCTGCTGGCGTTGAACGCTCGTACTGGAAAGCTTATCTGGTATTACCAGATGGTCCACCACGACATATGGGACTACGACAACGCCACGACGCCCATGCTGCTTACTGTGCGTCACAACGGGCGCAAGGTGGACGTGGTGGCGCAGGCCAGCAAGGTCGGCTTTGTATGGGTCTTTGAGCGCGAGACGGGCAAGCCACTGTGGCCGATTGAAGAGCGTCCGGTGCCGAAGTCGGACATGCCGGGCGAAGAGACGTCGCCAACGCAGCCCTTTCCAACGAAGCCTGCTCCATTCGCGCGTCAGGCATTCACCGTAAAGAACCTCAGCCCGTATTTGGAACCCGAAGAGCGCGAAGCGATAACGAAGCAGATGCTTGCGGCGCGCAATGGCGGTCTGTTTACCCCTCCTTCGACAGTCGATACCGTTGAGATGCCTGGGAACAACGGTGGTGCCAACTTTGGCGGAGCTGCGATCGATCCAGACCATGGCTATTTCTACGTGGTCTCCAAGGACCTTCCCTCGATGTTGAAACTTACGCTGGCCGCTGAGCCGTCGAAATCGGGGCCGCCTGAAGTCCGTGGACGTGGCCTGTTTGAAGCGAATTGCAGCTTGTGCCATGGCAGCGACCGCAAGGGAAGACCTCCGGCAATTCCTTCGCTGGTCGATGTCTTCGACCGGACCGGAGATGAAGACATTGCAAAGGTCATTCACTACGGCAAGGGATCGATGCCAGCGTTTGCAAAGCTGGGCGATGCCGAGGTGAGATCGCTGCTGGCGTATCTGAGGCATCCCGAGCGTGCTCCTGAATCGATTGCCGCGCCTACGACAACGAACGCCGCTGCGATCGATCCAGTCACGGCGCACTACCGCAGTGGCTTTGGATTTATGTTTGCCCAGAGCGGCCTTCCCGTGATTGCTCCGCCCTGGACGACGTTTACGGCATACGATCTGAACACGGGAGATATCCGCTGGCAGGTACCGCTGGGAGAGGTCCCGGAATTGGCCGCGCAGGGACACAAGGACACCGGATCGCATTTCCCGAAGACGAATCCTGTCGTCACGGCTGGCGGGTTGATCTTTGCAGGAAGCCGCGACCGCAAGGTTCGAGCGCTGGATTCAAGTACTGGCAAGATGCTGTGGGAGGCCGAATTGGATGCGGCGATCGAGGGCATGCCCGCGATTTATGAGGTGAACGGACGCGAGTATGTTGTGTTCTGCGCGGCGGCGCGATCGACGACGCATACGCATGCAATTCCCGGACATCCCGCCTCGCAGGATCCAATCCACGGAGCGTACGTAGCCTTCGCTTTGCCGGAGACGTCCGGCAAGCGTTGATCACGGAGTTTCGGAAGGGAACACAACTGGCTGATCGCATTAGATTGAGTTCAGATATTCGAAGGCTGCGATGGACGCAGCGCTACGTGGCAGCAGCGCTGTGTCGGCATCGGTGAAGACAACCTGCGTCGATCCCAGAAAGCGGGCCATGATATTGTTTTCAAGCGATTGCCGTATCGCCGTGCGAAAGACACCGTTGCCGAAGCCTTCTATATCGGTAAAGATGAGGCACTGCGGGCTGTTCAGGTGAACGAGAGACGCTGCGGCAAAGCCGAGAGCGTTGCCAGCGGACCGCAGGAGCCGCGAAGCGACGGCGCTGCCATGCAATGCGAAGTCTTCCAGGCCGCGCATGTTGGTTGCGGACAGGCCAGCAGCCTTCGCGGCATCGCGCAGCGCATGTCCACCGGCGATTGTGTCGAGACAACCTCTGCGTCCGCAACGGCACAGGACACCCTTTGGGTCGATGGTGATATGTCCAATCTCACCCGCGCTTCCGTCATGACCTCGGTACAGCATGTCGTTGATATAGTGCGCCGAACCGATGGCGGGTCCCAGAATGATGCTTGAGAAATGCTTCAGGCTGCGCGCACGTCCGAAGAATTTTTCTCCTACCGCGACCGCGTTTGCATCGTTTTCGATCCAGACAGGAAGATGCAAGGCCTTCGCGAGCAATCGCGCGACAGGTACATCCTTCCAGTTCAGTGCGGCTGAGTAACGGCAGATGCCCTCGCCGGCGTTGACGATGCCTGAAACAGCGATGCCTATGCCATGCAGGCGGCTTCGAGGGATTGAGGCCGTGCGTAACGCCTTGCTGAGCGCCTCGCCGGCTGCTTCAGTCAGTTCGGATGGCGTTTTGTATGCGGCGAGGGGCTGATGCTGGAGTACACGTCCACGGAGATCGGTGATGACGAGCGGAGTCTTTGCCTCTCCGACGGACAAGCCTACGAAACAGGAATGCGATGCGTCGAGTTTCAGTTGGACAATGGGTCGCCCGCGCCTTCCTCCGGCCTGTGACGGAAGTTCAACTATGAGACCCCGCTGGAGAAAGGCTTGTGCCACTTCTGTGATGGCGGCAGGGCTGACACCGGTAATCTCGCTAAGCTCGGACCGTGACAATGCCTCGTTGCGAAGCAGCGCGGTAATCACCGCATTGCGTGCCGAACGGAACAACAGTTTTTGCGACTGATCTCGCGGTGGCAAAAAAGCTCCCTTTACACCGTGGACGTGCTCCTGCCGTTGGAAAAGGTGCTTGACGCTCAGGGGCAATCGTCAATATGATCCAGCTACTGGAACATTGATAAATACCTTGCCGGGAAATATTAGCAATTCTCCCTTAGCCGCAGCAGCTATTTTCTTCGGTTACTAAATTAATTCGACCTTCCGAATTGATTCGAAGTTTGGACTTTCAACCTCAACGTGTCCGGTCGAGCAATCGCTCTCGTGTTTGGTAAAGAGTAGGTTCCGTTTGAATAAGTAGAAAAATGTACTCAGTCGTTGCTTGAGCTCTGTTGTCAAATTCAAGGAGGTCTACATGCATCGCAGGTCGAGTTTCAAAGGTATTGAGGTTGGTATTTTCGCGAAACAAGCTGTTCGGTATGCGGTTCACATGCTGATATTTACGGTGTTGGCTATTGTGGGTAGCACCTCGCTGCGGGCGCAAAATACAACCGCCGACGTAGTAGGCACGGTTACGGACAGCACCGGCGCCGTGATTCCTGGCGCAAAGGTCGAGTTGACGAATGTGAATACGCAGGAGAAGCGCGTTGTCACTTCCGGAGCCAGCGGTGAATACGCCTTCACGCTTTTGAAGCCGAGCCCCTATTCGTTGACGGTGACGGCTCCCGGGTTCAAGGTATTCAAGATCAGCTCCTTCTCGCTGGCGGCCGGTGATCGTTCGCGCCAGGATGCTCGGATGGACATAGGAGCTACCGGAGAGGTTGTGACGGTCGATGCGGCTCCTCCCGCTTTGCATACCGACAGCGCCGCGTTGATTACAACGGTCACAGAGAAGGCGACGCAGGAACTGCCTCTCAATGGACGCAACTTCATCAATCTCGTCCAGGTGACGCCAGGCGCGACGGAAGGTCTGAACAACGGCCTCGCCAGCGGCAACAGACCGGACGATCGTCGTCAGACTTCGTCGATTTCCATGAACGGCCAGGCCGACATGATGAACAACCAGACGATCGATGGCATCGACAACAATGAGCGCGTCATTGGTTCCATCGGTGTTCGACCCTCGGTGGACGCGATCCAGGAAGTCAGCGTTCAGACAAATGTATTCACCGCTGAGGTGGGCCGTGCAGCCGGTGCCATCGTCAATGTCATCACCAAATCGGGAACAAACCAATTTCACGGTACGGCGTACGAGTTCTTCCGGAACGATGTACTGAATGCGAACCCATTCAAATTCGGCGCGAACATACCGAAGCCGAAGTACCGCCAGAACCAGTTTGGCGGCAGCCTTGGCGGCCCAATTGTAAAGGACAAGACCTTCTTCTTTGCGGACTACGAAGGGTTGAACATCGTCAAGAACCAGAACCCGACGACGACCACCGTGCCTTCGCAGGCGGACCGCAATCTTCTTACCACGATTCCAGCTTCGCAGATCGACAAGATCGGTCTTCAGTATTTCAACCTGTACCCCATGCCGACGAACGGCAATTCATCCGGCAACTACGTGGGCGCTCGAGCGGATTCTCAGTTCAACAAGACTGCCGACGGCCGTCTGGACCATCGCTTCAGCAACGGGGACTTGGCTTACCTGCGCTACACCTACAACTCTGTGGATACAAAGATTGGCACGCTCTTTCCTGCCGTGAATACGTCCGCTGCCGGCATTGTCGAACCCGGCGGCAACCTCGGCAGCTATCCTGGACCAGCCGTTACGCGGGCTCATCAGGCGCACCTGAATTACATTCATGCCTTTACGCCAAGGCTGCTGCTGGAACTGAAGGCAGGTTACACGCTGCTGGACAACTCGCAGTTGCCGTTGAACTTTGGCAACCCAATCAACACAAAGTTCGGACAGCCGAACATGAATACGAGTACCCGCAGCAATGAGTTGTCTGCGATCACGGTGAACCAGGGAACGGCGTCAACCCTTGGAAACCGTCCTCCGATCATCTACCACGAGAACACCTGGCAGTATGAGGGGGCAATCAACTACATTCTCGGCAAGCAGACGATCAAGATTGGCGCTGGCCTTATCCGTCGCCAGGATGCAACGACACAGACAGATACTGCTAACGGAAATTGGAGCTTCACCACATATGCCACGCTCCTCACAGGAGACTACCTGAGCGGCGGCCGGAACTCGATCCTTTACACTCCGCGTAACCGCACCTGGGAGCCACATGGCTTCATTCAGGACGACTACCACGTAGCGTCGAACCTGACCCTCAACCTGGGCGTTCGCTATGACCTATTCACGCCGTACACGGAGACGCAGAACATTCTGTCCAATTTCGACATCAATGTCGGTCACATAGTGATAGCCGGACAGAATGGTGTAAACAGCTATGGCAATGTACGAGCGGATTACAGTAATGTGGCACCGCGCTTTGGCTTTGCATATACGCCCTTCGAAAAGACGGTAGTGCGCGGCGGTTTTGGACTGACCTTCGTGCCGGAAAACACCACTTCTGGATCGGCGCTTGTCAACCAGCCGTTCACGGCTACGTGGGGTGCGTACACTCCTGCACAGGCAGTTGCGCAGGCGACTGCGATCGGACTGCCGAATCCGGCTCAGTACGCAAAGTTTGCGGGCGGGCTACCGACTCCCGCGCCCAACAGCGCGACGAACCCATCCGGCAGCATTACTGCGGCGCTTGACCCGAACTTCCGTTCGACCTACATCGAGCAGTTCAACCTGACGGCAGAGCGTGAATTCTCCGGATTCGTGGGAACCCTCTCTTATGTGGGGGAACTCGGACGTCATAACGGTTACTACCTGTCGGACTACAACACCATACCTGTTGCGCTTGGCGCGAAATCCTTTCTCGTCCCAGGAGATACGACAACACCATCCCCCGCGACCGCTACGGACTTCAACACCCGCCGCCGGTTCAACGCCACTGTGCCCAACGTCACCTCGATCCCGCTGTATCGCAGCACCGGATCGAGCAGTTATCACGCCATGCAGGCTGTCCTGAAACGGCGTTACAGCAAGGGATTGGATTTGCAACTGGGCTACACCTTCGCCCGTCTGCTGGACAATGCAGAATCGATCAGCAACAACGGTGGGAACGGGTTCGGTTCATCGGCGGAGCTGATCCCGCTCATCGAATATGGCAACGGCAACCTGGATATTCGCCACCGCGTAACGGCAACGTTCAACTACGCGCTGCCTTTTGGCGAAAGCGCGCGTGGTTTCAGGTCGATTCTGGTCAAGGGATGGCAGGCAAATGGTCTTGTCGTGTGGAACACTGGCATGCCGTTCTCAGTCACCAATGTTACGAACCGCAGCGGAACGCGTCCGACGGCGGGTAACAGCGATCGTGCGAACATGATTGGCAACGGCAAGGTAAGCCGTCCGTCGATCAGCCGCTGGTTCGATATCAATGATTTCGTCTTCCAGCCCGCTGGAACCGTCAGCAATCAGCGTCGCAATCAACTTTACGGTCCCGGTTTGCAACGCGTAGATCTTTCGCTATTCAAGAACTTCGACATCTACGAGCGGTTGAAGCTTGAGTTCCGCGCGGAGGCATTCAACGTGCTGAATACGACCCAGTTTGTCAATCCGAGTGCATCACTCAACATCGTACCTTGCACGTCCACCGCGCCATGCTCCGGCAACTATCCGGTGGCTGGCTTCCAGCCTGTCTCTACCTTTGGAACGATCACATCGACCGCGAACGCATACAACCCACGCCTGGTTCAGTTCGCGGCGCGATTGAAGTTCTAACGTTTTGCACAACGAAGCGGCCCTTCGGGGCCGCTTCGTTGTTTAATCTAAAGGCAAGGTTCTGTCTGACTGCAGACGTTTAGAGATCATGTTTAGCAAAGAAAGAGTGATTGATGAAGGTCGGGCTTCTTGGTTATGGATTCATGGGCGGCGCACATCTTGCGGCGCTCCAGCGCATCGAGGGAGTGGAAGTAACCGCGGTTTCATCGCGCAGGCGCCCTTCCGCGGATGGCCCAGCTCGCGGCAATCTGGACCTGAAAAGCGGCCCCTTGCCGGAGACCGTTGCATGGCATTCGGACTGGCACTCCATTGTTTCGGACCCCGCGATCGATGCTGTCGACGTTTGTCTTCCCACCGACATGCACCGTGAAGTTGTGCTTGCGGCGCTCGCAGCGGGGAAGCATGTGCTTTGCGAAAAGCCGATGGCGTTGACCGTTGAAGATTGCGTCGAAATGCAGGCTGCGGCGAAGACCAGCGGCAGAGTCTTCATGGTGGGTCAGGTTGTCCGCTTTATGTGGCCATATCGTTATGCGGCGAAATTCGTCCAGGAAGCAGGGCGTAGCAAGATGAAACAATGCGTGCTGCGACGTAGTGCGGGATTTCCGCAATGGGGGGGCTGGCTCACGGACCAGAAGCGAAGTGGCGGCGCGATTCTCGACATGTTGAGCCACGACTTGGACTATGCGCTCCATCTTTTTGGAAGGCCGCAGTCTTTTTTTGCAGAGAGCATAGGGCCCGTGGACACAATGCAAGGTGTTCTTAGATACGAAGATGGGCTTGTTGTAAAAGTGGAAGGCGGTTGGGTGGCTTCTGAGAGCCCATTTTCCGCAGGTTTTGAGGTCGAGGCTGGTGACGATCTACTGACGTTTCAGGAGAACGTGCTCAGCCGCAAGCGGAGCGATGGCGAAGTGTTCCCCGTAGACATTCCAGAGCATGACCCTTATTTCGAAGAGGTTGCATATTTTATCGATTGCTGCCGGAGAAATGTGTCCCCGGCGTTGTGTCCGCCCGATGAATCGGCGAAGGCGGTTGAACTCTCATTGCAGTTAATGGCATCTCGCGATGCAGGTGGAAAGGATGTTACATGGAAAGCGTAATGCCGGAGATCGGTCTTGTAGTCTGGGCAGAGGGCACGGCCGAAGAGACGCTGAAGTTTGTCACGGATTTCGGTCTGCGATCAATCCAGCTTGGCGTTCCGCCAACGTTGAACTGCGCATCTGCGGTTGTTGACTGGAAGACAGCGTTGTCCACATCTCCTGTGATTGTTACGAGCGCAGTCTGTTCTTATGCGGGAGAAGACTACTCCGATCTGGCAACGGTCCACGAGTCGGTGGGGTTTACGACGGGGCGATATCGTGCCGAACGGATTGCGCGTACAAAGGAGGTCGCAAGGTTTGCGCATGAACTTGGAGTGCGCGCCGTATCTTGTCACATCGGCTTTATTCCTGCCGAGCGTTCTGAACCGTTATATGGAGAACTCGTTGCGTTGACTCAGGAGATTTGTACGGATCTGGCGGCAAATGGCCAGGACTTTGTATTGGAAACGGGACAGGAATCGGCAAAAGTCCTGCTCGGTTTTCTGGCGGATGTGGGGAAGGAAAATCTGAAGGTCAATTTCGACCCTGCAAACATGGTTCTTTACGGCTCCGGTGATCCGTTAGAGGCGCTTGGGCTTTTGCAGAGTCACGTATTGTCTGTGCACTGCAAGGACGGTAGGTCTCCGGTTCCCGGCAGTGGCCTTCTGGGCAAGGAATGTGCGCTGGGCGACGGCGAGGTGGATTTCCCAGGCTTTCTGAAGACACTGAAGGGCTTCAACTATTCTGGCGTGCTGACCATCGAACGGGAGGAGCAAGATCCCGTGCAGAGAGCGGCAGACATCAGAACTGCAATCTCCAGACTGCGGCAGTGGATGGCGTAATTTGGCGTATGCCGATGGAGTGTGCAAGGTGATGTTTGGCCGCATTGGCATTTTGCGCCGGTTTATCGATCAAGCACGATATACTCGTTTGCGATGCCACGTCGATCCAGTACACATCATCCAGGAGCCAAGCAGTCGATACGAATGAAGGCGTATCAACTGATTCAGCACAAGATTGCAACCGGCGAGCTTCGCGCTGGGACCCTCATCTCCGAGCTTGCGATCTCAAAGGAACTGGGCAGTAGCCGGACCCCTGTTCGAGAAGCAGCGGGCCAACTTCTCGCCGAAGGTCTTTTAGACCTTGGGCCGGGTGGCGGTATTGTCGTAACGCAACTGACTCGACAAGGAATTATCGATCTTTACGAACTGCGAGAGGCACTGGAGGTCTTTGCCGTTGGCAGGGCTGCCCGTGAAGGTGTGCGGCCGACAGATCGAAAGCGGCTGGAATCTCTTTTGGACGAGACGCAGGTGTTGATCAAGGAGCTGAAGGACTCCGGCAAGCCGGAGTTGAATGCTGAGCAGATGAAGCGCTTTGCCGTTTCGGACCTTGGATTCCATGCACTGTTGATTCGGCTTGCGGCCAACGCGCGCATCTTGAAGGTTGTGAATGACACTCGTTTGATGATCCGGATCTTTGCAATCAGGCGAAGTGGGCATAAGAGGGAAGAGCTGGAACGCATCTACAAGCATCATCGCGCGATCCTTCAGGCTGTAGTTGATTGCGATACCGATGGCGCCCGAAGGCTGTTGTCGGAGCATATCCAGGCGAGTGGGCGGGAAAGACTGGAAGAATTCGATCTTTGGGAGCGCGAGAACCATCTTGCCAACATTGATCTGGGTAGCTCGTTCAGCTTCAACGGGTAGTCCACTCTACTCGGTGCGGCGGGAGCCGTGCATTGCCAAGCCAATGTACTGGCTCAATAGCGATTTGCTCCTATATATTTCTATGCGAGAAATAAACCGGTTTTGCAGGTGCGCCGCAGTATTGTGATCTGGCCACAAATACGGACAACAGGAAGTGTGAATGTCGGCACTCGCTTTGGTTTTTACATCTCAGAGGCTCACTCATCTCTCCGGCATCGACGTCCTGATTCTTGCGCTCTATTTCGCGGTCGTTCTTTTCATTGGGTTCTACGTAAAGGGATCGACGAATACGAGTGAAGAGTTCTTTCTGGCTGGCCGCGAAATGAGCGCCTGGATTGCCGGATTGAGCTTCGTCTCCGCGAACCTGGGGTCGCTCGAATTGATGGGATGGGCCGGATCGGCCTACCAGTACGGCATCCTGGCAACGCACTGGTACTGGGTTGGAGCGATTCCCGCGATGCTGTTTCTCGGCATCGTGATGATGCCGTTCTACTACATCTCGAAGACGCATTCGGTTCCTGGCTATCTGCAACTTCGTTTTGGAGAAGGCTCTCGAGGACTTGCTGCAATCAGTTTCGGCTTGATGACGATCCTGATGTCGGGCGTCAACATGTTTGCGATGGCCGTGGTGATGCAGACAGTGCTTGGATGGAATATCACATTTTCGATCTGGATCGGAGCAATTACAGTAGCCGTCTACGTAATGATGGGGGGGCTTCGCTCCGCCATCATCAACGAGGTCTTGCAGTTTGTGCTTATCTGGGCAGGTGCCGCGCTGATCCCAATCCTCGGACTGATCGAAGCGGGCGGGTGGACGAATCTCAAGACGCAGATCGCAGCGAATGTTGGGTCCAACGACTACACGCATCTTTGGGCGACTTTGGGGAGCTTCAAGGGCAATCCGATGGGAATTCACTGGACCGGCATTGTCTTTGGACTCGGCATGATTATCAGCTTCGGCTATTGGACAACCGATTTTCTCGTGGTGCAGCGTGTGCTTTCCGCAAACAACCTCAGGGCCGCGAAGATGGCTCCCGTGATTGGAGCGGCATTCAAGATGGCGGTGCCGCTGATTGTGATTGTGCCTGGCCTGCTCGCGCTGGCCGTCCTGAAAAATCCCGATGGAAGCCTGATGCACCTTGTTCCTGGTGACATAGCCAAGGCGACCGGCCAACATGCGTATGACGAAGTGCTACCGCTGATGTTGATTCGTTATTGCGGCCCCGGATTGCTAGGGTTGGGAATCACAGCTCTCGTTGCCGGATTTATGAGCGGCATGGCCGGCAACGTAAGCGCATTTTCAACGGTGTGGACGTACGACATCTATGGCGCATACATCAAAAAGAATGCTTCAGACAAACATTATGTTGCGATGGGGCGCTGGTCGACCGTTGCCGGTATGCTGGTCTCCATTGCCACAGCTTATCTGGTCGCCCATGCTAGCTCGATCATGGACTATGTGCAGGCGCTGTTCAGCTTCTTTATTGCTCCGCTGTTTGGCACGGTGATTCTGGGGATGCTGTGGAAGCGGGCGACACGTGCGGGCGGCTTCTGGGGTTTGCTTGCCGGAACGGCAAGTTCCATCGCGATGTTTATCTATGTGCAGACTGGGGGGAAGGCGGCATTGGCGCGTATTGCGCTTTCACCCGATGCTCAGCCGATGGCTGAAAATATGTATCGCGCGCTTTGGAGCTGGCTCGTCTGCGTTATCGTCACGGTAGCCGTCAGTATGATGACGAAACCAAAGACAGATGAGGAACTGCAGGGGCTCGTCTATGGCGCAACTGTAATTCCCGATGATGGCGCAATGTCAGTGTGGCAGAAGCCGATCTTCTGGGCAGGTGTCGTTGCAGTCGTCTTCATCGCCCTCAACGTCATTTTCTTTTAGAGAACGGAGTCGTCGGAGAGCTTATGGCAGAGGGAACGGGAAGAGGGGAATCGCTAAGCATCTGGTTCTTTGTCGGCGTCATGACCTTACTGTACGGCTTGGTTCTGCTGCCGTATGGGGCCTGGGAATGGTTTGGGGGGCACGAGGCGAATACGGTGCTGCATCAACTGCACCCCACGTTCTGGTGGGGTTTGCTGCTGACGCTCTTCGGCGGGTTTTATACATTTCGCTACAAGCCAAGAGCGGGCGATGCCGGCCGGGCCTGAATGCAATCCGGACTAATGAATCAGCATGGAGACGATGCTGGCACTCATAAGGTTTGCCATCGTTCCTGCGAGCATTGCACGCAGACCCAGTTGAGCGAGATCGCTGCGGCGCTCCGGAGCCAGCGCCCCGATTCCGCCGATCTGCATGCCAATAGAACCGATGTTCGCAAAGCCGCACAGGGCAAAGGTGGCGATCGAAAACGTTCGTGGCGATAACTGCGATTTCTGAATTCCAAGCTGCGTATAGGCAACGAACTCATTCAGCACGGCGCGCGTTCCCAACAGATTGCCGATTGCGGGCGCTTCTTTCCACGGGATTCCAATGAGCCATGCCACCGGCGCGCCGATCACTCCCAGCACTGCGTTGAGTGAATGGGGAAACGGAATGTGCCCATGTGCCCAGAGGAAGTTCGAAGTCGCAAGCATCATGGCGTTGAAAAGACCGACCAGCGCGAGAAAGCTGATAAGCATGATGGCCACGTTGAACGCCAGCTTGCCCCCGTCGATGGTCCCGCGCGCAATCGCGGCGACGAAGTTGTCGTTCTTATGTTCTTCACTGGGAGGCATCTTGACCGTGCCGGCGGTTGCGGGAACCTCTGTCTCCGGTACAAGCATCTTGGCAACCAGGATCGTCCCGGGAGCTGTCATGATGACGGCCGAGAGCAAATCCTGCGCATTGATGCCAAAACTGATATATGCGGCCATGATTCCACCGGAGACGTGCGCCATCCCCGAGGTCATGATGGTCATCAGCTCAGAGCGCGTAGCTCCATCGAGAAACGGACGGATAGTCAGAGGGGCCTCCGTCTGCCCCATAAAGATCGACGCCGCAACGTTGGTCGATTCGGCCCCGCTTGTACCCATGGTTCGCTGCATGATCCAGGCGACAATGCGAATGATCTTCTGCATCAGTCCGATGTGATACAGGATGGCGAAGAAGGCAGAGACGAAGATGATGGTGGGAAGTACCGCGAAGGCAAATACCGCGAGCGGACTGCCGGGGGTTCCAAGATTGCCGAAGACCATCGACGAACCGTCGGCGGAATGCGCCAGAAGCGAGGTTACGGCAACGGAGCCCTTATGCAGTAACGTTTGCCCATACGTCCACTTGATCACGAGGAAGGCAAACAGCACCTGCAATCCAAGTCCCCATGCCACGGTACGCCAGCGAATCGCACGGCGATCTGTCGAAAAAACATAGGCGATCCCGAGAAAGACGGTGAGTCCCAAAAGACCTATAAATCGATGCAAAGGCGTGGCTCTCCTGCACGTTACGACATGTATGTGGAATGAGTGTAACGGGAATCGGCCCCAGGCAACAGGTATTTTATGCGGCGATAACGGCCGTCACAGTCCGCCAGCGGCGCGGCTGCGGAACCTTCCACTGGCGGTAAGTGCAGGAACGCTGTCGAGCCGAATATGCCGCAGCGGAGTCCGCTTCTGCTTCAGTGAGTACATGCGCAGGTCGGCGATGCGAAGCAGGCGAGTTGGATCTGCCGCGTCTTCCGGGAATATGGCAATTCCGATCGAAGCGGAGACATTCAACGCCTGACCGTCGAAGATAAACGGCCGCTCGATGGCCCTGCGGATGGTCTCGCTTAGCTGTTCAGGAGACCGCGTATGTCCGGCATCGTAAGAAACCAAAGTAAACTCATCGCCGCCAAGACGGGCAAGGGAATCGAAGCCGTGAACGTGCTCTCGAAGACTGCCGGCGACGTGTCGCAGCAGTTGATCGCCAGCCTGATGTCCGTAGTTGTCATTGATCTGTTTGAAGCCGTCGAGATCGAGCATGAAGAGCGCTAGAGTCGTTTCGGAGCGGCGGCAACGATCCAGGGCCGTTGCAAGATGGTCCTCAAAGGCCCTGCGGTTCGGCAGACCGGTCAATTCGTCGTGTAAGGCCAGCCATCGGTTGCATGAAACCTGTTCCTCCAGCATGATGAGGATCATCCCGATGGAGATAAGCGACTTCTGCATGTTCCACACATGCGATGCGATATCGGCGTACGCGCGCAGACTGACGATAAATGGATGGACAAAGAAGCAGAGGGCCCAGATGTAAAACCCTGTGAGGATAGCCAGCCGCCCTGTGCTCCTGCCAGGCAGACGTCTTTGAAACTTCAGGCCCGCTACCGCGTAGACTCCGCCGAGGCTCCAATAAACAAGTTCCCGGAATTTTCCGTTATACGCGAGTGCCGCGATTCCTACCCAGCCTGCCAGATGCACTACGGTTACAAGCCATGGACGGCGGAGAACGATCGAGCTTCCGATTGCAATAAGCAGCCCAAGAGCAATCCAGGGATAATATGCGGCACTCTTATAGATATGCATGCCGTAGGCTGTGTTCAGGGCCAGCAGGGGCAGGCCATTCAGCGCCAGGTAAAGAAGCCGTGTCCTTACAGGCAAGGGATGTGAGCTGGAGTCCCAGGTGAATACCATGCCCGCGAGGAGATAACAGTCCAACACGATGACGTGCAGCGCCGTAGCAGGCATGCCGGTCTGGGAATAAAAGATGTGTGCGATGGATTCGATGAGCGTAATGAACAGACCAATGAGCCAGATATCTGCTTGTTCCTGCGGATGCCGCCGCCGCATGAGCAGCAGAATAGCGATGAGAATCGCCAGTGCCGACAGATCAGGGAGAAAGGCGTAGTTCATCAGGCTCCATACTTTCTTTTGTCGGCAGGCCTCTCTTTACTGTCGAAAAAGATGGGCCCATGGTTCCGCCGAGAGATATTTCACCCATTATCTGTCAAATAGACGTTGCAACGGAGATGAAATTCTCGATTTTAACTGGGCCGGTCTAGATGAACTGCCACATCGTTTTCAGTCTGTCGCGGCCAAACTGCGGCTCAGGCAGTGACGGTTTCACGCACCAACGCCTGTTTCTCTGGAGGCACAGTGGAGATAGCCAGTGTTTCGCGGAGCATTTGCTCTGGCTCGTCGAGCAGACGCGGGTCTTCAGAGTAGAGCGTGAAAACAGGCTGGTCTTTTCTTAGCCAGTCACCAAGTTTGGCGTGCGATTCTACGCCTGCATGTGCGCTTACCGGATCGCCTGGCTTTTCGCGTCCGGCCCCAAGCCGCTGCACGGCCCAGCCCACCTGTTTGCAATTCATTGAGTGCAGAAAACCGTCCCGGTCCGCCGTGACGGCGCGGGTTGCCTTTGGCTTGTGGTGAGCAGCAGGGTCGTCAAACACCGATATGTCGCCACCCTGCGTTTCGACGATCTTGAGCCATGCCTTATAGGCTTCACCGGATACCAAAATCTTGTTTGAAAGCTCTGCGCCGGCTCCCGGAGTCTTGGCCTGGCCTGCAAAATAGAGCATCCAGCCAGAGAGGATATTCGAAAGCTCGATCAAATCGGCAGACATGGGGTGCCTGATCTGCTTCATGATGTCGACGCACTCCCACACCTCGACCCAGGTGCCCGAAAAACGTCCAAGCGGCTGGTCCATACTGGTAAGAAGTGCGGCGGTTCTCGTTCCCGCAGCCTCTCCCGTCTGAACCAGCAATTCAGCCAGTTGTTTCGACTTCTCGTAAGTTGGCATAAAGGCGCCACAGCCAACCTTGACGTCCAAAACCAGGGCGTTCAACGATTCCGCAAGCTTTTTGCTCATGATGCTTGCCGTGATAAGAAACGGCGATTCGACCGTTCCTGTATGGTCTCGCAGGGCGTATAGGATACGGTCTGCCGGAACAATTCGCGGCGTCTGACCGATCAGCGCCGCGCCGCACTTAATCAGCGTATCGGCCAGTTGTCGAAGGTTGAGCTGGGTGTCGAATCCTGGAATTGTCTCCAGCTTGTCCAGCGTCCCTCCCGTGTGTCCAAGCGAGCGCCCACTTATCATTGGAACGCAAATTCCTGGAACTCCCTCGGGCGTCGGATGGGCGAGTCCCGCAGCGGCGAGGACAGGTGCAATCAACAGCGATGTCTTGTCGCCGACACCTCCGGTCGAATGCTTGTCGACAGTGAAGGTCTTCAACGGGCCCGCGTCGAAGGTGTCGCCGGAGAATCGCATGGCCGCAGTAAGCGTCGCAAGCTCGCGAGCGTTCAACCCACGTTCAAAGACCGCCATCAGGAGAGATGCAATCTGCGCGTCGGTAACAAGCTGCCGTTCCGGCGTCCGCTCGACGATCGCTCGAACGAACGCTTCGATCTCGTCGTCGGTAAGGGCAACGCCGTCACGCTTGTGCAGGATTACGTCGATGGGGTGTATCTGGCTCATGGGTTCAGTGCCCGCTCTCTTCAAGAATAAAGGCATGAGGAAGCAGATCAGCTACGGTTGAGCGGGTGAGTGTGCCGTCGGCTGCAGGAAAAAAGACCTCGGTGTCGGGGGAACTGAACTCATGGATTGTCTGACGGCAGCCGCCGCACGGCTGGCTTGCCGCGTTGTTCAGGTTGACGATCACAACGGCCTGAATATGGATGGAGGGGCCGTACAGTGTCACAGCACTCGAAATAGCAGACTGCTCCGCGCAAGTTGTTAGTCGGTACGAGGCGTTTTCAACGTTGCAACCGGCAACCATGCTGCCATCCGAAAGCAGCAGCGCGGCGCCTACGCGGAATTGACTGTAGGGTGCATAGGCATTGGTAGCGGCGGCAAGAGCTCGTGCCCGCAGGTCGTCGATCTGCGATTGAGAGATGCCGATGTCGTTGTCCCTTTGAGACATGTTGATGAGGCTACCGGGTGCTTCTCGCGATGGCAAGTACTTCCGTGCTCACGCTTTTGGACCATTATTCCGATATAGCATCTGTGGACGACTTGACCAGAGAGTTTATCGCAGAGAGTCAGGAAGGACTGGATCGCATGGAGCGATGCCTGACCGACCTGGAGACGAGGCCGCAGGACAGCGCCCAGTTGGTCGGCGAGATATTTCGCGCCGTCCATACCATCAAAGGGACCACGGGCTTTCTCGGGTTCTCGCGGCTCGAAAAACTGGCCCACACGGGCGAGCACCTGCTTGGCTCATTGCGCGAAGGCCGGCTTGCCGTTACCGAAGATCTCATAAGCGGATTGCTTCGTCTTCTCGACGGGCTTCGGGCGATCCTTGCTCTGATTGAGACAACAGGAAGCGAAGGAACACGGGCCAGCGACGACGACAGTGCTCTTATCTCGGAGCTTGCCGCATTGAACGATGGAGTCCAGGAGATCGTTACAGTCGCGCCAGTAGTGGCAATTAAAGCCAACGAAGAATCCTCGCCTTCCAGACCTGCTGCGAATTCCGGGCAAACTCCGGCCCCGGCGGGGAACGCTTCTGCAAACAACGATAAGACGCTGCGAATCGATGTCGATGTGCTGAACCGCATGATGAATCTGGTTGGTGAACTTGTACTGACACGCAACCAGATGCTTCAGAGTGGTGTCGAAGCGACGAGCTTTCCCGAGCTGGCCCGGCGTCTCGACAGTGTGACCGCCGATCTCCGTGAGACCGTGATGCAGGCCCGCATGCAGCCAGTCGGCAACCTGTTTGGGAAATTCCCAAGAATGGTCCGCGATCTCGCCCGCACATGCGGACGTGAAGTACGTATTGAGTTTTTCGGTCAGGAGACAGGCCTCGATAAGAGCCTGCTCGAAGCCATCAAGGACCCGCTGACTCATGCCGTAAGAAATTCAGTCGATCACGGAATCGAATCTCCCACTGATCGCGTGCTTGCAGGGAAGCCGGCGGAGGGCTGCGTTACGCTGAAAGCCTTTCATCAAGGCGGGTCGGTCGTCATTGAGGTCTCAGACGATGGTGGCGGCATCGCCATGGAGCGCGTACTCGCCAAGGCTATCGAACGCGGCCTGGTGACAGATGATCAGGCTGCCGAGATGAGCGAGCGTGAAGCGCTGCAGCTCATCTTCCTGCCAGGCTTTTCGACTGCGTCTGCCGTAACCACTGTCTCTGGCCGTGGCGTTGGCATGGATGTTGTGCGTGCAAACGTGGAGAAGGTTGGGGGAAGTGTAGAGCTTGAATCGAAGATTGGCATCGGCACGACGCTTCGCCTGCGTGTGCCCCTGACCTTGGCAATTGTTCCGGCCCTTGTCGTGCGCAGCGGAAGGCAGAGCTTTGCGTTGCCACAGACCACGTTGATGGAACTCGTCTACATTCCAGCACGGGACGCCGCGCAATCCGTCGAGCGTGTCGGCGCGGCGGAGGTCTTCCGTCTGCGGGAGAGGTTGCTCCCCATGGTTTGGCTTGATCGCCTGCTCGACTTGGAAAACGCCTCTGACAGTCATGGTTTTTACATGGCGGTTCTTGAGGCAGAGGGCTGCCGCTACGGCCTTGTCGTCGACGACCTGCTTGCCCCGGAGGAGATTGTCGTTAAGCCGCTCTCGGCAGTGCTTCGCGAGATTGGGTTGTTCTCGGGGGCGACCGTATTGGGCAACGGAACGCTTGCGTTGATTCTGGATATCGCCGCAGTTGCAGCCCGTGCTGGAGTCAAACCGGCGATCGAAGAGGAAGAAACACAGGCGGTCGAGGTCAAACAGGAGAACGAAGAGTCATTCCTGGTCTTTGAGGACAAGGCCCGCGAACGTACCGCTCTGCCGCTTGGCATGGTTGAGCGCATTGAGAGCGTTTCTCTGGGCCAGATCGAATATGCAGGAGGGCGAGCCCTTCTACAGTATCGCGGCGAATTGCTGCCGCTTCGCGATGACGGCGGCGTTCTCGACGAGATGGATGCGTCCGGTGCACGAGATGAACATGAGTCGGCAACGGTGCTCATCTGCGGTGATGCGGTTTCCAGAACGGCGCAGCGCATGGGGATTGTCGTCCGTCGCGTTCTCGATGTCTCCCATGGGACATTGCTCGATCGAAACGCAGCTTCGTCGGATACGGAACTGGCTCTCGTAAAAGACAGGGTGACGACGATCTTTCGCGGTCTTTGCGGAGACCAGGGCGGGTGGAGGGAGGTTGCATGAAGATTGTGGCGCAACAGACCGATAGCATTCACGACGATGGCGATAGCTGCTCGCTGTGCTCGATGTACGCGGGTGATGAAAGCTTCGGCATCGATACCAGCAAGATTCGCGAAGTGTTGGGCAAACGAGAGTTGGAGCGTGTTCCGATGGCACCCGCGTTTGTCGCCGGCGTAGTGCCTTATCGCGGAGACGTGCTGACGGCGGTCAGCTTTCGCGCTCTGCTTGGACTTCCCGACAGCAAACAGGCGGGATGCGTTCTGGTGCTTGAAGATGACGAGGGGCAGGAACGATATGGTCTTGTGGTCGATGCGGTAGGCGGCGTCGTTACTGTAAATCGCAATATGCTCGAGGCGAACCCCTGCACACTTGAGGCGCGCTGCAAATGGCTCTTTGAGGGGGCCTACAAGATGCAGACTGGCCTGATGGTCCAGCTCGATCCGCAAAAGCTAAGGCCATCGCGACTGGCTGAAACGGGAATGTTTAGCCAGGGAATGGCGCAGCGGGAGGTTGCATGAAAGCACTGATTGTGGATGACTCGAGTTTTATCCGAGAGTATCTCCGCCACCTGCTGACGCGTATGGGGGTCGCCTGCGAGGAAGCGGCGGACGGGAGCGCCGCCCTCGAGGTCCTCTCTGCGCAGCAGGAGTTCGACCTTATGCTGCTCGATGTGAATATGCCGGTGATGAGCGGTTTGGAGTGCGTGAAAGCCTTGCGTAAAGCCAGACTGCATCCCGCTATGAAGGTGATGATGGTAACGACTGAGGCCGACAACTCGCTTATCTCGCGAGCTCTCGACAATGGCGCCGATGAGTTTCTTATGAAACCGTTCACGCCGGAAAGCCTGCGCGAAAAGATGATGCTTCTTGGCTTTGCCGCGTGAAGTCGACGTGGTGAACGACTCTTCACAAAACGATTCGAGGACGAGGGAACATGGAGGTTCAGAGCGAGCAGCCACTGCGTGTACTTGCGGCGGACGATTCCGCTGTCATGCGCGGCATCATGCGAACGCTGTTTTTGCGGCACGAGAAGAGTGCGCGCGGCGACCTGCCGCGGATGGAACTGGTAGGCGTGGCCCGCGATGGCGTGGAGTGTCTTGAGGCCGCGGCCCGGTTGTCTCCCGACGTCATTGTGCTCGACCTGGAGATGCCCAGGCTAAGCGGCCTCGATGTCCTCGATAAGCTCCGGGAATCTCGTATGCGCCTGCCGGTCATTATGTGTAGCGCGCACACCGAGCGTGGCGCCAGGGCGACGTTGGATGCACTTTCGCGTGGTGCTTCCGATTATGTGATGAAGCCGGCAGGTCAGCGCGACTTTGAAGCGGCGCTCTCCTCGCTGGCTCAGCAACTGCTGCCCCGAGTTGCTGCGCTTGCGGTTGACCGAAGTGCCCGAGGGAGCGTCACGGAGCCTCAAAGCCGGATACTCTACGCAAGGAAGAACTGTGATCGTGGAGCGTCCGGTGATCGAGTCGAAGTCGTCGTGATTGGTGTGTCGACGGGAGGTCCTGCGGCGCTTGAGCGATTTCTGCCACAGCTCCCAGCGGCATTTCCGGTGCCGGTTTTGATTGTGCAGCACATGCCGAAGCTGTTTACAGGAGTGCTTGCCGAGCGGTTGGACCGCTGCTGCCCATTGCGTGTTGCACAGGCCTACCATGGCGCTCCACTGAAGCCGGGGACGATCTGGATTGCGCCGGGCGATGAGCATATGGAGGTCATGTCGCAATCGAGGATCGCCTGGGACGGAAGAATCGCGCGTGGTGCCGCCATCAAACTTCACAGGCAGGAACCGCTTAATCATTGCCGTCCGTCGGTTGACTATCTGTTTCACTCCGCTGCACAGCTTTACGGAGCGGGAACACTTGCAATTGTGTTGACCGGCATGGGATCCGATGGTCTGGATGGCGCAAGGGCGATACATGGCGCGAAAGGGACCGTGCTTGCTCAGGATGAAGCAAGTTCCGCTGTGTGGGGGATGCCTGGCCGTGTCGTCGAAGCCGGTATCGCATCCGCATTTCCACTCGACACTCTCTCGCGCGAGGTCAATATGAGGGTCGCTTGTGAGCGATCGATTGAGACTGGATTTGCAGGACGTTCGCTTCAACCCCGGCGGCAAGCTCAGGAGGTGGCAAATGGCCTGCACTGACGCGGACTACGCCTATCTTCGCGACCTGGTTCTCAGCCAGTCGGCCAACCGGATCGATGCATCGCGCAAGACGCTCTTCGATACGAAACTGACCCCGGTCGCGCGGCTTGCAGGGGCCTCCAGCGTGAAGGGCCTCGTCGACGTGCTTCGCTCCGATCGGTCGGCGCACCTGCGCAAGGTCGTTGCCCAGGCGATGATGATCAACGAAACCAGTTTTTTTCGTGACGTCAAACCATTCGATCTGCTGCGGGCCGAGATACTTCCGCGTTTGGTAGCCAGCAGAAGAGAACAGCGCAAGCTGCGTATTTGGAGTGCGGCAAGCTCAACCGGTCAGGAGGCCTACAGCGTAGCCATGCTTCTCGCAACGGATATGCCCGAGGTCCTTGATTGGGACATAAAAATCATAGGAACCGATATCTCTCAGCAAGTGGTCGACTACGCGCGCGGCGGGCGTTATCGACGGCTGGAGGTCAATCGTGGCTTACCTGCATCTATGTTGCTCAAGTACATGACCCGGGAAGGTGAAGAGTGGCAGGTCAGCGCAAAGCTGCGCAATCTATGCGACTTCCGTTGCGCGAATCTTTGCGACACGCTGTCCGCTCTACCCACCTTCGATCTGGTACTTCTGCGCAACGTTCTGCTGTACTTTTCGCAGGAGGACAGAGGTTTGGTCTTTCGCTCCGTCTATCGTCAGATGGCACGGGATGGTTATCTCCTGCTGGGCAATGCGGAACAGGCGGAGGAGTCGACCGATCGATTCAGAGTCGAGTTCATGAAGAACTCCTATTTTTACCGTCCAGTGAACAACGATTGAGTTCTCTTATTGAGGAGGCCGGTCGGGAGCAGGCTCCTCCTTTTTATTGTCTCCGCCACCGCCGAAGATCTTTTGGAAGATATTTTTCTTCTTCTGCTGTGGTTGTTGATCGATTGCCTGTGCCGGCGTTTCTATCGGTTTCGCGACGGGCGTGTGTGGCGCTGTGACCTCGGTTGCTGACGCGGGATTTGATGGCGTTACCTGTTCGAGGTGTCCGCCGAGGCCAAAGATCTTCTGAATAAAGTTCTGCGGACTGTCCGTCATCTGGCTGCATGTTCCGGTTGGAACGGTGCCATCCAGAAATGCGATGTTCAACGTCTTGTCGGAGCAGCTTGCATCAGCCAGCAGGCCTGAAGCCCGGTCAACCCGCGCGAAGGTGATGCCTGAAGGGGCCGAGAAAGGCTTGACGTCGGAGTATTGCGGAAGCTGAATGGCGCGCTTCATAAACTCCGCCCAGATGGGAGCGGCGGCATCGGCGCCCTGGATCTTGATGTCGGTATAGTCGTCGTTGCCGACCCAGACCACGCAGAGCAGCGTTGAGGTATAGGCAGCGAACCATGCGTCGTGCTCCGTGCCGGTCTTTCCGGCTGCCGGTGCAGTAAAGCCGCGCCCGCGTATGCCTGCGCCCGTGCCGAAGTTCAACACATTCTCCATCAGCGATTGCGTAAGGAAGGCGACGCGCGGGTCGAGGACCTGCTTGGCGTCCGGCGAGTAGTCCGCAACGATATCGCCCGATAAGTTCCGCACCGAGGCCAACATCCATGGATTGATATGCACGCCGTTGTTGGCGAAGACCGTATAGGCGCCCGCCATATCGAGCGGCGTGGCGTTGTAGGTTCCAATGGCGACCGATGGAGTTCCGCGGGCGTTGACGATTCCGGCTGAGCGGGCGAGCGAGGCGACATTGTTGTACCCCACCTGCTGCGCCAGCGCGATCGTTGCGATATTCAGTGAGTGCGCCAGCGCATCGACGGCGGTAACCATCCCCGGATACTCGCCCTTGACGAAATTGCTGGGCATGTACGATTTGCCGCCGCTGCCGAAGTCCTGCGGGTCGTCGTTGATCTTTGTAACCGCGGTGAAGGTGCCTTCGCCGTCGAGGTTGGTTCCGTTCAACGAAGTATTGTAGGCCTCGGCGTACACAAAGGGCTTGAAGATGGAGCCGGTCGGACGTTGGGCAACCGCATGATTGAGCTGTGAACTCCCATAGTTACGGCCACCCACGAGAGCAAGCACCTGACCTGTGTGAGGGTTGAGGGCGATGAGTGCGACCTGAGGATAGGTAATGGGGCCTTCGCCCTGCTTACGGGCATAGCGCTTGCGCACAAGCTCATCGACATTCTTCATGCCGATTTCAACCGCCTCTGAGGCCACAGCCTGAAGGTCCGGGTCGAGCGACGTGTAGATGCGAAGGCTCTGATGGGCCAGGTCCTGGTCGCTGATTCGCTGTACAAGTTGATCGTGGACCAGATCGACGAAGTACGGGGCCTCGCTGGCATCGATATTCGGGGGCGCCAGTCGCAGCGATTCCGCCTTGGCGTGCGCGGCCTCGCTGGCCGTAATAGCGTCGGTCTCAACCATGGAGTCCAGCACAACGTTGCGTCGCGCCAGCATGCGCTCTGGGTGGCGATAAGGATTCAGCCTGCTCGGGCTCTGAATCATTCCCGCCAGCATCGCGCACTCTGCCGTATCGAGTTGCTTCAGGTCCTTGTTGAAGAAGGCTTGAGCGGCTTCGCCAAAACCATTGATGTCGTAGCTTCCGCGATGCCCCAGATTGATCTGGTTGGCGTACATCTCGAAGATCTGCTGCTTGGAAAAGTGCGACTCAAGCTGGAACGCTACGAGAATCTGCGTGGACTTGTACTTGAAAAAATCGATCTTGTTCGAGCGCTTCGGTTCGACGAAGAGCAGTTTGGCGAGTTGCATGGTGAGCGTCGATCCACCACCGCGCCACTTGCGATCACCGATCATGTCATGCCATACCCAGCCTGCCATGGTCACGTAATTGATGCCGCCATGTTCAAAGAAGCGGCGGTCTTCGATCGCGAGGACAGCCTGCACCAACCGGGTCGGTATGTCCCGATAGCTGACAAGCCGTCGCTTTGTGCGGCTGTTGTCGTCGGAGAGCGCGGTGATGAGCTGCGGCTCAAGCTCATAGGCGCTCAAAGGGGCGCCGTTTTCTGCCGTAATACGCTGCACTACGCCATTGGACGTGGCGATCGTGGCCCCGTCCGTTGTGTGATAGCTTTCCGCACCCGGCTTAATGAAGATGCTGTCGCCGT
>JAFDVV010000006.1 GCA_018268775.1 Acidobacteriota bacterium | reverse complement strand
CCACTTTTCGGGGGCAACCTCAGGGCTTGCCCATGCGGCTGATCTGCCCGGCGTTCGGCGCAAGCTGCACAACCTGGCGCAGCGCACGGCGGCCAAGCGTGCTGCGGATCGTGGTCAGCTGGCAGACGCATTGGCGCGCATCGTGGCGCGCTGATGCAGTGGGAAGACAAGCAGATGGAGCGATGGTGATGGTTCACGATTTCACATTGGTCTATGCACTGAGTCCTGAGCTGAATTCGCAGGATGAGGTCATGCACTGGCTGGCAGGCAGTGACTGTGCTGATGCCACAGCGGGGTGGGGGCGGCCTGGGCATGTCGCTCTGGCTTTCAGCCGGGAGGCGATGGATCGCAACGCGGCGGTGGCTCTGGCTATCGCTCAGATGGGGCAGGTCTTGCCAGGTACGCCGCTGGTCAGGACAGAGGCAGGGTCGCCTTGAGAACGCTTACTTGACGGGCCGGTACAGGCGCTGCCTGACATCCGGGCCGACAGGTGTGCTGGACTTCGCTGCGCGCGAGGCCTGTTTGCGCTCTTCGATCCAAGCCTCGACTTCTTCCAGATCCCAGACCACGCAGCGGACGGTCAGTCGGAAACGCCTGGGGAATTCGCCGCGCTGCTCCATCTCGTAGATCGTGGTTTCGGCAAGAGGCACGATCTGGTGCAGTTCATGGCGGCGGATGGTGCGGCGGAAAGGTAAGGGCGCTGTCGTTGGAAACTGAGGAAGGTCGTCGTACCCGGCCCTGCCTGGACGCGGCAAGGGGCTTGAGGTCGATTGAAACGATGTCGGCATGACTGTGATCGTGAGCGGATGCGTTGTCGCTCATGGTGACTATCGCGGGCGATTGGTACAACCTGTCAGGGCGAAATCTGGAGTAGTAGATGGATGCGTGAGCCCGATTTGATGAGTACAGATACGGCGTACTCCGACCGTCCCGAACTGCGATGTATTGGTTGTTCCAACAGTGGAGAAGGTGATCAGGCCCGCCGGCTGAGTGAGCCGGTGCTTTCAGTGACTTTTCAGTGGTCACCTTACGCAGCGGATGAGGCGCGCGTTTCGATTGCTGCAAGCGCTTTGCGAGCACTCCCGGAGAGGTGAACGTGATCAACAAACGTGCGTAGCAGTGGCACGTCGTCCGCCGAGCCATACGATCCGACTATCGAAATCGCAAACCGCTCGGCCTCGCCTTCCCCGAAGAAGGACGGACCGGGAAAATATCCCTCCAGCGAGCCTCCTCGTTGGAGGGCTGCACGAGCAAGCATGACTGCACGATCGGGAAAGGCTGTGATCAGCAGGACGCCGCGTTTGTCAGCGCCCATGATTGATCGCGAGATGTCGGAGAGCACGCCGATTGCGAGCGACGGGTTGGCGGAAAGCGTCTCGAATGCTGCCGCCACCACCGGTTCCGCTGCTGCGGCATCGGAGGTGTGCCGCTGCAACCAGTAATAAATCATGCCGCAAGCCGACATCGCGTCCTCTCTGGGGCCAAGCCCCATCGGGCAAATATCAGCTGACAGGTCGGACTGCAGTTGCCCCAGCGCCATCAGCGCGGCGATGTAGATCTCAACCGCATTCTGTCGCATGCTCGAGTCGCGGTTTGGCAGGCGCGCCCAGCGCGAGATCGCCGGTACCGCGAGAAGATCGCCTGCATGCGCAAGCCTTTCCATGAGCGACCCCAGAAAGAAGCTGTGCTCGGAAGCACCCGCGCAGGCCAATCGCATCAATGTCATCCGCTGGTCATCCGATAGATCTTCGATGACATTGATGTAGGCGGCGTCAAAGGGATGATCGAACTGTGCGTTGTAAATGCTCCAGGCGATCTCTGCAGCATTCTCGGCGGCGGGGTTGCCAAGGGTTTTTGCGACCTCTCCCCGAACCTGTATCTCATGATCCTTCAACTCGTCATCCATGGCGCCCAGGCCGCTCAGCGATTCGACGGCAATGCCTTGAAACAGCGGATTCAACTCGGGCAGCAGACCTTCAAGCGCTTGCGCCAATTTTTGCGACACGGACGTGTCTTCTCGCGGCAGGAAATGCACGAAGTTCATCAGGTCCAGTTGAAGGTGATAGGGCAGGAACTTCCAGCGCTGGATTTCGAGTAGCGGCAGCGTGCGCTCGATTGCCAGCTCCAGAACGTCTCGCTTCAGCCTGAAGCCCGAGCGCGATAACGCCAGCGCAAGGTAGAACTGGCCAGGCGTGGCCGCATTGAGCCAGGCGCTTCTCAGGATTGCTTGCCTCTCGGGACTCTCGAATAGGCGAGCCAGGCTGCCACCGTGAAGAAGCGACATGACGAGCGAAATTCCAAGCTCGCGCTGACCGAAAACGTAGGCGACTGCGAACAGGCTGCTTCTCAGCAGCTTCATGCCCTTTTGGACTGCATCACTTCGAAGTCGTGTGAATTCCTCGCGCAGCCGCTGGTCGAACCTTCCGACCACTTCGAGAAGCTCGCTGCAATATAGGCCATGCGCCAGTGCGGCCGGCAGAACAGACAGTAAGGCACGCTCATGTTCTGTCCAATCAGTGCGACTGGCCGGTTCGACACCAATCTCCCACATCTGGTCTGACGCGATGAAAAAGCGGACGAATTCAACCTCATCTTGCAGGCGGCCCAAGATGGTATCCAAGGCCCGCTTCGTGAACTGCTGGGCATCGATGCCGCACTCTCCCAGCATGCAAGCTTGGAGCAGTGACGTATCCGTAGTCGCCCCGAGCAAATGTGCGAGCAATTTGCCGTCCTCGATAGCGCCAACCACAAACGCGCGCAGTTCATTGAACCGCGGCATTGCCAGCGCCTTGGTCAAGGCTTCTCTGTCCGAACCTACTTGGCGCACAACAGCCTCGGCTGCAAATGCGCTGAGGTACATCTCGTGGACGAAGCTGAGGCGATCTTCGCGCAGGACCAGCAACCCCGTGTGCCGAATCTCTTGGAGGACTTCGACGCCGATTCTTTCCTTGACCAGGATGCGGTCGACCTCACGCGTGGATAGGCTGAAGGTCATCCGCTCGAACAACAATTCGGCCACCCTGCTGAGGAGTGTGACGCCCTGACTCGCAACATTGCCGAGGCGTCGCCGCACGAAACCATCAAACAATGCGAACCTGCTCGATACGCGCGTGACTGCGTGCCCCATCCGCCCGATCAGACTGGCCTCGATCCCTGTGGAAATCGTCTGCAGCAAGGGAGCCAGAACTTCGGCTGCAACCGCATCAATCGAAGCAATGGCGACTTTGAGTTCCTGACTTGGCGCAGTAACAGTGACCTGTCGAAGTGGGAGCAAGTCGGCCCTGTCGATGGCGATTTGCGAACTCACAATGATCGTCGCGTCGAACTTGACAGACGCTGCGCGGAGTGCTCGCGTCAATCGAAACCTCTGGTCGGCTGGGCATTCGTTGTAGCCGTCCACAATGACCGAAACCTGTCGCGTCAGTAGCCGAGCCGCTGCCAACAGCTTGCTGGCGGACTGTACGTCGAGCAGGGTAGCTTCTCGGTCAAGCGCCGAGCCGAGCTGCCCTTCAAATGCCTTGCCTTCCACGACGACGGGGATCACTCCCTCTATGCACAGCCGGTTTGCCAGCACCAACGACAGCAGCGACTTTCCACAGCCAGACGGGCCTTGAATCAGGAGGTCCTCGTGAGTCTGGAGCAGCAAGCGTTCGAGATCCGGTACACCCAGGGACTCGCCATCGACATCGTAGGTGTCAGGCTTGTACTGGGCGGCCGTTGACGCATAGGTCGCAGTGAAAGCGGCGATGTACTGCGCTAGCGTTCGCTGCGCGTCGAGCAAGCGTTGGTCCCAGGCGCTGGCAAGATCGAATACCCGCTCAAGGCCCTGTCGATCGGCAAAAGCGCGCCACTGCTCGGCAGTGCAACAGAGCCCAGAATGCTGGGCGAGTTGGCTGGCGATTCCCTCTATCCCACTGAAAGTGACCTTGTGATCAGACGGCAACTCCGATCCCGGGGCCAGTCCGGGGACAAACACCACGTGGGCGTCCGGATATCCGGTCACCTCACCTTGATGCTCTCGGAGCGCGTCGCGAAGCGCATTCTTCTCGTCCAGCGCCTGTAGGTAGGCGTTGCGTGTGGTCTTCCAACGCCCAGACCGGGTGAGGGTGGACCACGAGCCATTCTCTGATCCACGCAGCGGTGCTGTACAGGCTTTGGCTTCAAGCACCAGCGTCAGCCTGTCGGTCCCAAGGACCAGGTCTAGCTGTCGCCCCTTCAGATTGATGTTGGCCAGGACCGTGGCAGCCACGCCAGACATCTCGAGCAATCGCAGCAGCTCGATGAGCACAGCCCGTTCCGACTCATGCTCAATCGGGGAACCGATATACAGAGCGATGTGGTTTGCAAGCATGGAAATGGGGTGCGCGAGGGGAAGTGGTCTGCAGTTGATTGTCCGGCCAGCATAGCTGCAAACCAAAGGAAAAAAGGCCAGAGTGTGCGCCTCACCCCAAAAGCCGATAAGACCATCTTCATACTCAGTACGAGCATCTGCAGGAGAAACTGGGCTTGGAGTGTGAGATCAGGGACGAAACCTTCTGATGAGATCTGTTGCCTTCAGCTCAGGTGACCGCTCATTGTTGGAGCAGCCGTTCACACAGCACGGATTGATGTCTCAATCAGCCTAAAGCTGTCAGGTGGACCGACCGTCGCCGACCGATGGAGTCCCTTGGATACTTACCGTCGCAGAGTCCGAGACCCCTTACTATAGAAAGCGCGCTTGTCAGTCCGCGATCATCGTCTGACTCAAAGCAACGGGCCATCAGAAAAATTGAAGGCAACAAATGAAGTCGAGGAAGATATGACGCCAACTCCGTTCCATGTAGTTCCACCGCGCACACGTATCAACGCAGCGACGGCACCTGACCTTGTTCTCGCACAGGACAACTGGAACGACTATTCATTCCAAACGCTTTACCACCTATCCCGCATCGAATCGAGGGACGGCAAGCGCGAGGAAACGGTCATCGGATCGGTAAAGATTCTCAAGAGGGGTCAGACCCAAAGTGATGGCATCCTGATTCAGACCGACTTTTCCGAGCTTGGGGACGAGTTCTGCTCAGTCGGATCATCGCTTGACTACTACGAGCGTTTGCGCGCGCTTGGTGACTTTGGTGTCGAGATTCTTAAGCGCCTTCGCGATGTGGTGCAGTCGCCGGACCTCATTGAGCAGTTCAAGGGCGAGCCGGGTTGGGCCACGTCGCTGTTTCGCGACCAGAGCGACTCGGGGGCCAACTTTCGGTACCTTGCCAGCGGGATCGTTCAAGGCCACTACTCCGCGGAACCCACCGACCAGCAGCCCTTCAGTTTTCAGATGCCCGGGTGGCTCAACGCTGTAAGTATTGACACAAGGTCTGAGGATCCCGACATCTTCGGTGAACCGATGCTGCCTGAGCGAGTGAATGTCCTTGTAGGGAGGAACGGCTCAGGCAAGAGCACGCTGCTGTCCCGTCTGGCCCGCGTTGCCTATGCCTCAACCACAGAGCGTGTGGCACCGCCGTTGAGCGACCTAGGTACGCTGCTTCCAGCTGGGGTCGGCTTTCCGCGTGTGGTCACCATCGCCTTCAGCCCATTCGACAATTTCAAACTGCCTGGTTCCGACGCGCGCAACGTTGTGCAGATTGCCAAAGATACTCAGCGTGGTGTCGGGCGCTTTGCATTCATCGGACTTCGCGACTTCGCGGCCGAGGCGGACGTTTCCATCTCTGATCTGCCAAGCTCAGCGCTCGGCCAAGGTGCGACAGACGCAGACCGCGTTAGTCAGACTCGGTTGAAGTCCATTGCTGATCTGGTGGATGACTTTGACAGATATCGCTCCAAGATTGAGGAAGACGAGTTGCGCCAGCTCGTGCTTCGTCAAGCATTGCACAAGCTTAAGGTGGGGTTGGTTTCGGAGGAGTGGCTCGATGGCCCGGCGACCGGAACACCAGAAGAGGCGTCGGCTTGGTTCCGACAGCTCAGCACGGGCCACAAGATCGCAGTGCTGGTCATCTTTGGGTTGGTGGCCCGGCTTGAGCACCGTTCGCTCGTGCTCATTGACGAGCCAGAGTCGCACCTTCATCCACCACTGCTGTCGGCCATGATGCATGCGCTTCGACACGTGCTGAAAAAGTTCGAATCATCTGCGGTGATCGCTACCCACTCGCCAGTTGTAGTCCAGGAATGTCTTGCTAGGCATGTTCATGTAGTCCGGCGAGAGGGCGAAAGCACTGCGGTTCGCCCGATGACCGCCGAGACCTTTGGCGAGAGCATCGGCCTGATCACAGCGCAGGTCTTTGGCATGGAGAGCAATGCGACCGACTTCCACGGTGTGCTGCAAAGAGTGATGAAGAAGCACGAGTCTCTAGAGGAAATCGAGAAGCTGTTCCTGGGCGGCATCATGAGCAACCAAGCCAGGGCGTATGTGATGTCGCGGCTAGCGGAGGGGAGCACGCAGTGACGATGTGGAACCTGAAGGCGCTCGCTGCCTTCGATGCGCGGGGGCATCTGAACACCGCTTTTGCGAATGGCGAAGTCACAGAAGTCGAGAAGGACTATTTGATGGGCCTGTATCAGCAGTACCAGGCGAACCTTGGAAGGCCGTCAGCTGCCATGGATGGAGCCGGCCAACGGCCCGAGCTGTACAACCTCGTCCACGACGCGTATGGGCTCGTCCAAGACAACCGCAGGCTCAAGAAACTCCGCGCTGATCTAAAACTCCTCGCAGACTATTGTCCGTACTGTGGTTTCGCGCCGATTTCTGACCTGGACCATCACCTTCAGCGCGGTCGCTACAAGCTATTGAGCATTTTCGCCTTGAATCTCGTTCCATGTTGTCACCCATGCAATTCAGGCAAGAGGCGGGTCCCGTCGGACAATCCCGCCGAGCATCAACTGCACACGTATCTTGAATCGGTGGCGCAATTTGACTTCCTTCGTGCTGCAGCCGCCCTGCACCCGGAGACGGGTGCACTCGGGGTTTCATACACCATTGAGCACTGCGAGGGCATGTCGGCGGAGCTGCATCACCGACTTGTGAACCATCTGGCTGAATTCGACCTCCACACTAAGTACGCCAAGCAAGTCAACATCCACCTGAGTGAGCAGTTGTTCGCTCTGACGATGGCTTTCGAAGGCGGCGCGTACGTCCTTCGCAACTACTTGAATGGGACGGCGGAGGCCCACAAGGGGAACTTCGGGGTCAACGACTGGCGTACTGCTCTCTTCCGCGGATTGGCAGAATGTGACGCTTTCTGCAACGGTGGATTCAAGAGAGCTCTCGGGAAAAAAATTGTCAACGTCGAGGCTGTACCTCAGCAGGCGGCTGTCGCCTAGCGAGGTTTGAGTTTCAGGAGCAGCAACTGACTTCAAAGTCTGAACCAGACCTGTGCTGCCCCTGGGCACTGCGTCCCGAAAGGGCGGCAACAGCGATGTCCGAATTTGCAGTCTCTGCCCCATCTCCACTTTGTCGAGCGCACAGGAGGTGCGCCAAGACGTCCGCCCTTTAATGCTGGGGTACGTGCGATTCTTTGATTGCCCTGGAGCTCATCACCGCAAGTGCCGGTCACGATCGGACTGCATGCCGCAGGGAAGACGGATGACTGTCAGTTCAGGTGCTGATGCACTAAGCGACGGAAATCGGGGCGCAGTGTGCGGGCGGAGTTGATCGACAGAACCTCGCTACGGCCATTCGGCCACTGCAACTCGCCGCGCTCTCCGTCAATCGTCAGCACGGCGCGGTCGAAGACGCGCTTGCTGGGATGGCCGCTGCCGATGACCTGGAGGGACGTGACTGTGTTCCCTTCGATCCAGATCCATTGGCTCTCACTACCGGTGGGCATGTCAGGCTGCGTCAGTTCGATTTCGGCCAGACTGCCATGTGAGGCATAGAACAGCAGGAGTACGGCGTATTGGATGAGCATGGGCACGGCCGGTCGCGGAGCAGGGCAGTGGCATCGCTGCGAACCAATATCCGTAGAGGCTCCTGCTAGGGAAGCTCTGCGCAATGCGCTTTGAGATGTGCTGATGCGGAGCCGCCAAGCCAATTCGCCTTCTCAGCTTCGCAGCGCGCAGGGCGATGCCGTTTTCGGCCCATTTCCCGGCCGTTCGGCTGTTTGCAGGCACACTCATGCCTGCACTCCCATCACGGTTCGCCGCACCATCCACAGGTTGGACAGCGCAAACAGCGTGTGCAGCTGGGCCGTGTTCTTGGCCAGCCCGCGGTAACGCACCTTCACATGTCCGAACTGGCGCTTGATCACCCGGAACGGGTGCTCGACCTTGGCCCGGATGCTGGCCTTCACGCGGTCGAGCTGGTCGGTCAGGGCTTCGACCAGGCGGGTCTTGTCCAGTTCGCGGCGCTTGCCTGGGCGCATGGCGATGTTCCAGCGCACGCCGGCCTTGGCATCAGGGCGCTTGCCTGCCCCCTGGTAGCCGGCGTCGCCCCAGGCCTCGGCTTCGTCGCCATGCAGCAGCGTGTTGGCCTCGACCACATCACCCACGCTACCGGCCGTGCCACGCACGGTGTGCACCAGGCCCGAGTCGGCATCCACGCCGATGTGGGCCTTCATGCCGAAGTACCACTGGTTGCCTTTCTTGCTCTGCTTCATCTGCGGGTCGCGTTCGCCCGAGGCGTTCTTGGTGGAGCTCGGGGCCGCAATCAGCGTGGCGTCCACCACCGTGCCGGCACGCAGCATCAAGCCCTTGGCGCCCAGCAGCTCGTTGACCAGCGCCAAGATCTGCGGGGCCAGCTTGTGCTCCTCCAGCAAGCGGCGAAACCGCAGGATCGTGGTTTCGTCTGGTACCGGCGTGTCCCAGTTCAGGCCTGCGAATTCGCGGAACAGCGGCACGTCGTGCAACGACTCCTCCATGGCCGGATCGCCCAGCGTGAACCACTGTTGCATGAAATGAATGCGCAGCATCGTCTCCACGGCAAACGGCGGGCGACCGCGTTTGCTTTCGGGTCCGTACGGCGCGATCAAGCCCACCAGGGCTGCCCACGGCACCACGCGCTCCATCTCTGCCAGGAACTCGCGCTTGCGCGTACGCTTGGTTGTCAGGCCCAGGTCGGCTTGCTTCATGGCTTCGATTGTGTTCGCGCACCTACGCCGGCCAGCACATCTCGGCGCGATTTATGCAGACCTTCCCTAGGGCGATTACAGCGCTGCGTCCTTGAGCTTCTTCAGCGAGCGGACCTTGATGCGCACCGTCGCGGGCTTGGCTGCGAAGACCTGTTCCTCTTTAGTGAATGGGTTGATGCCCTTGCGCTTGGGCTTGGCGGGCACCTTTTGCACGCCGATCTTGAGTAGGCCGGGGAATCAGGAGCAGGTGCCCCGCGCATCGCGCGCCTCGATTTTACGAGGCGCTTTGACTGCGCCTCTGTGCCGGGCGCAGGACTGCATCGCATCCAAGCGTGGCAGGGCGTTCAAGCTCTGCGGGCCAACATGGAAGACCATCAAGCACGACCTTACGTCATGACAGTTCGTTCCTGCCGAGATCAGTCTGGCCCCTGGCGCCTTCTTGCATAGAGGCCTGCTACGCTTCGCGACTTCCATACATATCCCAGGTTGAACGATGACAGCTTTCTCCGACGCATTCCGGGCCGAAGTCCCGGCGCGTCGAGGGCGCCGATTCCAGTTCAGGGCGGAAGCGCTGGCGGCCAAGAGGGAGCAACTGGGCATCTCGCAGCAGGCCATGGGGGCGCTGTTGGAATCCTCGACGCTCTCTGTGGCCCGGTGGGAGGGCGGGAAGGTGATGCCACGGGCAGCGCAGCTTGAGCGCATCCAGGTGGTGTTGAAAATGGGTAAGCGCGAGGCGTTGGGCAAACTGCATGCATGAAGCGTGCGGGATGCGGAAACGCGCACGCACCAGAAGTGCCTTGAGCGAATGCACCCACCGTTGGCGTGTGCATTCGCCCTCATGCTTGCGGCGTCAGCGTCGCAAAATTTCCCGGGCTTTGGCCTTGGCGGCCTTGTGTTCTGCACGACCCAACTCGGGCAGCTCCAGGCCTTCGTTCCCATCGACGTACAGCGGCCCGCCAAAGTCGCTGTCATAGAACTCACCGGTGCGCGCGCCTTCCGAGTGGCGTGCTGCCAGCGTTGAACGGGTCAAGTCTGCGTCGCGCGCAAGTGCCACGTACTGCCATGTCCAAGCGCGCAAAGGATCGTTGTCCTCGAGTGCGCGTTCCGCGGCCGACCTCAGCCAATAGGCATCCGCCCTGGCCGCCACACGCTCTTCCGCCCAGGCGTCCCCCTGGTCCGCCAGTTCCTGCAGGGCCGGCCAGGAACCTTCCTCGGCTGCCTTTCTCAGCCAGAGGCTGCGGGCCTGCGGTGTCGTGGCTACACGCGCCATCTGCAAGGCGTCCACGTCGCCTTCAAGCCGCTCGGCCAATGCGATGAACTCTGGCCGCTCGAAGACCTTGCCGTACTCCAGCGCGGCAGGGCGCACGCCGCTTTCTGCCGCCGCCCTCAGATGGCGTTCATAGTTCCGGTAGCGGGGTTCCAGCCGCAGGTAGTCATCGACCCAGTGCTGCTCGGCGGCGGTGAGCACCCGGCCTTTGAGCGATTCCTCGTACAAGTAGGGATTGGGCTTGGCGCAGCGATGGAGCGCCGCGAGCACATGGTGAGCTTGGGTCTCCTTCGCGGTGGCGCGTGCCAGGCTGTCGAGTAGCAGCGGTGAGGCCAGGAGGCGCTCTTGCGTAAAGCCAGCAGGGATGTCGGCCGCAAGAGCGGGCTCATCGGTCCAGTCGTCGTCCTCGTCGTCCATCTCTTTCCGCACCTGAGACAGCCGCAGCAGCGAAGTGAGATCGCGCCAGCGGACGGCGCAGAGTTGCCGCTGGATGGCTAACTCGGCGAGCGCGTGGGCCATGGCCTCTGCGCTGGGTTGCGCGTAGCCCAGTTGGCGTGCCCGGCCAAAGACGCGTGGCAGCGCGCCATCGGGCATTGCACCGACACCGGCATCGGCAAGCAATGCATCGGAGTCAAAGGAGGCCCAGCTCTGGTGGCCGAGCGCGGCTGCCAGGAGCTCATAGACATGGCTGTGGCGCAGGTCGCAACCGGCTCGGGTCTGGAGGGATTGGTGCGCAGCGTGCGCGAGTGCTTTCAAACTCATGCATCTTCCTTCGGTCTACCTCGCCGGATCGGGGTGGACGCGCGCGTTTAAGTCCCCGACGACGAGGCCAGGACGGGAGATGGATGACGTTGAGAGGGGAGGCTGTTTCTACTCGCGTGCAAGTACGGCGGCCGCCTTGCGAAAGATTGTAGTGGCTTGCGAGGACTTGGGCCTTTCGCATGGCAGCTCAGCAGAGCGGTACCGGTACCGCCAACGGTGTTGCGACAGTCCTAGAGCAGCCGCAGGCCATCCAGATAGAAACCATTGCGACAGCGCTGCAGACCCAGTGCCTGCGTCTCCTCGTATTTGGCCTTGTCGCAGTAGATCTCGTTGCCTTGCACCGCGATGCGCACTACGAGGTCACCTCCGGCCGTGCGTCCTAGCCCGTGGACTCGCTCCGCGAAGTGGATGTCGCCGGCGGGTGAGCGAACAGCCGCAGGCGCCGATGTGGCCAGGACCGGCGCGTCAGGCGCCCATTTCCGCTCGGGACCGAACCACTGCACCTCGACCTGGACCGCGTCGCCGTGCACGGCAAGCGGCAGCGGTCTCGGCATGATGCGATAGGCGAACTTGACGTCGCCGCGCCTGCTCATGTCTGATGTGGCCTCCACCAGCCGGAACCCCATGCGCGTCCAGAACGGAACGGACGACGAAGGGGTGCATTGGATGAAGAGGATATCCTCGTTGCGCTCTCGGACGTCGGCCAGGCGGTGCTCGACCATCACCCGCCCGATACCAGTGCCGCGCTTGTCGGCACGAACTTCCAGGATGCCGGGCTCGAGCAGCGCTCCCCACTGGTAGGCCACCGGCACCTGACTGGCCGGATCGATGAAGACGATCAGTTCGCCAGTTCGCTGACATTCGAGCGTGAGGTTCCAGTTGCAGAGGAAAGAGCCTTCCACGCCGTCGCGGTCCTGGCGGAGCAGCCAGCCGTGTATGGCGGCCATATCATCTTCGGTTGCGACGCGCACGTGCGGCGATCTGCGGGGCTGGGGAAGCATAGAGATGGCTGAAGAAGAGTCGTTGGCCCCGACAGCGTAAAGCCTGCGAGCGCTACATCGCAACGAGGGGCGCCATACTGCTGTCGGCATTCCGCGCAGTCAATGCGAGACCGCTAGCGAGGGGCAGGAACGGATGCCCGTGGCGGCGCACGTCAACGAAGCAGGAGGATCGACTTGAACCGCTTTTCTTCGCGTCACGGCTACGAACGTCAGGACGCCGACATCACCATTCGCCACGAGGCGCCGCCCGAGTTGCGCGTGACGATCATCACGATCGCCTACCAGTGCCAGTTCAAGCCGAGCGACCTGCGGGGACTGCTGTGCAGCATCCTCTACCGGGCCCCGGATCGCGGAAATTGGTCCGAGTTTCCCAATATCGACGGCGAGGTGCGCGACCTTGTCGAGGACCTGGAATGGTTCGAGGTCTACGATTTTGTAGAGGCGATCGCGGCGGTCCGCCGCCGGTTCGAGGTTTCCTTCGAGGACGAGGTGAACCGCTGCTTTCGGCGCCAGGGCGTCGGCTGGCAAATGATTGATGGCCGGCTGGAGGTGCGTGGACCCGAGACCTTCGAAGTCACCGTCCGGCAGGGCATCGAGCAGTTGCAGCAGCAAGGCAAGCGTACTGCCGCCGGCGAATTGCACGAGGCGTTGCGGGATCTGTCGCGGCGGCCCTTGCCCGAAGTCACCGGAGCGATCCAGCACGCGCTGGCCGCGCTCGAATGCGTGGCCCGTGACGTGGGTTGCAGCAAAGACACACTGGGCGACTTGGTGCGTCGCCATCCTGAACTCTTTCCTCGGCCCGTTAATGAAGTCGTCATCAAAGCCTGGGGCTATACCTCAAATTTCGGCCGCCATCTCCAGGAAGGGCAGCCGCCGCAGTTCGAGGAGGCCGAGCTGATGGTTGGGCTGAGTGGCGCACTGTGTCGCTACCTGTCCCGTCGTGGAGCTCAAGTGAGTGAGTAAGCGCCGAACTTGCCGTGTACCTGCGCGTGCAGGACTCATGTGTCAAGCATGTCCCACTCCTCGCCGAGCATCCAGCGGATGGCGGAGAGCTTGCCGTTGATCATTCCCCAATCGAAGTTTGTCCATGGGCCTAGGTTCTCTTTTCCACGCTTAGCCTCGATCTTTCGTGCAGCTGCCTTGCCCAGCTCCCATACAGAGTCAATGATGATTTTGCTGTGCTTGCGCCGATCCTTGGCAATCAGCGCGTCGTACTGGGCCTGAGTGACGATCTTGACCTTGCCGGTCTCGATCTCCCACTCGTGGAACTTGTGACGGCTGTACCAAACCTGATCGAAGAGCAATTCGTGCTCTCGCATGAGATCACTGATGCCTCGTGTTTCTTCATGCGCAGCAAACCATTCAACCTCACTAACGAACGATGGATCAACCTTCCGGAGGCACTCTGCCAGGTTCGTGAAGTACATCGACCTGACTTTGCTGAAAGACGATGCGAAATCAGGATGCGGCAACTTGCGGTTTCCATTCGGCAAGCTGAAGTCGGTGTAGTTGTCGGTCACGAAGGCATACCGTGTTCCCGCAACCTTCTTCGCGGACTCGGCAAGGTACGTCTCCAGGATGATTGCGTCGGCGATTGAGTTCTTGTCTTGGTGGCATGGTGCCTTCCGATGGAGCGCTCGGCCCGCCGCCTTGAGCATCACAATGTCGGACGCCTCGATGATCGTGGCCTTGCTAAGCATCTCTTCGATTTCGTCAAGCGTCGTCTCCACGGGCCGCCCGATCTGCGGCAGCTTGTGTTGGACGTCGGCGAGAAACTTCAGCGCGCTCGTCTGCTTGCGCTTGTCACCACCGACCTTGTCAATTGCACGTCGAACTTCCTGAAAGTGCGACGCTGAACTGCGCTCGGCGGCCTTGGTTACCCGTGGTCGTGCTCTCCGGAACTCGTCCAGCACGATGCGTGGCAACATGAGTTCCATCTTCTTGAGCGCTGTGGCGCCTCGAACGACTTGCAGCAACGGCGTGTGTCGATGATCCTCTGCCATCTTCAGCCAAACACACGTGTCTATCAACACGATGAACATCAGGACTCCTCCTGTGTGGCATTGTCACTCGTTCCGATTTGCGCAGAGGTAAAACGGCGGCTGGCCCATCTGCGGCGTACGGTGTTCTCCCAGCTGTTCAGCGCACCGATCGCGCCGTTCCGCGTGCGCTGCCCCTGCGGGGCGGCGCACTTTTTTCTGCTGTGTCTGGTGCCGAGCGTGTGCGCCTGCCTATCTGCTCCATTGTTGGGAGGAGGGCGGCTTGCTGTTCCCTTCATCGTGCCACGGCGTGCTCGCCGTGCAAGGGCGGGCGCGTGCTTTGCACGCTGGCGGCCTGCGGCCGTCGTTGACCCTTGACTGCTTGCGCTGCCCCGTGACCCGCAAGGGCTGGGCAATTCCGCCCGGCAACCTTTCGGAGTTCACCATGAACAACATGCTCATCACCGACGAGCAGCGTGCGCTGCTGTTGGCCAACGGCCGCGAATCCCTGCAAAACCCCGACTTCGATCCGGTGCCCGTGGTCAAGCTGTTCACGCCGGATGCTGGCGCGACCTGGCTGTTGAGCGGAATCGACCCGGACAACCCCACCTGTGCATTCGGTCTGGCCGATCTGGGCCTGGGGATGCCTGAGATGGGCTGCGTTGATCTTGAAGAACTGGAGTCCGTGCGGGGCCGACTGGGCCTGCCCATCGAGCGCGACCTGCACTTCCATGCCGAGAAGCGCTTGAGCGCCTATGCGCGCGATGCGCGGCTGGCGGGGCGCATCGTCGTTTGATCCTGCAAGGGGGCGTCATGCCCCTTTTTGTGCTTTCAGCGCTGGACGATCACCAGGGCTTCCAGCGCCACTGGGCTGTTGGCGGCAACGCGCCGAGCAGGGACATCCGCGGAAGCGCTTGGGGCGCTTCGTTCCGAGGAAAGCGCCGGCGCACCTCGCATTCCAACTCGTGCGCCACGCCGCGTGCATCTTTCTCGCCGCGCAGGGCCCGTTGCCGCCACGCTCGGGCCTGGGCGAGTAGGTCGTCGTCTTGTAGCTCTCGTATATCCATGGTAAGCACCATTGTGCCGATGCTGTTAGCGGGAGCCCTTCAAGGGGAATTTGCTGCCGGATGCTGGCGTCCCCGGCCACTTGGGAGATGGCCGGTCGCGCTCTCGTGCGCGTAGCGCATCGAGCCGCCTGCGGCGTCTCGCCCCTTCGGGCTTCCATCGTTCCCTCGCTCCGCTCGGCTGACGCCTCCGGCCCGGCTTCCAGCTTCGGGCCTGCGCGCTTCGCTTGCCGTGCGGTCGGCGTGAAGGGCGGCCGTTGCCTGTCCAGCCATCTTTCCTGACTCCATCACCTTGCTCGCGACTGTAGCCCGCGGCCGGGCGCCATCAAGGCGCGCAGGGCCGTGTCCTCGGCTGCGCCTGCGGGCCGCACCCACCCTGCGCTTGTTTCCTTGACAGCTCCCGTCCGCGCGCTCCCTTTCGTCGCGGGCGATGAACTCAGGAAAGACGGTG
>JAFDVV010000069.1 GCA_018268775.1 Acidobacteriota bacterium | reverse complement strand
CCTCGACCAGTTGTTGATGCCCGGAGCCACCCATGTCTCGAACCCGGCATCGGTAAACGGCTTGATATAGGGGGTGAAGCCCTTTGGTTGCGGGTTGTACTCCCACGGAACGGCAATTGTGGCCTTCTTGAACGAGTCGGGAACCTGCTTCAAAAGAGCAGGTTCCTTATAGGCAATATCTCCCCAGAAGAGCAGCTTGCGGTTCAGCGGCTTCAGGTCGGCCACAATCTTTTCAAGGAATCCCAGGTACACCGTGCCAAGCCCCTGCGCGTCGACCTGGGCCTTGGTCTGCCCTTTACCCAACTCCACCGTTTCGTCGGCCCCCAGGTGCAGAAACGGCCCGGGAAATATGCCCGCAAGCTCGTTGAACATGTCGTGCGTCAGCTTTTGCGCCTCGGGCTGCGCCGGTGCCAGCACATGACCATGTGGTGTCTCGGCGATAGGCGAATACTGCTCCCAGTTCAGAAGGTAATGCAGGTGCCCAAAGGCCTCCTGCTCGGGGATGATCGTGATGTGATACTTCGCGGCATACGCTACCAGTTCGCGGGCCTGCTCCTGGGTGAGCGTTCCCCCGGGAGGTGCCATCAGTGGGTGCCCGGTGTACTGCATCGTGTGTTCGAAGTATGGCGAATAGATGTTCAGCTTGTAGGCGGCAAGTTCGCGAATCTGCTTCTTCTGAAATTCGAACGTCGGAACGGGGCCGCGAGAGAGGTCGTCGCTCAACCCGCGGTAACGCATCGCAGGCCAGTCGCGGATCGTCGCTGTCCTGATGACTGCTGTCGGGCCATTGCCCAGGACAAGCTGCTTGACCGTCTGCAGAGCGTAGAAGATGCCCGCATCGCTCGATGCCGTAATCGCCAGTCCTTTACCGTCGGGAACGATTGCGTACCCCTCGGGCTTCATGTCGGCAGGGAACTCCGCGGGCCCCTGCGTGCCCTTTGCGCCCATGGCGTCGGCAAGAATCGCCCGCGAGTTTCCCGATCCATAACGGGTTATCAGCAAGTTGACCGGCGACGAGGAGTTGACCGCGACGCCGCGTTCAGCGAGATAGTTCTTGAGGTCGTCGATAGCGAACGCGTCTTGAACCGGGCAGGGCGCAGCGCAGTTGATCTGTACGCCCTGGTCCAATCCTTGCGTCTCCGCCGCGCGGACCTCGCGAGGAACGGGGATCAGCTTCAACCCGGTCTGAGCGGGCAGGGAAACAGTCACAGATGCGAGCGCCAGTACGATCCAACGGAAATGACTCATGCCGTTTACGGTAAATCAGTTGCACGCAACCGAGAAGTTGGAACTCGCCACGGTCCTGACTCGTATACCCATAAAACCGTCCCGTTTTCTCTGTGTCATCAAATTGGTCGACCACTTTTGCATTACTTTGATACGCTGCTGTGGTCGTGTTTTGTTCGGAGTCGAACCTAATTGCAACTCGACGTCCAACAAGGCTTTGTCGTGAACTCATCTATCGAGGTGCTTTGAATGCTTGATGCCATGCGGTTGTTTCCATCTGAACCGGCAGCCCGCCGAGTCGCGGCCAAACTCTATGACACGGTGCGCGATCTCCCCATCCTCTCGCCGCATGGCCACACAGACCCTTCCTGGTTCGCAAAGGACGAGGCCTTTCCCGATCCCGCTGCCTTGTTTATTCAGCCTGATCACTACATCTTCCGCATGTTGTATTCGCAGGGCATCTCGCTGGAATCGCTTGGCATTCCACAAGCAGGGGCGAAGGGCGACGAAAAGCAGTCTGCGGCCGACCCACGCGAGGTCTGGCGTATCTTCGCGAAGAGCTACTATCTCTTTCGCGGGACTCCCACGCGCCTGTGGTTCGACTATTCTCTGAGCACGCTCTTCGGCCTGACTGAGCGCCTCAATCCCAACAACGCCGACGAGTACTACGACGTCATCTCCCGCAAGCTGCAAACGCCGGAGTTCCGCCCCCGCGCTCTCTTCGAGAAGTTCAAGATCGAAGTCCTCTCCACGACCGACTCGCCTCTCGATACGCTTGAGTATCACAAGGCAATCCGCGAGTCCGGCTGGAAAGGAAGGGTGCTTCCCACCTTTCGCCCCGACGCCGTTATCGACGCCGAGTACGCCGGCTTTACAGAGAACATCGAAAAGCTGGGCGCCATCTCCGGCGAGAACGTAGGCACCTTCAAGGGATATCTCAACGCTCTCCGCAAGCGCCGCGCGTTTTTCAAGTCCTATGGCGCAACCGCCACCGACCACGGCCACCTCACCGCCATGACCGCCGACCTCGATCCCGGTGCCGCCGAGTCGCTCTACCAGCGCATTCTCTCCGGTCGCTCCACTGCCGAAGAGCAACAGCTCTTTCAGGCCCAGATGCTCACGGAGATGGCGGGCATGTCCGTTGAAGACGGCCTCACCATGCAGCTTCATCCCGGCAGCATCCGCAACCACAACAAGCAGGTCTACGAGAGGTTTGGCCGCGACAAGGGGGCAGACATTCCATCGGCAACGGAATACGTCCGCAACCTGCGTCCGCTGCTGTCGAAGTATGGCAACGAGGCAGGCTTCATCTTCATACTGTTCACGCTCGATGAGTCGACCTTCTCGCGCGAACTGGCGCCGCTCGCTGGCCACTACCCCGCGCTCCGGCTCGGACCGCCCTGGTGGTTCCATGATTCACCCGAGGGCATGATGCGCTTCCGCGAGACCGCCACTGAAACGGCCGGGTTCTACAATACCGTCGGTTTCAACGACGACACCCGCGCCTTTCTCTCCATCCCCTCGCGGCACGACGTGGCCCGCCGTATCGACTGCGCCTTCCTTGGCCGCCTCGTCACCGAACACCGTCTCGACGAAGACGAGGCCTTCGAGGTCATCAAGGACCTTACCGTTAACCTCGTCAAGAAGGCCTACAAGCTATAGGGAAGCGTCATCGAATACGAGACAGTGCCCGGTTATTTCACGGTGCACTGTCTCTCTTTCGCTAATTTTTCGCTTTGTTATTCCGACCGCAGCGCGAAGCGCGGAGTGGAGGAACCTGCTTTTGCCTGGTGTCGCCACTCCGGCTACAGAGTCTGCCTAAACAATTCCGTCAGCTTCGCCCACGCTTTTTCGGCCTCGGGTCTGTTGTAAGCCGGGTTATCGGCAACCGTCCATCCATGTCTGGCTGGATACGTCACGCTCACGAAGCTGCCGCCCCATTCCGTCAGGGCCTGTTCGAACTTTGCGATATCGCTCGCTGTCATGCTGCCATCTTCAGTGGCATGGCCGAAGTAGAGCCGTGCCTTAACCTGTGGTAGCAGCTTGTGAGGGCTCGCTGGATTGCCATCCTTGTACAGCCCGCCGCCATGAAACGACGCCACCGCGCCAACGCAGCCAGGCCTCAGTGCAGCGGCCCGCAGTGCGATTCCGCCGCCGATACAGAAGCCCACGACGCCGATCTTGCCCGCGCTCGTCGTTGGTTGCCCAGTCAGGTGGTCGAGATACACAGCCAAATCCTGTTCCAGTTTCTCTGGTGTCAGAGGAGCGCTCAGTTCCTGTATGCGTTTCAGCCTCTCCGGGGTCCCGTGTTTGATCTCGGGAGAGAACACTGGCACTGCGCTCGTCCGGTAGAACGGATTCGGCATCAGCACCGTGTAGCCCCCGTCTGCGAGCCGCCGGGCCATCCTTCGGGTTGCCTCGCGGATACTGCCGATGTCCGGCACAAACAACACCCCTGGCAATGCCTGGCCACTCTCGGAGCTATACAGAACAGCTTCGGCTGTTCCATCTGGCATAGCGAGCATCAGATTCTGTTCCTTCATGACGTCTCCCTACGCACAAGGTAGCGTTTTCACCGGGCGGCGTAAAATGGCGTGACATGAGCCTCTATTTCGCCGCCGGTAGTCCGACCACTGAGATGTCGGCTGAAGAACTCCGCCTGAATCTCTTCACAGCTTTGGATGCAATCGGCAAGAAAAACAAAGTCCTTGCCGTGCCCCCGGACTTTACGCGTTTTCATTCGCAGGCGGGCGTCATCACCGAGCTTGCATGGAAATACTATGGCGGCCGGCTGACCGACGTGCTTCCCGCGCTCGGCACACACAAGTCGATGACCGACGGTGAGATTGCCACGATGTACGGTGCCACGCCACGGTCGCTCTTCCGCGTCCACGACTGGCGCAACGACGTTGTCACGTTGGGAGAGGTTCCTGGTTCGTTCCTCTACGAGGTCTCCGAAGGCAAGGTCGACTATTCCTGGCCAGCGCAGGTCAACAAGCTGCTCCGCGACGGGGGCCACGACCTCATCCTCTCCATCGGCCAGGTCGTGCCTCACGAGGTTGTCGGCATGGCCAATTACAACAAGAACATCTTCGTTGGGACCGGCGGCTCCATTGGCATTCATCGCTCGCACTTCCTGGGTGCCGTCTACGGAATGGAACGCATGATGGGCCGCGCGGACACCCCTGTGCGTCGCGTGCTCAACTACGCCAGCGACCATTTCGCTACGGACCTCCCCATCGTGTACGTGCAGACCGTCGTCGGCAAGAACGCCGAAGGCAAGCTCGCGCTTCGTGGCCTCTACATCGGCGACGACGTCGAGTGTTTCAATCTTGCCGCAGAGCTTGCGGTTCAAGTCAACTTCCAGATGCTAGATCGTGAGATCAAGAAGGCCGTTGTCTTCCTCGACCCGCACGAGTTCCGCTCCACCTGGCTCGGGAACAAGAGCGTCTACCGCACGCGCATGGCGTTGGCCGACAATGCAGAACTCATTGTTCTCGCACCAGCCGTCCATGAGTTCGGTGAAGACGCCGCCATCGACAAGCTCATTCGCAAGTACGGCTACTGTGGCACTCCAAAGACGCTCGAATACGTCAAGGAAGACCCCGCGCTTGCCGGCAACCTCTCCGCTGCCGCACACCTTATTCATGGGTCCAGCGAAGGCCGCTTCACCATTCGCTACTGCCCCGGGCATCTCACACGCGAGGAGGTCGAGAGCGTCCACTTTAAGTACGGAGACCTTTCCACCTATACGGCAAAGTACAACCCCGAAAGGCTCAAGGACGGATGGAACACCGTCGACGGCGAAGAGATCTTCTACATCTCGAATCCAGGTCTTGGGCTGTGGGCCTATCGAGGGCGGTTCAAAGACTGATTTCAGTTCCCAGTTACTACTCCGTCGTTTCTCTGTTGCCTGGGTGGACGGGATTGAGTATGCTGGTCCCTGAAAGTGGTTGGACCACATTGGATAGGAAAACTAACGAATGGGTATTGGCAAAGCAGGACAACTTTCCAGATTTTCGATTGGGGTCGGTGACAGGTTCGCTCATCAGGCGAAGGCGCAGCTTGCAGCCTGTGCAAAGGCGCTTGAAGCAGGTGTTGAAGTCTCACCGGTCTGGAACAAATCCAACCGAGAGCACAACATCATTGGCAGTGATCCCGCGCAGACGCGCAGGGCGGCCGATGCCGCCGTCATGGAGCTGGGTTGGACGAAGCCTTACTTTCTCGACGCCGACCATATAAACCTGAACACGGTCGAGCGCTTTCTGGCACCCTGCGATTTTTTCACGCTTGATGTCGCCGAGATGATCGGAAAGCCTGCCGACCCAGCAGATGTGGCGGCCTTTGTCGTTCGCCACCCGGAACTTATCGGCACCGTGGCGATTCCAGGCATCGCGGAGCCATTTCACACCAATCCCATCTTCGTCACCGCCATTGCCAATAAATTCCTTGCCGCCGTGCAGGATGCCGCCCGCATCTTCCGCTTTCTCGTCGAAAAGAAGGGGGCCGGCAACTTCATTCCCGAGATATCGATGGACGAGACCGACTCGCCGCAGACACCCGTCGAGCTGCTTATTATCCTCGCTGCCATTGCCGACGAGAAGATTCCCATCCAAACCATCGCGCCAAAGTTCACTGGCCGCTTTAACAAAGGTGTCGACTATGTTGGCGACGTCCAGCAGTTCGAGCGAGAGTTCAACGAAGACATTGCCACCATCGCATTTGCCGTGAAGACGTACGGTTTGCCCGCCGGCCTCAAGCTCAGTGTTCACTCCGGGTCCGACAAGTTCTCGATCTACAAGTCCATCCACGAAGCGCTTACGAAGTCCGGCGCAGGTGTCCACCTCAAGACAGCGGGGACGACATGGCTTGAGGAGGTCATTGGCCTTGCAGAGGCTGGAGGTTCGGGGCTCGCTATCGCAAAAGAAGTCTACCGGGAGGCCTTCGGCCACCGCGAAGAGCTCTGCGCGCCCTACGCAACCGTCATCGACATCGATGTTGCAAAGCTGCCATCGCCCGAGGAGGTCGACCGGTGGACCAGCAGCCGGTTTGTCTCGGCGCTCCGCCACGATCAGTCCAACCCGGCATACAACGCCAGCCTGCGTCAGTTGCTGCACGTCGGCTTCAAGGTAGCGGCCAGGATGGGCGATCGTTACCTGAAGGCACTGGAAGCCAACGAAGACGTGGTTGCAAGAAATGTGACAACGAATCTCTTTGATAGACACATCCGGCCCGTCTTTCTGGGATCATAGAGATGGTTTCAGCAATGAGTTACATCACTTCCCACAAAGATGTGTCATCTCGACCGGAGCGAAGCGGAGTGGAGAGAGCTGCTTCTCGGCCGTCCACTCTCTACGTACCCAACCGGAGCGCGCGCGAATGATCGTAGTCCTCATGGGGGTTACAGGCTCAGGCAAGTCGACCATTGGTGAGCTGCTGGCGCAGCGGACAGGCGCGGTCTTCGCCGATGCAGACGACTACCATCCCCCCGCCAACAAGCGGAAGATGGCCTCGGGTCAGCCGCTCAACGACGACGACCGCCAGCCCTGGCTGGAAACTCTCAACCAGCTTATGCGCGGCTGGTACAGGGAAGCGAAGAGCGGTGTGCTCGCCTGCTCCGCCCTCAAACAAAAATATCGCGAGACACTCGCTTCGGGCATGCCCGAAGGGACGGTTCACTTTGTATGGCTCGATGGATCGGCCGAACTTCTCGCCGAGCGGCTTGCCGCGCGGCACCATGAGTTTATGAACCCCAACCTGCTTAAGAGTCAGTTCGACACGCTCGAACCCCCGGCCGATGCCTTGCGTATAGTGAATGATCGTGCTCCGGATCGGGTTGTCGACAGCATCCTGAAGCACATTTCCGAAAACACGAAGACGACTTTGTAAGAAGAGAGGAATTTCATGGCGCACTCCCTGTTCGATCTGACCGGCAAGACCGCCGTAGTGGTAGGCGGAACCTCAGGCATTGGCCTCGCAATGGCGATTGGACTGGCAGAATCTGGGGCTGATGTTGTCGCTACCTCGCGCCGCGCCGAACAGGTTGAGGAGGCCGCAAAGGCCATTGAGGCCAAAGGCCGCCGCTCTCTACGCATTGCCTCGGATGTCGGAGATCGCGCCTCGCTTGAAGCCCTGCTCGACGGAACCGTCAAAGAGTTCGGTAAGGTCGATATCCTCATCAACTCGGCGGGCAAGATCAAGCGTGAGCCTACGCTCACCGTCTCCGAAGAGACATGGAACGACATCATGGACACCAACGTGACCGGGACGTTGCGCGCCTGCCAGATATTCGGCAAGCACATGCTCGATCGCGGCTATGGTCGGATCGTCAACATCGCTTCGCTCAACAGCTTTGTTTCGCTCAAGGAAGTCACGGCCTACGCCACCAGCAAAGCAGCCGTCGGCGCGCTCACAAAGTCACTGGCCGTCGAGTGGAGCTCGCGTGGCGTAACTGTCAACGCCATTGCTCCAGGCGTCTTTCGCACCGCGCTCAACCAGAAGCTGCTCGACGAAAGCCCTCGGGGGCAGGAACTCCTTATGCGCACACCCATGGGCCGCTTCGGCAAGACCGAGGAGCTGATCGGCGCTGCCATCTACCTTGCTAGCGACGCGTCCACATTTGTCACTGGAGAGATTCTTGTCGTCGACGGGGGCTTCCTCGCAAGCGGAGTCAACCAGTAGCAGGAGACCGGGTAAACGGCACCGCAGGCCGGGGAACCGCGGTGCATAGGTACGGTGGGCCGATTCGTCCCTTCCTGGCCGATACCGTCAAGTTGTCGACCTGCGCTAAGGAAGCCTGAGTCCTTCCGGATCCTGGAACCATCCAAATTCCATCTTTATTTGTAATGCTTTGCACGTATTCGTATGAGTTGGTGGGGATATCTTGATTTTTCCGGCAAGTAGAATTCAAAGCACCATGTCCTTTGTTCTTGAAAGCGGCACGTTCGACGCTCTCGTCTTCGACTGCGACGGTACCCTGGTCGACAGCGCTGGAGCACACCTCTACTCCATTCAGGAGGCGCTGGCACCGTTGGGCTTGACGATGCCGCCCGAGTGGTATCACCCGCGCCACGGATTCGGCCCGGAAGACCTCTTGGATGCCTACGAGGCTGACTTCAAGGTTGAATCCTTGATTCGTAAAGATTTCTACGAACGTGTGAACGATGCGTATCTTGCAGGGGTAAACCTCATCCAGGAGATTAAGGTTGTCGCCGATGTTGCCCGTGACTGGTTTGGGAAGGTTCCAATGGCAGTCGCCTCAAACGGCGTCAGGAAAAACGTCGAAGCAACCCTCATAGCAACCCGTCTTAGGCCCCTCTTTTACACGATCGTTACCGCCGACGATGTGAAGCACGCGAAGCCTGCCCCGGACGTGTACATCGAAGCCGCTCGCCGTATGCGTGTGAAACCCGAACGTGTGGTCGTCTTCGAAGACTCAGACGAGGGGCTTGAGGCCGCCCGCAGAGCGGGAATGCGCAGCCACGATATCCGCAAGGTCTGGTCGCCGGTACGATCGTCGCAGGGTTAGAGCTTCGACAGGTATTCCATGATCTCTGGACTGGTCCAGTTCTGGGCCGAGACGAACTTGCGCCGCAGCATTCCTTGCCGGTCAATGACATAGGTTTCGGGAATCTGCACCGTGCCATACATCGTTTGGATCTTTTGAGAAGGGTCGCGGACGGTGAGCAGATCGATGTGATTTTTCGCGATGAATCGCCGATACGCGTCGGCGTCCTCGTCCATGCTGATGGTGACGATGGCCACCTGTGGCATCCGTCGATGGAGTTCCATCAAGGAAGGGAGCTCTTCGATGCACGGCGCGCACCATGAGGCCCAGAAGTTGAGCAGAACCACCTTGCCTCTGAGCTGCGACAGGTCAGCCGACTGCGACCCGTCGCTGATGGAAAACTGGGGGGCCATCTTGTTGACCCGCTCAGGATGCTGTCCTCGATCGCAACCGGCCGATCCAATGACCGGCAGCATCAACGACAGAAAAACTAACGCTCTCCGCACCAAGGCCTCCACATTCCTATAATACGAAGTCGTGACCCAGGACGCCGAAACGAACATACAAAAACAGGAGATGGAACTCTCCGTGATCATCCCTGCACGCAACGAAGAGGCGTCGTTACCTGCTTGTCTCGGTTCACTGGTCAGTCAATCTGAGCCGGGCTTTGAGTTGGGACGGCACTGGGAGCTGATCGTAGTCAACGACGATTCAACGGATTCGACTCGCGCTATTGCCACCCAATTGGCTGTAAGGCAGGCTGGAATCGTCGTCATCGACGCCCCGGCACTGGATCAGAGCGCCCGGGGCGGTTTCACCGGCAAGAACAACGCCTGCTGGGCCGGCGCACAGGCCGCCCGGGGAGCATGGCTGCTCTTTACCGATGCGGACACAGTGCATCAGACGAACGACCTATCGCGGTCTATCCGCGAGGCTGAACGGCATAGGGTGGAGTTACTTTCCTACTCACCCCGTCAACTGGTCTCGGGTTTTTGGCAGCGCGCTGTGATGCCGTTGGTTTTTTCGGAGCTTGCCAGCGTTTACAGGATGCAGGAGGTCAACGACCCGGAGCGCCGGATCGCCGCTGCAAATGGACAGTTTTTACTCGTCAAAGGCGATGCGTACTTTTCGGTTGGCGGTCATCGAGCGGTCGGTAAAGACGTGCTTGAAGATGTTGCGCTGGCCCGCAGCTTCAAGAGAAGCCGTCATCCAATCCGTTTCCGCTACGCGCCCGAGGCGCTTTCGACGCGCATGTATCGCACTACAGCAGACATGATCGAGGGATGGACCAAAAACCTGGCGGCGCTCTTTCCCCGACCGCTTTATCTGGCAGCATGGCGGGTTCTCGACCTGCTGCTTTTCTTCGGGCTACCGGCGTTGGCGCTCGGAGTCCCACGGCTCGTAAACTGGCAGCGGGGGGCGTTGCTTCTGATATGGGCACGAACGCTCTGGCGTTTCTATGCGAGAGTGGCGCGGTCGAACTTCCCATCGTTCGATGTAGCGGTATCGATCCTCGGGGTACCTTTGTTTGTGCTTCTGCTGGTTCGAAGCACCATTCAGCATCGCCTCCACCGGTCGGTGGAATGGAAGGGACGCAGTTACAAGACCGATCTGTAACCTCGAAAGCGTCCGCTGTGTCTAATAGTCGTCTAACAGGTTGAGAGCAAAGAATGATCTTTCTAACGCGCAAGGCAGAGTTTTCCGCTGCTCATTATTACTGGGTGGAGAGTTGGAGCGATGAGGAAAACTGGCGTGTCTTCGGCAAGTGCGCCAACCGCAACGGCCACGGCCATAACTACACGCTTGAAGTCACGGTAACGGGTGAAGTGGATCCCGTCTCAGGGTTTGTGGTCGATCTGAAAGAGCTGAAAGACATCCTGGAGCGCGAAGTTGTCAGCGTCTACGACCATCGCCACCTGAACCTTGAGGTACCCGAGTTTCGCACCGCGGTTCCGACGACTGAAAACATCGCGATCGCCATCTGGAACCGGCTTGATGGAAAGATTCCCAACGCGCGATTGCACCGTGTTCGCGTCTACGAGATGCCCGACCTCTTTGCAGATTTTTATGGGGAGAAGGCATGAAGGCCTACCTGTCACGCCGCTATCATTTCAGCGCCTCGCATCGACTGCATAGCGATGCCTTCGACGAGCGGCGCAACCGCGAGGTTTACGGCAAGTGCAACAATCCACATGGTCACGGGCACAACTACACAGTCCAGGTGACTTTCAGCGGGCAGGTCGACCCTGTGGCGGGGATGGTCTGCAACCTGGGCGATCTGGATGCCTTTGCGAAGAAGAACCTCCTTGATCGTTTCGACCAAACGAACCTCAATACACTTGCATGTTTTGCGAATCGAGTCTCGACCACCGAGAATCTATCCATAGAGGCGCATCGCATCTTTGCCGGCTTTCCGATGGCACGTCTGGAGCGTGTTCATGTGGAGGAGACCAGTAACAACTCGTTCGATTACGCCGGTGGAACGACGCCAGGTGCCGGAGCGCTATGAACGGCGATCAGAAAAACATAAGAAAGGCCCACACTATGGCCAGCACAAATACAGCGCTTGAAGCTCCCACTCTCTCCGAGTTTTCCACACAGGACCTGTACCGGGAGATCCTGACCCGGGTTGGCGAAGATCCCAGCCGCGACGGCCTGCTGCGAACGCCCGAGCGCATGGAGAAGGCAATGGCCTTTTTGACGCGCGGCTACAACATGAACATCACGGATGTTCTGCACGAAGCGCTCTTCGACGTCGATTACGACGAGATGGTGATCGTCAAGGATGTCGAGTTCTTCTCTATGTGCGAGCACCACCTGCTGCCGTTCTTCGGCAAGGCGCACGTTGCCTATGTTCCCAATGGAAAAGTGATCGGGCTTAGCAAGATTCCGCGGCTGGTCGATGTCTTTGCGCGCAGGCTTCAAGTACAGGAGCGGCTGACGCGGCAGATCGGCGAGGCCATTACCGAAGCCATAAATCCGCAGGGAGTTGCGGTCATCCTTGAGGCCCAGCATCTCTGCATGATGATGCGCGGTGTCGAGAAGCAGCACTCAAGCACAGTCACCTCGGCCATGCTCGGAGTCTTCAAGACGCAATTGCAGACCCGCAACGAGTTTCTCTCACTTGTGCGACGCAGCGGCAACGGCATTTAGCCGGTAAACTAAGCGGTGGGATGAACGGACTTCTTGTAATCGACAAACCTGCCGGTATGACGTCTCATGACGTGGTAGCCATCGTGCGGCGCGCGTCGGGTGAGCGCTCGATCGGGCATATGGGAACGCTTGACCCGATGGCAACGGGAGTGTTACCGCTTCTGCTTGGCAAGTACACGCGGCTCGCACAGTTTTTTGGAGCGGCGGAGAAGAGCTACGAGGGCAGAATTCGTTTCGGCTTCGCAACGGATACGTTTGATGCGGAGGGAGAAGCGACGACGCAGCCGGCATCTTTGGCGCTTACCCTCAATGCTCTGCGCGAACTGGCCAGGCGCTTTCACGGCGAGATTGACCAGGTTCCACCTGTCTACTCCGCAAAAAAGATTCAGGGTGTTCCCGCGCATAAGCTGGCCCGCGCCGGGGCCGAGGTGCCAGTCAAACCGGCGCGCATCACCGTTCACAGCTTCGAGCTACAGTCTCTTGCAGACGATGAAGCAGCTTTCACGATGCGCGTCTCGGCTGGGGGCTATGTTCGCTCCGTCGCTCATGAACTTGGGCAGTTGGCAGGGTGCGGCGCACACCTCTCCGAGCTGCGACGGATCCAGGCTGGTCCCTTTACATTAGCGCAGGCGATTACTGTGGACGAACTCAAGACGCTTTCGCCCGACACCATTCGGGCAAGGCTTCCGCACCCTCGCACAATTCTGCCGGAGATGCCATGCGTTACGGTAGACGACCACACGGCGGGGAAGCTGCGTAATGGAATGCAGGTCAATCTGCCTGATTTCTCGCAATCGCCGCTGATAAAGATATTTACCAGCCCGGTCGATCTGCTGGCGATCGGACGCCGCGTTGCCGGAACACTGATGCAGCCTGTCGTGGTGATGGGCTAAGGCGTCTTCTTCAACAGCGGCTGAATCAGCGAAAGAACATTCTGCGCAACAATCTTGTTCCCTTCGGATGTGGCGTGCGTGCGATCGGCCTGCATCATGCCGTCGACGCCGAAGACACCCTTGAGCAGGAAGGGCTGTACGGGTACACGGTACTTGGCGGCAAGTAGTGAGTATGTTTCGTTGAACTGTTTGATGTAGTCGGGGCCGTAGTCCGGCGGAAGCGTAATGCCAGCCAGAACGACCTTTGTGCCGCTCTCTTTGAGCGTGGAGACGATCTTGTCGAGGTTGGCGCGTGTATCGGCGATGCGAAGCCCGCGCAGGCCATCGTTACCTCCAAACTCCACCACAACCAGCGCGGGTTTCATGGTAATGATCGACGCTATACGCTCGACGCCATCTTTGGTCGTGTTGCCGCTTATGCCTGCGTTGACAACCCGGTAGGCATACCCCTTCTTGTCCAGATCGGTCTGAAGGTAATCGGGATAGCTCTGTCCGGCCTCCGTACCATATCCAGCCGTAAGGCTATCGCCGAAACAAACGATGAGTGGACGAGTGTCGTTTTGAAGACTCCCGTCCGGCAACGAGGGAACCGGAGCGGGGGTTGCTTCGTCTCTTCCTGTAACAGCGGCAGAAGGCGGCCCAGGACTGGGTTTGTTGGCCCGGCAGGCACTCAGCGATGCCAGAAGAAACGCTAGTATAGGAACAATTGCGACTCGCCGCATGTATATGAATCTATCAAGGGTAAGGGCGGGGGGACAGGTGACGGAAGCAACAGCGGTGATTGTGGTTGAGGGGCTGCGGAAGTCGATTCGTAACGGAGCCCGGACGGTGGACATCCTCAAAGGCATCGACTTCGAGGTGCCACGTGGCCAGTTCGTCGCCATCATGGGTTCTTCGGGGAGCGGAAAGTCAACCTTGCTGGGGTTGTTGGCCGGTCTGGACACGCCTACCGCGGGCGAGGTGCGGTTGAATGGTACGGCAATTTCCTATCTGCCTGAAGATAAGCTGGCGAAGGTGCGCGGGCGCACCGTTGGTTTTGTCTTCCAGTCGTATCAGCTTGTTCCAACCTTGACTGCGTTGGAGAACGTTCTTCTGCCCTACGAACTGAATGCTGACGGCGACGTCGATGCCGGTCTGAGACGCGCCCGCGAATTGCTGACGAATGTGGGGCTCGGCGACCGCATGGACCACTATCCGGTGCAACTCTCCGGCGGCGAGCAGCAGCGCGTGGCCCTTGCACGAGCGTTTATTCTGCGGCCGCCGATTGTGCTGGCGGATGAGCCAACCGGCAATCTCGACACGGTGAACGGTTCGCATGTGCTTGAGCTTCTACTGAACCTGAATCGTAGCGAAGGGACCACGCTTGTTCTGGTAACGCACGACCCGATGCTGGCAGACTACGCTGATCGCCGCATTGTGCTTCGCGATGGCCTGGTGATCTCCGATGAACTGACGCCGAAGAAGGCAGAAGAGCTGGTTCGCTAGTCATGGCATCGCTCTCATACCGCACGGCGCTGAAGATTGCGAGGCACGAGATGCGTGCTTCGAGCGGGAAGTTTTTCTTTGTCGTTCTCTCGATCGCTATCGGCGTGGGCGCGCTAACCGGCGTGCGAGGCTTTTCATCGTCGTTCCGGTCGGCACTGCTCGATCGCGCCCGGTCGATTATGGCCGCAGACCTTTCGGCGCGCATGTTTCAGCAGCCTACGCCCGAAGAGCAGAAAGGCCTGGATGCAATAGGGGCGGAATCCGTTCAGATGACGCCGGTCACGGAGCTGCTTTCGATGGCGAGTGCGGCGAAGACGCTTGATCCGCTTCTGGTATCGCTGAAGGCAGTCGACCCGAAGATGTATCCGTTTTACGGTGAGGTAGAGCTTCAGCCAGCGGGGAAGCTGAGCGATGTTCTGCACGACGATACGGTGGTCGTAGCGGACGATCTGCTGGTGCGCCTGCGGCTCAACGTCGGCGATTCGCTGAAGGTGGGCAACCGAATCTTCCGCATCGCCGCCGTGGTGGTCAACGAGCCGGACCGGCTCTCGGGAAACTTTGCCGCCGGCCCTCGGGTCTTCATCTCGCGAGAGGGATTGGATGCAAGCGGTCTGCTCGCACCCGGCAGCCATGCGGGACAGCGGTACCTGTTTCGCGTTCCAAAGCCGGAGAACGGCGCGCCTATCTCCGAGGCGGCGGTAGCCAACCTCAAGGAGCGTCTGGAAAAACTGCTACCCGAAGCGCAGGTGATCGACTACCGCGAAACGAACCCCGCATTGACGCAGGGGCTGGACCGCGCGACCAGTCTGCTCTCGCTGATGAGCCTTGTTGCGCTGGTTCTTGGCGCAGTTGGGGTGGCGATGGCAATGCGCGCACATCTCGAACAGCGCCTGGACACAATCGCAATCATGAAGGCCATCGGAGCTGGATCGGGCGAGATCATTCGCATCTATCTTATTCAGACGCTGATGCTGGGCCTGCTTGGCGCTGTACTTGGAATTGCGCTGGGAACCGGCGTGCAGGTTGCGTTTCCGTATGTGCTGGGCAGGATGCTTAACGTGCCGACGAGCGTCCATCTGCAAGTGCGAACGATATTGACCGGACTTGCGACGGGTGTGCTGACGACGCTGTTGTTCACGTTGCCTCCGCTGCTCGACATACGTTCTGTGCGACCGGTGCTGATCTTCCGCAGAGCGGTTGAAGAGAGCGCCGACCCTTTTGTCACCGCCTTTTTTCGCAAGTTGTCGAAGAATCTCGCACAAATCGTAGCCGTAGCACTCATACTTGGCGGGCTTGCGGCAATAGCGACGACGCTATCTGACTCTGTCACGGTGGGGCAGGTCTTTTCCGTTGGCCTCGTCGCAGTGCTCGCTGTGTTGTTGGCCGCATGCGCCGCACTGCTGGCGTCACTGCGATGGTTTCTTTCGAGAACGCGTCTGCGTTTGCCCTCGGCTCTACGGCACGGACTGGCCAATCTCTATCGTCCTGGCAACCCGTCGGCAGCGCTTCTGGCCGCCGTTGGCATGGGCGTCATGCAAATTACGGCGGTGTTTCTGGTGCAACAGGCTGTTGTGTCGGAGCTGCATATTTCGAGCGCTCCCAACTTGCCGAACGTCTTCATGATCGACATTACGAGCGACGAGATTGCCGGAGTTCGCGCGCTGCTCAAGGCCCAGTCCGCAGTTACTGCCGACCCTGAGCTTTTGCCTGTTGTCTCATCGCGCATCATTGCTATCGACGGCGTTCCGGCAAGTCAGGCCAGGCTCAAGAACTTTCCGCGACGGATGTTACAGACAATCTCGCTGACGTCATTCTCAGCTCCGCCAACGGGAACCACAGTGACCGACGGAGAGTGGTGGAGCGCGGGCGAGACGCGTCCACTGGTCGCAATCGGGAGAAGAACGGCGGAACGGCTGGGCGTGAAAGTAGGATCGAAGATCACCTTCGCCGCGCAGGATGCGCAGATCACCGCTACGGTCGCGGCGCTTACGAAGGCTGATGGGCAGCACACTTACGCGCGCGCAGAGTTTATCCTGCCCCCTGCCGTGCTCAAAGGGTTGCCGGTCGTCTGGTATGGCGGGGTGCACGTCGACCCTAACCGTGTAGGCGAGGTGCAGCGTGCTCTTTACAAGAGCTACCCGACGATAACGGTGATCAATGTCGCGCAGGCGCTGGAGGCGGTCCGCTCGGTTGTGATTCAGATCACCTATGTCATTCAGTTTCTCGCCGCGTTCAGCGTCTTCGCGGGTATCGTCATTCTGGCCAGCGCCATCGCCGGAACGCGTTACCGCAGGATTCGCGAGGTGGTTGTGTTGAAGACGCTTGGGGCCACGCGGGCGCGCATCGGCACGGTGTTTTCGGTGGAGTTTGCCGTGTTGGGGCTGGTTGCGGGTGTCGTCGGCGTCGGGTTCGCAAACTTGATAGCACGGGCCCTGCTTGGTCGCATGACCGTGCCATACCGCTTTCACTTTAGCTGGACCCTGGGAGCACTGCTTGCTACGGCAGCGATAACGGTATTCACTGGGTGGGCTGCGAGTTACAGAGTGCTTGGGCAAAAGCCGCTTGAAGTCCTGCGCGAAGAGTGAGTCCGCTTAAATGTGCATCGTTGTAGGATTGAAGCTGACTTGCACTTCATGAATTCTGGTGCCCTGAATGACAGCAGTAGATGCGAAGGTGCGTTTAGCACACGCGGAACGGTTTGGATCGGAAGCCAAGACTTACTCAGCTCCAGCTCGGGTCAACCTGATCGGCGAACATACGGACTACACCGGCGGCCTGGTGATGCCGATGGCGATCGGGTTTTGCACTGTCGCTGGGATCAGTCGACGCAACGACGGCAAGGCAGTCTTCTATTCCGCAAGCTACAAGGAGGCACGTGAGTTCGATATCGCGTTTCTGGGCAAAGATCCGCGGGGCGGCTGGAGCGACTATCCCGCAGGTGTGCTGTGGAGCCTGAAGCGGGTTGGTATCGATCCCCGTGGATTCAATATGAGCATCGATGGCGATGTTCCACTTGGGGCGGGGCTCAGCTCATCGGCTTCCCTTGAGGTTGCCGTCGCGGTCGCCATACTGTCTCAGATGGATTTGAAGCTTCCGCTTGAAGAGCTTGCGCCGCTGTGCCGCGCGGCGGAGAACGAGTACGTTGGGGCAAAGTGCGGGATTATGGATCAATTTATCGTCGCCGGTGGCGTGGAGCATCGCGCGATGATGCTGGACTGCCGTTCGCTCAAGTATGAGCTGCTGCCGCTGCCTTCGAACGTTCGTGTTGTGATCGCGAACTCGATGGTGAAGCACTCGGTGGCGACCGGAGATTACGGCAATCGCCGCGATGAGGTGGAAGCGGGTCAGGATGTTCTGCGGCGCGAGAGGCCGGGGATCGAGCTGTTGCGAGATGCGACGATTGAAGACTTGGAGGCATGTCGTGGAAAGATGAGCGCTGAAAGCTTCCGGCGGTGCAGGCACATCATTACCGAGAATAGGCGCGTTCTGGAGGCCCGCGAGGCGCTACTGGCGGGCGATATGAAGCGGTTCGGAGAGTTGATGGCTGCGGCGCACGCCAGTATGCGCGACGATTTTGCGGCAAGCTGCGCCGAGGTGGATGCACTGGTCGAGATTGCAGGCCGTCAGCCGGGATGCTTCGGCGCAAGGATCACGGGCGGCGGTTTCGGCGGTTGTACGGTGAATGTGGTGAAGGCCGATGATGCCGAGGCTTTTGTGGAGCAGGTGAAGCTGGAGTACGAGCGCGCAGTCGGAATCAAGGCAGACTGCTTTGTCTCTTCTCCTTCGGACGGAGCGCTGGCGCTGGCGGCGAAGGGCGGTGTGGCGTGAACGTTCTGGCACAGCAGAATCCGCACCGGCGGTTCAATCCGCTGAAACGCGAGTGGGTGCTGGTTTCGCCGCACCGGACCCAGCGTCCCTGGCAGGGGCAGGTGGAGAAGCCGGTTCAACCTGTGGAGAAGAGCTACGATCCGGAGTGCTATCTGTGTCCGGGAAACACGCGGGCGGGCGGTTTGCGTACGGACGATTACACGAGCACCTACGTCTTTGAGAACGACTACGCCGCGCTCAAGCCTGACGCTCCGCGGGTTCATGACGATGAAGGCGGCAAGGGGTTGCTGGTCGCTGAGGGTGAGAGCGGCGTTTGTCGCGTGATCTGTTTCTCGCCGCGGCACGATCTCACGCTGGCGAAGATGGAGACCGCCGATATCCGCAAGGTCGTGGACCTGTGGGACGCGCAGACGCAGGAGTTGGGCGCGCGCGAAGATATCAGCTACGTGCAGATCTTCGAGAACCGTGGGGCGATGATGGGGGCGAGCAATCCTCACCCGCATGGGCAGATATGGGCGAGCCGCTCGGTCCCGAACGAAGCTGTGGTGGAGCAGGCGGCGCAGGCTGCATATCTTGCGGAGCACGGGTGCTGTTTGCTATGTGCTTATCGCGAGATGGAGACGAAACTGGGCGAGCGGGTGATTGCGAGCAATGCGAGCTTTGTCGCTCTGGTTCCTTTCTGGGCTGTATGGCCGTTTGAGGTGATGATTCTCCCCGTGCGCCATGTCGCTGATTTGGCGGCTATGACAGCGGAGGAGCGAGACGGCCTGGCGGCGATGTTGAAGACGGTGACTTCAACCTACGATAAGGTTTTCGATACACCGTTTCCTTACTCGATGGGGCTGCATCCGCGACCTTACGATGGCGCAGAACACGAGGAGTGGCACTTTCATCTGCACTTTTATCCGCCGCTGCTGCGATCGGCGACGGTGCGAAAGTTCATGGTTGGCTTTGAGCTTCTTGGATCGCCGCAGCGGGACATTACGCCGGAGTCGGCGGCGGAGACATTACGCCAGGCTGCAAATAAGTAGCCTTCCTGGAAGGCTTTTTGCAAAGAGCTCTTTTCAAAATACCTATCTATGAAATATTCATCGGGTAATTTTTTCTGTGAGTGCTTATCGCCTGTTCACCTGCTGTCAACTAGTATGTGTGGGGGCGATAACTCATCGGAGCCTGCATGTTCTGGAGACGGAAGATTTGGCTAACTACGACGCCTGACAGCTTTTCTGTAGATAGACGGGGGTAGAGATGACGATGCGAGGAATGTGCACGCTGATATGTGTAGTTGGTCTGGTTGTTACGGGTGGTTCAACGCACGCGAGCGCGCAGGACAGTAAGGCGATCGATCTGCCGACGAGCAAGCAACTTTTGCCTCCCGTTCCCGGGGGACCGCAGCGAGTAAACAGTTTGCCGATCTCGATGGCTGTGTCGCCCGACAAGCGTTATGTCGTGACCGTGAACGCGGGTTATGGGACGTATGAGTCGCGTTACATGCAGTCGTTGTCGGTGCTAGATACGAAGACAGGGAAAGTCGAGGACTTTCCGGACGACTGGACGGTAGTGGGGGCCAAGCAGACCTTGTACTCGGGGCTGGCGTTCAGCAAGAACGGCAGCCGTATCTACGCAAGCCTGGGATCGGAGACCGATCCTGTAGGCGACGGTGTGAAGAAGATGGGCAGCGGCGTGATCGTGTATGGGTTTCGCGAGGGGAAGATCACGCGCGAAAAGATGTTGAAGATTCCGGTGCAGCAGCTTGCTCCCGGAAGGACGACGATGCTTGCAGGCAGCGGCGGCAAGGACAAGGGGGTTCCGTTTCCGGCGGCGATTGCGGTGCTGGGAAAGGCCGGTGCGGAGAAGCTGCTGGTTGCGGGAAACCTCTCCGACGATGTGTTGCTGATGGATGAGGCGAGCGGCGCGGTGGAGAAGCGGTTCGACTTGTCGGAGACAGACACGGTGCCGTCGACATACCCGGTTGCACTGGCGGTGGCGAAGGATGAGTCGCGCGCATTTGTCGCACTTTGGAATTCGTCGGAGGTGGTGGAGCTTGACCTCAAGAAGGGTACGGTGGGGCGGAAACTTGAGTTGCTGAAGCCGACGGTTGCGACCGCCGCGGGATCGCACCCAGTGGTGATGGAGATCGCTCCCGATGGAAGCACTATGTATGTCGCGCTGGCGAACCGCGATTCGGTTGCAGCAGTGAACCTGGCCAAGGGACAGTTTGCGCTGAAGGGATACTTCGACACGCGGTTGCCGGGGCAGAGCTACTTTGGCGCGGAGCCGGATGCGCTGGCCGTATCGGCTGACGGGCGACGCGTGTACGTGGGCAATGCTGCATCGGACGCAGTCGCTGTGCTGGATACGACGAAGCTGAAGGGGAAGACAGCGAGCCGGGGGATGGTCGAGCCAGTGGGGTTCATCCCAACAGAGTGGATGCCGACCGCCCTGACGTTGCTCGACGGAAAGCTGTATGTTGCTACTGCCAAGGGTAAGGGGACCGGCCCCAACAATCTTCCGCAACGCGTGACGCCGGAGACGAAGGGGCGGTATGGGAAGTCGAAGTTCACGTATATCGGCACGTTGGTCTACGGCTCGGTGGCCTCGGTGGATGTCGCGGTGGTGGAGCGAGATCTGCCAAAGCTGACGGCAGAGGTGCTGGAGTCGAACCGGATGAAGGCCGCGGAGGAGAAGATCGAGTTTTCGCCGGAGGTGGTGGCGAGGGGAAAAGCAGATTCCTCCGCTGCGCTGCGGAATGACAAAGTAATAGGCGGGAATGACAAAGCAAAAGGAGGAAATGAAAGGACAGAAGATGGGCAGAACGAACAACGTTGGAGCGGGCCGATCAAGCATGTGATCTACATCATCAAGGAGAACAGAACGTACGACCAGATACTTGGCGACCTTGAGCAGGATGGCAAGCGTGTTGGCAATGGAGATGCGAGCCTGACGATGTATGGCAAGGACATCACGCCGAATGAACATGCTCTGGCGCTGCGATTTGGTGTGCTCGACAACTTCTATGATTCCGGCGAGGTCTCGGGCGATGGACATGTGTGGTCGACGGCGGCGATCGGCACGGACTATCTGGAGAGAACGTGGCAGCAGTCTTATCGAGGTTCGCAGAGGACCTACGACTACGAGGGCGTGGTTGCAGATGGCTATCCGCTCCTGCAGAACATTCCCGATGTGAATGAACCGGCGAGCGGCTATCTGTGGGGCAACCTGGCGAAGCATAACAAGACACACTACAACTTCGGCGAGTACATCTCGACGAAGTTCTGCGATGCGAAGAAGACGGCGAACCCGCAGGAAGGCCCGATGTGGGAGGGCGGTAGCTGCACACGGCCTTCGATCATGCCCGGTGAGGAGATTCCCGCGGCGTGGGGCGGTGGGACGAACAAGTGGCCGTGGGCGATTCCGTTGATCTCAAAGAATACGGCGACGAAGCCGGAGCTGCTGGGACACTTCGCGGCCGAGGCCCCGGACTTCAACCTGCGAGTGCCGGACCAGATTCGCGTGAACGTGTTTCTGCGGCATCTCAATGGCTGGGTCAACGACCGTAAGGCCGGGAACGATACGATGCCGAACTTTATTCTGCTGCGCCTGGGCAACGACCATACGGCGGGAACGACGCCGGGTGGGCCCACTCCGAAATCGTCGGTAGCGGACAACGATCTCGCGATCGGGCGCGCGGTGGAGGCCGTTTCGCATTCGGCGTTCTGGGAGGATACCGCCTTCTTCATTCTGGAGGACGATGCGCAGAACGGCGCCGATCATGTTGATGCGCATCGCAGCCTGGCGCTTGTGATCAGCAAGTATGCTCCGCGCAAAGCCGATGGCAGCGCGTTTGTCGATAGCCGGTTCTACTCCACGGTGAGCGTGATTCGCACGATGGAGACGCTTCTGGGACTGCCACCGATGAATAACAACGATGCGTTCAGCTCGATGATTGGCTCGCTGTTTACGGGCACTGGCGACCAGCCTCCCTATGTGGCGGACTATGTGAACCGCGACAATGGCCTTATCTACACAGCCAATGCGAAGACGGCAGCGGGTGCGCGGGAGTCGCAGAAGATGGACTTCGCCCATGCAGACCGCGCGGACCCGGTGAAGCTGAACGTTATTCTATGGGAGGACGCGATGGGGAAGAAGCCTGTCCCTCCGATGCTGCTTGAGAAGAGAAAGAAGATAAAGAAGGATGACGATGACTAATGTAGCCCCGTTCCGTTTGAAGCCGTGGTTCAGTGAGAGGCCGTGGGGAAGGCAGAGCCTGAAGCCGTGGTACTCGGACACAGGGACGAAGGAACTAGTCGGCGAAGCGTGGCTGACTGGGCCGCAATGCGTTGTGGAAGAAGGCGAGCTGGAAGGGAAGACGCTGGAGTCGCTGACGGGCGCTCTTGGAGGCGAGTTTCCTCTGCTGGTGAAGTTGTTGTTCCCGAACGAGAAGCTGTCGGTGCAGGTTCATCCTGACGACGAGCAGGCGCAGGCGGCGGGTGGCGTTCGCGGCAAGACGGAGTGCTGGTACGTGCTGGAAGCAGAGCCGGGCGCTTCTGTGATGCTGGGACTGAAGCCTGGTGTGGATGCCAGGATGCTTGCTGCTTCAGTTGCCGATAACACCATGGAATCGCTGGTGCAGAAGATTCCTGTATCGGCGGGCGACATGTTGTTTGTCGACGCGGGCACGGTTCATGCGATCGAACCTGGCGTGGTGCTGCTGGAGACGCAGCAGACCAGCGATATTACGTATCGCCTGTACGACTATGGCCGTCCTCGCGAGCTGCATCTTGAGCAAGGGTTGAAGGTGATTCGTCCGAAGACGGACGCGGGCAAGGTTGCCCCGAAGAAGATGGACGGGTTTACGCGTCTGATCGAGAAGAACTACTTCACCGTTGACCGGTTCGATCTGAAGGACGCGGAAGAGCGTTCAGTTGCGATGACCGGGCCGGGATGCCTGGTGGGGCTGAAGGGCAAGGTCGCGGTGATTACTCCGGGCGAAGAGGTCGAGCTGGAGCCGGGCAAGGCAGTCGTTGTTCCAGAGGGCGTCGGCAAGGTGATGGTAGAAGCCGAGGGTGATGCCGCGTTCGTTCGATGCGTCGCTCCGGCGCAGGTTTCTTAGTCGATGTAAGAGGTCGCAGTTCCTGCGACCTCTGCGATTTTTCCTGCTGATGCTTCAACGAAGAAAGACGGCGAGTTCGTTGGCTGCGTTGCGCAGGTGCGGCAGGAAGCGCGTCTGCATTTCAAGGGTGGAGAGGCGCGGCGCACTGCCGCTGAGGTTTATGGTTGCTACGGCGCGTCCGTTGGGCGCAAGCACGGGAACGGCGAGAGAGCGCAGGCCTACTTCGTACTCCTGATCGCAGAGAGCATAGCCGTTGCGGCGTGTCGTGCGCAGCAGAAGGCGGAGCTTCTCGATCGAGGTAACGGTGCGTGTGGTGAAGGGAGTGAGGGCCACTCGCGCGAGGTATGCCTCAAGCTGATCGGGCGGCAGATAGGCAAGCAGGATGCGTCCCATGCTGGTGCAGTAGGCGGGCAGACGGCTTCCGATGTGCAGGTCGACGGCCATGACACGATTGACAGTGGTGCGCGCGACATAAACGATATCGTCGCCGTCGAGTGTGGCAACGGAGAAGGACTCGCGCAACGTAGCGGACATGCGTTCGAGGATAGGCTGCGCCGCCGATGAGAGCGTATTGGAGGCGGTGTAAGTGTGCGAGAGCGTGAGCATTCGTGGACGCAGCGAGTAACGCGAGCCATCCTCGGCCCCGGCAAAGCCCAGCTTGGTGAGCGTGTAAAGACAGCGGCGGACGGCGGCGCGGGAAAGGCCGGTTCGAACGCTGAGCTGCGAGATGGTCATCTGTGGGTTCTGCTGTGTGAACGCCTGGATGACTATCAGACCTCTGGCGAGTGAGGTCATGAAATTGGGGTCGCCAGCGAAGACATCAAGGGAAGCGGCGGGTGTAGGCTTGGCAGTCGTGGGAGCCGGGGCTTTGGGCAGAGTCACGGTATCCGAAGGAGAAGCGTTGATCATGGAATCCCTTTCCTGGCGGCTGTCGCGCGACACAAAGATGAGGGCGATAGTCGGATGCAAATTACGATAAACGCACGGTAAAACGTTGTGCAAGTATTTTGTACATAGTGTGCGATTATCGGGCGGTGTGGGGTTGTAGGGTGTGTTGCGCGGAGTACGACCGCAGCGGGTTGGGCTGGCGATTCTCCCTGTGATGCGCATAGAAGAACGGGACTTCGCACTACACTGGAATTGGCATCGAAGCTGCGAACGATTCAATGCTGGAAGCTGTTGTGCATGCTTGGTGAATTGGATAGCTAAGGAGAAGTGGAGCGTATGACGGCAACAAAGACTGTACCCCTTACGGAACGCGCGGCCTGGAAGGACCTGAAAGCCCATGCAGAGCAGGTTCGCGGTACGCATCTGCGGGACCTTTTTACGCGGGACGCGGGTCGCGGCGAGCGGCTGACGGTGGAGGCGGAGGGGATATTTCTCGATTACTCGAAGAACCGTGTGACCGATGAGACGTTGAGGTTGCTGATTGCGCTGGCGAAGGAGTCCGGTCTGCGGGCGAGGACTGAGGCGATGTTTACGGGTGAGAAGATCAACATCACCGAGAACCGTGCCGTCTTGCATGTTGCTTTACGTGCTCCGAGGCCGGAAAAGATCTTTGTGGATGGTGAAGATGTTGTTCCCGGAGTGCATGAGGTTTTGGACAAGATGGCGGCCTTTGCCGAAAAGGTACGCAGCGGGGCATGGAAGGGCCATACGGGCAAGCGCATCAGAAACGTTGTGAACATCGGGATCGGAGGATCGGACCTCGGCCCGGTAATGGCGTACGAGGCGCTGAAGCATTACTCTCAGCGTGATCTGACCTTCCGCTTTGTCTCGAACGTCGATGGAACGGACTTTGCCGAGGCCGTACAGGACCTCAACGCAGAAGAGACGCTCTTCCTTGTTGCCTCGAAGACGTTCACGACGCAGGAGACGATGACGAATGCGCACTCGGCGCGCGATTGGTCGCTGGCAAAGCTGGGCGAGGAAAAGGCAGTGGCGAAGCACTTTGTCGCCATCTCGACCAACGCGAAGGAGGTCGCGATGTTCGGCATCGACACAGCGAACATGTTCGGCTTCTGGGACTGGGTCGGCGGCCGCTATTCGATGGATTCGGCGATCGGACTTTCGACCATGATTGCGATCGGGCCGGAGCGCTTCCGCGAGATGCTGGAAGGGTTTCATGCGATGGATGTGCATTTTCGGACGACGCCACTTGAGAAGAACATTCCTGCGCTGCTGGGGCTGTTGGGTATCTGGTATACGGAGTTCTTCGACGCGCAGACGCAGGCGGTGCTTCCGTATGAGCAGTACCTGAAGCGTTTTCCTGCGTATCTGCAGCAGTTGACGATGGAGTCGAACGGCAAGCATGTGACGCTGGATGGGACGACGGTGGAGTACCAGACCGGCGCGATCTACTGGGGAGAGCCGGGCACAAACGGCCAACACTCGTTCTATCAGCTCATCCACCAGGGAACGCGGTTGATCCCATGTGACTTTATCGGCTTTGAGAAGACGCTGAATCCGCTGGGGCGTCATCACGACATGCTGATGGCGAATGTCTTCGCCCAGGCAGAGGCGCTGGCCTTCGGCAAGACGGCGGAGCAGGTGAAGGCCGAGGGGACTCCCGATTGGCTGGTTCCGCATCGTGTCTTCGAGGGCAATCGTCCTTCAAATACGATTCTGGCGAAGGAGCTGACGCCTGCGGTTCTGGGCAAGCTGATTGCGATGTATGAGCACGCGGTGTTCACCCAGGGCGTGATCTGGAACATCGACTCGTTCGATCAGTGGGGCGTGGAGCTGGGCAAGGTGCTGGCGACGAAGATTCTGGGCGAGTTGGAGAGCAAGGATGAGCCGAAGCTGGAGCACGACAGCTCAACGGCAAATCTGATCAAAAGGTATCGGAAGGCGAAATAAGGTTTACCCTTCGCGATGTTTGTGCTAAGCCCCGGGGATTGGTCTCCGGGGCTTTCTTTATGGGTGTGTATGGGGAGGTGAAAGCAGATTCCTCCGCTGCGCTACGGAATGACAAACAAAGGCTAGAGCGCAGCAAGTACGCCTGCTGGTTCAGGCCGTACGCGAAAGTCGGCGTGGGCCTCGGAGAAGATGATCGTGTTGTCGCGGTTGATGACGAACACGCCGGCGAGTGGGAGGCGCCAACTTGCTTCGGTCGCGGTCTGGTAGTTGAGGCCCGCGTTGTTGTAGGGAATGTTGACGAGGATGGATTGGAAGTAGCGGCGCTGCTCCGGCGTGACGCTGTAGGTCAGGCCGAACTTCGCGGCAACCTCACAGCCGGGATCGGCGAGCAGTGGAAATGGCAGGCCGTGCTGCTCGATGGTGAAGGCGTTCTGGCGGGGGTTCTGTGGTGAGATGGCGACGAAGAGTGCACCACGGCTGCGAACCTCGGTGTGGAGGTCGCGCCAGGTCTCGAGTTCTGTCACGCAATAAGGGCACCAGCGTCCGCGAAAGAAGTTGACGACCAGCGGGCCGAGTGCGAGAAGGTCTGCGGAGTTGACCGCTTTGCCCGTGCGCGCGTCCTGTAAAGAAAATGACGGAGCCTCATCTCCGGTCTTGAGGATACGGTCTTCAATACCGGTAGCGAAGAGCGCCGCAATCGTACGCTCGGAGAATTCAAGCCGTTCAGGCTGGACGAGGGCGCGGGTGTTCTGCGTGATGCGATCGAGCTGCTCCTGCAAGGAGGCGGTCAGCGATTTATTGATGGAAGCGGCCACGACTCTATTATCTCGCAGCCGCTCACGAAACCGAACAGCTTACATGGAAGCGGCTACTGCTCCGGATGAATGACAGGGCGGTTCTGACTTGCTGGTCTGCGCCTTTTGCGTCCCATGGACGGGCAGATAGAGAGGTTTCATTGAGCTGCGTTTGGCGGGGAGTGCTTTGAGCAGCGTGGTCAGGCGTCCAAAGGCCTGGTCGCGCGCGATTTTGTTTGCAGGATTGGTGTTGCCCGGATCTTCGCCTGCGCGCATGAAGCCGTGCCCGGCTCCGTCATAGGTCACGGGATCGTACTTTTTCCCGGCGGCCTTCATGCCTTCGATGGTCGCGGGAACCGTCGCCCCGATGCGCGCGTCGTTACCCGCGTAGAAGCCATAGACAGGTGCTGTGATCGTGGTGAACTCAGCGGGAGGTGGCCCGTAGAAGACGAACGCCGCAGCCAGATCTCTGCGGTGCGTGGCGAAGGCGAAGGACTTGCCTCCGCCCCAGCAGAAGCCCGCTGTGACGAAGGTGCCGTTCGAGGAGGGAATCTTCTTCGCGTAGTCGGCGGCGGCGTCAAGGTCGGCGTTGACCTGGTCGGGGCTGAGGCCCGAGACGGCCTTGGTTGTAGCGTCCATGCTGGTGAAGGAGTCGGAGTTGCCGCCGTTGGGGCCGGCCCCGGAGAGAAGATCGGGTGCGACGACGATGTAACCTGCGGCGGCTATCTCGTCTGCCATCTCTTTGGCCCAGTCGGAGAGGCCGAATATCTCATGAATCAGGATGACGACGGGGACCTTTCTATTTACCTCCGGGTAGACGACGAAGGCCTGCAGGCTGCGGTTATCGTGCTTCAACGTGACGTATTCACGGTGGCGCGGTGACGCGTCGAGCTTCGACTTGGCCCATTGTTGTGCAGTTATTGGCAAAGCGGCGAGCAACAGGAGGGCGGGCAGTAGTGAGAGCGTATGACGGCGCATGGGCGAAAGTGTAGTCGCAGACAGGCGACACGGGCAAGGCTTTGCATAGACTGAAAAGATGAAAGTTTCTCTTCGCGTGGCGACGGAGAACGACCTGGCTGCGATCCGCGAACTGATCGTCGCTTCGGTGCGCGGGTTGCAGGCGGGAGACTACTCGGCAGCGCAGATCGATGCTGCCTTGAAGACGGTGTTCACCATCGACAGCCGGTTGATCGCCGATCGGACGTATCTTGTTGCCATGGATGACGACGGCGGTCTCGCCGGATGTGGCGGCTGGTCGAAACGAAAGACGCTGTATGGCGGTGACAGCCAGGTGGAGCATGCCGAGCCGGAACTGCTCGATCCGGCGGTGGATGCCGCGAAGGTGCGGGCGATCTTTGTGCATCCGAAGTATGCGCGCAAAGGCCTGGGAAGCCTGATCCTTGAGGCTGCGGAGAATGCAGCAGTCGAGGCCGGATTTCGGCGCCTCGAGATGGGTAGCACGCTGACGGGCGTGGCGCTGTATTCACTGAAGGGATACCGCGAAGTTGGGAGAGTGTGTGTACCTGTCGGCAACGGTGAAGAGATTGAAGTTGTGCGGATGATCAAGGACCTCGACGATTCGCGTTGAAAGGCGCGTGTGCCCGGACAGATGCGATATCGTGAGAAGTGTTTCACTTTTCCGCGGGGGATTGGACGAGATGCTTGAAATGCCGATGATCGCAAAGGGCAGCGGCGAGTTGTATCTGCTGCCGGGGATGTCGAATCGCCATGGGCTGGTGGCCGGGGCGACAGGAACAGGCAAGACGGTGACGTTGCAGGTGATGGCCGAGGCACTGAGTGCGATCGGGGTGCCGGTATTCGCGGCGGACGTGAAGGGTGATCTTTCGGGGATCAGCCAGCCGGGCAAAAGCTCGCCGAAGTTCGATGAGCGAGTGAAAGCTCTTGATCTGGGCGAAGTGCGGTTTGCTGGCTGCCCGGTAGTCTTCTGGGATGTCTTCGGCAAGGAAGGCCACCCAGTGCGGGCGACCGTCAGTGAGATGGGCCCGCTCTTATTCAGCCGCATCCTCAACCTGAACGATACACAGACCGGTGTGCTGGCGCTGGTCTTCAAGATCGCCGACGACAATGGACTGCTCCTGCTCGACATGAAAGACCTGCAGGCGATGTTGCAACACGTCTCTGAGCATGCGAAGGAGTACCAGGCGAGCTACGGCAACATCTCTGCCGCGAGCATTGGAGCGATTCAGCGCGGCCTGGTTACGTTAGGGCAGCAAGGCGGAGATCTGTTGTTCGGTGAGCCTGCGCTGAACATCGAAGACCTCTTGCAGACAGACGCGAGTGGCAAAGGGGTCGTCAATATTCTTGCGGCAGACAAGCTGCTGCAATCGCCGCAGCTCTATGCGACGTTTCTGCTATGGCTGATGAGCGAACTCTTTGAGAAGCTGCCCGAGGTCGGCGACCAGGAGAAGCCGAAGCTGGTCTTCTTCTTCGATGAGGCGCACCTGCTCTTCAACGATCTGCCGCCAGTATTGCAATCGCGCATCGAGCAGGTTGTCCGGCTGATTCGGTCGAAGGGGGTCGGTGTGTTTTTCGTGACGCAGAACCCGATCGATGTTCCAGACACCGTGTTGGGGCAGCTTGGGAACCGCGTGCAACATGCATTACGTGCGTACTCCCCGAAGGACCAGAAGGCTGTGAAAGCAGCGGCCCAGACCTTTCGCGCGAACCCCAAGCTCGACGTGGAGGAGGTCATCACGCAGATGGGCGTCGGTGAGGCGTTGATCTCTTTTCTTGACGAGAAGGGAATACCCGGCGTTGTAGAGCGTGCGATGGTGTGCCCGCCGCACAGCCAGATTGGGCCGATTACACCGGAGCAGCGCGCGGCCATAATCAGGAACTCAGTGGTTGCTGGGGTGTATGAGACGCCGGTTGATCGCGAATCTGCTTACGAAAAGCTGAAGGGCAAGGTGGAGACAAGCGGTGCGCCGAATGCTACAGCAGCCGGCGGAGTGGCGCCGCCGCAGCAAGGATCGGGGTCTGGATGGCTCGGAAGCCTCGAGGCTGCTGGAACGGCTTTAGGCGGTGTATTGGGTGGTAGTGGGTCGAGGCGTGGAGACACAGTAGTCCAGGCAATGGTGAAGAGCGCCGCACGCTCGATGGGAAGCACAGTCGGTAGGCAGATCATCCGCGGAGTGCTCGGTTCGCTGCTTGGCGGAACTTCGCGGCGATAGATGCTACGACTGGCTTTGACTGCTATTTAGCGCTTGCTCCGTTGAAGAGCTGAAACTCTCGAATTGCTGCCGATCCGGTAGTCGATAGCAGGTTGAGGCGTACGCGCTGAGTCGTTGTAGCGGGGAAGATGTCGATCTTCTTGTGTCCAATGGCTTGCGCGTGTGCGAGCGTCTTCCATGCGCCGTTCTGCCACACCTCGATGCTGTACTCCTGAACGTGCTGACCTTCGTTGAGCCACTCCATGGTGAGCGCGCGGTCGAAGGTAATGGGTCTGGCGAAGCGGAGCTCGAGCGTGGCGTGGCGAGTGGGCGCGGACCAGAAGGTGGCTGGGTTGTTGTCAACCGCCGCGGATGCCGATGTTTCGTTGAGTATGTGCGGTGTTCTGGCGACGAGATTTTTGTCGCTTCCGTAGATGCGCTGGACGGCTTCGCCGAACTCGCGCAGGCGCGCGGCGTCGGACTCAGGCAGGCGGCCTGTGTTGTCGGGCGCGAGTCCGAGCATGAGTTGCGCTCCCCGTCCGACGGTTTTCGTGTAGATGTTCAACAACTCGTCGACGGAAAGCAGCGAGCTTTCGTCGGCGGGATGCCAGAACCAGTGCCGCTTCCGGAGCGGAGTGTCTGCCTCGATGGGGCGCCAGCGAAGGTAGCCGGTGCGGTCGATGACGTTCCAGTTTTCGTAAGGAACGGTGCCGTCCTCGGAGCCGACCCAGCGGATGTCGGCGTTCTTGTAGAGTGCGACATCGGCGAAGACCTGCGTGTTGGGCTGGTAGGTGCGCAGTTCCTGCACGATCTTGTCGAAGTCGTAGGTCCGGCCGGCGGAGCCTGCGCCATCGAGCCAGAACTCGGTGAGCGGGCCGTAGTGCGAGGCCAGTTCGGTGAGTTGGGAGAGGTCGTACTTGTCGTAGGCGACGGGGTCGGCGTAGCGCGGGTCGTGACGATCCCAGGGAGAGAGATAGACCCCGAAGCCGAGGCCGGCCTTGTGCGCGGAGTCGGAGGCGAGGCGGACGAGGTCGCCCTTGCCGTTGAGCCAGGGGCTGGCCTTGACGGAGTAATCGGTATGCGCGCTGGGGAAGAGGGCGAAGCCGTCGTGGTGTTTCGCGACGAGGACCGCGTACTTCGCGCCGCCGGATTTGGCGGCCTGCATCCACTGGTCGGTATCGACGTTCGTAGGGTTGAAGGTTGAGGGAGAGGCGGTCCCGTCCCCCCATTCGCGGTTGAGGAAGGTGTTAGTGGAGAAGTGGATGATGACGCCGATCTCAAGGTCCTGCCAGGCAGTTTGCGCGGGCGCTGGTTTAACGTCGGAGAAGTTCTGAGCGTGAGAGGCGAGGGCGAGGAGGCTGGAGCAAAGAATGGCGGCAAGAATGCGCATGGAGCTTCAGATTACCCGATCGCGGATCGCTGTTGCACATAGGCGATGCCTGCTTTGAAGTTCTGGGCGATGCGGTGCGACTTGTCGATGATCTCAGCGGCGTGTTCGGGTGAGAGGACCTCGTTGGCGGTCTCGGCGAAGAGTTCGAGCCAGCGATTGAAATGCTCATGGTCAAGCGGGAGTTGAAGGTGCTTCATCATGGGGTCGCCCTTGTAGCGGCCCGTGGTGAGCAGGACGGTGGACCAGAAGTCCTTCAGCAGGGCGAGGTGATAGGGCCAGTCGTCGACGATGGCGTTGAAGATGGGGCCGATGTCTGGGTCGCGGCGGACCTTCGCGTAAAAGTTGTCGACGAGGACTGATATCTCCGGCTCGGTGATCTTATCGGTCATAACTCACTCTGTATTCTCAGTGTAGGCGCGGTAACGGCGGTAGGCTATGACTATGGTCGCATCGGACGAAATCTGTCTCTTTACAGGGGCTTATACACGAATGTCCCAATCATGCCACGCTGGGAAGGAGCCATGAATGGGACATCCGAGGTTTTGGTGTGCAGCCAACTCGTCTCTACTTCCATTCCCACATGTTTGAGACGGTGTTGCCGGAGGGGTCGACCTCGTACTCGAAGGCGGCGCAGGAGTTGTTGAGTGCGGCGAGCTGGGGTGAGGTGGTCTGGAAGAAGAGCATGCCGCGGTAGCTGACGGATCCCTGGACGCCAAACTTGCCGAGGCCGGTACCGGTCCAGGTTACCGCCTCGCCGTTGTCGGTGAGACTCATGCCTTGTCCAGTGCCCATGATGGAGCCATCGGGTCGGACGGCGGAGGTATAGCTCCCCATCCCTGTGACATGGATACCAAGTATTTCGCCGGAGTCCTCGAAGGAGACCTCAGCGGTTGGCGGGTTGACGGAGAGGACACGGCGGACGAGCCGCCTGCCTTTGACTGTGCCGATCTGTTTTCCGAGCATGATGATTTCTCTCAACTTTCAGGAGATTTGAAGTCTGGCCCGGGGGAGTGAGGAATTGTATGCCTGCGGAGAGACAGGTGATAGTGGGTGCGAAAAACGGAGGCACTGGCCACTGCGTACGAAATGAGTGACCAGGCCGTTACACGAGATTCGATAGGGGGCGGCGGATTAGTGATGCGTCAGGTGGTAGCTAATGATCCAGGCGGTAGAGGCGACTTCACGAAGGGACTCGAACATCGTTCCAAACAGAAAAGTGACGAGGTAAAAGCAGGGATAAAACGAAGTGGGCGATCGTTCCGCCCAGCGTATCGGTTTGGAACTGATACGGTCTCTGAAGCCTTTGATCAGGCTGAGACAGGCGATGCCTGCTCCGAGTAGGGCGCCCACCAGAATGTCGGTTGGATAATGGATGCCAGAGTAGACTCGGGACACACAAATGAGGAAGACATATGCGAGTGCGATACTTCCCCACTTCCGTGAGAGAAAGAAGGCAGACATCGCCATGCAGAAGAGGAATATGGCGTGGTCGCTGGGGAAAGAACTCCATTGAATGAGGTGGTCTGGGCTTATGCCGAATGGGACGCGGAATTGAAGGAGAGGGGTCCGCATAGGACGTTCGCGATAGGGAAGAGAGATGGCCAGAACTCTCGCGATGAAGATTGACGCGGTGCAGAGGAAGATGCTGGAGATAATGATTCGCCTGTCTTCGTTGTCTTCGCCCTCGTCGCGGAACCAGGCCCACCAGAAGATGGCCACAACGGGAACGGCCAGCGCTACATGGCTGGCGGAGATCATGCTGTTCAGATCGTCGAGCGCGAGCGATCGCCGTGCAAATTGATTCAAAAAATGAAGGATGTTTGCGTCGAATTGGTTCATGCTTAGTTCCGAAAGATCGTCAGGAGCACGTAGTCGTCCCAGCAGTCCTTGTCCATCGAAGCCTACCATCTCCCGTCCGGGAAGCGACTAACTCTTTTGGAGTAGCGGCGCGGGGAAACTAAGTCGGTGACGACGGGTTTGAGCTTCGCTCGAGTGCCCCTGGGTCTTTCATATCAACTTGTTGAGTCGAAGGAATCACGTGCTCCATGTCGGACGTGCAGGATGTCGACGATCTTCCGCGATAGATCAATGGAATAGATGATGCGGTAGATATGCGGCTTGTTCCCGTAGAGTAGCTGACGCAGGGCAGGATCTTCCGTCGTGCCGGGGTTACGTTGCGGGAGCACCGACAGGCTTTCGATGGCATCGATAAGCCCGTTGAACCATTTGTTGGCTGTTGTTGAAGTATCCGCTTGAACGAATTGGAAGATTATTTCGAGGTCCCGCTCGGCGCGGGGCATGAGTTCTAACGAGGTATTCCATGCTTCTTGCGCATCTCCTCGAAGAACTCGCTGGCTGGACGTCCTTTGCCTTGACGCAGGTCTTCCAGTCCTTGCCGGATGCCTTCATTGACGTCGGCTTCGGCGGCGAGGTCGAGGAGGCGCTGGTACTCGGCTGCGCTCTGGACGACAGCTTCGGGCTTGCCGTTGACTGTGAGGATGATGGGGCGGCGAGTGCGCTTGAGGTGCCTCATGAACTTGACGGAGTTGTTGCGGAAGGTGGTGAGCGGCTGGATGTCCTTGGTGATGTCGATCATGAGGCGCCTCCGTTTGGAGGTAGTTTATCGTACCTTTTATTGTATGGCCATCTGTATACAATGTGTCATCCTGAGCGGAGTTTGGCGCGCTGTTTGCGCCAAACGGAGTCGAAGGACCTGCGGTTTGTTTTCCCAATGCGTTGCTATGCTGGATCAAATGAGCGAGGCGATGTACTACACCTACATTGTGGCCAGCAGAAGCCACAATTTTTACGTTGGCATAACAAGCGAAATCGAACTTCGAGTCGAGCAGCACAAGCAGGGGCGATTTGAAGGGTATTCGAAGACGTACAACTGCAATCGTCTGGTGTGGTTTGAGCGGCACCCGTTCGTTCAGGATGCGATCGCGCGCGAGAAGCAGTTGAAGGGATGGTCTCGCGCGAAGAAGATATGGCTGATCGAACGGGAGAATCCGGCATGGGTGGATTTGAGCGAGGAGTGGGGAGAGGCGGTGAAGCTGTTCGGCGAGGTTTGAGGTGTTTGGAAAAGCAACCGCAGGTCCTTCGACTGCGCTCCCTGCGGGAGCTTCGCTCAGGATGACACTTTATTGGGGGGCACAAGGTTAGTCAGGTTCGAGCTTTTGCTCGAATGATCCCACATCTGGCTTCGCCAGATATGGGGCACCCGATTAGTGGGGGTGCGGTCAGATGTGGGCCACCCGTCCCACTTGTCCTCCCTATGACAACAACTTCTTAAATCTTCTACAGGCACCTGTCCTCATCATTTATAAATTGTGTTTGCTGTTTTATTCTTATTCGATTTGGAGATATGCCTTGGCCAAGATGAACTGGGACAAAGTGAACAAACAGAATGCAGAACATCGAAACGTAATTAATCTTGCAAATGCCATCCATATCACCGGTCGGATCCCCACGAATACATTTCATGGAGTTGATGGAGGACCGGAAGAACGGCTAAAGCTGCTAAGGATAGAGCGCACGAAAAGGGCGCAGGCACACGAGCGCGCCAGAAAGCAATGGGAATTGGAACAAAAGGAGCTTGACTCGAAGCGTCAATACAATGAAGCGATCGTATTGGCAAACAAAGAGAGACTAAGGAGACGAAATCGTATAGATGTGAATAAAGTGGCCTACAAAGCCCCTGCCAAGAGGACAGTCACTACCACAAACGGAACACATTCCAGTGTCAGCACGACGAAACGCAATAAGACGATCAACCTGCAAAAGAAGTCATTGCTTCTCTCTCTAAGCCGATCTTTGACTGAGGCGATAGAAAGAGCGGACATGGCATCGGTCGCTAGTCTCGCGTCGAAGATTTACGGAGAGTCGTTCTAGCGCTGGGACACGATGAACCATGAGTCCTAGCTTTGGGGCAACTGCCATCTGTTGGATAATCTGCCCCATGTGGAAACCAGATCTTGATCAGGTCAGGGCGATCATGTAATCCAGAGCGGGTGTGTACGCCTCCAAATTCTGAATACACTACCGCCCGAACCGCTGGCGTCCCTGTAGCTGGCTCATCATCCTTTGCTGGGCCTTCATGCCGCCTCCGCTGCCCATGGTTTTGAAGACTTTTCGCATCTGGGCGTATTGACGGAGGAGGTTGTTGACGTCCTGGACGGTGGTTCCGGAGCCTTTGGCGATGCGTTTGCGCCGGTTGCCGTTGATGATCTCGTGGTCGAGGCGTTCCTTCCTGGTCATCGAGTTGATGATGGATTCGACGCGGGTGAACTGGCCTTCGTCGACGTTGTCGATGGCCTGCGACATTCCGGCGAAGGGGCCGACGGAGGGGAGCATCTTGAGGATGGACTTCATGGAGCCCATCTTTTTGATCTGACGGAGCTGGTCGCGGAAGTCTTCGAGGGTGAAGCCGTCGCCGGAGAGGGCCTTCTTGGCGAAGGCCTCGGCCTTGCCTTTGTCGAGGCGCTCTTCGGCGCGCTCGAGCAGGGTGGCGATGTCGCCGTGGCCCATGATGCGGGAGACGATGCGGTCGGGGTGGAAGGGCTCGAAGGCGTCGGGCTTTTCGCCGGTGCCGAGGAACTTGATGGGTGCCCCTGTGATGTTGCGGATGGAGAGGGCAGCGCCGCCGCGGGCGTCGCCGTCCATCTTGGTGAGGATGGCTCCGGTGATGGCGAGGCGGTCGTTGAAGGCCTTGGCGGAGTTGACGGCGTCCTGGCCGGTCATGGCATCGGCGACGAAGAGGATCTCGGAGGGATTGAGCAGCTTCTTGAGCTGGGCCATCTCGTCCATCAGGACCTGGTCGATGCCGGTGCGGCCTGCGGTGTCGACAATCAGCATGTCGCAGCCGAAGTTGGCGGCCTCGCGCCTGGCCTCTTTGGCGAGGCGGAGGACGTCGTCGGTGCCGGGGTGGGCCGAGTCGATCTTGCCTTCGTACAGGTTGGCGCTGATCGATTGGGCTACGACTTTGAGTTGCTCGCGGGCTGCGGGGCGGTAGACGTCCACCGAGACCAACATAGGCCGGTGGCCGGCCTTTTTGAGCCACTGCGCGAGCTTGGCGGAGGTGGTGGTCTTACCGGAGCCCTGGAGTCCGGCCATGAGGATGACGGACGGGGGCTGCGAGGCCTTCTGGAAGCGCGCGGTGTCTTTGCCGAGGATGTTGACGAGCTCGTCGTGGACGATCTTGACGAGCTGCTCGGTGGGGGAGAGGGCGGTGGCGACGAGCGAGCCCATGGCGCGGGTGCGGATGTGCTCGATGATCTGGTCGGTGACGGCGAGGTTCACGTCGGACTCGAGCAGGGCGATGCGTATCTCGCGGAGGGCGTCGGAGACGTTCTCGTCGGTGATGGTGCCCTGGCCGCGGAGGTTTTTGAAGGAGCGCTGGAGCTTATCGGAAAGGTTCTCGAACATGACTGGGTTAAGTTTACCAGTGCCCTCGGGGTGCTAGTTGACCCGTACCAGGGTTCCTCCCTTGACGAAGGTGATCACGAGGTCGACGAGGTGGGAGTTGGGGTCGGAGAAGGCCTTGTAGGTGGCTGAATAGCCATTGAAGGACCTGAGAGCCGTATTTTTGTTGAGGAATGTTGTGAGGTAGTTGACGTCATAGAAATCGCCTGGGTTCATGTGCCAGGCGGAGTCGAAATCTTTGCGTTGCTGATCGTTCACACCTTCGACCTTGACGGAGTGAAGGCGGTACTGCTCGCCGGGAATGACGTTGATTTTGTAAGAGACATGATGAATTGCGCGGTCGAGAGTTGCAGGGGCCTGAACCTTGGCATCCTGGAAGCCTTTGGCGTAGTAAGCGCGCGCAATGACGGCAAGGCTTTCGCGGAGGAGTGCCTGAGAGGCTATGTCTTCGGGATGGAGCCTGGATCTCTTGTCGAAGTCGGCGGTAGATATGACGTCGGAGCCAGCCCAGGTGAGTGCGGAGAGGTGGTAGGGTTGTCCTTCGCTGACGGTTGCCGTGAGGTCGATGTTGATGGCATCGGGCGAAATGTGCGGCGTGCTGCGAGTTACAGACAAGATAGCTGCGTCGAGATAGCCCTCGTTGCGATAGGCCGTAGTGACACGGGAAGATATCCCGGAGTCGGTCGTGTACTGATCGAAGGGCTGCCCTGATAAGTCCTTCGTGATGGCGTCGAGTTTGGGCTGCATTGCAGGTGAAGCGGAGGTGAAGGTGATGGAGTGAACGCGGACTTCGGGCGTTTCCATCACGAAAGAGATGAGCGTGGGAGTAGCTCCAGCAGGGGCGCCGCCGGGTAAGGCTGTAATCTTTGCCTTCACATTCTTCTCCGCAAGCATTGCGGTGAGAGCGGCTGAGACGGAGTCCTGAATATTGCCTGAGATAGGGACGGCACCCCGATAGAGAGGAACCCGCGTCTTGAGCGCCTGGGCAAGTTCTTCGTTCGACCACCAGACAAGATTAGGGAAGCGCGCAGGCAGAAGATTGTCTGCGGGCATGGGTTTGAGTGTGAAGACGAGGCCGGTGGAGTTGGAGGCGAAGCGGACGTCACTGAAGAGTCCTGTGTCGTTGAACCGTTGCGCTGCTGATTGGATGTCTGCAAGTGGAACGATTGCGCCGGGAGTGAGTTGGGCGAAGCTGAGCAGCTCGGCTTGTGAGTAATCCGGGACACCCGTGAAGCGAATGTTCTTCGGCAGAATGACGGATTGTGCCGTAAGAACGGTACAGGCAGAGGAAATGCTGAGGCAAAACAAACAAAGACGAGCAATTGTCGATCTCATGTGAGACGAACGATAACTCAACACAGCCATAGAGAAAGAGATTTTTACGGGTCGCTCGGCTAGCTGGTCCGTGGGCCGCTGAGAGGTTTGTCGCGGGAGAGGAAGGTCATGGAGAGGTAGGCCCCGATCCATGAGCCTGCGGCGGCAAAGACGACGTAGAGCCAGTGGTGGGTGTAGCTGATGACGGCGAAGGCGGAGAGCAGATACCAGATGCTGCTCCAGGTGGCGGCCGGTATGCGTCGGCGCGAGGAGACGGCGGCGTTGAACAGGACGTAGACGGCGTCGGTGGCTGCGGTGGAGGCAGCTACTCCGAGGGCTAGCCAGGGATCGATGGTCATGTTGTTACCTCGTATGGGTCTGGGAGGAGAGGACTGAGAGAACCGCAGGTCCTTCCCATTCGGCTTCGCTCAGGGCAGGCTCTCCGCTGCGCTTCGC
>JAFDVV010000068.1 GCA_018268775.1 Acidobacteriota bacterium | reverse complement strand
GCCCCAGCGAATCGCCCAGGTCATCTTCTCGACTTCTTCCTGGATGCTGGAACCGGGCGCCGAGTTGCCGATGTTGGCGTTGATCTTGCACAGCGAATCGACGCCGATGGCCATCGGCTCCAGCTCGACGTGATTGATATTCGCGGGGATAATCATCGTCCCCTTGGCAATTGCGGCACGAATCGTCTCGGGCGAGATCTTCTCGCGCTGCGCGACGAAGGCCATCTCCTCGGTAATCAGGCCTTTGCGGGCGAAGTGCATCTGCGACATGTTCCAGTCGCCGGTCCGCTCGGCCTCGGCCTTGCGCTTGACAATCCACTCCGCGCGCCCTGTCGGCACCTTGTAACCGTTGGAGTGGCCATTTCCCTGCTGTGACTTCTCGCTGCTCATCTGTTCTTTTCCTCGCTCCCACTGGCGACGTTATCGAGTTAGTATACGCCGCTGCAAGGCCAGCCGACCTTCTGACGCCCAGGCAACTACTCGTTCCTGAGCGCCACCATCGGGTTGATCCGCGAGGCCCGCCTCGCAGGCAGATAACCTGCCAGCAAGGCCACAGCCGCAAGCAGAACTACCATCGCAGCAAAGGTCGCGGGATCGGTTGGCGTCGTACCGAACAGCAGAGACGCAATGAGGTGTGCCATCGCAAGCGAAAACACCCCGCCCACGGCGATGCCTACCGCCGCCATCCGCAGCGTCTTCGATAGCACGCCGCGCTGCACGTTCCCCGGCGAGGCACCGAGAGCCATGCGCACGCCGATCTCCTGCGTGCGCCGCGTCACCGAGTACGAGATCACGCCATAGATTCCCAGCGACGCCAGCAGCAATCCAAGCCCCGCAAACACGCCGACCAGCATCATGAAGAACCGGCGCGGCGAAACCGCGTGATCCACCAGCCTCTGCAAGGGACGAAACTCCACCGCAGGCTGGTTGGGATTGATATCGCGCAGCGTCTTCATAACGCCTCCCGCCAACTGCTGTGGCGGCAGCTTCGTCCGGACGACCAGAATAGCCCCATCCGGGCCCCAGTCGCTCTGCATCATCGGCAGATACATCTGCCAGCTTGGCTTTCCTTCCAGGTTGGTATCGCGGACATCGTCGATCACGCCGATCACCCGGACATCTCTCTTCCCCATCACCGCGATCTTTCCGACGGCATCCTCTCCTGGCCACAATCCATGTGCTGCGGCTTCGTTCAGAATGATCACGCCCTCACCCTTGTCGTCGTCCTGCCAGGTAAAGTCCCTGCCGCGCAGCCGCATCCCCATAGCCTTGAAGTAGCCGGGCGCGGTGATGTACACAAACGGCGAAGGAAGCTCACCCGGCCTGTAGGTCTTGCCCTTCACCGTCGGCGGCCCCCATGACCGGTTCCGATCGAGCGGCAGGTTGTCTGTAAAGCCGACCGCGTCCACGCCCGGAAGCCCCCCGACACGCTGGGCAATGTTTTCAAGGATCGCCGTACGCTTATCGGCCTTGCCGCCGTCGTCATAGTCGATGCGCACAGCCGCTGCCGTGCTGGGCTGAAAACCGAGATCGATATCGAGGACATGCAGAAAGCTCCGAAGCAGAAGCCCCGCGCCTACCAGCAACACACACGCCAGCGCCACCTCCGAGATGACAAGCGCCGTCCGCATCGTCTCGTGCTTACGCCCTTCGGTCGTGCCATGGCCGCCATCCTTCAGTGCCTCCTGCACATTTGCGCGCGAGGCCTTGATCCCCGGCATCAGCCCGAACAAGACTGCTGTTGAGATGGTTATCAGCAGCGTCCAACCAAGCGCGGCTCCATCCAGACGCACACTGCTCAACAGTGGCAGGGCAATCGACCCCTGGTGCGCCAGGTACGAGAGCGCGACATACGCCAACCCCAGGCCCAGCGCGGCGCCTGCGCCGGCCAGCACCAGACTCTCCGTCAAGAGCTGCCGCATCAGGCGGCCACGTCCCGCGCCTAACGCGCTGCGCAGGGCAAACTCCTTGCTCCGCGCCGCCGCTCGCGCCAACAGCAGATTTGAAAGATTGACGCAGACGATCAGCAGGATCATCCCCACGGCGCTCCACAGCACGACCAGCGAACGCCGCAGCTTGCCGCTCACATACTCCTTCAGAAAGATCGGATGTGCCGCCCCATAGTTCCCCTTCGAGCTGGGATACTTCTTACTCCAGTAGAACTGTGGGAACAGTGTCCGTGCCTCCGCCCGCGATTGCTCGATCGTCACTCCCGGCTTCAGCCTCCCAACCATCGTCAGGGTGTTTCCTTCGTAGCGGATGTCATCCATGACCACGGGCGTCAGGATGTCCACCTTCGCTCCGGGCGAGAACGCCGCACCGAAGTCGAAGCTCTGTGGCAGCACTCCCGCGACGGTCACCGGCCTTCCGTCCAGCTCGATCGAGCTGCCGACAAGCGACCTGTCCCCGCCGAACTGCCTCTGCCAGTAGGCGTAGGACAGCATCACTGCGGCTGGCCCGCCTTTCATCGACTCCTCCGGCCTGAACTGCCGTCCGAGGAACGGCTCGACACCCAGCACGTGAAAGAAGTTAGCCGCGACCATGATGCCCGTCACCGGCTGCGGAACTCCATGCCCGGTCAGCTTGTAGTTGTCCTCGCTCGAAAACGCGAAGTAGCCCGTCACGTCCTCATACGACTTGTTCATCGAACGCAGGTCTTCATACGCGTCCACCGAATACGTCGAGCCCGACAACCCCTTTGCGTCCTGCGGCGCGATCCACACCAGTCTGTCCGGTTGATAGAACGGGAGCGGCCGCAACAGAATCGTGTTCACCACGCTGAAGACCACCACGTTGGCCCCAATTCCCAGTGCGAGAATCAGTATCGCGACGGTTGCGAAGCCTCGGTCTCGCGCCAGCGTGCGCATCGTATAGCGCAGGTCCTGCAACAGCATCTCAAGCCCAAACAGGCCGCGCGACTCCCGCTGCCTCTCCTTCGCCTGCTCCACGCCTCCGAAACGTACCAACGCCTGGCGCCTCGCCTCCTGCCATGGCATACCCTTGCTCATGTTCTCTTCCACGGCGAGTTCGAGGTGCGTCTTCATCTCGGCATCCAGCTCGCGATCCAACGGCCCTTTGTGGAAGAGAGACATGAGCCTGCGCAGGCTACGCCTCAGTGAATCCATCATCGATACCTTCATCGCTACCTTCATCGCTCGCCTCCCTCTTCCGTCATCGCCAGCACACGGCCCATCACCCCCGACAGACGCACCCAGTAGGCGGTGTCGTCGGCCAACTGTTTTCGGCCCCGCTTCGTAATGGAGTAGAACTTGGCCTTGCGATTGTTCTCCGACGCCCCCCACTCCGCCGCGATCCAGCCGCGCTGTTGCAGACGGACCAGCGCCGCGTAGATCGTGCCCTGGTTCAGCAGCACCTCATCGCCGCTCACCTGCTCAATGCGCCGGGCGATTCCGTAGCCGTGCATGTCGCCCATCGCCGCTAAAGTCTGTAGCACCATCAGATCCAGCGTTCCCTGTAAAAGATCGAGCTTAGCGTCTCCCATCGGTCTCTCCTGTGGCATGACCACATTTATACATGTGGATACGCCACAGGAGGATGGAAGTTCCGCAAAATATCGCGTTTCTTTCGCCGGCCATCGCCAACCGCTATAAGTCTCGATCTATCAATGGGAACCGCTCCAGTCAACTTTTTGGTCCTCAGGAGCGTCATAATGAAGCAACTGCCCTCCCCAAGGCCGCAGTTAAGGTCTGCGCAGGACTCACCTCCTGCACAAGGAGCACCCACATGAAGATGTTCTCCCCAAAGACTCACGCTCCAATAGTCCCAACAGATGTGGATCAGTTACGCGACGCGCTCGATTTGGAACGCAGGATTGCGGAAGCCCTCCCTCCAACCCGTGACCGGTCCATCGACGACGCGCTCGCGACCGACTTCAGACGAAACATACGGCAGACAGAGCGCCACATTGCGCGTCTGGCAGACTTGCTGTGCAAGACTGCCGCTGCCTGAATTGTGCAGAAGAGCACCCCGTCATTCTGAGGCGCAGCCGAAGAATCTCAGCATTTCTGTGTCGGACCAGGGGATGACAACTACGGGGATTCTTCGGCTGCGCCTCAGAATGACGAGGTTCCGCGAAGCATACCGATATTCGCCCTGCTTTCCGGCCCTTGTATCCGCTGCTCCATAACGTTGCCAGCGCTTTGGGTAGAATATGAGCAGGATTATGGCAACCCCAAATCAGAGCACAGACCGGAAAAACCCTATCAAGATCGTTGCCGCCACCGTCATCATTCTGGCGACTGTGGCTTACCTTGCCTTTACCGGTGTGCGCGACAACAAGAGCTACTACGTCACCATCGGCGAGTTGCAGGGCATGGGTGACAAGGCCTACGTGCGCCATCTTCGCGTAGCGGGCAATGTCGCGCCGGGCAGCATTGAGCGTTCGGGCACCAACGCAACGTTCACTTTGCTTGAGCAGGGCAAAACGCTCCGCGTGGCCTACAAGGGCTCCGAGCCGCCGCCCGACACCTTCAAGGACGACGCGCAGGCGCTGGCCATCGGCACCTTTGGCAAGGACGGCGTCTTCCACGCCACGCAGCTTCAGGCCAAGTGCGCCTCGAAGTACGCACCGGCGGCCAATCAGCCTGCGGCAACCACTACTGCCGCTGCTGCTATGCCCGCTGCCAGCCGTTAGCCTTTACTTCCCCGCTCCTCCGGTAAGCGCCTTCAGATAGCGATACTGGAACTCCACACCCGTGTAGTACGACTCAACGCCAAGCCTCTCGTCGCGTCCATGCGCGCGCACGTCGTCCTCGTCGATCCCCATCCCGCAGAAGCCATACGACGGAATACCCGCAGCCATCGTGTACTTGCTGTCCGTCGCGCCGGTCTCCATCTCGGGGACGATCGGCAAGTCCGGCCACATCTCGGCGACAACCTTGTGCAGCGCCCCGAAGACCTCCTCGTTCAGCGGCGGCGGTGCCACCGACAGGTCGTTCAAGCCAGCATCGCTCGGCTTGCCTGCGCTGTTGAGCAACTGGATCTCGACCTTCCGGTCGGCAAAGACCTCGATCAGCTTTGAGCGAATCTCCGCCGGTGTGTGGCCCGGGAAGATTCTGCAATTCACATTCGCCTGCGCCCGCTGCGGCAGGGCGTTGGGGGCGTGCCCTGCCTCCAACATTGTGGCGACACAAGTCGTCCGCAACGTTGCGTTGTAAAGAGGGTCCTCGGAAAGCCGCGCAACCGCGGCCTCGTCCGGCGGCGACTTCAGCACGGCGCGCATGTCTTCCTTCACCTGCCCCTGCTGTGTCTTCTCTGTCGCCGCGAAAAAGCCGCGCGTCACCGCGTTCAGTTCGGTGGGAAAGCGATAAGCCTCAAGCCGCTCCAGTGCCGCGGCCAGCCGGTAGATCGCGTTGTCTTTCTTTGGCAGCGAGCTGTGACCGCCGGGGTTCGTCACCGTCAGACGAAAGTCCGCGTAGAGCTTCTCCGTCGCCTCCACACCCAGGCTCTCGGGCTTACCCTTCACCGTGTTCAGGCCACCGGCATCGGGGTTCAGCGCGAAAGTAGCATCAATCAGGTCGCGATGATTCTTCAACAGCCAGCTCACGCCGTTGGAGGCTCCGCCCTCTTCATCCGCCGTCAGTGCGAGGATGATGTCGCGATCGGGAACGTACCCCTCGCGCTTCATACGAATGAAGCTCGCCACCAGCGCGGCTGCCGAGTCCTTCATGTCCTGCGTGCCCCGCCCGTAGAAGTAGCCGTCCTTCTCCGTGAAGACAAAGGGATCGGTGGTCCAGTCTTCGCGCTTCGCCTCGACGACATCAATGTGCCCGATGATCAGCACAGGCTTCTTCATGCTTCCGGCGCGTCCTCTGTAGCGGGCGACCATGTTGCCTTTGCGTGGATTCGGGCCAAGCACGACAACATCGGCGGCGGGAAATCCCGCATCGAGCAGCCGTTTGCGCATGGCCTCGGCAGCAGCGGTAACGCTACCCACTGAGTCCGTCGTGTCGATCTCGATGAGTTGCTTGAACAGGTCGCGGGCCAGCTCGCGCGAGGCCGCATCCGGCTGGGGCTGTGCATGCAATACGCAGGTAAACAGAACCGCGCCCAGGCCAGCACAGATTGCATTCGTCATATATCTCACGTCACGAACCTCCATCCCTCTTCTGCAACGCCACGGGGTCTAGCCCTATACTCGCATAGAGGGGCCTTCGGCCCTCGCACGCATGTCGACTGCACCGACAATCCGCAGCAACGAAGCCGTAGCAATGACCGCCGCCTCTCTCGATTCGGCCTCCAAGATCTACGGCACCTTCGCCGCGCTTCGCAACGCGACGGCAACGTTCCCCATGGGCACATGCACCGTCATCCTGGGCGAGAACGGAGCGGGCAAATCGACCTTGCTGCGAATTGTCGCCGGGCTGATCACCCCAAGCCGGGGAACGGCGACGGTCTTCGGCGGCGCACCGCACAAGCAGCGCCGCCGCGTGGCCTATATGAGCCACGCCCCCATGCTCTACGACGAGCTGACGGCCATGGAGAACCTCAAATACTTCTCCAAACTGCATCGGAGCGAAGGCTGCGACTGCGCCGGTTCGCCCGAGATGGCCCTTCGCGCCGTCGGACTTGACCCAACGCTCACGCGGCCCGTCGGCCAGTACTCGCAGGGCATGCGTCAGCGCGCTTCGCTCGCGCGCGTGCTCCAGACCGACCCCGAACTGCTGCTGTTGGATGAACCATTCTCCAACCTCGACGTCAAAAGCTCTCAGCACATGGTCGAGCTGCTCGCCGACTTCCGTACCTGGCCTGTTGCCGGCGGGAGCGCGCGCACCATCATCCTCACCACGCACCAGGCATCGCTGGCCGAGCCGATCGCCGACCGCACCATCACCATGCGGCAGGGTCAGATCGTCGATACCGCCGTCAGGCAGCCTGCATGAAATCTGTGGCCCCGGCAAAGACGAACGCGGCGAGGCTGCTCGACTCGCTCGGCATCTCCTACGAGCTGCGCGCCTATGAGGTCGACCCCGAAGACCTCACGGCAATCTCCGTCGCTCGAAAGATCGGCCTGCCCGCCGAACAGGTCTTCAAGACGCTGCTCTCGCACACCAATAGCGGCGAGCACCTTTTCGCCGTCATTCCGGGCGACTCCGAACTCGACCTGAAGAAGCTCGCGCAGGCCGCCGGTGCAAAAAAAGCCGAGCTTGCCTCGCTCAAAGATGTCGAGCCGCTGACCGGCTACATTCGCGGCGGAGTCACCGTGATGGGCGCGCGCAAACCCTTCCCTGCCTTCGCCGACGAGACCATTGAACTCTTCGAGGTCATCAGCGTCTCCGCCGGACTGCGCGGCCTGCAGCTCATCCTCTCGCCTGCGGACTACCTTCGCGCCTCGGCGGCGACGCTCGCCGACCTGACCAAAGCCCACACCGGGGAGGCCCGTTGAAGTACGCGCGCTACGTTCTCGACCATCTGAAGAAGGACCTGCGCCTCGAATGGCGCTCCCGCGACTCCATCAACGGGATGCTCTTCTTCGTGCTGCTGGTGGTTGTCGTCTTCGCCATCGCCTTCGACCCCGCGAGCTACCCGACGATGGCGCGGCAGATCTCGGGAGGCATTCTTTGGGTGGGGCTGCTCTTCGCCTCCATGACCGCGCTCAACCAGTCGTGGACCCGCGAACAGCGCAACCAGGTGCTGGAAGCCCAGCGCATGGCACCGTCTCCCGCCTCGGCGCTCTTCGTGGGCAAGGCGCTGGCCAACATGATCTTTGTCCTGCTGGTCGAAGTGGTGCTGGGGCCGATCTTCATTGTCTTCTTCAACCTGCATGTGCTCGGAAACGCCTGGCTGCTGGCCCTCATCCTCCCACTGGGAACGTGGGCATTGGTCGTCAATGGGACTTTCTTTGCAGCTTTGGGTCTGCGCGCTCGTAACCGCGAGCTTCTTTTGCCGTTGATTCTTCTGCCCTTGTCTTTGCCCGCCGTGCTGATGATGGTGCAGGCGACCAGCGGCGTCATCACCGGCGACCTCGACCCCATTCAGATTCGCACCTGGATCACCCAGCTTGCGGGATTCGACATCATCTATACGACCGTCTGCGTCCTGTTCTTCGAGACCGTGCTAAACGCCGAGTAGCTCCCAAGCCTGATAGCCGTCATTCTGAGCCGAAGGCGAAGAATCTCGGTAGTTTGCCTTTGGGCAGCTTAAATTCCGGCCTACGCCAAAGTCTCCAACCCCAATCCCGGGAATCGCCCGCAATTCGCGATAAAATAAACAGGTGGATCGCTCTTCCATTATTCGCACGACAGCCTGGCTTTGGCTGGCAGCTACCGTCGTCGTCCTTGTCCTCGGGTTCCGGCAGGCAATCTTCGTGGCCCCGATGGAAGCGACGATGGGCAACCTGCAGCGCATCTTCTATTACCACGTTCCACACGCCATCCTTGGACTCGTCTTTCCGTATATCAACGTTGCCGCCTCGCTTGCGTTTCTCTATTGGCGACGCCGCGACCCGCTCAAGGCCCTTTCTGCCGATGCGCTGGCAGTAGCTTCAGCAGAGGTCACTGTGCTCTTTGCCGGGATATGCCTCGCCAGCGGCATGCTCTGGGGCAAGCCGGCCTGGGGTATCTGGTGGGCCTGGGATGCGCGTCTCACCACGGAACTCATCCTGTGGCTGTTGTATGTCAGCTATCTTCTCCTGCGGCGTTTTTCGCCGACGGGCCAAACAGGCGTACTTTCCGCTGTTCTGGCTGTCTTTGCTGCAATTGATGTCCCGATCATCTACATGTCTATCCACTGGTGGAGGACACAGCACCCCGCCCCGGTATTTGGAGGTGGAGCTGACTCAGGGGTCGATCCCGCAATGATGCCTGCGTTCCTCCTGAACCTTGCAGGATGGGCAATGTGGGGACTTCTTCTTATCGGCTTCCGCTTCGCGCTGGAGCGACGCCGTCAACTCGCCGAGCAGGAAGCGGCTCTGCTGGCCATTGAAGCCTCGCTTGAGACGCCACAGTAACCGGAGCTATACGCAATGACCTGGCAGACCTTCTTCGACTTTTCCACCATGGCCCATCGCCACCTGGTCTTCGTCTACGCCGGCATCATCGTGGTCCAGCTCGGCTATCTCGGCTGGATCGCGCGTAACTGGAACAAGACCGAACGCCGTAACGGCTAGCAGGTTTCCTCGAGCTCACCAACTGCAAATAAAGCGTCATTTCGACCGGAGCATCTCACGGCTTTATCGTGAGATGCGAAGTGGAGAAACCTGCTTTTTTTGCCCACAGTCCTCGCGGCATCATACAAACAGCAGGTTCCTCCGCTCCGCGCTTTGCGCTCCGGTCGGAATGACGACAAAAAGATGTGACTCCATCACGCCAACCAATTTGATGACGGGCTTCAATTTTTACAAGTTTAAAAAAATCAACGAAGCTACAGAGGCGTAGCTTCGTTGTCCGAGAAGGATTTACAGACGATGTGAGAGCTCCCCATCTGGCAACTCTTCGCATCACTTACGCAAACCCACCACACCCGGGAATGTTTCGGTCGCTCAAGAATTTCCTTTTCCACAGACTCGCCGGCATTTCTACCCATCGGGGCCGATCCCGCGCTTGCAGGTATGGAACCCCCGCCGATAGACTCGCACCAGTGCCAAAACCTCTCAATCGTCAACCGGTAAACAGGTTAGCCCTGCTCGCTCTCTCGGTCATTGCTCTGCTGTCGGGCTGCCGGCGCAGCGGCTTCCCCGACGTTCCCGCCGGATACCGCGAGTTCGCCTACATCACCAACGGCACCTCCAACACGGTCACTGTCCTCGACCTGGTAGAGCTTCGTCTCGACCGAACGCTGAGGGTCGGGGACGAACCTTCGGGAATTGCTGCTAACCCACGACGTAACGAGGTTTACGCGGTCAACACGAAATCCGGCACGGTCACAGTCATCGACGCCTCGAACAACTCGGTCGTCTCGACCATCGGGGTGCATCGCCTGCCCTACGCCATCAGCGTCGACGCCCAGGGTGGGCGGGCCTATGTGGCCAACTCCGGCTCCAACTCAGTCAGTGTGATCGACCTGGATCGCAGGCGCGAGATCGCCGTCGAGGGGACGGGCGAACAACCCGGCCTGGCCCGAATCTCTCCCGACATGCGCTCCCTGGTGGTCTCCAACCGGGGATCGAGCAGCGTCTCGATCTACGATGTGGAGCCCTATACAACCACGTACATCGCTCCCGGCGGCCAGGGCGTGCCAGACGCTCCCCTGCCTGCCCCCTCTTCCCGCTCCCGGGAGTCGGCCCTGACATCGCCTCTGCGCTTCCGTGCCGCCTTTCCGGGGTGCCCGGGCGCTACGGACATCGCCATCCTGCCAGACTCCTCAAAGGCCTTCATCGCTTGTTCCGGCGGTCATCAGGTGATGGCGATCAGCCTTGCGGCAGAGCCCTCTTCCTGGGCCGCCCGCCAGAACCCCAACGCCCTCAAGGACCATCTGCTGACCATGCTGGACGTCGGCGTAACCCCCATTCACCTGGCCATGAAGCCGGATGGTGGAGAGATCTTCGTCTCCAACTTCGGCGACGACTCCATCTCGGAGATATCGACGTGGACCAACGAGGTGGGAGGAACGTACACCATCGGCAGCAAGCCGACGCATGGGATCGTCAGCCGCGACAACTCCACCCTATGGGTTTCGGACTTCGGCTCCGACCTGGTGAGCGTGTACAGCATTGACGACGGTCAGCTTGTCACGACCATCCATACCGGCTCGGCCCCGGACGCGCTCGCCTTCTCCGCCGACGAGCATATTTTGCTCGCCGCCGATGCGCACTCGGGCGATGTCGCTGTGATACGCACCCAGGGACGCCAGGGGGCGGCATTGTTCACGATCCTGCCCGCCGGGGGAAGCCCCAACGGGATCGCCGTCAAGTCCTATACAGCCCGGTAGACCACTGCTACATCTGCCGCGCCAGAACCAGGGTGATATCGTCGGGCTGCTCCTCTGCCCCGATCCAGGCGTCGAGCGCCAGCATGACCTGGTTGGAGATGATGTGCAGCGGCTGGTCGCGATACCGGCCGACGACCTCCATCAGCCGCTCCTCGCCGAACTCGCCGAAGTCGTTCTCAGGCTCCGTAACGCCGTCGGAGTAGGCCACTAGAATGTCGCCCGACCGCATCTGGAACCTGTCCTCCTCGTAGCTCATGCCGTCCATCAAGCCAACGACGGTGCCGCCGCGATCAAGCCTGCGGACGACGTTGTCTCTTCCCAGCACCAGCGGCGGAAGCTGGCCTGCGTTGGAGTAGGTCAGCATGGCCGTTGCCGCATCGTAGTGAGCCAGGAAGAGCGTAGCGTACTTCTCCGGCTGCGTGCTGCGGTAGAGATGCCGGTTGAGCAGCGACAGAATCCTGCCCGGCGACTGGAAGAGCTCGTCGCATTCGCCCCCGCGCTCGTCGCGGCTGGCCAGAAGACCGGCCACCGCCGACTCGCTGAAGACCAGCTCTTCGCTGGCAAACCGGTAGGCGCGCACGGCCGAGTGGAGAGTCGCCATCAGCAACGCCGCCGATATCCCCTTGCCGCTGATGTCGCCGATGGCGATGCCAGCGCCGGTCTCGCGACGGCTGGCGACACCGTTGTGCGCCTCCTCGTGGAAGATGAGGAAGTCGTAGTAGTCGCCGGAGACAGAGCGCGCGGGGCGGCAGACGCCGTGCAGCTCAAGCGTGGGCAGGCTCCTGATCTGGCGGGGAAAGAGATTGGCCTGCACCTCCTGCGCGATCGAAAGCTCGTTCTGCAGACGCTCCTTTTCTTTCTGCTCCTGCAAAAGCCGCTGAAGCGAACCGGTCATCTTGTTGAAGGAGCGGCTCAGGTCCGCAAGCTGGTCTTCGCGCGTTACGCCGATGCGGTGGCCGAAGTCGCCCTGGTCGATCTTCTGCGTGGCCGAGTAGAGATCGGCGACAGACGCTGTCATGGTCTTGCTGAGGCGAATGGCCATGACCAACGCCAGCAGCTCGATCACGCCGAATAGAACGCACAGCACGATCAGGCCAACGCGGTATGCGCTGGTAACGATTCCACCGAGAGATGAGCCAAAGAGCTGGTTGTAGAGGCGCGATGGCCGGGAGTCTACCTTGATGGGGATGTTGTCGTGCTCGCCCGTGTCCCAGTCCGTCACCGCGAGGGTGGAGAGAAAGTTGACCTG
>JAFDVV010000067.1 GCA_018268775.1 Acidobacteriota bacterium | reverse complement strand
CCCGCCGTATCGCGCTTCAACACAAAGCGCACCGTGCCGTTGCACAACGCGCATACACCGTCGTACAGCAGCAGGGGACGCCCTGCGATCTTCGCCCGGTCGGCTTCCGTCATTCACGACACCCCCCTTCCATCTTGTCATCTCGACCGGAGCGCGAAGCGCGGAGTGGAGAAGCCTGCCCTGAGCGAAGTCGAATGGGACCTGCTTCTCTACCGGCGCGACGCGTCACAGCCCTCTCTTCCCACACGCTTTTATACTGAATCGGATGCCACTCTCTCTCGCACGCTCCCGCCAGTTGCAGCAACGCGCCGAATCCCTCCTTCCCGGCGGGGTCGACTCGCCCGTTCGCGCCTTCCGTTCCGTCGGCGGCGATCCGCCCTTCATCGCACGCGCCGAGGGGGCCTACCTCTACGACGAGGACGGCAACCGCTATCTCGACATGTTCGGCTCCTGGGGGCCAATGATCCTCGGTCACGCCTTCCCTCCCGTCGTCGAGGCCATTCGCGAGGCCGCAGGACACAGCTCCAGCTTCGGGGCCTCCACCGCAGCCGAGGCCGACCTGGCCGCGCTGGTCCAGCAGTGCTTCCCGTCGCTCGAAAAGCTGCGCTTCGTGAACTCAGGCACCGAGGCCTGCATGACCGCCATCCGTCTGGCCCGCGGATTCACCGGCCGCAGCTTCGTCGTCAAGTTCGAAGGCTGCTACCACGGCCACTCCGACGCCATGCTGGTCAAGGCGGGCTCGGGAGTCGCTACCCTCGGCATCCCCGGCTCCGCGGGCGTACCGGCCGAGACCGCCATGCACACCATCGCGCTGCCCTTCAACAACCTCGAGGCCGTCCGCGCCGCCTTCGACGCGCGCCCTAAAGAGATCGCCTGCATCATCGTCGAACCCGTCGTCGGCAACGCAGGCACCATCGCACCGCTGCCCGGCTACCTCAAAGGACTGCGCGACATCGCCCACCGGCACGGCGCGCTGCTGATACTCGACGAGGTGATGACCGGCTTCCGGCTCTCGCTCGGCGGCGCGCAGCAGCGCTACGAGATCACCCCCGACCTCACCACGCTCGGCAAGATCATCGGCGGCGGCCTGCCCTGCGCCGCCTTCGGCGGACGCCACGACATCATGAACTTCCTCGCTCCTCTGGGCCCCGTCTATCAGGCGGGAACGCTGAGCGGAAATCCGCTCGCCATGGCCGCGGGCATCGCCACGCTCGAACACCTCATCGCCAACGAGCAGACGATCTATCCGCAGCTTGAAAAAACCACCGCGCAGATCGCCAGCGGAGTCGCCGCCATCGCCCGCGAGGCTGGCGTCACGCTCACGACCAACCAGGTCGGCTCCATGTTCACCTGGTTCTTTACCGGCAGCGAGGTCACGGACTTCGCCTCAGCCGCGACCTCGGACACCCAGGCCTTCGGCCGCTTCCACCGCGCCATGCTCGAAGCGGGAGTATGGCTGCCGCCCAGCCAGTACGAGGCCGCCTTCGTCTCCACGAAGCATGGGCCGGAAGAGGTTGCGCTCATTCTCGAAGCCGCGAGTGCAGCGTTTCGCCGTAATATTTCCCAACGTCCTTGAGGTCATTCCGATCGGAGCGCAGCGGAGTGGAGGATCTCCGCATTTGCCTTCCTGCCACCGCACCCACCCAGAATGGCCCTAGGTGCCGCCCCATGCATCGACCCCGACAAACCGCATCCCTGCATATCTCTCGATCAATCGCTCCGTCGCGCCAACCGTATCCATGCGCTGCGCTCCCAGCCCTGCCTGCCCGCCGTCGTGTAGCACCACGTTGGCAGCGAAGCCGCGCCGCCGGTTGCGCTCCACGCCGCGCACGGCATGGCCCAGAATTCTCTCGACGCCGATCGGGTTCCAATCGCCGCAGATCACGTTCCACTGCACCGGCGTCATTCCCATCTCGCGCGCCATCCTGAGCACTGCGGGCCTGCGCGCTCCGTGCGGCGCACGAAAGTAGCGCACCGGCTTGCCCAGCACGTCTTCAATCGCTGCGCTGGCACCGTACAGCTCTTCGCGAATCTTCGCTGCACTCTGCCATGCAAGCCACGGATGCGTCATGGTGTGGTTGCCGATCAGGTGTCCCGCGGCGGCCACCTCGCGCACCAGTGCAGGGCACTGCCGCACGAACCCGCCGATCATAAAGAACGTCGCGCGGATGCCATGCTTCGCCAGCGCCTCCAGCAACTGCGGCGTCACCGCAGGGTTCGGGCCGTCGTCGTAGGTCAGGGCAATCTCATCTGGCCGCGCGGGCGAAATCAACGTCCTGCCGAAGATCTGCGACCCGGGCGACAGTGCGGCCCATGCAAGCGTTCCGCCTGCCGCCACGGCCGCGACTGCGGCTCCTCCGGCGATCTCTGCGGCTGTCATCGGGCCCCAATCCTCTTCAGTGTCTCCGTATCCATCTCGCCGGAAAAATATGTATCGAGTACAGTCTCGAAGACCGATCCACTCTCGGCAACCTGCGCAAACAGTGTCATGCTCGAGTGAAACTTCAGGTCGTCGGGATAGCCGAAGATCTCTTCCACCGTCTTTCCTTCGAGCGCGGCGACGGTCCCTGCCGCCTCGCGCAGTCTCGGGCCCAGCACCTCATGCGCAAGATAAGCCCGCGCCTCATCGAGCGACGAGATGGCAAACCTCACCGACATCTCGCTTGCGCCGAGCCCGCGAATCTGCGGAAAGATGAACCACATCCAGTGGCTCCGCTTGCGTCCCGCTCGAAGCTCCGCGCATGCCTGCTCGTACACGCCCTGCTGCGCCTTCACAAAGCGTTCGAGCCCGTATTTATCTTCTTTGCCTTCGATCGAAGCCATTCTGCGGCTCCTTCCAACTCCGCTTACTTCTCACTCGACGGCGGCGCAATGCCCTTCAAACGCAGATAGAGCGCGAGCGTCGCATACTGCTCGTTGTCGTGCGAGACCGTTCCCCACACCAGACCCACCCGAGAGCGTTTGTTCTGCCTGAAAGTAAATAGGTCCTGCAGGTTGCCGCTCGTCAACGAAGCAAACGCCTTGTCGCACTCTGCAAACGACGCCTTCAGCGCGGTTACGATCGCCGCCTTGTTCGCCGTCTCCGGCGGAACGGTTGCCAGCTTATCGGCGGGCGTTCCGTTCACCGCGCCACAGGTGCTCAACTGCGCCTCGGTGATGTGGTTCACCACGCGCGCATAGGTGCGGACGTCCGCAACCGGCTTGTAGCCAAAGTCGCTGGCGGGCATCTTGTCCGCCGACTTCAGGATGTTCTCCTTCACGCCCGCGTAGCTGTGCTGCACCTCTGCTACTGCGCCCACCGGTGCTGCCGACGGCGCCTGTGCCATTGCCACACCTGAAATCATCAAACCCGCAACTGCAAACGCCACCTGCATCCGCATTCGTGTCTCCTGAGATACAACTCCAACAGACTACCGCAACGCACAGCGGCTATGCCTTGGCAGGCCTGCGCAGAATCAGATAGACGCTGATCAGCACCAGCGCCGCGCCCGCCACCATCCGCGGCGTGATTGCCTCACCGGCGACGAAGTAACCAAGCACCACAGCAATCACCGGGTTCACATAGGCGTAGCTCGCTACCGTGCTCGCGGGCATTCTTCCCAGGAGCCACACATAGGCGGTAAACGCCAGCAGCGATCCACACGAGATCAGGTAGGCAAGCGCCAGCGCCGCGCTGCGCGAGACATGCGGCCACGGATGCATCTCTCCGAACGCCCCCGACAGCACCAGCAGAACAGCCCCGCCGATCATCATCGCGCCACCCGACGTCACCGAGCGCGATTGCGGCAGCGCCAGCTTCCTGCTCCATACCGTACCCAGACACCATCCCGCAGTGCCCACAAGAATCGCAAGGCACGGAAGCACCGGCAGCGATTGATGCGTGTCCGGCAGCAGCAACACGCCTACACCGCCGAAGCCCATCAGCACCGCTCCCACCAGGCTCCAGCGAAACGGCAGCATGCGAAATGCGAATATCTCGAACGCGATCGTCATCAGCGGAACGGTGGCGGACAATACTGCGGCAATGCCCGATGGAACATACTTCTCGGCCCAGAACAGCAGCCCGTAGTCCACCACAAACATCAGCCCGCCCATCAGGGCGAGGCTGCGCCACTGTCGCGGCGACGGCCACGCCGCCCCTCGCAACTGCGTCCAGATAAAAAGCACGCCGCCTGCAATAAACATCCGCGTTCCCGCGGCAAACAGAGGAGGCACCTCGCGCACCGCAATCCTTATGGCAAGAAACGTCGTTCCCCAGAGAACGTAGATCGAAAGAAACGCGAGCATGACGCGGAGATCGAACCCCGCGCCCGTCTTCGTCCCTTCGTTGCTCACTTGTGTATTCGCCATGAGGTGGTTGCAATTTGGATGTTCGCACATCCCCGCAAGACGTTAAAGATGGTCATTGCAGTCTGCGCGTTGAAGGACTGCCCCTTGAAGAGGTCTGCACTTTGAAGGGGCGTGGCTTCAGCCGCGCCGTAATGGAGCGGATAGACTGCGACTTTAGTCGCTGAGGGAATCTTCCCCTCATCGAAGCGCCCGAAGAACGACCGCACGATCGGCTATCCTATATAAGACAAGTTTTCCCGAGCCGCGCCCTTCAAATCCAACCGCGCTCGAACCATAAAGGACCACCCTTGCCATTGAACTGCGGAATCGTCGGTCTGCCCAACGTGGGCAAGTCCACCATCTTCAACGCCCTCACCTCGGCCAAAGCCCAGGCGGCGAACTACCCCTTCTGCACCATCGAGCCCAACACCGGCACCGTCGTCGTTCCCGACGCACGTCTCGACGAGATCACCAAACTCGTCGTGCCCAACCGCACCGTGCCCACCACGATGGAGTTCATCGACATCGCCGGCCTGGTCGAAGGCGCAAGCAAGGGCGAAGGACTCGGCAACCAGTTCCTCGGCCACATCCGCTCGACCGACGCCATCTGCCACGTCGTGCGCTGCTTCGACGACCCCGAGGTCGTCCACGTCGCCGGTGGAGTGAACCCGCTGCACGACATCGACATCATCAACACCGAGCTTCTGCTCGCCGACCTCGACACCGTCGACAAGCGCGCCCAGCGCGTGGAAAAGCTTGCCCGCAACACACAGGACGCGAAGATCAAGTCCGAGGCCTCCGCCGTGGCCAAGCTGAAGGCGGTACTAGACGCGGGCAAGCCCGCTCGCACAGCCGACCTCACCGACGACGAGCGCAACGCCGCGCGCGAGCTCTTTCTGATCACCATGAAGCCGCAGCTCTACGTCGCCAACGTCGACGAGGCCGCGCTCACCGCAGGGAACGCCTACACCGAGGCCGTCGAAAAACGTGCCGCCGAAGAAAACGCGCAGGTCGTCCGCATCTGCGGCGCGCTCGAGAGCGAGATCGCGCTGCTCGACCCCGCCGAGCGCACCGAGTTCCTCGAATCCGTCGGCCTCCACGAGCCCGGCCTCAACCGCCTCATCCACTCCGCCTACCGCCTGCTCGACCTGATCACCTACTTCACCGCCGGTGTGCAGGAGGTCCGCGCATGGACCATCAAGCGCGGAACCAAGGCCCCCGGCGCGGCTGGCGTCATCCACTCCGACTTCGAACGCGGCTTCATCAAGGCCGACTGCTACGCCTCGGACGATCTCTTCAAGTACGGCAGCGAACAGGCCGTGAAAGAAAAAGGCCTCCTGCGATCGGAAGGCAAGGAGTACGTGGTCAGGGACGGCGATATTCTTTTTTTCAAGTTCAACGTCTGACCGGCCACTCGTACCTGAGCAAGGCCCCTTCCCGTTGTCATTCCGACCGGAGCGCAAAGCACGGAGTGGAGGAACCTGCTGTTTTCCTTTCGCTTGGGAGCATTCCCCGCAGATAGCAGGTTTCTCCGCTCCGCATCTCACGACCAAGCCGCGAGATGCTGCGGTCGAATGACGCATCGTTGATATACAGCCTGCGGGTCGCTGCTAAAACGTAAACGCCACTCCCACCGTGTAGCGGTCGTTGATGAACTTCTTCTCCGGCCCCACGCGGATCACGTCCGTGGTGTAGGTGTCGTCAAGTACGTTGGAATCGTAGTCTCCGTAGCTGTTTGCGATGATGTCCGGGTTCTTCGACCAGGTCTCGCGCCAGTCCGCACGGACCATCATGCGCGGCGTCACCCGGTACTTGACTCCAGCGCCATACTGCAAGCCGAAGTGAAAGATGCCGCCGCCATCGAGCGGAGGAGTATTGCCAAAGTCGAACGCCGCCTTGAACAGGCCGATGTTCTTCAGCCCCAGGTTGTAGACGCCGGCCGGCTTCTTCAGCGGAGCGCCGTTAAGCGCGACCAGTTGCAGCACCGGGCCCACTGCGACATACGGCCGTATGCGCGAGGTGGGCCGTGTCGGGTGCATCAGCACGTTGTATTCGAACTGCCGCGTCACCAGGCCGATGCGTTCCGTGTCCAGGTCCGACTCATCGACGGTCTGCTGGGTGCCCCCGGGTATGGTGGTATTCAGCAGTCCAAGCTGGTACTTCACCTGCTGCCGGAAGTACGAAAACTCGTTCGAGAAGTGTCTCCAGCTATTGACCGTCACCGAACCGCCCAGTGCCCATCCGTCGTCCACGGCGTCGGCCATGAAGAGAAAGTAGCTCGGGTTCGTGGGCACCGAGGATACCTCGATCAAACCCACCGCCGACAAGTAGTCCTCGCGCATGTGCATGTAGCCGCCCTGCAGAGCAAACTCGTAGCGCGGAGGGTCCCACTTGTGGTCTTCCCTCGCCTTCGCAATCGCCGCAAGGTCCTCCGGGCTTGGCGCCACGTCAGGTGATTCGCCCGGAGTTCGCCGCTGCAAACCGGGGTTCGCGCCATAGCCTTTGTAATCCGAGCCGGAAGCATCCGTCTTGCGCCACGCTCCCGTGTCGGGAGGCAGTTCGCTCTCGTTTCTGAGGAAGTTCCGCACCGCAAAGCCGCCCGCGATCCCCTGGTACACGAGGTTGCCGCGATACAGACTGTTGCGAATAATCAGCGCGGTATTGCGCGTCGAGCGCTGCATGCGGTTCGGTGGAGGCGCAGGCGTGTCCGGTGTCGTCTTCGGGTCGTCGCAACTGCTGATCTTCAACACCGCCGCTTCGCCGTCCGTCAGCAGGCGGTCGCCGGTCGAGTTGTACGCATCGCGCGGCACCCACGGCCGCTCCACCATGTCCAGGCTCTCCACGCAGCCCGTGTACATCAGGTCGTTCACCACCTTCGACCGCTCGTTGTCGATGTGCTGGTCGATCACGTGGATGAAGGTCTTCTGCTTGCGCGAAAACGCGATCCCGATGTCCTGCGTCGACGACGAGGTCATCACCGTCTGGCCGTCGTAGGTCTTGTCCGTGGGAAAGACGCGAAGGTGATGGCGCGACGAGAACGTGTTCGTCGTCTTGCTCAGCGTAAACAGCGGGGGAAGCTCATCCAGCAGCAGCACCGACATCGGCGCCTGCGTGTAGGTCTGGTTGCCGGTCAGCGTCTTCACCGTGCGGAAGGTCGAGCCCGCATAAAGCTCATCGGTGTGCAGCCAACCGGCAGCCGCGAATGCGCGCTGCAACGCCTCGGGCTTGCCGATAAAGACCAGGTTCGTCAGGTCCGAGACCTTGTTCGAGCCCTTCGTGCGCGTGCGAAAAGGCAGCTTCTTGACGAACGTCTGAAGCTCTTCGCGCCCCCGCGCGTTCTTCTCCATCGGCAGCACCGACGGTGGATAGACCGTCGACGTAATCAGCGGCTTGACGTTCTCCAGCAACAGCTCCGTGCCGCCGTGATACAGGATCTCAGGCTCGGCAACACCCAGCACCGCCGGCCCCGACGCCGTCGCAAAGATATAGGCGATCGGGTCGATGCCCGCGAACGACAGCACGCCGTTTTCGACCGAGCTGCCGATCGTCCCCGTCGACCGTATCCCCTGGATCTTTCCCTCGGCGTTGACCTTCTCCTGCGCGTTCTCCACGGAAAACACGCGGGCATCCATGTCCAGCGGATGGCCGTCGGGCGTCGCCGCCTTCGTCCACTTGATCGTCAGCGAGGCCGTCTCATGCCTGAAACCCCAGCCAACCCTGTTCGCCTGCGTCACGGTGCCCTCTAACTTCGACCCCGACGGAATCAGGATCTCTCCGTCCACGACCACGGGCGTAATCGAGACTGCCTTCACCGTGTCGCCGTCGCGCGTCGTCCGCGACGAAAGCTCCTGCGTCAGCCGAATGCCGAAGCGCTGTCCTGCGGGAACGCCCTTCACCGGAGTGAGAGCGGCGATCGGCACGGCGTAGGCGGCCTTCAACCCCGTCAGGTGCAGCACCTCGCCGTTCGTCGTCCAACGGCCCTTGGCGATGGAACCATCCCCGCGCTCGGCCATCGCGTCGCCGTTGGGAAAGACCTGCAAGTACTTCGGCGCCAACTGCTCCGTCTGCGGAGGAGCGTAGATGGCGTGCAGATCGGTCCCCAACAGCACGCCCATCTTCGCCTTCTTCTGTTCTTTCGCCTGGGTATAGATCAAGGTTTCGTCGTCGTGGAAGACAGGTGCCGTCGCACCGGGCAGATGGCCGGGAATGGCCTGGTCGTCGCCTGCAATCACAACCGGAGCTCCCTCGGGCTGCGCGATGCCGCTCAGCGCGAACGCCCAACGGTCGTCCACGTCTTTCGTCTCAGCCACAGAACCTGAGGTGATGTGGACGACGCCCAGCGCGCGGCGGCGTCCGCTGGGCAGATCGTAGTAGTGCAGGACATACTGCTTCGGCTGGTCGCCCTTCGCCGGCTTCAGCCGGATCACCAGCGCTCCAACATCGCCGCGGACCCGCCACGCCGCCACGGCGTCGGGCGCGATCTTGCGGACTTTACCCTTCTTCTCCCCGGGAATCTCGGCCTGGCCGGCCTCGTGGCCCGGTTTGCGCACAATCGTGATCGGCGGAAGTGGCTCGGCGGCCTTGCTCGCGGTCGAAGTTGAAGCCGTCTTTGGCACACCCGGCTTCTGCGCATGTGCAGAGGGAACTAAAAGCAGACCGGCCAGCAGATACTGCCCATTACCAAGCGCAAGACGACCCAACCGCGACAGCATAAGACCTCACGAGACAGTGGCTTTTGAAGATGGAGAGACGGCAGTGTGCCCCTGCCGTTACTCAGCATCATAACCCAGCCCTGTCTCGAATCGGTTGATACGCTTCGGCTTACAGCAAGCCCTTAGGCTTCGCCCCTCCCGTCGCCAAGGTGGTGCGGGTGCCCCATATCTGGCAGTCTCATCGCCAGATGTGGGTTTGCAGGACGCCCGGGGGGAAGGCAAAACTCCCCCGGCCCCTACGCCGCCAGCTCTCGCACCAGGTCAAGCGTCGGCTTCAGAAACTCGCCGCGCTCGATCGCGCCCGTCATCACCTTTGCCGCTCCACCCGCTGTGATGAACTTCACATCGCCGATTCCCAGGAAGCCAAGTACCGCGCGCAGGTACGGTTCGACGAAGTTCAGCGCCGCGCCAGGAGTCCCCTCGCTGTATACGCCGCCACTGGCAATCAGCACGGTCGCTTTCTTGCCCTTCAACAGACCCTCTGGCCCGTTCGCCCCGTAGGCGAACGTCTTGCCGCGCCGCGCCACCTGGTCGATCCAGAGCTTGAGTACCGCAGGGATGCCGAAGTTGTGCATCGCCGCGCCGATCACAATCTCGTCGGCCTGCTGCAACTCGGCGATCAACTGATCCGAGAGGGCAAGCGCCTGCTTCTGCTCCGGCGTCTGCGCGTCGCCGGGGGTGTAGGCCGCCGTAATCCAGGTCTGGTCGATGGGCTTGGCCGGTTCTGCGGCCAGATCGCGTTCAATCACCTGTCCGCCGGGATTCTTCTGCTGCCAGACAAGAACGTACTCGCGGCTTAGCTCCCGCGTAATGGAGCTCGCCAAGGGGCTTGAATCGACATGAAGCAATGTGGGCATCGCTAACTCTCCTATTTACAACATAAGACGTTTAAACAACTAACGTTGTATTACAGATGAATAGACGACATATGTTGTGTGTTCGATTCTTTTTCTCTCTGGTAGCCTCTAATAGGGAGGAGCCACGATGCCGATCTCAGACTGCGAAGTACGCGACCCCCGCATCCGCAGAACCCGTCAGGCCCTGCAAGGGGCGCTGCGCGAGCTGATGCAGACAAAGGGCTTCGACGAGATATCCGTCCAGGACATCACCGATCTGGCCGACGTCAACCGCGCAACCTTCTACGACCACTACAACGACAAGTTCGGCCTGCTCAACGCCATGGTCGCGGGCAGCTTCCATAAGTTGCTGGCAGAGCGCGATATCCTGTTCGACGGCACCTGCCCCTCGGCCGCCAGCGCCATCATTCTGGCGACCTGCGACTACCTGACCACGAGCCACGCGAGCGCCGAGTGCAACCGCAACAGCGCCTTCGAGCCTCTGATGGAGGCCAGCATCGTCGCCGCTATCAAACACACGATCCTCAAGGGCGTTCACGACAAGGCCGCCCCCGACGGCCTGACGCCGGAGATCATTGCGAACACTGCCGCCTGGGCCATCTACGGCGCGGTCAAGCAGTGGTTCTACACCCCCAACCACGCTCCGGCCTCCGATGCGGTTAAGCCACTGCTGACCCTGGTCTTCCCCGTCCTGATGAAGATCACCTCGCCGAACGTGCCCGCCGAAGCCGAGCTCGTGGCCCGGTAGGCTCCCGTCCCTCCGAAGTCCGTCATTCCAGAGTCTGTCATTCTGAGCCGCAGGCGAAGAATCCTTGTATTTCCTATGCGCTGCGGCGCTCCCAAACTACTGAGATTCTTCGCCTGCGGCTCAGATGGGATGAAAGGGAG
>JAFDVV010000066.1:52918-61299 GCA_018268775.1 Acidobacteriota bacterium | reverse complement strand
AGCATACTGATCGTCGAGTTTACAGGGACGCTGCGCAAGCAAGGTAAGACGATTCAGGAAGCGTTGATCGAATCCTGCCGGGCTAGATTGCGACCCATTTTAATGACAAGCCTCGCGACCATCCTGGGAATGATTCCCATGGCGCTTGCTCTGGAACCGGGTAGCGAACAGTATGCACCGCTGGCCCGCGCCATCCTGGGAGGGTTGACGATCTCAGTCATCGTTACCATCTTTCTGGTACCAACCGCATATCTGCTGATCCACCGGAATGACGATCGAATCGCAGTTCAAGGCGAGGTCTGAGATGAAACAAACAATAGCGTTGAACCTCGCACGCATCGCTGTCGCATTGATCGCCGGGCCACTATTTGCGCAGCACGCACCCGTTGTGTTGCCTAGCGCACCCAATGCTTTTTCCCTACAGGCTACGCAGTCGGTACCTCTGCAAACTACCGCGACTTCCGCCGGACAGAATGAAGTCCCCAAGCTGTTGACTCGTGAAGAAGCAGAGAAACTTGCGCTCGCCAACAATCCCCGTATTCGGGTGGCGCAACTTCTTGCAAAGGTGCAACATCAAGTCGTTCGAGAGCGACGGGCCGACGAGTTGCCCAACATGTCGGGAAGCGTGACAGCGGTGGCAGCCAATGACGGGAGCAGAATATCGAGCGCACCATTGACCGCGTCGCGCTTGCTGGAACATGCCGGAATGGGTATTCAGTTAAGCCAACTCGTTACCGACTTCGGCAGAACACGAAACCTCGTCGCCTCATCTCAATTGATGGAGAAGGCTCGAGTGGCAGACGCGGAAGCAAGCCGCGAAGATGTTGTTCTCGCAACGGACCAGGCGTTTTATCAGGTCATCGAGGCACAGGAGACGGTAAAGGTTGCAATGCAGACCGTTGCCGCGCGAAAGGCCCTCGTCGATCAGGTTAGCGCTCTGACATCATCAAAGCTAAGGTCCGAACTTGATCTAAGCTTTGCAAAGGTGAACCTTTCGCAGGCCAAACTGCTTCTGCTCAACGCCCAGAATGATCTTGATGCCTCCATGGCTGCCTTCAGCGCCGTACTCGGATACGACAAACTTATTCAAGTTACTCTTGTAGATGGTACCGGCGCTCTTCCGCCTCTTGCGTCCAGCCCAGAAGCGCTCATCGCTGAAGCTATCCAGAACCGCCCCGACCTTCAGTCGCTGAAATATGCGGAGCAGGCTGCACAAAAGTTCAGCGTGGCGCAACATCGCCTTTTGCTTCCAACCGTCAGCGCACTGGGTGTTATCGGTTCCACTCCAGTCGGTTCGCCTCAATACTTCACCGGCGACTGGTACGGAGCCATCGGCGGAAACGTCAATGTTCCCATCTTCAATGGCTTCCGATTTACTGCGCAGGCTTCGCAGGCGTCGTTGCTTGCGCAGGCGGCAACGGAGCAGACGCGTTCGCTTCACGATCAGGTTGTGCGGGACGTGAGAACGGCCTGGCTCAATGCGAATACCTCCCTTCAGAAAGTAACGGTAACAGCCGAGTTGCTCTCCCAGGCAAATACGGCTCTGGAGTTGGCTAAGACACGCTATGACCTCGGCCTCAGTTCCATTGTCGAACTCAGTCAGGCTGAACTTCAGCAGATCGAGGCCGCGATCGGAAACGCCAACGCTGTGGCTCAATACAAGTTTGCGATATCTACAATCCGCTTCCAAACCGGCATGCAGCCATGATCGCATCAGTTTTATTTGCATTCGTTTTATTCCGAGGATTGCGATGACAGAACCGCTAAGAAACCTCGCGTTCGAATTTAAATCTGTCGTCTTTGCAACGGACCTTTCCCCCGCGTCTCAAAACGCGGGAACCTACGCGTCGGCCATGTCAAGGCATTTTGGTGCGCAGCTTATAGCGATCCATGCTTTTACCCTTCACCAGGCGGCACTTGAAGTGGAAATGGAGAAGATGAAGGCAAGTCATCAACGCATCATCTTGAACCGGGATCTCCTGCTTGCTGCTCAAACGCTGAAGAGCGGTGTCGGAGAAACAGAAACAGTTCTACTTGAAGGAGACCCTCGTGAAGCAATCCCCGCCTTCGCGCTATTGAGACAGCCAGCCTTAATCGTTGCAGGGACCCATGGAGGTGGATCGATCGACCGTCTTTTGCTCGGCTCCACAGCGGAAGGTATCCTTCGCCATTTCAGTGGACCGGCCCTGGTTGTTGGCCCCAAGGTCAAGCAACTTGGGCCTGAAAACCTAAGTGTCGGAAGAATACTGTATGCAACCGACTGTACAACCGAGGCCGCCCACGCTGCTCCACTCGCGATCGCGTTAGCACACTCATTTTCTGCCCAACTCGATGTGCTGCATGTCGCACACTCACAAGAGATCGATCAACCGGAACAACTGCGTCGGCTACAGGAGTACTTCCACGCTGCTGTCGAGAAGATCGTTCCATCGGAGATTACGCACATCTGCCAACCACATACATTCGTCAGCGCTGGCTCTCCCCATACCCGTATTATCTCGCACATCAAAGAGAGACAGATTGATCTTCTGGTTCTAGGACTCCACAGGAATCGTCATCTTGGCATGCAAAACCACACAGCAGGAGCATTCTCAATTATCGTTGAGTCGGCCTGCCCTGTTGTTACATCTGCTTTTGGATCGATTGACAAACCGTGAACCTAAACATCTCGGCCCAATAGCAGCATTCACATCATCGTAAAAGCACCCCCTTCAAGACGACTGCATCGTTGTGCTCCTCGTCGTGGGCGCTATAAACAAGTGTGACTGTCTTTACCTTTGCCAGATTGCGAATGTGGTCGAGTGCCTCAGCATGTTGTTCAAGTTCCACCCGATAACGCTGCTGGAACTCTTCCCAACGTTTGGGATCGTGACCAAACCACTTTCGCAGTTCCGTGCTTGGGGCAATTGTTTTCATCCAATCGTCGAGTACAGCTTTTTCTTTGGTTAGCCCGCGGGGCCATAGCCGATCGACAAGAATACGTACCCCGTCGGTGGGCGCTGCCGGCTCATAGGCGCGCTTCAGTCGAAGATGCGAAGCGGGAAAAGTGAGCTCACTCATTTCGTTTCTCCTTTTCAAATGCCGGTTCCGCACGAAGGCTCTCTAGGGTCGCTAAATCGCGTTCCACGTGGCAGGCTGCCAATACTCTTGCCGCTCCGCCAGAAAATGACAGTGCAATCGCAGGCTCCAGGATCGCCGACGACCTCGATGCGGCCTCATTGCTGTATGACCACATGTAATTGATGACCCTGCCCTTGAGCCTGGTCGAGTCCAGATGGCGACGAGTTGCCCATCGTTACACCCTCTTGGCCAGTAATTCAAGTGAGCTTCCCTTGTGCGCAGCGATATGATCGGTCTTATCGCTCTTGATCTCATATTGGGGATCCATTTGCGTCGCGTGATGCACGTATCCCTTAAAGTCAAAATCGCTGGTATGAATCGCTATGATTGTCCCCGATACGCTGCCTGCCTCCGAATTCCACCGGACATGGTCGCCGAGCTTGAATATTTTCTCCATCGTTACGCCCTTTCCGCTCATTTCGGGTGCCACAACATGTAGCAATTCATTAATGTGATGCGTCTCAGAGCCGTTGCGGTGTTTGTCGTTGCCCAAGTCATGCCCCTGGCTGCCCCGGTCGGCCATCCAGCCGATCTGGCGGTTTGTAGCGAAGAATGTGCTACGCACGCCAGGGAACCGTTCGAGGTTTCAACTCGAAAATATGAAAAGATGTGGCGATTCCGAGCCAACGATATTGATCGCTGGATTTTAGAACACCTGAACAACTCGCAACTGATTCCGATAGACCTCTGCCCGGTGTGGCGGTAGCCTGTAATCAGGCCATCCGCTACGCCTGAAACTAGGTGCAAATTATCGGCAAGGGAGCGCACGTTGGTCTCCCTCGACGCGGCAACCGGCCTGCGCGTGAGCGAACAGCTCGCGCTGCGCTGGATGGACGTAGATTTCGAGAACCTTGAAGTCAACGTGACGCGCTCAATCTGGCATCAGGTCGTGGGCGATTGCAAGACAGAAGCCTCTGCTAAGCACGTCCCGCTGGGCGGCTACATGGCAGAAGACCTTCTGCGCTGGCGTCGCCAGAGTCCCTATCCGATGGCTCCTGACTACATCTTTGCCAGTCCGTACACGCACGGCAAGCATCCTTACTGGCCGGACAATCTCATGAAGCGCTATGTCAAGCCGGTGGCGCGCGCAGCCGGCATCCACAAGAACATCGGTTGGCACACCTTCCGCCACTCCTTCGGCACATTGCTCAAGGCGAATGGCGAAGATGTGAAGACCCGTTCAGGAGCTTTTACGGCACGCCAACAGCAGGATCACGCTCGACATTTACACGCAGGCAGTGACCTCGCAGAAGCGCGCCGCTCAAAGCAAGGTTGTAGAGATGATGGTTTCCAATCTGGGTCAGAAAGACGGAAAGAAAGACCCGCAAATTTCGGTCTAGGAAACGAATTGGACCCTTATTGGACCCGCGTTTGGCTTGTCACTCTGGGTGCCATTTGATTCTAAACTATTTAGAATCAATGGCGGGGACGACGGGGCTCGAACCCGCGACCTCTGCCGTGACAGGGCAGCGCTCTAACCAACTGAGCTACGTCCCCAAGGCTGCTTTCACAACCGTAGCGCGAATGGATAGCGAAGCTTTCCATTGCGTCGTTGACCTTTCCAACGATGTTACAAGTTTATCAGAATCCCAGGGGTTTCACCTCTCTCCTCCCGGATTTTATTTGTCGAACACGGCCTCGATGCTCTTGCCGCTACATATCCTTCTTATGTTAGATCTTCTTCAGTATCAGTTGTTGCAAGCCCATGCTTGTCCATCCGATAGATCAATGTTCGGCGGCTGATATCCAGGTAGCGCGCCGCCTGGGTTTGATTTCCATGAAATTTTTCCAACGCCCTGGCAATAAGATCGCGCTCTATTGCTTCAAGACTGATCCCTTCATCGGGAAGATCGGGCCACACCAAAGCGGCATTCGCAGATGACGGCGACAGTTCCTCCGGCAACTCGTCTACCGTAATAAGGTCGCTTGACGAGAGCACCAGCAAGCGCTCCAGCACGTTTTCAAGCTGGCGCACGTTTCCAGGCCAGCGATATGAGATCAACCGATGGTGTACCGCCGGCGACAGGCGCACATTGCTGAGACCATGTCGTTCTTTCGCACGCTGAAAGAGCGTCTCAATCAGCTCGGGGATATCGCTCTTCCGCTCGCGCAAGGGAGGCACCGTGAGCGGGACGACCGCCAATCTGTAGTAGAGATCCTCCCTGAAGGTCCCGTCCTCCACCATGGCCGACAGCGTTCGGTGCGTTGCCGCCACCACGCGAACATCAACCTTTGCTGGGGTCGTCGCGCCAAGTTTTGTCAGTTCCCCCTCCTGAAGAACGCGGAGAAGCTTGACCTGTGCATCCAGCGGCAGTTCACCAACCTCATCCAGAAAGAGGGTGCCACCATCGGCCGCTTCGATGCGTCCCAGCTTGTTCCCGAGCGCTCCCGTAAACGCTCCGCGAACATAGCCGAACAACTCTGATTCAACCAGATCGCGCGGAATGGCCCCGCAGTTGATCGAGATAAATGGCCTGTCTCTCCGATGGCTATTGTGGTGGATCGCACGGGCGATAAGCTCTTTGCCTGTCCCTGTCTCTCCCTGTATCAAGATCGTGGCATCGCGCGCAGAGACCCTCGCCGCCTGGTTGAGAACATGCAGAAGCCCCTTCGAATGGCCTACAATTCCCTCGAACCCGTATCGTTGATCGAGCGCCGAGCGAAGCGTGCGCACCTCCTCAAGCAGCTTCTGCCTCTCCATTGCGCGATGCACAACCAGCACCAGCGCCTCGAAATCGAGCGGCTTGGTCACATAGTCGTATGCGCCCAGCTTCATCGCTTCGACCGCGCTTTCGATCGTTCCGAATGCAGTGACGACAATGACCGTCGCCTGCAGCCCTTCCTTCGCAATGCGTTCAAGCAGCTCAAGACCAGTTGTTGGCATCTTGAGATCGGTGATCACCAGCGGGAACTCTTCGTCCTTGAGCATCGACCATGCTTCAGCGCCGTCCGGGGCCAGCGAAACCTCGTAACCCGCCTCTTCAAGCTGCATCTTCATCACGCGGCGAAGGCTGCCGTCATCGTCTACAACGAGAATATGGTTCTGCCTCACAGCACCTCCATCTTGCGGGTTGAATCGGAAGAAGGCCTCGAAAGTGGAAGCTCCATTCGAAATACCGTTCCCTGCCCCGCGTTTGACCTGCACGTCAACGCCCCTCCGTGTTGCGCTGCAATATTCGCGGCAATGGCAAGTCCCAGTCCGGTGCCGTTTTCTTTCGTTGTGAAGAATGGCTCGAATATCCGGTCTTTCGCATCCAGCGAGATACCTCGTCCATGGTCGCGAACCTCTATGCACAGATTTGTATCGTCGAAGAACGAGCGCACCTCTACCTCGCCTTCTCCCTCAGTCGCCTGAATGGCATTCAATATCAGGTTGAGCAGCAATTGTTTTATCTGCTCAGGGTCGCACTCCACCTCTACTCCTCGATCAACCGTCTCAACCCGCAGCGACACCCCTTGCTTGCGCGCTGCATGCTGAGCGAGAGATGTAACCGACTGAACCAGGTCCCACAGCTCTGTCTTCTGACGCTTAGGAAGCCGTGGGCGCGCAAAGTCCAGAAAGTTTGTAAGCAGCTTGTTCAGCCGCTGCGACTCCTTCGTCAAAATCTCCAGGCATTCCGCTCTCGCCTCAGGCGACGCCTGCCCTCGCGCCAGGATGCCCGCCGCGCCACTTATGCTCGCAAGCGGATTGCGTATCTCGTGCGCGAGACTGGCGGAAAGCTGCCCGGCCGCGGTAAGCCGCTCCGTCTTCTTCAACTGTTCCAGGTTTTGTTGCAGTTCGACATAAACGCGCTCAAGCTCAACCTTCGTGGCCTCCACCTTCTTCCGCTGCATTCGTTCCCTGTCGGCAAGAAGTCCTGCAATCACTCCGGCCGCGCCAAAGGTGCTTAGTTCCACAATCTGGTCCTGCGCATCGAGCGGCGCTCGAAACCAATGCCTGTACACCGATGGAGCAAGCAGTACCGCCGAGAGCAGAACGGTCTTCAGGACGCCCCGCCAGCCGAAAAACAAACCCGCCAGCATGAATGGAAGAATGTTCAGGTGATGCAGTATGTTGTGCACCACCACAGCGCGAGGAGGCACCATCCATGTAAAAACGGCAAGGATGACGACAAGGCCCGCAATCAACGCCGCCTTTGTGCGCGCCGAGCGCAGGCTGGATGGAAGATGCGCCATGTCTTCATTTTCCCACGCCAGCAACACCGGGTTCTCCGGTAGCCTCATCATTACGCACGCCGAACTGGAAGTTGCGATCATCTCTACGCTTCAATGCAATTGACTCACCAAGCCAGCAAAGAACTTTCGACAGCAAAATAAGACCCTTCGCCAGATGTCCGCGCTCCTGGTCGGCCCTTTCAGTACACAAGGTGTACCTTATGGGACACTGCAAGCACCGTCATCTGCTCGGAACCCCGTATTTTCAGCCATTTCATTTGGCTCCTGAATTGCTCCTGCAATCGTGTGCCGCTATATCGAACCGCCTTAATTGCGTTATTGCTAGCGAGCCCGCTGGCATTTTCCCAAAGCAAACCGGCGCAGCCTCTACCTTCCACGCCGTCGGCGTCTGTGTCGGATCAGGGTGCCGGACTACTCCCGCTCACTCTCCCTGAGGTCATTGCGATGGCCGCAAGAAGCAGTCCGCGACTTCATGAGGCCCAGGCCTCAACACAACGTGCAAACGCCATCGCCCGTACGGCGCGCGCATACACAAACCCCAGCATCGAAGTCTACCAGGGACATCAGTCCGCCAGACCTATTGCTACTCCTGGTGTGCCTGGACTTCTACAACACTACGCCGCATATCAGACCATCGAAGTTCCCTCCGAACGCCGTGCCCGCCAGAGCGCCGCTCGCTTCGCAGTGGCAAGCAGCGAAGCCGGCCAGCGTACCGTATTCATCTCTGTCATCGCAGATGTAAAGCATGCCTTCTACAACACCCTGCGCAGCCGCGAACAGATACGATACGCAGAGGACAATCTCCAACTTGTTCAGGACTTGCGTCACCGCGTCGAGGTGGAGGTTAAAGTCGGCGAAAAAGGGAGACTTGAACTCACTCGCGCCGAGGCGGAGCTCGCCCGCGCGCAGTTCGCCGTGCGTAGCGCGCAGATCGAATACAGAAATTCCATCGCGCTGCTTCGTGTCGCCATCGCCGCACCTGCCGATGCCAACCTTAACCCGGCAGGAAGCCTCACTCCGCGTATTTCGTTGCCTCCGTTGGAAGAGTTGCGGCAGAACGTCCTTCAGTCTCATCCTGCCGTGGC
>JAFDVV010000066.1:0-52822 GCA_018268775.1 Acidobacteriota bacterium | reverse complement strand
AGTGGTGTTACGCTTCCCCTCCCTCTCTGGGACCGCAGACGCGGTCAAATCGATGAAGCCAAAGCAAGCGTCAATCAATCGAATGCCGTACTCGATCAACGCAGACTTGTGCTCACATCCACGCTTGAACGCGCCTACGAGCAGTATCAGTTGGCCGACCAGCAGACCATTTCACTTGAGTCCGGGTCGCTGCACGCCGCTGAAAGCGCCGTCGACGCCGCTAAGGCCGCCTATCGTTATGGTGAGCGCGGAATCGTCGAAGTTCTCGATGCACAGCGCGTTCTGCAAAGCGTGCGCAGCGACCTGCTGGATGCGCAATACGCCCGCCAATCCTCTCTCATCGACCTTGAAGAACTTGGCGCGCTTGCGCCTGGAGCACAGCCCTGATGAACACCACACACTCTTTGCGAACCTCTTCGGGAATCCGCCGCGCCTCTAAAATAACGGTGACCGCTCTGTCTCTCGCGCTCTCTCTGGCCACTATTCAAGGCTGCAAAGCCAAGCCAAATGAAACTGCTGCCGCGCAACCGGGCAACCCGAACGAAGTTTCCATCACACCAGCGCTCGCGCAGAACCTGAAATTCGGCGCTCCGGAAATGGCGGAGATCAACGGCACATTGCGTGTTGCTGCCCACGTCGAAACCGACGCGCAACGCATTGCGCATGTTGGATCGCCCGTCGCCGGACGCATCCTGAAACTCCTCGTCTTTGAAGGACAGAATGTAAAGGCTGGCACCGTGCTCGCCATGCTCCATAGCAACGATCTTTCCGACGCTCAGGTTGCGCTTATCAAAGCCGCCTCGCAGCGGGACCTCGCCGCTGCATCCGAAAAGCGCGCCGAACAACTTGTAGAAGCCGACGTCATAGGCCGCGCCGAACTTGAACGCAGGCGTGCAGAGTTGCTACAAGCCAGCACAGAGGTAGCGTCCTATCGTACGCAGTTGCGTGGCCTCGGCATGACCGAGTTTCAGATCCATCAGCTTGAAACCTCGCGGAAACTGAGCGCCGACTACCCCATCGTCACCCCCAAGAGCGGAACCGTGCTCAAGCGTGAGATCGCCATCGGCCAGGTCGTCCAACCCGCCGATCACGCGTTCATCATCGCTGACCTCTCCAACGTCTGGATCGTAGCAAACGTTCCCGAAGAAGATGCCGGCCCTCTCCGCAAAGGCGTCGAGGTAGAGGTCAAACTACCCGCTCTCCCCGACCACAAAATCACTGGGCGGCTCTCTTTTGTGTCGCCCATCGTCGATCCTGACACGCGTACAGTCGCCGTGCGCATGGAAGTCGCCAATCCAAATGGCCTCCTGAAGCCCGATGAACTTGCCAGCATGACCTTCGTCGGCCACACTGACAAAAAGCTCACCGTACCGAACACTGCCGTCGTTCGCGAAGACAACAAGGACCACGTCTTCGTGCAGACCGCGCCGGAGACATTTGTCCTTCGCGAGGTCTCCCTCGGCGAAGAAGAAAACGATCGACGTGTTGTGCTCGATGGCGTCAAGCAAGATGAACGGATCGTCACCGATGGCGCATTTCACCTGAACAATCAGCGCAGACAGAACGCCATCAAGGGATCGAAATAATGTTGCAGGCAATCATTGCCGGCGCGCTCCGGCAAAGACTCATCCTCGTCGTCGTCGCTCTCGTTCTCGTGGGCTTTGGAATCAACGCGGCCCAGCGCCTCTCCGTCGACGCCTTCCCCGATGTCGCCAACATTCAGGTGCAGATCGCCACTGAGGCTCCCGGGAAGTCCCCTGAAGAGGTCGAGCGCTTCGTCACCATTCCCATCGAGATCGCTATGACCGGCCTGCCCGGCATGACCGACATGCGCTCGCTCAACAAGCCGGGCTTGTCTCTGATCACCCTTGTCTTCACCGACGAGAGCGACCTCTTTCGTGAACGCCAGATGGTGTCGGAGCGTCTGTCCGAGGTCCGCAGCCGCATGCCCGAAGGCGTAACCCCAGTGCTGGGCCCCATCACCAATGCCCTCGGCGAGGTCTATCAATACACGCTTGAGATGCCGGGTGAAGCCGACTCGAAACGTCCGCTCACTCACGACGAACTCATTGCACGACGCACTCTTCAGGACTGGGTCGTACGGCCACTGCTGCGCTCAGTGCCCGGTGTCGCAGAGATCAATTCAACCGGCGGCTTCGTCAAACAGTACGAGACCCTCGTCGATCCCCAGAAGCTGCACTACTACAACCTCTCCATCGACGACGTTCTCTCCGCGCTTGCCCGGAACAACGCCAACGCCGGTGGCGGCGTACTGCCGCAGCACGCGGAGCAGTACCTCATCCGCAGCGTCGGACTCGTGCACGACCTCGACGACATCCGAAACATCGTCCTCAAAGAAACCAAGGCCACGCCCGTATACATCCGCGACGTCGCCGAAGTCCGCATCGGCACCGAAGTCCGTTACGGCGCCATGATCAAGAACGGCTATACCGAAGCCGTCGGCGGCGTCGTCCTCATGACCAGCGGTGGCAATGCGAAAGAGATTGTAAGCCGCGTCAAGGATCGCGTCGCCGACATAAACAGCCGTCACATGATCCCCGGCGGCCTTCAGATCGTTCCCTACTACGACCGCTCACAGCTCGTTGACGCCGCAATTCACACCGTCACGGAGGTTCTTGCCGAAGGCATCGTCTTCGTCGTGGTCGTTCTCTTTCTCTTCCTGGGGGACCTGCGCTCCAGCCTTATCGTCAGCGCAAATCTTGTGTTGACGCCGCTGCTGACGTTTCTCGTTATGAATCACATCGGGCTTTCGGCAAACCTCATGTCGCTCGGCGGCCTCGCCATCGCAATCGGCCTCATGGTCGACGGCTCCGTTGTGGTGGTCGAAAACGTCTTCGCCCAGCTCAGCCACGCGCGGCACGCCAGCCACAGCGGCGAAACTTCTCTGAGCAAGCTCGACATCGTTCTCTCCGCCGTACAGGAGGTCGCCACTCCCACCCTGTTCGGCGTCACCATCATCATTCTCGTCTTCCTTCCACTGATGACTCTCGAAGGCATGGAAGGCAAGATGTTTTCGCCTCTCGCGTATACCATCGCCATCGCGCTGGCCATATCCCTCGTCCTTTCACTCACCCTTTCGCCCGTGCTCTCCTCCTACCTGCTCAAGGGAGGCTCTGAGGACGACACATGGCTCGTAAGATGGCTTCGCAGGCCCTACAACTCGCTGCTGCAATGGGCGCTTGGCCATCGCAAAGCTACTGTCTTTGCAGTCGTGATCATCTTCTTCGCCTCGCTCTCGCTGTTTCCCTTCCTCGGCACCTCCTTCATCCCCGAGATGCAGGAGGGCACACTCTCGCCGAACGCGGACCGCGTCCCCAACATCTCACTCGACGAATCCCTGAAGATGGAAAAGGAGATGCAGCGCCTCATGCTCAAGGTCGACGGTGTCAAGAGCGTCGTCTCCCGCGTAGGTCGCGGCGAATCTCCCGCCGACCCGGCAGGTCCCAACGAGGCCGACGTGCTCGCCTCGCTTACGCCTTACGACAAGCGCCCGCACGGCCTCACCCAGGATAAGATCGCCGAACAGATTCGTGAGCGCCTCTCTGCCCTCCCTGGAATCAACCTCGTCATGTCGCAACCCATCAGCGACCGCGTCGACGAGATGGTCTCAGGCGTTCGCGCCGACGTCGCCGTCATGCTGTATGGCGACGATCTCAACCTCCTCGTGCAAAAGGCCAACGAGATTGCAAAGGTCGCAACCGGCATACAGGGCACGCAGGACACGCGCGTCGACCGTGTCGGCGGCCAGCAATATCTCACCATCGACATCGACCGCAGCGCCATCGCCCGCTACGGCCTGAACGCAGCCGACGTCAACGACGTTATCGAAGCGGCCATCGCAGGCAAGTCGGCAACTGAAATCTATGAAGGCGAGCGCAGGTTCTCCGGCGTCGTCCGCCTCCCTCAGAACCTGCGCGACAGCGTCGAAGACATACGCGAGCTGCTGATCAACGCGCCCGCGGGTCCGCGGGTCCCTCTCAAGAACCTCGCAACAGTTCAGGTCGTGGAAGGTCCGGCGCTCATCAACCGCAACATGGGCAAACGGCGTATCGTCGTCGGCGTCAACGTCCAGGACCGCGATCTTGGAGGCTACGTTAAAGAACTACAGGACAAAGTCGATCGCGACGTCCACCTGCCCGCCGGTTACTACATCGAGTGGGGAGGACAGTTTCACAACATGGAACGCGCGCTTCACCACCTGGCGATCATCGTTCCCATCACCATAGCCGCGATCTTCTTCCTGCTTTTCATCCTCTTTCAGTCGGTGCGCTTCGCCGCGCTCATCATCACTGTCCTGCCGCTGGCATCCATCGGCGGCATCCTCGGCCTGTTCATCTCCGGCGAGTATCTCTCCGTGCCCGCCTCCGTCGGCTTCATTGCGTTATGGGGAATCGCTGTGCTCAACGGAGTTGTGCTCGTCTCCTACATTCGCAAGCTGCGGTTAGAAGGCATGTCGCAGAACGAAGCAGTCCTCGAAGGAACACGTCTGCGCTTCCGCCCCGTCATGATGACCGCTACCGTAGCCGCTCTCGGACTCGTCCCCTTCCTCTTTGCGACAGGGCCAGGCTCCGAGGTGCAGCGCCCGCTCGCCATCGTCGTTATCGGCGGGCTTGTGAGTTCAACCGCATTGACACTCCTCCTGCTGCCAGCGGTCTACTCCTTCTTCGAAGGCAAGACCGGATCGCAACTTGAGTCCAAGGTGCAAGCTATCCCATAGGTGCAGGCCGCTACGAAGATACCCCCTCGGCGGCCGCTCCTCTCGACGACCCAATAGAGGTCTCATCTTCTATCTTTTCCTGCTTGAAGGACGGCAGGAACAGAAGAAGCACAACCGCCGACGCGACCGCGGAGAATATCCAGATTGAGCGCCAGTCGTAACCGGCGCCAACGGCATAGTGCTGTACCACGGCGCCCGAAAGCCATGCGCCCACAAACATGCCAAGGCCGTACGTGATGAAGTAGATCATTCCCTGCGCCGCTGCGCGCAGGTCAACCGACGCCTTGTGGTCGATATATATCTGTCCCGTCACGAAGAAGAAGTCATAGCAGATGCCATGCACCACAATGCCGAGCCACAGCATCCACATCCGGCTATCCGCGTTCCCATACGCAAACAGAACATAGCGCAGCACCCAGGCGAGCATTCCACTCGCCAGCATGTACTTCACGCCAAGTCTGCGGAAGAACCACGGGATGAGCAACATGCAGAGCGTCTCCGATATCTGGCCGCCCGTCATCTTCCCGGCTGCATTCCTCACGCCCACCTGGTTCATAAACAGGTTCGTAAACGCGTAATAGAACTGCAACGGAATGCAGATCAAAAACGAAGCAATGGCGAATACAGCCATCGACCGGTTGCGCAGCAACAGGATCGCTTCCTTCGGAAACAGTCCGCCCTTCGCCGCGCCCTCTGTCTTCGCCAGCGGAGGTGTGTGGGGCAGCGTCAGGCAATAAAATCCCATCAGCAGCGACATCCCTGCGGCTATCTGCAGCGGCTGCGCCGTCGCTTCCAGCCCAAGCTTGCCCACCAGCATTCCAGCAACAATCCACCCCAGCGTTCCCAGCACGCGCACCGCGCCAAACTCCGCCTTAGGGTCGTTCATCTGCCGGAACGAGATCGAATTGGCTAACGCCAGCGTCGGCATAAAACACAGGCAATAGAGCAGCAGAAACACGTAAACCATCGCATAGCTCGTCTGCCGCGCCGTAAGCATCAGAAGCGCGGAGCCTACGATATGCAGCACCGCCAGCACCTTCTCCGTGGCAAAGAACTTGTCCGCCACCAACCCGACCAGAAACGGGGCCACAATCGCGCCAACTGCCGTCGTCCCGGCCACCATGCCAACCTCTTGCCCCGAAAAGTGAAGCGAGGTCGACAGCCACGTTCCAATCGTGACGTACCACGCACCCCAGATGAAGTACTCAAAAAACATCATGGCGCTAAGCCGGACTTTGATCGATGCGGTCATTAATATCGTTTCCTATCGCTGCTTAAGATACCGTCAGGGCAACTGGCCTGTTCGCGCAATTCCGAACCCAGGCAACAATAACAATACATTAGCCAAACATCGCGCGTATCGCCCCCGCCCGATGGCTCCATTGGGGGATTGCAGACTCCTGCAATCGCGATTTCTCTTGGAAGCAGGGGAACTATCTTTATGTCTTCCATTCTCGACGCCCACGACACCGGAATCAGAAGTGTAGCCGCAAGTCTGATACTTGACCGGGCAAACCTTCTCATCCTGCGTCAGATCGCGGATGGTTTCGAACTCCGCGACGCATCAGGCTCCAACGCAATCCGCTGCGAAGACTGGCCCCGCGTCGAACGCGTACTTCTGCGCCTGAACATCCCCTTCCACAAAATCGATGAGATATCCGGCCTCATCCAACCCGGAATCGAGATCAGCCTTCACCGCGCAGTCGGGAGATAACCATCTTCTGGACGGCCCCCTTTGGCAATCGCTGGAATGCCCGGACTTTATGACCTCTCCAGGGAGGTCATCTTGAAGATGGCCTGTGCATTCGAACTGTCGAAACTCAGGTCGAGCCTCACATCTCCAGATTCCTCAGGCAAGGGCAAACGAGTGATGAACTCCAGAAACGACCCCGGGACCTCCTTCTGAAGAGATCTCCCATCGGGCAACTGAAATGTTCTCGACACGCGTGCGGCGTGAAATGCCGTCTGACGCACCCTGCCCGATTGCGATGTCTCGACGACTGCTTTCATCGGTTGTCCAAGGGCCTTCTGCTCTTCCGACAGTTGGTCGACGTTCTCCACACGGTCCGTGACATGGTTGAACGCATTGCCCTCCGTCGAAATCCACGCCGCCTCTGCCGATTCCGCCAGTAGTATCTCGTAGTCGGGCAACTCAACTTCTTTGTGCTGCCGCCCAAAACACGACACGAGAAGCGGCAGCAGAGTTGCGGCACGATTAATGTCCAAAAAACGCGACGTCTCCAATGTTTCCAGTAGAGCCAGCGCACTTTGTGGCAGCGGGTCGGTCGACGTGACCGCAACGTGTCTTATCGCCGCCTGGAACTCCGTGGAAAATCGTTCCGGATGAAGCTCGCTGATGAAGAACTGCGCTATCTCCTCCGGGAAATCGACCTGCGCATAGGAACGTCCGGTCATTCGCAATCGCTCCAACGGATACACTCCGTTGAGCGCATAGCCAAGCGGACGCAATATCCGTGCGATTGCCTCTTCTCCCGCAGGCAAACTCCCCATGCCTGTCATCGCAATTGTCCGAACGGCACCATGGTCGTGCATGACCGTTTTTCCATGGCGAAGGCAATGCTCAACATACTCTTTTGCTGCGGGCACGCGCTCCACCAGGTCCTCGAAGAGCAGCATGTTAAGGGCCTGCGCCATGACCGCTCTCGAAGCTCGCGACTCTCCGCGTCCATACAGCGCTGGGTTCACCATAAGGACCTTGAACAGCCGGTCTGTACGCCTTGTCCCAATGACCTTATCTAGAATCGCCCGCAAGACTCCACTAGCCGTAAACTCCATCGTTCGTCTCCAATTTGCCGCTTCGCAGACACAATCCGGCCACGTTAGCGGGCTTCTCTACCTGCAACCATCCGCTACCCTTTATCTCTTCGTTTGAACTGGATGTAAAATGCTATGCTTGCAGCACTTCATGAAACTTAAGCATCACGCGTCTCCTGGAGGCATTCATGACAGCACTTCCTTCCGTTGCCTGCCTGCAATCTTTTGAAAGCGTTGCAAGACACGCGAGCGTCTCCCGAGCGTCCGTCGAACTGAACCTGACGCAAAGCGCCGTAAGTCGGCAAATTCACCAGATCGAAGAACTGTTGGACGTTGCACTGTTCGAACGAGTACGCCAACGGATGGTCATTACGGATGCGGGCAAACTCTATCTGAAAGACATCAACCGGGTGCTGGCCGACCTGAAAGGGTCCACCAGCCGCGTTATGGCATGCGGTGGAAGCGCAAACCTTCTGAATCTGGCTGTCCTCCCTACTTTCGGAACACGGTGGCTGGTTCCCCGTCTCTCCAGTTTCTTGCGCCTGTATCCCGATGTAACCGTAAATTTTTCCGCTCGCTCCGCGCAGTTCGATTTTGAGCTTGAGCCTTTTGACGCGGCTATTCACTATGGATCGCCTAACTGGCCGGGCGCGTCTGCCTATCATCTGATGGATGAAGAAACCGTTCCGGTTTGCAGTCCGAACTTCGAGGCCGCACAGCGGATCAGAAAACCTGCCGACCTAAGCCGGACCGTCCTCCTGCATCAATCGACACGCACGGAAGCATGGGCCGAGTGGTTCACAATGATGGGGGTCGACAACTCTCATCCCCTTCGAGGGCCTCGGTTTGAACAATTCGGCATGATCGCGCAAGCGGCGGTTCATGGGCTCGGAGTAGCGCTCTTACCTAAAATCCTCATCGAGGACGAACTCGCCAACGGCAAGCTTTCTCCCCTGTTTGCTCAGCCCGTCCGCAGTGCTAATTCTTATTACGCTGTCGTGCCTGAAAGTAAAACATCCGCTCCACTGATAGGCGCGTTCATTCAATGGATTACCCATGAAGCCAAGGCGCTGGATCAACCAGTCATACCAAAAATTCATAAGCGCTTTAAAAAATAGTGATACCCAATTAGCGGTTCGGGTGGTATCTTTCTGCACAACGTTACCGGTAACTCCAAGCTGGACTTAAATCGGGGCCGCTTTGCGCGGTTTCTGAATCTTCACGTTTGCGAAAGGTCGGCCCGCCATGCCTTTGAAGCATGTTGCACGCATATCCCTCGTCTGTCTGCTTTTTCTCTGTTCCGCCTTTGCCAATGCACAGGCGACAACTTCCCTGGGTGGTCGGGTAACAGATTCCGCAGGCGCGGTCGTCCCTGGAGCATCTGTCAAGCTCACGCGAACAACAACCGGCTCCAGCCGGTCAAACGTCACCAACAATAGCGGCGACTATCAGTTCTCGCAGCTCATCCCCGGGCGCTACGAACTGACCATAAGCTCACAGGGATTCGCCACACAGAAGAAAACCGGCATTGAGCTTCTTGTGAGCCAGCCTGCAACCGTCAACGTTACGCTAAGCGTCGCCTCGGTCTCCTCCGATGTAACTGTAAGTGCTGATATTCAGCCGATCTTGAACACAACGGACGCCACTCTGGGTAACGCGTTTTCTCAGCAGCAGATCGTAAACCTGCCAAGCGAAGCCCGAAATGTTCCCGACCTGCTGAGTCTGCAACCTGGCGTCACGTTTATGGGCCGCACCGATTCCGATACAGGCACCTCGTCAAACGGCAATACCAGCACCGATTCACGCAGCGGAACCGTCAACGGAGGGCGTTCGGACCAATCCAACATCACGCTCGACGGCGTCGATGTAAACGACATCAACAATGGCTACGCCTTCACCAGCGTTCTGCGAGTCTCGCAGGATGCCGTCGGCGAATTTCGCGTAACCACGAGCAATCCAAACGCGCAGGACGGCCGTTCGTCCGGCGCGCAGGTCGCTCTTGTCACCAGGAGCGGGACCAACAGCTTCCACGGGGCAGTCTATGCGTACAACCGGAACAATCTCTTTCACGCAAACGACTTCTTCAACAAGCAAACTCAGCTCGCCAATGGTCAGCCAAACGTTCCTCTGAAGCTTATTCGCAATGTCTTTGGCGCTTCTGTGGGTGGACCAATCAAAAAGCAAAAGGCATTCTTCTTTCTCAACTATGAAGGACGTCGCGACACACAAGGCTTTACTTCAAACGGCAGCACGGTTCCAACACCGAGCTTTCGAGCCGGCAACCTGAAATACTGCACCGTTAATACGGCCTGCCCACCCAATGGTGTCAATACGTTGACCCCTACAGACCTGAAGGCAATGGACCCGCAAGGGATAGGCGTCAATTCTGCCGTCCTGGCCTTGTTGAGCACATACCCTCTGCCCAACAACCCTACCGTTGGCGATGGAATCAACAACGAGGGCTTCAGCTTCTCCTATGTCACCAAGCGCAGCTACAACGGCTATACGGGACGGCTCGACTGGGACGTTATGGGGAATGGGAAGCACATGCTCTTCTGGCGCGGCAATTTGCAGAATGACCATGAGCCCGGAGGCCCGAAGTTTCCAGGACAGCCCGGAGCAAATACCTTGCTGACGAACAGCAAGGGATTTGCGGCAGGCTATACGGAACTGCTCAGCAGCAACCTGGTCAACAATCTCGTGTTCGGTCTTACTCGTCAGGGCTTTAGCAACAAGGGTCTCCTGTCAGGGCCCTATGTAACTCTTCAGAGCATCACGTCGTTGATTCCGACGACATCGTCCAACTCAACGGTTGCACCGGTATATAACCTCGCCGACAATCTCAGTTGGACAAAGCACAACCACAACCTGGCGTTCGGCACCAACATCCGGTTTATCGATACACGCTCGTCCAGCAACAATCTCTCGTATTCCAACGCAACGGGAACCTACCAGTACCTCAACCCGCAGGCTATCGCCGGCAGCGGTGGTCCATTCGACCCGGCTGCTTATGGACATCCAGCAGTCGCCAGCAAGTACAAAGGCAACTACAACGGAAGCCTGATGGGTATCGCCGGAATCATCAATGTAGGAAACGTCACATACAACACCACAAAGGATGGCTCCACGCTGCCGGTTGGCGCCCCTGTAGCGCGAGACTACCGCTGGAACGAATACGAGTTCTTCGCGCAAGACAGTTGGAAGGTACTCAGCAACCTGACCCTCACCTATGGCCTGCGATACTCCTACCTTCAGACACCGGCTGAAACGACTGGCACTCAGGTCGGTATCTGCCAGGTTGTTGGCAGCGCGTGCGCTTCGGGGAATTTTTCTTTGACACAGTTTGTCAATCAGAGCGCTCAATTGGCTGGGTCTGGCAAGGCTGTCAGTGGAGCAGGCGAACTTGGGTTTCCTCTGAATGGCCGTTACAACGGCAAACCCGACTATTGGACGCCCGAGAAGACAAACATCAGTCCTCGATTTGCGCTGGCGTTTTCGCCCAATCCCGACTCCGGTTTCTTGAACAAGCTGCTTGGCAACGGAAAGAGCAGTATCCGGGCGGGCTACTCCCTCGTGTTCGACCACTTCGGCGCTGCCATCGTCGATAACTTCGTCAATGATGGATCGTTCGGCCTTGCCACTACCCTTCAGACCAGCGCAGGCGCTCTGAAGATCGGTAACGCTCCCCGTTTCACCGGAGTCAATAACGTCCCGCAAAGTCTGCTACCCCCGCCTCCGAAGATCGGCTTCCCGGGCATCCCCGTGCAGAGCGGGCCAACCAGCGGTGCCATCTACTGGTCTCAGGACTCGGCAATCAAAACACCCTACTCCCATGTTGTGGACTTCTCCATCTCGCGCGAGATCCGCAATGGGTCCTCCCTTGAACTGACCTACGTCGGACGCTTCGGACACCGCCTTCTTGAACAGCAGGACGTTGCCATGCCGACAAACCTCACCGTCGGAGGAACAAGCTATTTCGCCGCCGCTGCGCAGATGTCGAAGATGTCGCGAGCCAATAACGGCAATGGCGTCGATGTCTCGACCGTCCAACCCATCGGCTATTGGCAGCAGCTATTCGGCGCACTCGACGGACAGGACATCGGGTTTGGCCCTGGCTTCACGGCCACGCAGAACATCTACCAGCTCTATCAGCAGAACCTGTACAACGAGGCCAACGCGCTCTATGCCCTGGATATGCCGGACGCGGCAACAGGCGCGGGAATCAATCCCAACGGCACCTATCCCTCCAATCGCTTCTATCACGACCAGTTCTCCGCCCTCTATGCATGGAGATCGATCGGCAACTCCAACTACAACGCGCTTCAGGCCGTCTATCGCCAGCGGTTCGGTCTCGGCCTTCAGGCCGACTTCAACTACACCTTCTCGAAGTCGCTGGATGCAACATCCCAGGCGGAGAGGCTCGGGTCTTCTGGATCGACAAATAGTGCACAGATCATCAATACATGGGATCCCAGCCAACTCTACGGCCCCTCGGACTTCGACTTGAGGCACCAGATCAACACAAACTACATCTGGAAGTTGCCGTTTGGTCGCGGCCAGAGGTTTGGCGGCTCTATCTCCAGGTTCGAAGACCTTCTGATTGGCGGCTGGCAGATGACAGGCATTGTCCGCTGGACCAGCGGGTTTCCCTTCCAGGTCAACAACGGAAACAACTTCCCCACCAACTACGACATTCAGGGCTTTGCCACTCAGATCGCCAAGATCCCGAGCGGCCGAGGAAAGTTACAACAGCGATTCGCCGATCCCGCTGCCGTCATTGCTGCATTCGACTTCGCACTCCCAGGAGAATCGGGCACCCGAAATCCGCTCCGCGGGGACGGCTACTTTGAGCAGGATGCGGGATTGGAAAAGGCGTTCTCCGCAAGCGAGCACCTGAAGATCAAAACCGGAATCGAACTGTTCAACGTCACAAACAGCGTTCGCTTCGATGCAAAATCGATCTCCGCTCGTATCGACAGCACAAACAACTTCGGCAATGCGACAAGCCTGCTGACAAACCCTCGGCTTGCGCAGTTCCACGCAAGGGTCGAATTCTAGGAGATTGGGCTTCCAGGAAAGATGGCTTTGCGCAGGGAGAGTGGCCGATGGGCCCTCTCCCTGCGAGCGTTTGCGGAGCCTTCAAAGGCTGTAGCGAAAAATCGATCTTGCGTTTCGCACTTTAATATATTATAGATAACACTGACGAGGATGGCCCTGATCTCCGACCACTTCTCTCCCTGTTCCAGCAATCGATCTTCTCTCGAGGCAAATCACCGTATGGCAATCCAAGGCATAATTCCCGCACTCGTAACTCCCGTCAATGACGCCGGCGAGTTTCAGCAGAAACCATTTGAACAGTTGCTCGAACGCGTCTACAGCGCAGGCGTGAACGGAGTCTACGTTTGCGGACAGACGGGAGAGGGCTTCCAGTTGTCGCTTAACGACCGTCGTGCAGCGACCGAAGTGGCCGTGAAAAACACTCCGAAACATGCCCAGGTCATCGTTCACGTAGGCGCACCGACCACATCGGACACCGTCGCGCTAGCTCGCCACGCTGCCAGCAGCGGAGCCCACATGGTCAGTAGCCTGCCGCCTGTCGGGAACTATTCATTTGAGGAGATTCGCAGCTACTACGAGGCCATCGCTCAGGCCTCCGACCTTCCTCTGCTCGTCTACTACTTCCCTTCCATCGCTCCAGCCATCCGTACGACCGACCAGATTCTCGAACTCTGCGCGATTCCAAACGTGATTGGTCTCAAGTTCACTGACTCCGATCTCTTCCGCATGTGGTCCATCCGTCAGACCGGTGCGCTCGTCTTCAATGGCAGCGACGAGATGCTGATCGCCGGCCTGGTCATGGGAGCTAACGGCGGTATCGGCAGCACCTATAACCTCATCCCTCGCAGTTACGTTGAGCTCTACGAGCACACCTCCAATGGCCGCTGGGAAGAGGCGCGCAAGACGCAGCAGCAGATCAATGAATTCCTGCGGGTCATCCTGAAGTATCCTGTTCATCCCGTGATCAAGCAGATCCTTTCGTGGACAGGAATCGACTGCGGAAGCTGCATCCTTCCGCGCCGCGAACTCACGCCCGCAGAGCAGGCGGAGTTGATGAAGCGCGCCTCGGAGACAGAACTTGGACAAACACTTCTTGCAACGTCTGTGAGGTCATGAAGAGAACCTTCTATCCCTGGGCCGTTGTCGCTCTGTTATGGGTGGTAGCGGCCCTTAACTATATTGATAGGCAGGTCATCTTTGCCCTGTTCCCTCTTCTGCGCTCCGAGTTGCACCTTAGCAGCATGCAGCTTGGTTTCCTTGGCTCCGCTTTTCTCTGGGTCTACGGCATCTGCAGCCCCTTCGGCGGCTACCTGGCCGACCGCTTCAACCGTCGCATCGTCATTCTTCTCAGTATCGGAGTCTGGTCCACGGTCACGCTCCTCGTGGGCCTCTCGCGAACCTATCCGCAGCTTCTCGCGGCCCAGGCGCTGCTTGGTATCAGCGAAGCCTGCTATCTTCCCGCCGCTCTCGCTCTGATTGCCGACTACCACGGCCCCGCCACACGTTCGCGCGCTGTCGGCCTGCACCAGAGCGGCCTCTATGCCGGCGTCGTCCTCGGAGGCTGGGGCGGCGGATGGATCGGCGAGAACTACGGCTGGCATCAGGTCTTCTACGTCCTCGGAGCCTTCGGCGTGCTTTACTCCGCCGTCCTCTTCTTCTGGTTGAAGGAATCGCCCGTACACGACGAGACCGGTCGCAACGCAGCGAAGAAGCTTCCCTTTCTCTCCTCGCTCGCTGAACTCTCTTCCAGAAAAGCTTTTTGGCTGGTCGTCTGCGCCAACTGCTGCGCGGCAATCGCCTTCTGGTGCGTCTACGGATGGATGGCGACCTTCCTCTTCGAACGCTTCCATGTCAGCCTGAGTACCGCCGGCTTCTCGTCCACCTTCTATATCCAGGCCGGTTCCTTCCTCGGTATCTTCGCCGGCGGATGGCTTGCCGACAAATGGTCAGTATCCACACGCAGCGCGCGTTACTGGACACAAGCCATCGGATTCCTCATGGCCTCGCCTGCGCTGTTTATCGTCGGTACCACCCGCTCCTGGGCCATTCTGCTGGCATGCCTCGTCATCTTCGGCCTCGGGCGAGGATTCTTTGACTGCAACCTGATGCCCGTGCTCTGCCAGATCGTTCCCGACCGTCTGCGTGCAACTGCATACGGTGTCCTTAACGCTACATCGTGTATCGCAGGGGGGATCATGGCCGCAGGTGCAGGGTTTCTCAAGGACCGGATGAGTCTCGGCTCAGCCCTCCAACTCTCGGCTGTATTTGTTCTACTGGGTGCCTTCTGTCTGGCCTCACTAAAAGTTACCGGACAACAGGAAGCTGCTTAGATACTTCGTTTTAGGCTTGCTTTCTCTTTGCCGTGAGACAATTATCAATAGTTGATTGTCTGGATGCTTCCGGGTATCTCTTCAACCTGCTTTCGGAGACGGAATGGCTCTTACTGATTTTTCTCCTGTTCGAAATTTAAGCAAATCTGCTGAAGTCTTTAAAAAGCTGCGAAATGCTATCTGGTCCGGCGAGCTTTTACCCGGTACCGCCCTCCGGGAAGCTCATATCGCAAAGCAGCTCAGCGTAAGCCAGGTTCCCGTTCGCGAGGCCCTTCTTCAGTTGGAGCACCTCGGCCTCGTCGTCCGGGTACCCGATCGCGGCACACACGTGACCAGGCTCACGCGCGCCGAGATGGTACAGCTCATGGAAGTGCGCTCGCACCTCGAAGACCTGGCGTTCCGTCTGGCCGCCAGGAGGATGACCCCAGCAGTCGAAGCGCACCTGCGCGACGGACTCAACCAACTCGAGCAATGCATCCGGGCCAGCGACCACCTCGGTGTCGCCGAAGCCGACCTGCGCTTCCATGAAATCGTCTGGAAGGCCTCAGGAAACACCGTCCTTGAAAAGACACTCGATCGACTTTGCGTCTCCGTCTATGCCTTCGTTGGCCTTGCGCGCAGGGCGGCTGGCGAAAAGCTGGCGACCGTCTCCCACGAGATACTCTTCGACGCGCTCCTTAAGGGAGACCCGAAGGTTATTTCCAAGGCAATTCGCGATCATCTCAATCCGGCGTTGTCCATCCCGGCAAGCGTCGGAGATTGACCCTCGGCCTCTCGCGACCCCACAGTATCGAGACCCTCTGACACTTCCCCTAAATAAAAAATGGACGCCCCTACGACGAGGGGCGTCCTTTTTCGCTTCTCTCTGCTTAGAACGAGTAGCGCAATGCGAACTGCATGATGCGTGGATCGGCAGTTCCTGTAATCACTCCGAACGTTGCGGGCGCCTCCATATTCACGCTGGGTGCGCTCCACTGCGTATGGTTCAAGACGTTGTAGTTCTCCCATCGGAACTCAACCGCCTGGCTTTCACCGAACTTCGTCTCTTTGAAGAGAGAAAAGTCCGAGGAGTTGATGGGAGGAGCGGTAAGGATGTTGCGACCCGAGTTTCCGATGCGCCCCGAAACACCGCCGGCCGGAAGGACCTGGAAGGCGTTGTAGTCGTAGAAGTGGCTGATCGAACGCGAACCGCGCGGAAGGTTGCCACTTCCAATGCGGTCCGGGCGTGCGATGCAGGCCGTTGCGCATTTACCTTCACGCGACAGATTCATCGTCGGGGTCTGCGGCAGACCCGTCTGGTACTGAGTGATGCCACGGACTCCCCAGCCGCTGATGAGCTTGTTGGTGAAATTGTTTACGTTGCCAAACAGTGCCGCTCCGTGGCCGAAGGGCAACTGATAGGTGTAGGAGACGACGAAGCGATTGGTCGCGTTGAAGTCCGACGGACCGTAGGCGGTGTGGTGATCGAGTGGATTGGACCATTGCCCGGACTGCTCGAGCTGCGACCCCTGATCAAGCGACTTGGCGTAGGTATACGACGCCATGTAGCTGAGACCCTTGAAGGCGCGTTGCTCGAGCTTGACGGAGGCTCCGTTGTAGTTGGCCGCAGCCCAGGTTGCGAAGTTCTGGATACGCGCGTACTGCGGATACGGCAACTGCGACTGTACATTTCCCGGCCCAGGAGCGCGGAAGTTACTGTTGTCGAAGCCGAATAAGTGGCTATCTTTGCTCCCTTGATAGGTGAGGTCGAGGGTGAGGTTGTGACCGAGGTCGCGCTGCGCGTTCAGGTTCCACTCTTGAATCATCGCGTACGGAAGGCTGCGCGAGAGAACCGGGAAGACGGTGAGAGCAGCGTTCTTGAGAGCGGCCTGCGCGCTGCTGGTGCCCTCAGGGTTCCAGCCGTAGTTGGGCGTCGTGGGATTGGACGTCCAGATGGGACGCAGCGTATCTGGAGCAAAGTCGTTGGACGATGCCAGGCTGCTGATCCCTGGAGAGGCGTAGTAGATGCCATAGCCGCCATGGACGACCGTCTTGTCATCGACGGTGAAAGCGAAGCCGAAGCGTGGCGAGACGTTGTTCGTGTCGGCATCGTATGGAGCATTGTGGTTAGTAACGACGCTGTAGAGAATGTCAGGACGCACGTTCGCCGAGAACGACTGGATCAGCGGCAGCGAGGTGCACTGGCTGGAGACAAGCTGGATGGCCTGTCCCCCCTGAAGACTCATCCCAAGGCCGCAATGATCCGACTGTCGAAGCGCCGACTCGACCTCGTAGCGAAGTCCAACATTGAGGGTGAGGCGCTTGGACACCTTCCAGTCGTCCTGCGCAAAGCTGGAGAGGTACCAAACCCACGAGTTCCAGTTGGTCGCCTTCGCCGTCTTGTTCACGGCAGAGGTGTACCCCAGCAGGAAGTCGGCGAAGTTGTTGCCGGTGTAAGCGTTTGCGAAGGTCCAGCCGCCGTTGGCTCCGGTATAGAACATGTTCGTCTGGATCTTCTGAACATCGCCGCCGAACTTGAAGGTGTGCTTGCCGTGTGTCCATACGACGTTTTCCAGCATTTGATACGAGTTCATGGTGCGATAGCTGGGTGTCACATCGCTGGGAGCAAGCATTCCGGGAATGCTGACGTTTGGAACGGCCCAGAACAGCGGGTTGACTGCGGAGAGCGTGTTGGTAATTCCCGAGGTGGTGACAAAGTCCTTGCGATAGGAATTGAGCGTTCCGAGAGTGTTCTGATACCTCGTGTAACCGATGCTGAAGCTGTTGACGAGATTGGATGTGAGGATGTGGTTCCATCCCAGGCCAATGCTCTGCGCCTTCAGGTTAATCTGCCTGCCTCCCGAGTATGCCGGGAGCGGAAGCGTGGGCGATGTTTGGGTTACTTCCTTATCGAACAGATACCGGCCGAACATCGTGTCCTTTGGCCCTATGTTGTAATCCACGCGGGCTACAGCATTGTCGTACGTGAGATGGCCACTCGGAACATTGTTGAAGATGAAGTTGACGGCAGAGTTCGCCGTGCTGTTTGGGTCCGGGAAGAGCTGCAGCAGCTTGGCCGAGATGGGATCGAAACGGCTGGTCGGAATCGTATTGTTGGCGAAGGGTTGAAAGTTGTTTTGCGGGTCCTTGATTGTCGTCGTGAAGACGCCCTGCTTTTGCGCGACAGTCGGAACCAGACCGGTGGGCGGATTGCCGGTGGACGCCTGACGCAGGCCTTCGTAGTTGCCGAAGAAGAAGAGCTTCTGGTGCAGGATGGGGCCACCGAACGAGCCGCCAAACTGGTTGCGCTTCAACGGACTCTTGATGGAAGCGAAGTAGGGCTTCGCATCGAAGACGTCATTGCGGATAAATTCGTAGACAGAGCCGTGATACTGGTTCGTACCGCCGCGTGTGACCACGTTGATGACAGACCCGCCGCCGCGGCCGAACTCCGCGGGAGCAAGACCCGTCTGCACACGGAACTCGCCCACGCCGTCGACAGGAGGCGAGACAGCGAAGCTGTCACGACCGGTCTCCCGGTTCGCAAGACCATCAATCTGGTAGTTGTTCTGCTCAGGCCGCTGGCCTGCACCGGCCGGCATGGCAACGTTGCGGGGTACTTCGTTCGAGCGAAAGTCGTTGGTTGCAGGGATAGCCATCGGAGCAAGATAGATAAGCTGCATGAACTGCCGGACATTCAAAGGCAGATTGTTGATCTGTTCGCCCTTGATCGCTGTTCCAGCATCCGAAGTCTCCGTATTGAGCGAGGAGCCGCCCTCAGCATCCACGTTGACGACCTGGGTTGCCTCACCCGGAGTCAGCGTGAAGTTGATCGTGCCGGTCGAAAGAATCTCGACGCGAATATTGTCAGCCTTCTTTGTGCCGAAACCTACCTTTTCCGCTGTAACGGAGTAGAAACCGACAGGGACAAGCGTGAACTTGTATCCACCGTCGTGGCTGCTTTGAAGCTGTCGCGTATAGCCGGTCTGCGGCGACTCGAGCTTGATGGAGGCTTCGGAGATCACAGCTCCTGTCGAATCCGTCACGGTGCCGGTAATTGTGCCAGCGGTGTCCTGCGCCAAAAGCGGTCCGGCCAACAGGCTCACGAACATGATGAGAGGGAGAAAAAGCTTGCGTCGGTTCATAAGGCCTCTCCTTTTTGAAGGGTGAATGGAGAATAATCAAAATCGTTCGATATTGTCTATAACATTTTATTGATAATCTTTTACTCTGAGCCTGTGGCCTCTATCTGCTTGATAAGCAGTGAGCTAGTATCGCAGTCACGCTCTATTCGATCTCGATCCTCAACATCAGGGCATCCGTATGAATCAACGACCATTGGGAAGATCGGGGCTTTCAGTCAGCCGCATCGGGCTGGGGTGCGTCACGTTTGGACGAGAGATCGATGAAAAAAACTCGTTTGCCATCATGGACTATGCCTTCAATCAGGGCATCAATCTCTTCGACACGGCAGGCGCGTACGGCGGCGGCGCGTCGGAACGAATCATCGGACGCTGGATTCGAGATCGAGCTTGTCGTGAGCGAATTGTCCTTCAGTCAAAGGTAAAACCCCCATATACCTGCGAACATATTCGGGCCGCTCTTGAAGAGAGTCTGGCGAGATTGGCCGTCGACCACATCGACGTTTATATGCTTCACGAGTTCGATCCATCGATGCCGTGGGAAGAGACTATGAGCGCTTTGACGCTGTCTATCCAGTCGGGGCAAATAGGGGCTTCCGGTTGCAGCAACTTCACAGTCGCGCAACTGCAGACGGCGAACGACATCGCTAAATGCAACGCGTTTTCGCGATTCGAAGCTGTGCAGCCAATGTACAACCTTGTTGCGAGGCAGATCGAAGCCGACCTTTTGCCTTACTGCCTTGATAACGGCATCGGAGTCACCAGTTATAGCCCTCTCGGCGCCGGATTTCTGACGGGAAAGTATCCGAACGCAAACAACATCTACCGCGGATCGAGGTTCGATGTCGCCCCTGGTCACCGCGACATTTACTTCACGCCGTCCAATTTTGACGCCGTCGAAAGGCTGAAGCTCCTGTCGACGAGGGCTGGTATTCCTGCATCCAGACTCGCGCTGGCATGGGTACTCGGCAATCGGAGTGTAGATTCCGTATTGGTGGGAGCAACTTCGGTCGCGCACATCCAAAACGCAATAGAAGCCTTGCAATTGAAGCTCGAGCCGGAGCTACAAGGCTTACTCAGTAGCTGCAGTAGCCCGGCAGATCCCAGATCCCGGAATCAATAAGCCGCAATCCCGGTTACGCTTTGTCCGACGATCAGAGTGTGAATATCGTGGGTGCCCTCGTAGGTCTTCACCGATTCCAGGTTCATCATGTGACGCATAATCGGATAGTCGTCCGCAATACCATTGGCGCCAAGTATGTCCCGTGCCATACGCGCACACTCCAGCGCCATCCACACATTGTTTCTTTTCGCCATCGAAATGTGCTGAAACGCAGCCTTCCCCATATCTTTCAGGCGGCCAAGCTGCAACGAGAGGAGCTGCGCCTTGGTGATCTCCGTAATCATCCATGTGAGCTTTTCCTGCACGAGCTGATGGCTGGCGATGGGTTGATCGCGAAACTGCTTTCGCTGCTTCGCATATTGCAAGGCGGTGTCATAGCAGGCCATGGCGGCGCCAATCGCCCCCCAGCCAATGCCGTACCGGGCCTGGCTGAGACACATCAGGGGAGATTTCAGCCCGTCCGACTTCGGTAGCAGGTTCTCCGCCGGAACGCGAACCTCCTGCATGGCCAGACCCGACGTGACTGAGGCGCGGAGAGACCACTTGCCATGCACGTCGTGCGCGGAAAATCCGGGCCGATCGGTCTCGACGAGAAATCCGCGAATGCGCCAGTCCTCCGGAGCGGCGCCTGGCTCTTCCACCTTCGCCCATATCACGGCAACATCCGCGATGCTGCCGGAGGTAATCCACATCTTCTCTCCGTTGAGAACGTAGTCGTCGCCGTCTTTGTGCGCGCGCGTTCTCATACCGCTGGGGTTTGATCCGAAATCGGGCTCAGTCAGTCCAAAACAGCCCAGCTTTTCACCTGTAGCCAGCTTCGGCAACCAATCGTCTTTTTGCCGCTCCGAGCCGAAGGCAAAGATGGGATACATCACCAGGGCCGACTGGACGCTGACAAAGCTGCGGATTCCGGAGTCTCCGCGCTCCAGCTCCTGCATCAGCAAACCATATTCAACGTTATTCATCCCAGCGCAGCCGTACCCTTCAAGCGTTGCCCCGAAGAAGCCCAGGTCCCCCATGGGACGCACCAGTTCTCGTGGGAAGCGCCCGTCGCGGTTGCACTGTTCAATAACAGGGATCAGTTTGTCTTCGACAAAGGCGCGCGTATTGCCGCGAACGAGCAACTCATCCTCGGAGAGAAGAGAGTCGAATTGGAGAAAATCGACACCTTGAAACTTGAATGCCATAGCAGTACATTCTAGTCGAGACCTGACAAAGTACGTCGGGAAGAGCCGCTCTATTGCACCTTCCGTAGGGTGAACCCACCTCGCAGCGTTCATCCCTCGGCCCGAGGAGGACCACAATGGCTTACCCTGCAATGACTCCGGACGAAAGCATGCACAAGGGCGCGGTCGAAGACGATACCCTTCACCCCGGCTTCACAAGGCGCTCACACAACTCCATGGCTGGCCAGCTCGGGCATCGCGACCAGGATGAGATGCTGAAAGACGGCGATACCGACTTTCCCGAGCCCAACGCGGAAGCGGAACACAGCGGCGGATAGCAGCCTGGAACCCGGAACTACATCAACCGCTGCATGACCTCTTCGAGCACTGCCTTGCCAGGCCGCACGCGCGCATCCGGCAAGGTAGCCAGTGGCTCATCGACCAGGTTCAACAGCTCGGTGAACGTTGGCTTCGCCGTGTCGACATAGAAGACGCCGGTCAACACTTCGTCGTTTGCATGTGCGGCCATCAGTGCGGAAACCGACGCGACCCGGTCCGTCGGAGCAAAGCCTTCATGCAGCTTTCGCAGGCGCAGGTGGCTGCCGTCGTGCATTTTCACGTCGATCGTCGTGCCTGGATCGTACTCCACATCGATCTCCTGAAAGTAAGGAACGAAACCGATCTCGGCTATCGCCTCCTCGTGCTCCTGCATGTATTTGTAGCTTTTGGTCGAGCCTTCGTGATCGTTGAAGGTAACGCACGGCGAAATGACATCGAGCACTACTGTGCCATTGTGAGCAATTGCCGCTTTCAGCATCGCCAGCAACTGCTTCTTGTCGCCCGAGAAGGACCGCCCCACGAATGTAGCTCCCAATTGAATCGCCATGGCACAAAGATCGATGGCGGGCAGATCGTTGATCACCCCGGTCTTTAGCTTCGACCCAATATCGGCGGTCGCGGAGAATTGCCCCTTCGTCAGTCCGTAGACGCCATTGTCTTCAATGATGTAGATGATTGGCAGGTTGCGGCGGAGCATATGGACAAACTGCCCCATGCCGATGGAGCCCGTGTCGCCATCGCCGCTTACTCCCAGCGCCTGCATCGTGTGATTGGCCAGCAGAGCTCCAGTTGCAATCGAAGGCATGCGCCCATGGACACTGTTGAACGAGTGGGCCCTGCTCATAAAATAGGCGGGGCTCTTCGAGGAGCAGCCAATGCCGGAGAGCTTCATCAAACGTTCCGGCTGAATCCCCATCTCGTAAAAAGCGTCGATGATACGCTCCGAGATCGCGTTATGGCCGCAGCCTGCGCAAAGCGTCGTCTTACCGCCCCGGTAATCGAGCACCTGAAGCCCGATCCGGTTCGTCTTGGGTGCCGCTTTCGATGTCTCTGCACTGGATGTAACTGGAGGCGTTGCCATCTAGATTCCTTCCTGCGTGACAAGATCGTCGGTAATGGACCGCGCGTCGATCGGCAGCCCATTGAAGTGGCGGATGCTGCGCAGCCTTACAACGTCCTCGGCCTTTACATCCAGCTTCAACAGACTCAACATCTGCGCATCCCTGTTCTGCTCAACCACGTAGACCCGCTCGTGCGAGGCAATGAAGTCGTGGATTTCGCTCGTGAACGGATAGGCACGTATCCTCAGATAGTCTGTCTCGAGCCGGTACTCCTTCCTCAACTGGTCGCGACTCTCGCGTGTTGCAAAGTCGGAGGTCCCAAACGCAATCACACCGATCTTTGCCTTGCCGGTCTGAACGACTTCGGGCCGCGGAACGAGCGAGCGGGCCGTCTCGAACTTCTTTGCAAGCCGCTCCATATTGTTGAAGTAGTCGTCGGGCCGCTCGGTGTATTGGGCCTTTTCGTTATGGCCAGTACCGCGCGTGAAGTAGGCAGCAAGCGGATGGTCCGTTCCAGGTAGCGTGCGATAGCCCACGCCATCCCCATCAACATCTTTATAGCGGGCAAATCCGCCCAGCCTCTTCAGGTCCTCCGCGCTCAACACTTTGCCCCGGTTTAATGGCTTGTCGGAGTATGTAAAAGGCTCGGACATCCAGTTGTTCATGCCAAGATCGAGGTCGGACATGACGAAAACAGGTGTTTGCAACTGCTCCGCCAGATCGAACGCCGTTTGCGCCATCTCGTAGCACTCTTTGACGCTGCCTGGAATCAACATGACGTGCTTCGTGTCTCCGTGCGACAGAAACGCGACCGAGAGCAGATCGCACTGCTGATTGCGCGTGGGCAGACCAGTCGACGGCCCCGTGCGCTGCACATCGAAGATCACTCCCGGCAGTTCTGCGTAGTAGCCAAGTCCAGCAAACTCTGCCATGAGCGAGATACCTGGCCCTGAGGTCGCCGTCATCGCGCGCGCCCCGGCCCAGCCGGCGCCAAGCACTGCACCAATGGCCGCCAACTCGTCTTCAGCCTGTACTACCGCAAAGGTCGACTTGCCGCTCTCTTCGATGCGGTACCGTTTTGCCAGATCGATGAAGCCTTCAACCAGCGACGACGACGGCGTAATCGGATACCACATCGCCACCGTACAGCCCGCAAAAACGCATCCCAGCGCAGCGGCTGTATTTCCGTCGATGATGATCTTCCCTGCCGTCTCGTTCATCGGCTCCAGCACAAAAGGATCGTGCTTCGTAAAGTTTGCCGAGGCATACTCGTAGCCTGCCTGGACCGCCGCCCAGTTGAGGTCGGCAGCCTTGACCTTCTTGGCAAACTGCTTGCGCAAAGCCCCTTCCACGGCAGCCATGTCCATCTTCAGGAGATGCGCGGCAATGCCAACGTAGACCATGTTCTTGACCAGCTTGCGCAACTTGGCCTCGGGACAGACCGCTGCGGTCAGCTTGTCGAACGGCACCGGATAGCATGCCACGTCGCCCCGAAGTTGCTGAAGATTGGCGGACTCTTCATAGATCGCCACCGCCCCGGGCGGCAGCGAAAGCATGTCCTCTTGCCATGTCTCCGGATTCATCGCAATCAGGACGTCGATCTCCTTCTTGCGGGCGATATAAGCATCCTTGCTGGCGCGGATCGTGTACCAGGTCGGAAGGCCGGCAATGTTGGAAGGAAAGAGGTTTTTGCCACTGACTGGTATTCCCATCCGGAAGATCGATCGCAGCAAGACCAGATTGGCCGACTGAGATCCCGATCCGTTTACAGTCGCGACCTGGATGCTGAAGTCATTGACGACATTTCCTCGCGCAGACTGCTGGTTAGTCTCAATTGTTGTTTGGGGCCCGCCTTCGGAACTTACTGGCCGAGCGACCTGTTCTGCCGCCATGAGTAGTTCTCCCTCCTTGAATGAGACTTGGGAGTTTCACGAACAAGCCACAATACCATATCCATTCCGGCGCCGGATTTGAGAAGCCCCACACCCTGCAACTTCAGAACCTTTGACGCCTCGCACTTCAATTGATAACTTGATCTGTCGCAAATGCAGATGGAGAATCGGGCCGCAAAGCTGTTTTGAGCGACAGGTTCGATTCGATAACATTTACCGGCTCAGGTGTTTATGAATCCTCCGGTCTTCGGCGTATACCTCCCCATCGTGGTCCTTGCGATCGCCGCTGCGGGATTTGCAATCGCTCCACTCGCGCTTGCACGGCTCTGGTCGAAGAACTTCTCTCCGCGCAAACCAGGACCCCAAAAAAACTCCACCTACGAATGTGGCCTGGAGACAAAGGAAACTTCCTGGATACCCTTCAGGCCGGAATACTACCTTTACGCAATCGTCTTTCTGATCTTCGATGTAGAAGCGATCTTCCTGCTGCCGTTCGCCGTTGCATTCGACGGCCTGGGCCTGGGGGCCGCAATCGCCATGATGGTCTTTTTGCTCCTGCTGGTCGAAGGGCTTGTATGGGCATGGCAGAAAGGCGTATTGACCTGGGTCTGACGATCGGGCGGAACAAATGACAGTACAGCGCGTCGAAAGAGCAGGACAGCACAGCACTGCAATGGACCAGAAGCTCAGAATCGAATTGAGCAAACAAGGGATCGTTACGACGACCCTTGAAGAGCTCTACAACTGGGGCCGCAAGAACTCAGTATGGCCGATGACGTTTGGCCTGGCGTGCTGCGCCATCGAAATGATCGCGACTAGCATGGCGCGGTACGACCTGGCGCGGTTCGGCGCAGAAGTCTTCAGACCTTCACCTCGCCAGGCTGATCTGATCATCGTCTCCGGCACCGTGACCAAAAAAATGGCCCCTCAGGTGGTGCGCCTCTATAACCAGATGGCCGAGCCAAAATACGTCATCGCCATGGGTGCTTGCGCCATCTCGGGCGGCCCCTTCAAGCAGGGGTACAACGTTTTGAAGGGTATCGATCGCTACATTCCTGTTGATGTGCACATTCCGGGATGCCCACCGCGACCCGAGGCCCTCATCGATGCGTTCATGACGCTACAGAAAAAGATCGATCAACAGACGTTAACAGGCGAAGGCAGACCACGCCATCTTGATCCGGAAGCGCCCAGCGAATTTGTCGTGCCGCGGTTCGGCGCGCACGATCTCGAACCGCCAAACAATCCTGAAGTCTTTCGCATCCTCAACAATATCGATTCACGCAACCCAGGAGAGGTCGATGCTGGAGGAGATTAAAGCCCGGCTCGATGCTGCTGTTCCCGGTTGCCGCTCTGAGATGATCCTCAACGGCAGCCCCTCGGGACAGCACTCTCTGCTGCTCGATTCTGCCCACGCAGTGGAGGCAGCAACGTTTCTGCGTGACCACGCAGAGCTTCGCTTCGACTACTGTTCCAACGTCACCGGTGTGGACTGGCTTGAAGCACAGCACTCTCCTGGATATCTAGAAGTTGTCTACCACCTGTATTCCATGGAGAAGAAGCGTGGCCCTCTCGTGCTCCGGCTGCGCACAGAGAACCGTACCGACAAGGTTCATCTGCCCTCGCTAACCCCTGTGTGGCGAAGCGCCGAGTTTCAGGAGCGCGAGATCTTCGATCTTTACGGAATCATCTTCGACGGCCACCCCGATCTGCGCCGCATTCTGATGTGGGATGAGTTCGAAGATCACCCCATGCGGAAGGATTACGTCGAACCCGACGACTACGAATACGAACCAACAGCGCACGATGACATTTTGGCAAAGGCCAAGCAGCACGCCATGGGGAAGTCCCAGGAACCATGATCAGCATGACCACAGCGCCGGTGAAGGAAGCGACTCACGACGAACGTGCTGCCGGCTGCGGTCAGGATGAGTTGCTCGAAATTGCGCTGGGACCACACCACCCCTCCACACACGGCGTCTTCCGCATGGATGTGGTGCTTGACGGCGAGCGGGTCGTCAAGCTGAAACCCGTCTTTGGCTATCTGCATCGCAACCACGAAAAGATCGCTGAATCGGCCAGCTATCTTGCCTCAATGCCATACACGGACCGGCTCGACTACATCTGCTCGCTCACCAACAACTGGGCCTATGCCCTCGCCGTTGAAAAGCTTGCCGGGCTACAGGTTCCCGAGCGCGCCGAGTACATACGCGTTATCACTGCCGAGCTTACACGCCTGGTCAATCACACAGCCACGATCGGTTTTCTGACGCAAGAGATGGGTGCCAGCGGCACTCCGCTGATGTACGCCTTTCGCGAACGCGAAAAAATACTTGATCTCTTCGAATCGCTCACCGGATCGAGAATGATGTGCAACTACATGCGCTTTGGCGGTTGCCGCGTAGAGTTGCCCGCCGGTTGGCTTGAGCAGACGAAGAAGGTTGTTGAAGAGTTTCCACGCTTCCTGGATGAGTACGAGCAGTTGTTGACCGGAAACGAGATCTTCATGGCGCGCGCCCAGGGCGTCGGAATACTGAAGAAAGACCTGGCGATCGATGCCGGCGTGACGGGCCCGATGCTTCGCGCGTCAGGCGTGAACTATGACATCCGTAAAGTGGACAAATACGGAATCTATGACCGCTTCGACTTCAAAATCCCTCTGGGTGAACACGGAGATGTCTACGACCGCTACATGGTCCGCATGCTGGAGATGCGTGAGTCGTTGAAGATTCTCCATCAGGCCCTGCGCGATCTTCCTCAAGGCCCGCTCATGGATCCCAAGGCGAAGATACGCGGCTTTCGCCCAAAGCCCGGCGAAGCTTATGGCCGGATCGAAGCACCCAAAGGCGAGCTCGGCTTCTATCTGATCAGCGACGGCTCGCCCAATCCATACCGGTACCGCGTCCGCCCACCCAGTTTGATCAACCTGACCGTACTTGAAGATATGTGCCGCGGCTACAGTATCGCGGACACAATTGTGATCTTCGGCACTGTAGATATCGTCTTAGGGGAGGTGGATCGTTAGCACGCTCCATTCATATGTGAAGCATCACACAGGTTGTGCGGGAGATATGGGCCATGCTGGGTGAGGGAATCCTGAAAGGACTGGCGGAGACTGCTCGAAATTTCTTCGGCAGCTTCGTCAGCAAAGAGCGGCTCACCACCGTCCAGTTTCCTGAGGAGCGCCTGCCTCAACCCGAAGCAGCGCGCAATTTCCCCTTCCTCGTCTACGACGGCGACGACTCGCAGGCAGGCTTGCGCTGCGTTGCCTGTCAGATATGCGAAAAGGAGTGCCCGCCCAAGTGCATCTTCATTCAAAAGAGCAGTGACAAGAAGCCCGACTATATCGGCAAGCAACAGTTTTATCCGGCCGTCTTCAACATCGACGTCTCCGTCTGCATGAGCTGCCAGATATGCGTTGAAGTCTGCCCTTTCGACGCCATTGAGATGGACAACGCGTTTGAGCTGAGCACGACCGATCGCTTTCGCGGACTGCTCTGGAGCAGAGAACAGCTCGCGAAGCCAAACAGCTACTTTCACAATATTCATCCTGCTACCGCAGCCGAAGTCGACGAGAGGTTGGCCGAGGCTAAAGCCAGGGCCGAGGCAAAGGCAAAGCCAACGGTGGCCGCTTCAACAACATCCCAACCCGATTCTCAGACGACGACAAGCTGACAGCCATGACTGAAACGATGGACCAAATCTTCGTTCTGCTCAAACATCGGATCCTGGCACATTCGCCGGTTTCGGTGCAGCCAATTTTCTCCGCGGCACTGTCGGCCATCGCCATTCTTGTGGTGTTCGCTACCCTGTTCGCCTTGACCACCATTCTTGAGCGCAAAGGGCTAGGCCGCTTCCAGAACCGATACGGCCCAAACCGGGTCGGCCCTTTTGGCCTGTTACAACCGCTTGCAGACGGCTTGAAATCGCTGACTAAAGAAGATATCGTTCCGCACTCGGCAGACGGCGTCGTTCACATGCTGGCCCCAATTGTGCTCGTCGTCGCGGCGTTCCTTGGCTATGCGGTTCTGCCTCTGGGCAGAAATATGACTGCGATCAATCTGGACGCAGGCCTTCTTTATTTCTTCGCCGCAAGTTCGGTCGTCGAACTCGCTATCTTCATGGCAGGCTGGTCCAGCCGAAACAAGTACTCGCTGCTCGGCGCGATGCGCGCCATTGCACAGATGATCAGCTACGAAGTCCCATTGATCCTCTCCACCATCACCGCTGTCATGGCCGCAGGTTCTCTGTCGACCGGCGCTATCGTGGAAAGCCAGACCGGTTATTCAGGAATCTGGCCGCACTGGTTTGTCTTCACGCCATGGGGGTTCGCCGGCTTCGTGCTCTTTATGATCGCCGGCATTGCGGAATCCAATCGCTCGCCGTTTGACCTACCCGAGGGAGAATCCGAAATTATTGCCGGCTACTTCGTCGAGTACTCGGGCTTCAAATTCGCTTTGTTCTTTCTCGGAGAATACATCGGGATGTTCGCGATCTGCGGACTGGCCATCACACTCTTTCTCGGGGGCTGGGCCGCGCCATTTTCTTTTCTCACATGGGCCCCATCGTACTTCTGGTTCTTCGCTAAACTCCTCGTGCTGATTGCCATGCTCATCTGGGTTCGCGCTACACTTCCCCGTCTCCGCATGGACCAGCTTATGAATTTTGCATGGAAGTTCATGCTTCCGATGGCATTGATCAACCTGTTTGCCGCCTCAACCTGGCATTTCACTCCTCCCGGCGCTATTCGATGGATCGTGGGCACAATCCTGATTGCTGTGCCTTACCTTCTGCTCGGCCGCGGCCTCATGCAGTCCAACAAGCTGGAGAAACGGACGTACCGGTTCGCCGACTAGGAACCACAATGTAGTTTGCGCAAAGAAGTATTTGTTGCTGAAGACGTACGAATTTGACGAAAATGCCACTGTTGCGAAGAACGCAGGACGAAGGTCAATGAAACTGTAGACGCACTGGGAGAAGTGAGCTTGTCATTCGCCATCATCGCTGTGTTCACCGTTGCCGGAGCTCTCGCCGCCATGACTCTGCGCAATCTTGTCCATTGCGTCCTGGCACTTGTAGTGGCCTTTACGGGATTGGCAGGCCTATATCTCCAGCTTGGCGCGCAGTTCGTCGGTTTCGCACAAATTCTGGTCTATGTCGGTGCCGTAGCGATCCTCATTGTCTTCGCAATGCTTCTTACCCAAAGCCACGAACCGCTGGCACATCTGACTGTTGCGCCTGGATGGGTCACAAGCAGTCTCGTCGCCGTTGCTGTATTTGTAATCCTTGCCTGGTCGATTCGCTCCAGTGCCGTGGGGGCTCGTTCGATACAACCCCGTCCTGAAATAACCGTCAGGAATATCGGCGACTCCTTAATGTCGCAATTCGTGGTTCCGCTTGAAGTAACCGGTCTGCTGCTCACTGCGGCGCTCGTAGGTGCCGTCACCATCGCCATGCGCGAACAGAGGATGAACAGATGACAACACCCGTCAACTACCTCCTCATCTCCGCACTTATCTTCGCCATAGGTCTGGCCGGAGCGCTCGTCCGCCGCAACGCCATACTCGTTCTCATTGGAATCGAACTCATGCTCAACGCCGCGAACCTGAACTTCATCACGTTCTGGCGTTACAGCCCAAACCCTGAGGCACTGACAGGTGTCATGTTCGCGCTCTTTTCAATCGGCGTCGCTGCGGCCGAGGCCGCAGTCGGCTTGGCTCTGATCATCGCCGTATATCGGCATTTCAATACGACCGATCTTGACCAGGTCGATTCCATGAGGGGATGAGCTGAAGGTGACCTGGATCGTACGCAACCTCTGGCTCATCCCCGCACTGCCCCTACTTGCGGCAGCGCTAAGCGCGCTTGCTCATCGCAGACACCGCCTCTTTGCAGCATCCGCCGCCATTGGCTCCATGACGCTTTCATTGCTGCTGTGCTTGATTGCATTCGCGGAGGTTCTCCGCCTGGTCAGTCAGGAGCACATCGCCAGACTACCCTTCAATTTTGACTGGTTTCAGGTGGGAAGCGAATGGCTCAAGTTGGGATGGGTGCTCGATCCACTCACGGCCGTGATGTTGGTCATGGTCTCATTCGTCGGGCTGCTGATCTTCATCTATAGCGTCGGCTACATGGCCCACGACGACAACTTCACGCGATTCTTCTGCTTTCTCTCCCTCTTTGCAGGAGCAATGCTGGGACTTGTGATTGCGAACAGCCTCCTGTTGCTCTTCATCTGCTGGGAGATCGTCGGCCTCACGTCCTATTTGCTCATTGGCTTTTGGTACCAAAAACCAAGCGCGGCATCTGCGGCGAAGAAAGCATTCATCACCACACGAATCGGCGATCTCGCCTTCCTGCTGGGAATGGTCTGGCTATATTCCCAGGCAGGGACGTTGCTCTTCTACAACTATGGGGCCGGTTGCCTTGAACAAGCCGCGCTCATGAAGCTCGTGACGCAGACGACCAGCCTCGGTATCGCCGCTTCCACGGGAATTGCACTGCTGATCTTCTGCGGCGCGATTGGAAAGTCCGGCCAGGTACCGTTGCATGTATGGCTTCCTGATGCCATGGAGGGCCCAACACCGGTGAGCGCTCTGATTCACGCTGCCACAATGGTCGCTGCCGGTGTCTTCCTGGTTGCGCGGGCCTATCCGCTGATGGCCGCACATGGTGGTGGACTCGGTTTATCGCTCGCATCTGCACCCGCCCTGAAGGTTGTCACCTGGGTTGGCGCAATCACCGCTGTCTTCGCGGCGAGCATCGCCGTTGCCCAGGATGACATCAAGCGCATCCTTGCATACTCTACCGTCTCTCAGCTCGGCTACATGATGCTCGGTCTCGGCGTAGGCGGTGTTGCGGTGGGAATGTTTCATCTCATCACGCACGCTTTTTTCAAAGCCCTGCTATTTATGGGTGCGGGATCGGTCATTCACGGCTGCCATGAGGAACAGAGCATCCGCCGCATGGGTGGGCTGCGTAAGCTCATGCCGATCACATTCGCAACCTATGCAGTGGGCATGCTCGCACTGTGCGGCTTTCCGCTCCTCTTTTCGGGCTTCTGGAGCAAGGATGCGATACTTCATGCGGCGTCCACCTGGGGCGTATCGCGAACTCCGTTTTATCTCGCAACTTTAGGCGTCCTGCTGACCGCTTTTTACATGACGAGGCAGGTTCTCTACGTCTTCTTCGGAGAATCTCGTCGACCGGAAGCGCACGCGACATCTCCACACGAAAGCCCTGGTATCATGACGCTTCCGCTCGTCATTCTCGCGGGTTGTTCTGTACTACTGGGGCTGATCGGCACACCCGCATGGCCATGGTTCAGCGCATTTATCAATGGACAGCATGCGCGGTTCGAACTCCGAGGATTCGCGGAGAGCGGTGTGCTTACAGTAATGTTTTCATCGACAGCCGTTCTCCTGATTGGTCTTGGCATAGGCTGGCTTCTTTACAGCAACCGATTGAACGCGGAGTCTGCCAGCCCCGATGCCTTCGAACAATTCAGCCCGTCACTCTTCAATCTCCTGCGAAATGGCTGGTTTGTCGATACGTTTTATGGTGCTACGTTTGTTCGTTCCGCTGCGTGGTTTTCCGACGCATGTGACTGGCTCGATCGTTGGGTCTTCAATGGCATGATTCATCTCATATCTCGGCTTACGCTTGGGGCTTCGCGGCTAAGCCGCTCTACGGATGCTTTCGCGGTAAATCGCACCTTTGATCAAAGCTGTCGGGGAGCAGCTCTCAGCGGACGTCTTCTCTCTCGCCTCCAACGCGGTCGCGTGCAAAGTTATCTCCAAATCATCGGGATCGCCTTTGCAGGATTCGTCCTATTCCTCATCTGGGGCCATCACGGATGAAGGCATTCCCATTCCTTTCAGTGCTGACTGCGGTACCGCTCGTCGGTGCTATTGCAATCCTTGCCCTTGGCGACAGGCGGAAGGACCGCGCTCGGCCCATCGCGTTGGCTTTCAGCCTTATTGCGCTCGCAATGACGTTTGTCCTCTATCGTCGATTTGACTCGGCATCGGGAGAACTTCAGTTCCAGGAATGGCACGCGTGGATACCTTCACTTGGCGCAGAGTACCACTTAGGTATCGACGGACTTGGGCTCGTAATGCTACTGCTGTCGGCTCTTGTCGTCACAATGTCAATTGCCGCTTCTTCAAAGATTCGCGAACGCGAAGAAGTGTATTTCTCGCTGGTTCTGTTCCTTCAAGCGGGCCTCTTCGGTACCTTCACCGCTTTGAACTTTTTTCACTGGTTCATCTTCTGGGAGCTAAGTCTCATCCCCGCCTTCTTTCTCATTCAACTGTGGGGCGGCCCCCGACGCGCAGCCGCGGCCACCCAATTTCTCGTCTACACGATGGCAGGAAGTGTCGCACTGTTGCTCGCATTTCTCGCGCTGTTTCAGTGCACCGGAACATTCGATTTCCCTCGCCTCGCGGAATTGGCGCAAGGGGGACAACTTGTACCGGCGCTGGCTGCACATCTCACCTGGCACAGTTTTACGCCGGAGCAGTTTGCACTCTTGCTCTTTGGCGGTGTATTTCTCGGCTTCGCCGTCAAGGTCCCACTCATTCCATTTCATACATGGCTACCGGCGGCATACACCGAAGCTCCAACCGCCACGACCATGCTGCTCACCGGCGCGATGTCCAAAATGGGTGTCTACGGGTTCCTTAGAATCGTGCTCCCCATCTTTTCCCCACAGTTGCGTACTGTGCTTACGCCGCTTTTGTGGCTCGGTGTCTGCACAGTTGTCCTTTCCGCTTTTGCAGCCCTCGCTCAAAAGGACCTCAAGCGTATTCTTGCCTACTCCTCGATCAACCACCTCGGCTACTGCATGTTGGGAATCTTTACATCGGCAAGTCTCACCGGCAATTCCGTCGCGTTAACAACTGCAAAGGTCGCGGATCTCGATGGCGTCATTCTGCAAATGTTCAACCATGGCCTCACCGCAGCCACCCTGTTTTGGTTTGTTGCGCTGCTGGAAACGCGCAGTGGAGGTTTGCGCAGTCTGAACGACTTCGGCGGTATCCGCAAGGTCACTCCCGTCTTCAGCGGACTGATGGGTATCGCCCTGTTTTCCTCTCTTGGTTTGCCCGGGTTGAACGGCTTCATCGGAGAATTCCTCATCTTCCGGGGCGTGTTTCCGCTCGCGACATGGGCTGCCGCGCTCGCTCTCATCGGTCTGCTGGTGACTGCGATCTTCATCCTGGGAATACTTCAACGTGTCTTCTCTGGCCCTCTCAATGAGCGATGGTCGAACATGCCGGACCTGACCGTCGCCGAACGGCTCGCGCTATTGCCCCCAATCGGCCTCATGTTTGCGTTGGGAATCTTTCCACAACTTGTTCTCGGCATCATCAACAGCACCGTTATTAGACTGGTGCAACAGGTGAGGTACTAGCCTTGCTCGCCTGGACAATCTACATCTCGTTTCTGGGAACGCTGGCACTGATGCTGCTCAAGCTATCGGCAAAGACTGCACGCAGCATTGCGTTGCTTGCAGCCATTGCGGGCTTTGCAATCACAGCCTACGATCTGCTGCATTCGGCAAACGGCACCATGACGACGATCGTTCACCGATCATGGATTCCGCCACTCGGCATCGAATACCATCTCGCCGCCGATGGAGTCAGTCTTGTGCTTGTTCTGCTCACCGGAATCGTCGCAATCGCCGGCGTCCTCTTCTCCTGGAACATCGAGCATCGTGCCAACGAGTTCTTCGCCCTTTATCTCGCCCTGATCGGTGGAGTCTACGGCGTGTTCCTCAGCGCCGACTTGTTCCTGCTCTTTGTCTTCTACGAGATTGCGATCATCCCGAAGTACTTCCTCATTGCCATCTGGGGCTCGACGCAACGCGAGTACGCAGCCATGAAGCTTGCCCTCTACTCATTGGTAGGCAGTGCAATGGTGCTCATCGTACTGGTCGCGGCATATGTCGTCGCCGGCGCAAAGACGATGAGCCTTCTCGAACTATCGCAATTTCCCTTTTCTCTTCACTTTCAAATGTGGGCGTTCCCGCTCATGTTTGCCGGCTTTGGGATTCTCGCTGGCCTCTGGCCATTCCATACCTGGGCGCCCACAGGCCATGTCGCCGCGCCAACAGCAGCTTCCATGCTGCTCGCTGGAGTTGTGATGAAACTCGGCGCATACGGCTGCCTGCGCGTGGCCATGGTCCTCTTTCCACAGGGGCTCGATCCGTGGGGATTTTCCGCGCTCGGCCTTGCGTCATGGCGTGACGTCTTCAGCCTGCTTGCGGTGATTGGTATCGTTTATGGCGCGCTGGTCGCGCTCGTACAACAGGACTTCAAATTCGTCATAGGCTATTCCAGCGTCAGTCACATGGGGTTCGTGCTGCTAGGCCTCATGACTTTGACTCGCGTCGGACTTACCGGCGCAGTATTGCAGATGTTCTCTCATGGCGTCCTCGCGGCCCTTCTGTTTGCTGTAGTAGGGCGCATGGTCTACAACCGCACACACACTCGCGATCTGACCGCGCTGGGCCACCTGCACCTCAACAAGGCCATCCCTTTTGCCGCGATCACGTTCACCCTTGCTGCGATCGCCTCCATCGGAATGCCGGGATTCAGCGGCTTCGTCGCCGAACTTCAGGTTCTCATCGGAGCCTGGAACGCGTTCCCGATCTACGTGCTTTGCGCGGGCATCGGAATCGTAGTCTCCGTCGCCTACACATGGCGTGCACTGCAGAAGGCCTTTTTCTCCGACTCCGCCCCCGAGAGCACAACTCACGCACTTCCCCCCATTTCGATGCCTGAGCGCCTTGGGGCTGTCATGTTGATCCTCGCAAGCCTGACCGTCGGCCTCTATCCGCAATTGCTCTTGAACCTGCTAATTCCAGCTCTGAGCTCCCCACTCTTTGACGGCTTGCGGAAAGGCCACTGGCAATGATCACAGTTTCCTACACCGCAATCCTTCAGCTCCTTTTGCCTGAGATGATTCTGGTTGTCACGGCCCTGCTTGTACTCGCCGTGGATCTCCCGATCTCTCGAACCGCCCAAACGCGCACCCGGTTCACTATAGGAGCCGTCATCTCCGCAATCGGCTGTATCGGCGCAATCGCACAAATAGTACGCGTCCCGCAACAAGCCAACCTCTTCGATGGCACCCTCGTCATCGGCCCTGAGATACAACTGATTCAGGTCGCCATACTCGCGCTGACTGTACTAATCGTCGCCATGGCCGTTGGTTCTTCTTTCACATCGCATGTTGGCGAATACCTCGCCGTCGCTCTGTTTGCAACCGTTGGCATGATGCTCCTCGTGAGCACCGTAAATATTCTTCTGATCTTTCTCTCCCTGGAATTGTTGAGCCTTTCCCTTTACGTTCTGGCTGCGTTCAACAAGCTAAGTTCCCATTCAGCGGAAGCTGCATTGAAGTATTTCCTCTTCGGAGGAACATCCGCCGCATTTCTTTTATTTGGACTCAGCCTTCTCTACGGTCTGTCCAACTCAACAAATCTCGTTCAAATTGCGCACGCAATCAAAAACCAGCCTCTGGATCCGTTCCTGGCCGTGGCAATGGTCATGATTGTCCTCGGATTCGGCTTCAAGGTCGCAGCAGTCCCATTTCATTTCTGGGCACCCGACGTCTATGAAGGAGCGCCTGCCAACAGCGCTGCACTGATCTCCTCCAGCGCTAAGGTCGCGGGCTTCATCATCTTCTATCAGGTAATGGTTATCGGCTTCGCGGGAGCGGAAGGCAGCAGCGACTGGGGACGCTACACCGCCGGCTGGGTTCCAGTCGTTGCTGTCGTGGCCGCACTGTCGATGGTCCTGGGAAATCTCGTGGCCATCGCGCAGACCAGCGTCCGTAGGCTCCTCGCCTACTCAGCGATAGCACACGCGGGATACATCCTGCTGGCGCTCGTATCGCACACCGAACAGAGCTTCGTCGCGCTCCTCTACTACGCGATCACCTATGCCATGACCCTGATCGGTGCGTTTGGAGTCATCTCGATTGTCGAAGAGCAGGCCGGCGGCGAAAAGCTCTCCGACTTTGCCGGACTCAGCCGTCGCGCCCCCATACTGTCCCTCTGCATGCTGATTTTTATGCTCTCGCTTGGAGGAATCCCACCTCTGGCCGGGTTCTTCGGCAAATTCCTTCTCTTTGCTTCGACGCTGTCCGCCGGACAACATACACTCGGTCTGCTCTGGCTCGTCGCTCTGGCCATTGCCATGAGCACCGTTTCTCTCTACTACTACCTGCAAGTCCTAAAACGTATCTATATTGCGGAACCTGCCTCGGAGACCGGCCCGATACAAGTGCCAATCGCGAGACAGGTTGTTCTTTGCGCAATTGCGCTGAGTATTCTGCTGCTGGGGTGTGCGCCAAACCTGTTTTTGACGTGGCTGCGCCAACCAATCCGCATCGCCCATTTCTGACAGAAGCCTGCCCCGGCTCGCTAACTCTCGCTCTCTGCGACGTCCTGGTAACACTTGGCAACCTTGATAACTCTTACCAGTTCCTGCACGTTCCGTACGTCCGCCTCGATCGCCCCAATGCGCAGCCGAGCGGTGCGGCCGTGTCTGGCCTGTAACCATGAGCCCAGCGGAGCCTCAAGAATTGGCGTCAGAACCGCGTCGAGCGGAACACTCCACTCCCCCGAAATCGCCGGTGGGCAATCCGAGCACGGAGAAGGAGAGTGAACCTCCCGAAGATCGAGACCATCCGCTCGCAGTCTCACTCCAAGCTCACGGAGTTCCGATTGGTAATCGGCGCTCCTCCACGGTGGATCTTCCGGCGACGGAATCGTACTGATCTGCAGCTCCATAACCAAACTCCCGTTCGAACGCAATGCGACCGTTAGGTGTCCGAAAGCTTAGCCCACCCAAGGATGTATCCGCAACCAGTTTCTTTACGAACAGGCTGCTACACCAGCTTGCATTGGGTAGGCCGTTTGACTGTTCAAAGTGGGCTTACCCCCCGCGGCCATTAGTTCGTCGCGTCTACCGTCCTCGTACCCGAATTGATTTATTTGGTGGAGCTGATCAGGATCGAACTGACGACCTCCTCGTTGCGAACGAGGCGCTCTCCCAACTGAGCTACAGCCCCACACCTTCTGCATTCACTCACGCGCGAAACCGGGTCTACACACCGTGGCCTGAACGACTTCGTCAAGTGTATCAGGAAGCACAACGCCGCTCAAACGGCCTCACGCTTCGCCTCAGCTCAAGGCAGCCCCACGTATCCTGTAACACTCGTTCCGGCCATCAGCGGCTTTTCCACGCGGTGCCATATCTCACCTTCTCGCTCCACCACTCCCAGTACTGGCACTTGCAGCCGTGCTCCGCTTCGCGCAATGGCTTCAATCGCCCCCGCGTCGCCGACCCGGAACTCTGTGTGGTCCAGGTGCACCAGCCATCGCTGCTGTCCGGCCACGCGGCTCTCCTCGGCTATATCCACTACCACTGCGCTAAAGCTCACTTTGCGGGCACTCCCGACAACATCTCCTTCAACGCCTCCATCTCGCAACGGCTGCCGACACAGAACGGCGTCCGCTGATGAATGCCCTCAGGCCGTATATCCAACACGCGCCCTGCGCCATTCGTGGCCGCCCCTCCGGCCTGCTCCGCAATAAACGCCAGCGGATTCGCCTCATACAGCAACCGCAATTTACCCTTCGCCTGCTTCTCCGTCGGCGGATACAAAAATACTCCGCCCTTCAGCAGCGTCCGATGAAAATCAGCCACCAGGCTTCCTATATAGCGCGAGCTGTACGTCTTCCCCAGCCCACCCTCTCGAAGCATCGCCACATACCTCCGGTACTCCTCCGGCCATCCCGCGGCATTCGCCTCGTTCACCGAGTAGTAGCTTCCCTGCTCCGGCATCTTCATCTGTTCGTTGCTCAGCACAAACGCGCCAATCTTCGGGTCAAGCGTAAAGCCGTGTACGCCGTTGCCCGTCGTGTACACAAGCACCGTCGAAGGCCCGTACACCACATACCCCGCCGCAACCTGACGAAACCCCTGCTGCAGAATCGACTCCTCCAGCGTCCCCAACTCTGCTGGCATCCTTCGCAGCACGCTGAAGATCGTTCCTACATTCACATTCACGTCAATGTTGCTCGAGCCGTCCAGAGGATCGAACACGATAATGTATTTCCCCGTCTCCGCATCGCGGTTGAACGTGACCGGCTCCTCATCTTCTTCGCTCACCAGCGCAGCCACGCTATCGCGCAGCCCCAGGCAGTGCAGCAGCGCCTGGTTCGCAAACACGTCCAGCTTCTGCTGCTGCTCGCCCTGAACGTTCTCCGCACCGGCGGCCCCAAGAACATCGCCCAGACCCGCCGCACGAATCTTCGCCTCAATCATCTTCGTGGCAAGCGTTATGCCGCTCAGCAGCCAACTGAACGTCCCCGTCGCCTCGCGCCCCGTCGACTTAAGAAGCTGCTGTTGCTGTTGCAGAATATGCTGCTGCACCGTCGTAATCATCGCCATATCGTCTCCGCCTCAAGAACTGCATCAAATGACCGCGCCAGACTCGAACCTATCACCCGCACAAACTTCCATCCACCTGCTTGTGGCTCGCGCTCCTGAAATCGAATGCTTCTCACCGATTACCGCGCGAACCCCGCTCGTAATTCACTACAATCCGCACATGTCATCCCGACGCAGCTTTCTACTGGCCTCCTCAGCAGCAGCCATTGCCTCGCCTCTCCCCCTGCGCGGCCAGCGTCCCGCCGACCCCTCCGGCAGGAAGTTGCCGCCCGCCATCGCAGCCCTCACCAACCGCCGTGCCGAGGCCATCCCCATCACGCTCGACGAGCGCGAGCGCCGCATCGAGCGCGCCCGCCAGCTTCTCATCCAGAACAAGACCGATGCCCTCGTCATCTGCACCGGCACCTCCCTCAACTACTTCACCAGCCTCCACTGGGAGCAGTCCGAGCGCTTCTTCGCCTGGGTCCTCCCAGCCAAGGCCAGCCCCTTCATCGTCTGCCCCGTCTTTGAAGAGGGCCGCATCCGTGAACGCATGGAAGCCAAAACCGCAACCCTGCCGCAGGCCAGCGCCACGCGCATCTACACCTGGAGCGAAGACGAGGACCCATTCGCCCTGCTCGCAAAGGCCCTCAAACAATCCGGCATCGCGACCGGCCGCATCGGCATCGAGGAGCGCACCCAGTTCGTCTTCTCCAACGGCATCGCGCACTCCAGCCCCGCGCTCACCACCGTCAGCGGAACGCCCATCACCGCCGGCTGCCGCGCCATTAAATCACCCGCCGAACTCGCCCTCATGCGCCTCGCCAACGGCAACACCCTCAACGTCTACAAGGCCGTATGGCAGTCCATCGAGCCCGGCATGACCAACCGCCAGGTCTCCAGCCTCATCTCCGACGCCTACCTACGCACTGGCTTCCCGGGCGAAGCCTCCTGCCAGGTCGGCCCCTACTCCGCTCTCCCACACGGCTCGCTCCAACCGCAGATCATCAAAGAGGGAGAGATCATCCTCCTCGACGACGGCTGCATCGTCGAAGGCTACCAGTCCGACATCTCCCGCTCCTTCGTCCTCGGTAAGGCCCCCGACTCTGCGAGATCCGACAAGCAGAAGCGCGTCTTCGACATCGTCCACAAAGCGCAGTCCGCCGCACTCTCCGCAGGCCGCGCCGGAGCACCCTGCCACGCCGTCGACGACGCCGCCCGCAAAATCATCGCCGACGCCGGATACGGTCCCGGCTACAAATACTTCACCCACCGTCTCGGCCACGGCATCGGCCTGGACGATCACGAGTGGCCCTACCTCGTCCGCGGCAACAATACCCCGCTCCAACCCGGCATGACCTTCTCCGACGAACCCGGCATCTACATCCCCGGCGAGTTCGGCATCCGCCTCGAAGACGACTGGGTTGTCACACCCAACGGCGGCGAAATGTTCACCCCCCAAAGCCCCTCGCTCGAACACCCCTTCGGCTAAACACACAATGCGTCATTCCGAGCGAGCGGAGCGAGTCGAGGAATCCCCGCATTTCTTCCGAAGCGCCACAAATCTCCACGCCCACCCTAAAATTGTCATCCTGAGCGAAGCGACGAAGCCGCGCAGTCGAAGGATCTGCATTTTTCTCTGCACGCCAAATCAACCCATCATCTTCCTCGCCGGTCAAAATCAAGGCATCACCAGCACCTCAACCCCGCTCGCAGCACCGGCATTCCGATATACGCTCTCGGTCGCCTTCACAAACTGCTCCGGCTTCGCCAGAGGAATATCCACAAACGTCTGCGGATTGCGGTCCACCAGCGGGAACCACGAACTCTGCACCTGCACCATGATCCTGTGTCCCGCGCGGAAGGTGTGGTTTACGTCCGGCATCTCGCCGTTCACCTCAGTCATCTTGCCCGGCACCAAGGGAGTCGGCTTCTCCCAGCTATCGCGGAACTTCGCCCGCATCGGCTCGCCGCGAACAAGCTGCTGATAGCCTCCCATGATCACCGGAGCGGCGGCCGTGATGCGCTTGTTCCCCATCGAAGTCCCCTCCGGCTCAGGGTAGTCGTACGGATACACGTCGATGAGCTTCACCACAAAGTCCGCGTCCGTGCCCGTCGAAGCGATCTTCAGCTTCGGCCTCACCGGCCCCGCAATCGTCACGTCTTCCGTCAGCGGATCGGACTCGTACACCAGCACGTCCGGCCGCGTCGCCGCAAACCTCTGGTCGTCATCCATATATCGCTGCGGGACCGTGTCCGTCGGATATTCAACGAATGGAACCGGGTGCGCCGGGTCGCTCACATACTCGTCGACGCCCGCCTTCTCCGTCGGCGCATCGAAGCTCAGCTTCCCGCCCGCACGGAAGTAGAGCGTCTTTACCGACACTTGCTTTGGAGGCCACGCGTCATACTTCTTCCAGACATTCGTTCCCGTCTCAAAGACATAGGCCTTCGGCAGAGCCGGCTCGGGCTTGTCCTTTAAGTAGTGCTCGAAAAACGGCAGCTCGATTTGCGCGCGATAGAACAGAGACGTCTTCGCATTGAACGTCACATCGCCCAGGTGGTCGCCGTCCGTGCGCGACCATCCTCCATGCGTCCACGGCCCTACCACCAGCGTGTTCGCATTTCCCGGGTTGAACTTGTCGATCGCGTGAAATGTCTTGAACGGCCCTGAGAGGTCTTCGGCGTCGAACCATCCGCCGACCTCCATCGTCGCCGCATGAACGTTCTTCATATGACGGGACAGGTCGCGCTTCTGCCAGTAATCGTCATAGGTCGTATGAACCAGTTGGTCGTGGAACAACCAGTTTTTGCCGTCCAGATAATCTTTACCCGTGTCGAGATTCCCCGTCGGTCCCGCCGCCAGCAGCGTTGCATACGTATCCGGGTTCTCCGTGCTGGAAGCTCCACGCCCCGCCCCGCCCCTGGCGGCTGGAATCACCGGGTTCTTCTGCGGAAAGAATCCGCGATAGAACCCATAGTTCGCGCTCAGCATAAACGCGCCGCCGTGATAGCCGTCATCGTTGAAGAACAGGTCCGTCATCGGGGCCTGCGGACTCGCCGCCTTGATCGCAGGGTGCGAGTCGATAATGCTCGCCGATGTATAGAACCCCGGATAGCTGATACCCGTAATTCCCACCTTGCCGTTGTTGTTGGGCACGTTCTTCAGCAGAAACTCCACCGTGTCGTACATATCGCTCGACTCGTCCACATCCTTCGGCGACTTCTTGTCGTCGATATGCGGGTTCATCTCCTGAAACACGCCCTCGCTCGCATACCTCCCGCGAGCGTCTTCGCACACAAAGATGTACCCCGACTCCATCAACTCCGCGCTCGGCCCCACACGAGCAGGAAATTTATCCACTCCATACGGCCCACAGCTATAAGGGGTCTTCGTCATCAAAAACGGATACGGCCCCGGGTCCTTGAACGCCCCCAGCTTCGGCACATACACTGCGGCGAACATCTTCGCGCCGTCCCGCATAGGGATGCGGTACTCGTACTTCGCATAGTGCGTTCTCACGAAATCGTCCTGCACGCTTGCTGCCTGTCCGTATACATGTCCTGCCGCCGTCAGAAAGATCAGCCCAATCGCAGAGTGAAGCCCTCTCTTCATCGTTTGCCTCGCTGGAAAATCGTTTATAGGAGCCGCACTCTACCCTACACCGGCTTGCCCGTATCGCCGGATAAATCTATCTTGGCTTTATGGATCAAGGACTCTGGATCACCGTAGACCGCTACCTCACCGACACTCTGCTTCCTCCCGACTACCAGATGGAGAATGCGCTCGAAGCCAACGCCTGCGCAGGCCTCCCGGCAATCGACGTCGCGCCCAACCAGGGCAAGATGCTCAATCTCATCGCGCGCGTTCAGGGGTCGCGCCGCATCCTCGAGATCGGCACCCTCGGTGGCTACTCAACCATCTGGCTGGCCCGCGCGCTCCCGGCCGACGGCAAGCTCATTACCCTCGAGCTCGACCCCAAACACGCCGCCGTCGCCCAGGCCAACATGCAGCGCACAGGGCTCGCGTCCCTCGTCGACATCCGCGTCGGCCCGGCGGTTGAGTCGCTGGAAAAACTGCACGCGGAAAACTCCGGCCCCTTCGACTTCGTCTTCCTCGACGCCGACAAGCCAAACTACCCCGTCTACCTCGACTGGGCGGTCAAGCTCTCGCGCCCCGGCACGGTCATCCTGACCGACAACGTCGTCCGCGACGGCGCCATCGTCGACAAGAACAATAAGGACGAGCGCGTCCAGGGCACTCGAGCGTTTCTGGAAAAACTCGGCAACCACCCGCGCCTCGACGCCACCGCCATCCAGACCGTAGGCAGCAAAGGCTACGACGGCTTCGCCCTCGCAGTCGTCAAACCTTAGCGACCACGGATTCACACCGATCATCGCGGATGAAAACCGGGACTAGACAAGCAATCGGTTTTCATCCGTGCTGGCCCGCGCAAATCTGCGGTCGCTTTCCGGTATTACGTCAGGTCGTCCGTATCGAACGCTGGCCGCTTGCGGCCGAGCGCCGAAACGTCGTGCGCTCCGCCCACCAGCCCCTTCACCACCTCGTCGATATCGTCCACATCGGCTGACGCCGCCATCCGTGCCGGAGCATCGGCGAGCTTCACGCTCTCCAGCAGCACCGTCGCGTGGGCCACTGCCACATGGTCCTGGTTCAGCCCCTCGGGAGTCTTGGCCTTAATGCCGACCTCGCCCGGCTTCACTCCCAGCAGCTCGGCCACGCGCTCGCGCAGTTCGCCCGCAATCGGGACAATCTTCGGCTTGGCCATCACCAGGACTGTGTCGATGTTCACAATCTTGTATCCGGCTGTCGCAACCTCTTCGAGCGCCGTCTGCAAAAAGATGTGCGAGGCCGCCCCCTTCCACCGCGGATCGCTCGGTGGAAAGAACGTACCGATATCTCCGGCGGAGACCGCGCCCAGCAGCGCGTCCGTAATTGCGTGCAGCAGAACATCGCCGTCCGAATGACCGGCCAAACCTTCAGGGTGCTCAATCGCAAGACCGCCAATGACCAGCGGAACACCCGGCTTGAACGCGTGCGAGTCGAACCCGTAACCAATCCTCATCATGAAATCATCTCGGGAGTCGTAAAAGACTTAACACCGATTGTCGCCGATTCCACCGATCGATGCCGCCGTTTCTTCAATTCGTTGTCCATCACGAACCTCTTGAATCGAGGCGCCGGGCCGAAGTTCATCAGCAAGGCCACTTCAATCGGCGTAGCCCGGAGATAGTGCATCGTCTGAGATTCATGCTGCCGTGCGAGTTGGTCGCAGGTCTTCAGCTCAAGAAGCACCGCATCATCTACAACCAGGTCGGCGCGAAAGACGCCAACAACATTTCCACGAAAACTCACGGGAACCGGGACTTCGACATCGACCTTCATCCCGTCCTGCACCAACGCAAATCTCATTGCTTCCCGATACACCGATTCAAGAAACCCATACCCCAACTCGTTATACACATCATAGAAAACACCGATTATCCGCTCCGTCAAAGCATCATGTTTTCCCTGCTTCACATTAATCGGTCTTTGATCCGTGCTATCGGTGTTCATCCGTGTTAAGCCTTTGCCTGTCCCAGGTAGAACTCGGCCAGCTCGATATCCCCCGGCTGCGTAATCTTGAAGTTCCGCGCCGACCCCGGCACCACGGCAACCTCGATCCCGGCACGCTCCAGCAGACTCGCTTCGTCTGTCCCCGCAAACCCGTCCGTCTCTGCCTCAACAAATGCCTGCCGCAGCAGCCCGAACCGCGCTCCCTGAGGAGTCTGCGCAAGCACAACACGCTCTCGCGGAACCGTAGCTGTAATGATCGCGCCATCGGCCGTGCGCTCCACCTGCTTGATCGTGTCCACCGCCGGCAGCCCCACAATTGCCGCGCCGTGGCGCACCACCGCTTCAATCGTCCGCTCGATTGTTGCTGCATCAATCAGCGGACGCACCGCGTCATGCACCAGCACCACATCGTTGCGATCGCACTCCAGCGCCAGCAAGGCATTGGCCACGGACTCCTGCCGGTTGTCTCCACCCTCAACCAGGTGAACGCGCGGCCCCAGCTTGAACTCGCGTATCTGCGCCTCGACGCGGTCGCGCTCCGCTGCGCGAACCGCCAGACACACCGCGTCGACGTGCGGCACTTCCAGAAAAGCCAGCACCGAACGCACCAGAACCGGAATGCCGCCAATGCTCAAAAACTGCTTCGGCGCAGCGGCATGATTGGCAGCCGCCATACGCGTGCCGATACCGGCCGCGGGAATAATGACGAAAACTCGCATAACCTGCGAAGTATACAGGATATAGGCGCCAATTCCTCAGTCAGAGCCACCGGTAAATCCCAGGTTCCCATCAGTTAAATGTCATCTCGACCGGAGCGCGCAGCGCGGAGCGGAGAGACCTGCTTTTTCTACCCAATCTTCTCTGCGCTGCCCATTAATATAGGAACTCGATGCCAACCGCACTTCCCTTCAACCGCGAACACATCAACCCCGGCGACCGCGTCTGCGTGGCCGTCTCTGGCGGAGCAGACTCCGTGGCTCTCCTGCTCGCGCTCCACGAGGCCAACGCCGCGAAGCGCGACGCCCTCGGCGTCGGCCTCTCCGTAGTACACGTCCATCACGGCATCCGCAGCGCCGCGGAGTCCGACGCCGACCTCGCTTTCGTGCAGGACCTCTGCATTCAGCTCGACGTCCCTTTGCACATCCACCACGCCGACGTCCCCGCCCGCGCCTCCGAGAACCGCGAGACCATCGAAGAGGCCGCACGCGAGACCCGCTACGCCTTCTTCCGCACCCTCATCGCCTCTGGCCACGCCGACTCCGTCCTTACCGCGCACACCCTCGACGATCAGGCCGAGACCGTCCTCATGAAGCTCCTCCGCGGGGCCTGGACCGAAGGACTCTCCGCCATCCACCCCATCGTGACCGTCAGCGCGCCTGGCCAGCGTTCGGGGAAAATCCTCCGTCCCCTGCTCGCGAGTCGCCGCTCCGAGATCGAGTCCTACCTCCTCTCCCGCAACCAGTCCTGGCAGACCGACTCCACCAACGCCGACACCACCTACACTCGAAACCGCATCCGCCACGAGCTCCTCCCCCAGCTCCGCACCTTCAACCCCTCTATCGACCAGACCCTCGCCAACCTCGCCGAACTCGCCCGCGAAGAGGAGGCCCGCTGGCAGTCCGAGCTCAGCCGCATCCTCCCTCAACTTCTCCTTCCCGGCAAACCCGTTCGCGGCGGAGGCCGCGCCGTCTCGACCTCGCCCGGAGTCAACTCCATCTCCATTGAGCTTGAACGCCTCCGCGCACTCGACCCCGCGCTCCGCCGCCGGGTACTCCGCGCCGCCGTCCGCCAGCTTGGCTCTCGCCTGAGCTTCGACGACACCACCCGCTTGCTGGCCCTGGCCGGTTTTGCAACCCTGCCGACCGTCGCCGCCCGCACCGGGGCCGCTGTCCACCTAGCAGGCGGCCTCCGCGCCGACCGCTCTGCCCGCGAACTTCGGCTAGCCCGCGAACCCTCCTAAGAGCACGCGATTCACCACCAAGCCACAACCTTCCAAATGTGCCATTCCGAGCGAGCGGAGCAAGCCGGGGAATCCCCGCATTTCCTTCGCGCCGCCACCGCTCGCAGCCCCACCCAAGAATCCTCACCCCTTAGTTGCAGCAACATGTGCCGTTCCGGCTACTGAATCCGCCGGGCAAAGAGTAGAATCTAAACACTGACGGGGGCAGGAACGCTCTCGCGGCGGCATTATTCTGTCAACTCCCCCGCGGAACCATTCCTTTATCCCCACCGTCTAACGATGTAGGCTTTAGCTACGGGCTTCGCCGAGAGAAGTCCGGGTCTTGCGGCCAGTCTCTATTGGCCCGATAGACCGGAAAAATGAGGAACGCGATTTGAACTCGACCGTTAAACAAATCCTGATCTGGGTCTTTATGATCACCTGCGTGGTCTTCCTGTGGCAGTTTGTTGTCAAGGGGACCGGAGCGGGCCAGGAGAAGAACATCAGCCTGACCCAACTGCTCAACGACGCCGATCAGGGCAAGATCTCCGAAGTCACCGTCAACGGATCCGAGGTCACGGGCCACTACCGCGACGATAAGAACCAGTTCCACACCACCATTCCGGCCAACTACCCGGACATGTACAAGACGCTGCGCGACCACGGCGTCAACATCACCATCAAGGACCAGAACTCGAACGCGTGGCTCGGCTTCCTCATCCAACTCGCTCCGTTCGCGCTTCTTCTCGGCCTCTGGTTCTTCCTCCTGCGCCAGATGCAGTCCGGCGGCAACAAGGCGATGAGCTTCGGCAAATCGCGTGCCCGCCTGCTGTCGATGCAGCAGAAGAAGATCACCTTCAAGGACGTCGCCGGTGTTGACGAGGCCAAGGAAGAGCTCAAGGAGATCATCGAGTTCCTCCGCGAGGCGCAGAAGTTCCAGCGCCTCGGCGGCCGCATCCCCAAGGGCGTCCTTCTCGTCGGACCTCCTGGAACCGGTAAGACCCTCCTCGCCCGCGCTGTAGCCGGTGAAGCGAACGTTCCGTTCTTCTCCATCTCCGGCTCGGACTTCGTTGAGATGTTTGTCGGCGTCGGCGCATCGCGCGTCCGCGACCTGTTCGAGCAGGGCAAGAAGAACGCCCCCTGCATCATCTTCATCGACGAGATCGACGCCGTCGGCCGTCACCGTGGCGCTGGCCTCGGCGGTGGACACGACGAGCGCGAGCAGACCCTGAACCAGCTCCTCGTCGAGATGGACGGCTTCGAGTCCAACGACGGCGTCATCCTCGTCGCTGCGACCAACCGCCCCGACGTTCTCGATCCCGCGCTTCTCCGCCCCGGCCGCTTCGACCGCCGTGTCGTCGTCGACCGCCCCGACATCCGTGGCCGCGAAGAGGTCCTCAAGGTCCACGCGAAGAAGGTCCCCATGGCCGAGGACGTTGACCTCAACGTGCTGGCGCGTGGGACCCCGGGCTTCTCTGGCGCCGATCTGGCCAACATGGTCAACGAGGCCGCGCTCACCGCTGCCCGCTTCAACCGCAAGGCCGTGCACATGTACGACTTTGAGGTTGCCAAGGACAAGGTGATGATGGGGGCCGAGCGCAAGTCGATGCTCCTGACCGACGAAGAGAAGAAGGTCACCGCCTATCACGAGGCCGGTCACACCCTCGTCTCCGCGTTGCGCGAGCACTCCGACCCGCTTCACAAGGTCACGATCATTCCTCGCGGCATGGCCCTCGGTGTCACGGTCTATCTCCCCGAGGAAGACCAGCACACCGTCACCAAGGAGTACCTCGAGACGCGCCTCGCCACCCTGATGGGCGGACGCTGCGCCGAAGAGATCTTCCTCGGTAAGATGACCACCGGAGCCGGCAACGACATCGAACGCATCACCGACCTCGCCCGCAAGATGGTCTGCGAGTTCGGCATGAGTAAGCTCGGCCCTATGACCTTCGGCAAGAAGGAGGAGCAGATCTTCCTCGGACGCGAGATCGCACAGCACCGCGACTTCTCGGACGAGACTGCCCGCCAGATCGACGCCGAGGTTCGCACCTTCGTGGACACGGCGTACCAGTCGGCCTACAACCTGCTCAACACCAACCAGGACATCATGCACCGGCTCGCCGCTGCCCTGCTGGAGCGCGAGACCCTGGACGCCCACGAGATCAAGCTGATCATCGAAGGCAAGGAGCTCCCGCCCATGAAGTCCGCGCTCGCGGGCGTAGACTCCGGTTCGGGCGGCGAGGCCCAGAAGGTTCTCAAACCCGACACCGGCCGCAAATCCGGCTTCGGCGAGGGCCAGCCTTCTCCGGCATAACATTCAACCCAGCATCGAAGAAGCAGGCAGCCCTCGTGGCTGCCTCTTCTTTTTCTACCTACGTTGAATGTGTCATTTCGACCGGAGCGGCGAAGTGGAGAAACCTGTTTTCTACTGAATTCTCCTCAGCCGTCCACAATCGCGCCGAATGCGACAATAGAACCACCGCATGAAACTCCGCGCCGCACTTCTGTTCGCTCTCGCCACTGCCCTCACCGGCTGCGGATACCACACCGCCGGCTCGGCCACGCACATCCCGGCGAACGTCCGGATCCTCTCCGTGCCTATCTTCGCCACGCGCGTGCAGGCCTATCACACGGAGATGGCGTTCACCCAGGCCGTCGTCCGCGAGCTGAACACCCGCACGAAGTACCGCATCATCAACAACGACTCGCCCGACGCCGACGCCACCCTTACCGGCACCATCCTCACTCAGACCATCACGCCGCTCACCTACGACGCCACCACCGGCCAGTCATCGAGCTACCTTGTCGCCGTCACCGCAAAGGTCGTGCTCACTGCCAACGACGGCCACGTGCTCTATCGCAACAACGCCATCACCTTCCGCGAGCAGTACCAGTCCACCCAGGACCTCAGCAACTTTATCCAGGAAGGTTCCCCCGCCATCAATCGCATGTCGCGGGACTTCGCCCAGACCCTCGTAAGCGATATGCTGGAGTCGTTCTGATGGCCACGTCCCTGCGCAGCTTTGCCTCCACCGACCGGTTCATCGCTGAGATCGCCTCGCCGTCCCTCCGTCCGGGCTATATCCTGCTCGGCGACGAGATATTTCTCTACGACCGCTGCCGCAAGGCTGTCCTGTCCACACTCGTCCCCCCGGACTTCCGCGACTTCGCGCTTCACGACCTCGACCTGGCCGAGACCAGCATCTTCGAGGCGCTCGACCGCGCCCAGACGCCCTCGCTCATGGCGCCCTTCCAGGTCCTCTTCATCCGCAACCTGAAGAACCTCTACGGTCGCGGCGCGAAGAAGGAGGAGTTCGCGGCCATCGACGCCTACTTCCGCTCCCCCAATCCGCAGGCGCTCATCGTCTTCGTCGCCGACCATCTTCGCATCCCAACCGACCTCCGCAAGATGGACTACCAGGACAAGGAGCGCTTCGAGCGCATCCGCGAGACCCTCGGCGACTGGTGCGGCATCGTCGAGCTGGCCCGCGTCGACGAGAACGACGCCACACGCTGGGTCACGGGCAGCGCCGAGGCGCGCGGTGTCCGCTTCGACCCCGACGCCGCCCGCGAACTCGTCGACTCCCTCGGGGCCGACATGATGCTCGTCTCCAGCGAGTTCGAAAAGCTCCTGCTCTATGTCAGTGCGCCGCAACCACCTCAATTTGAAGGTGTCATTTCGACCGGAGGCGGCGCAGCCGCCGGAGTGGAGAAACCTGCTTCTCTACCCACACAACCAACCTCACCAATAACCAAAAACCGCGTCACCCTCGGCGACGTTGAGACCATGGTCCTCGCAGCCAAGCAGCGCAGCCTGTACGAACTCACCGACGCCATCTCACTCCGCGACCGCCCCCGCGCCCTCGCTCTCCTCCACGGCCTGCTCAACGCGTCCGACGGAGGCGAGGACGCCGCCATCGGCCACCTCTACATGCTCGCCCGCACCTTCCGCCAGATGATGATCATCCTCGAAAAGAACGTGCGCGACTCGCGGGCCATCTGGCAGGCGCTCTGGCAGGGCTTCCGCATGCCGCCCTTCGCCGCCGACGACCTCATCCGCCAGGCCCGCCGTTACAAATCCCGCCGCGACCTCACTCGCGCCATCCGCCTCGTAGCCCGCGCCGACATCGAACTCCGCAGCTCCCCCGTCAGCAAAGTGCTGGTCCTCGAACGCCTCATCCTCGACCTCTGCGCCGAACCGAAGCCTTCGCTCTTCGAGCCTGCTTCCATGCAGTTCGCGATGGAGCTGTAAATAGCAACGACGGGTGCCCACTGAAGTAAAGCCAGTCACCGGCATGAGTGCGTTAGGCTCCCCAAGAGCAGCACAGACAACACCATGCCAATCCAAACTTTGATGTTCCACCACAACACTTTCACTTCAGTTTTCGTTCTTTCTCTAGCCCACCCATCCCTTGCTTGCTGCTCGGTCATTTCTCTACGAATCCTCATCTCCTCCGATTCAAGTGGTGTGCGGCTATCGGCATACATGATCGGCCCAAAATCGGACTGGTAGACGCTACCTACCCCTGAACTGCGTTTGACATAACCGGAGCCACAGCATCTCGAACAATTCGAGTTCATACCCTGACAAGTGCAGGGTATCTCCAGAAGTTCACTGTCTTCTTGTGTCATGGCACACACAGTTTACGAAAGAAAGGTCAGTGCTAACGCAAAACAGTCGAGGTGCACAGGTGCCCCACATCTCGATTCTGAGATATGGGTTCATCGTCCGAAGGACAACCTTTTTAGATTCCTTCTTCATCATCGCGATACGCGTCGAACATATCGAGCGGAAGATCATCGTCAAAGTCCGGCGTCATATAGGTAATCCCAAGAAAGTTCTGTCCGAATATCCGCCTGTCGCTGGCAGCCTTCGGCTCCTCTGCTACAACCGGAACTTCTGCCGAACCGATAGCGCCACGCGCATCGTCTATCGCTTCGTCCGTGGAAGCGGGCGAGTTTTTCTCTGCCCCATCACTCATAGAAATCACCCATCCACACCACCTGCTTCTCGTCCAGCCTATTTCATTATCTCAACCGTGGGATTCATTTCCACCCGCATACTTCCACAAGATCACCCGCTCACTCCGCGCCCCAAACCTGTCCGCCTCCGCCTCAGCCTCGGTAAACGAGAACACCCGTTCCCACTGCCGCACAAACCTCGGCGCGTGTTTGCTCACCAGTCGCTCAAATACAGGATTACCGTAGATCAGGTACACCTCGCGCGGCTCTTTCTCCACCGACCGCGCTAACTGCTTCAGGCACTTCTTCAACACCGGGGCGAGAAACGGGTTGTAGACATACACGACAAGCGGCCCATCGGGATACACAAACTCAGTCGCGTCCTGGTTTACTGCTTCAATCTGCAAGCATCTCTTCCACGGCGCGTCGAATTTCGCGAGGTTCGCTTCTGCCGCCCTGCTCAGTTCGGGAACAAACTCCACGCCGATGATCTTTTTAAACGGGAACCGCGAGGCCAGCAGCAGCGCTCTTCCCTTGCCCGACCCCAGGTCGATGAAAGTGTACCGCTCCCACTCAAGCTCCAGCGCTCCGATCATCTGTGTCAGCAGTGACGGAGTGACGCCATAGTAGGCCGTGTTCCACAGGTCGTTCCGCTTGCCCGAGGACAGGTCCGCTCCCCACAGCAGGCCGCTGGTGTCCGTCCCATAGTCCTCGTCGAAGGGGTGGACGGCAACGCCGACTCCGCCCTTTGCCGCCGCAGCCTCAAGCGCCTTGGGGGCCTTGACCAGCCCCAATCGCTGGCCGACCTTCTGCGCAGCAAGTTTGCAGAAGCCCCATGGGCCGCGATTCACCAGCACCTGCAGGAACCTTCGGATAAGCGTCCGCGCCATGCGCCGATTGTAGCCCCAGAGATCGACCACGCCGAGACCGCGTCTGCCCGTCCGTTTATCGAAACTGACCCCATCAGTCAATTGACAGCCCCTTCCAGGAAGGCGAACACTTATCCCGAGGGTTGAGCCGCCTATGAAGACAGAAAAGCCGGAAAGCACCGTGATCGCCGCTCCTCCAACGACCAACAAACACCTGATCCGCTGGGTCGAAAAGATGGCCGACCTTACCCAACCGGACTCGATCCACTGGGTCGACGGTACGAAGGCCGAATACGATGCGCTCTGCCAGGGCCTGATCGATGCAGGCACCTTCACCCGGCTGAACCAGAAGCTGTGGCCCGGCTGCTACTACGCGCGCTCCACGCCAAACGACGTCGCGCGCGTCGAAGACCGCACCTTCATCTGC
>JAFDVV010000065.1:4908-23089 GCA_018268775.1 Acidobacteriota bacterium | reverse complement strand
CCTGTCAAAGCCCTTCTGCGGCATCACGCGGTCGACAGTATAGGGAACATCGGGCGTCGACCCGAGCCACGCATCGTAGTTGAATCCCGAGGGTACTGGCATCGGGATTGGATTCCCGCCAGCCGGGTCGCCAGGTAGTCCGACTTCCACGTGTTTTACTTCGCCGATGCGCCCATTGCGCACAAGCTCGCAGGCGCGATGGAACTGCTTCCACGATCGCTGCTGGCTGCCGATCTGCAGAATCCTTCCCGAGGCCTGCACCGCATTGCTCAGGTATCTTCCTTCCGCAATCGTCAGCGAGGCGGGTTTCTGCAGGTAGACGTCCTTCCCAGAGCGGACCGCCGCAGCCGCCACAATCGCGTGCTGATGATCGGGGGTCGAGATGACAACGGCGTCGATCTCCTTGTTGGCCAGCAGCTCATGATAGTTGTGATAAATCTTCACCGCCTCGTAGGGCTTGCCGAGCTTCTTTGTGTATGCTTCGCTGACAAGCTGACGTCCCAGTTCGGCCCGATTCTCATCGAGATCGCATACTGCGATGACGCGAGCGCCGTCGTATCGGATGATTGCGGGAAGGTCGTGTCCGCGTGAGATTCTTCCAACGCCGATCGCGCCCACGTTGATCCGTTCGCTTGGGGCCATCTGCCCGAAGACCGTCGACGGAACGATCGTTGGAAATCCGGCCACGGCAGCCGAGCCTGCGGCAGTCTTCAGGAAATGCCGTCTGGTTACGTCTGCCATGGCCAGTCTCCGTCTAAGCGTTCGTAAGCGTTACGTGCTGCGCCTTCATCTGTGCGCGTACCACAAGCTCCGCGGCCAGCAGGCACTGGGTCTGGTCCTGTGCGATGTGCGTCCGGTTCACGACGTCAGAGACAAACTGCGGTCCGAAGGGCAATGCCACGTTGCTGCAATCGATCGACCGCGCGGAGGTCTTGTCCACAAGAAACAGATTGTTCCCCTGTTTGCTGCGTGCAATATCGATATACTTGCGCACTTCGATGTACCCTTCCGTGCCAAGCAGAAAGAGCCTGCCATCGCCCCAGGTTCCCAGTCCGTCGGGAGTGAACCAATCCAGACGCACATAGCCGAATCCGCGGTCGCCGCGCAACATCATGTCGCCAAAGTCCTGGAACTTAGGCTTTTGGGGATGGTCAACGTTTGCCACCTGCGACGCCACGATCTCAGCCTGGGTCGACCCCGTGTAGTAGAGGAACTGATCCACCTGATGCGACCCGATATCTGTCAGGATGCCCCCATACCGCGCCGCGTCCCAGAACCAATCGGGCCTGCCGCCCGCGCCGCCGGCATATGGATCAACTCCATGCTGCACAATCTGATGCGGAGCAATGTTGATGGTTTGGATTACTCGGCCAATCGCGCCAGCCCTCACCAGATCGCCAGCCTTGATTGCGGCCTTTACTTCAAAACGCTCGCTGTAAAGAATGCTGTACATGCGCTTCGTTTCGGCGATGGTCTTGCGAATCTCATCGATCTGCGCGAGCGAGGTTGCACCGGGCTTGTCGCTCAAAAAATCCTTGCCCTTCCTCATAGCACGAATGCCCAGTGGCGCACGCTGGTCGGGAATGGTCGAGCTAAGGACGAGCTGGATCGAAGGGTCATCCAGAATCTCTTCCTCGGACTTCACCATCTTCACGCCCGGGAACCGCTTCGTGAACGCGGCAAGCTTGTCCGGCTCAGCGCCATAGGCCGCTACCAGTACGCCGCCGCCGCGCTGGATTGCCCCAACCATGCCGTAGATATGGTCATGGCTCATCCCGCAGACGGCAAACTTGATCGAGTACTTCGGCTTGGCCTCCGCATCCTGCTCCGGTCCGGCAACCTCATGCACGATGCGAGCAGGATCGATCTCGCGCATCTCCGCCAGTGCGGGAACTCCCGCCATCAGCCCTGCGGAGCCCGCTGCCCGCAAGAACTCCCGTCTACCAAATATGTCCAAAGCCATTCCCGTCTCCCTGATCGACTATTTCGCTGCACTGCGAACTATATCAATTTGGACTGACCACTGGCTCATGGAAATAGCAGTTCTTTGTTCCACCCGCCGATTTTTCGCACAAATACGTATCGATTGTGCATCCGGTCGTCCCCAGCCAACCAGAACTCCACACGTTCCGGCCGGATGGCATATCCCTTCCACCACTTCGGCCGCGGAACCTCGCCCGGAAACTTTTCTCCGAAGTCTGCAACCAGACGCTCCAGAGCTTCGCGGCTTTCCAGATGCCGGCTCTGCCGCGAAACAGATGCGCTCAACTTGCTGCCTCGCGACCTGCTATGAAAGTACTCATCGGCATCTGAGGCGGGAAGTTCCGTGACAGGGCCTTCCACACGCACCTGCCGCTCAAGGCTCTTCCAATGGAAGCAGAGCGCAGCATGCGGATTTGCAGCCAGCTCCCGTCCCTTCCTGCTCTCGGAGTTGGTATAGAAGCAGAACCCTCGCTCATCGATCTGCTTCACCAGAACCATGCGCACGCTGGGCGTTGCGTCCCAGTTCGCTGTCGCCAGGGCCGCGGCATTCGGGTCGTTGAGCTCGCTGGCAGTCGCCTCGGCCAACCATGCGTGGAAGAGCGCAAGAGGCTCTTCCGCATCTTTTACGGCTTGCAGGGGATCCATTCGCCGAACTTCAGCGGAAACGTCCGTTTTATGCGGCTCGACCTCGATCTGCGGCCCGGCTTCAGAGCCCAGCGAAGAGATCGGTGTACTGCTCTGCCGGCTGTGGATCGGCCGTAGCAACCAGCGTGTAATGCTCTTCAGCGCCATACTTCCGAAAGTACTCCCGTGTCTGCTCCATCAACGGAGCCTGTGATACATGCCTGCGGAACGCATCGAACTTCCGTTCTTCGACAGAGCGGATATCGAGCGTAACCGTCCATGGCATGGGCAGGGGAGGTTGCCGGTTTGGAATAAAAGACCTTGTCGTCTGGTAATACAGCCGCTTCGGTTGAAAGGCGTCTCCGGAGCCGGCAAACTGCTTTGCTTGTCCCGACCAGTGAAATGCGGCCGTCGTCCACATAGATACCATCATATGGTCGGAATGCGTGTTGGCCCCTCCATCGCTGCCAAAAGTAAGCACAACATCGGGGCGAAATTCCCGCATTCTCTTAACCAGAAGACCAGCAGCCTCCTTAATCGGAACCTCGGTCAGTTCGCCGTCTCGATAATCCAGCAACTCATGTTGAGCCACTCCGAGGACTTCGCACGATGCTGCGAACTCATCGCGTCGCATTCTCCCCAGGTCTGCGTCTGAGACGGCCGAACCGCGGTTCTTTGCCGCCTGGCCGTCGGTCATGCAGATAACGTACGTCTCAACCCGGCGGTCTGCAGCCAAGGCCAGCGCGCCGCCAAAGGCAAAGCACTCGTCGTCGGGATGCGCCACAACGCACATCAGTCGCTGGACCACTCCGCACCTTCTTCCGGCCCGAACAACTCTCCTGAGGTCATGTCTTCCAGCAGGGCATTGCGATCCGCAGCTTTTACCGGCGCGAAGGTCCTTCGGTGCAGCGCTGTCGGGCCGCGTTCGGCCAGGGCCAGGCGGTGCTCAGGAGTGGCATAGCCCTTGTGCGAGGCCAGTCCATATCCCGGATGTTTTGCGTCAAGCTCCCGCATCAGTGCGTCGCGATACACCTTGGCGATCACCGAAGCCGCTGCGATCGACAGGCTCAGCGAGTCGCCGTAGATCAGCTTCGTCTGTCGGCAGGGGTGGTCGATTCGCATGGCATCGATCAGCAGGTGGTCAGGTTCAAGTGAAAGCCCCATCACAGCCTGGAGCATGGCAAGGCGGCTCGCCTGATAGATATTGATCCGGTCGATGGTCTCCGCATCCACTTCAGCCACGCTCACCGCAAGCGCAAGGCGGCGTATTCGGCGATCCAGCCTCTCGCGGTCTTTTCGCAGAAGTTGCTTTGAGTCCTTCAAGCCTGCTTTGGCCAAACCCGCCGTCCTCTCTGGAAGAATGACAGCGGCAGCGACAACCGGGCCGAACAGGGCACCCCTCCCAACCTCATCCACGCCTGCAATCACGCGGAACCCACAGTAACGCAGAGCCTGTTCCGGTGCATCGCTGCAAACAAGCTGCTTCAGCATTCGCTGTTTCGCTGTTGAAGCAGCGACAGTCTTCTTAGCGCGAGTAGGACTTGCGGAGGCCATACCTTCTGCGAGAATTTTATAATCTTGCGCGCAAAAAGAAGCCACGACCCGTGGGCCGTGGCTTCTGTGGAAATGATGGTCTAAATTAGCTGGCGCGCTCGACTTCGCGCAGACGGGCTGCCTTGCCTCGCAGGCCGCGGAGGTAGAAGAGCTTCGAACGGCGAACTTCGTACGAACGAACCTTCTCGACCTTGTCGACAACCTTGGAGTTGTACGGGAAGATACGCTCGACGCCCTGGCCGAAGCTCATCTTGCGAACGGTGAAGGTTCCCTCAGGCCCCTTGCGGCATGCAATGACCATGCCCTCGAACGCCTGCAGGCGCTCTTTCTCGCCCTCACGAATCTTGACCTGAACGCGAACGGTGTCGCCGGGAGCGAAGTTTGGAAGGTCGGTCCGCTCAAGTTTCGCGGCCAGTTTCTGCATGATGGGATGGATTGACATGACTACTTTCCTGTATATGGACTCGAGTCTTCAGTTTACACCAAATCAGGCATTTAGGGCAGAGAAGTGTTGCCGTTCAGGGTGCTTCTGTACGCTCTTGCTCCATTTGCTCGACAATCTCATCCAGCAGCCTTTGGTCGGTCTTGGACAAGACTGCCTTCTCCAGAAGATCGGGCCTGTTTTCAAGGGTTTTGCGTAGGGCCATCCGACGCCTCCATGATCGAATGGCATCGTGATTCCCCCCTTGAAGAATCAGAGGCACCTCCGCACCCTGGAACTCCGCCGGTCGTGTGTAGTGGGGGTAATCGAGAATTCCTCCTGCACCATGTGTCGTTCGAGGAGGGGCATCGCCAGTACTGTTGTCCAGTGCAGCATCTTCCACGCCAAAACTCTCAAACCGTGAAGAGTCGGGATGACCGAGTGCCCCAGGCAGCAGCCGTACGACTGCGTCCACGATGACGGCAGCCGCCAACTCGCCACCTGAAAGCACATAATCTCCAATTGAGATCTCGCGATCGCACAATAGCTGGTTCACTCGCTCGTCGACACCTTCATACCGTCCGCATATCATCACCACCCGGTCGATGCGTGACAATTCATGCGCAAGTGCCTGAGTGAAAGGACGCCCCTGCGCCGAGAGCAGAATCACCGTTTCTTTTGTCCGGTCGCGTTCAGATTTGGGCGAGAGGTTCAATCCCGCCGCGGCATCGAAGATGGGTTGCGGCTTCAGCACCATGCCCTCGCCTCCGCCGAAGGGCCTGTCATCGACGGTGCGGTGCCGGTCGTGGGTAAAGCCTCGCAGGTCGTGCGTGGCGATGTCGACCAGCCCCGCAGCCCGGGCGCGGCCCAGGATGCCGTACTCGAAGGTGCTTTCGAAGAAATCCGGAAAGATTGTAATGATGTCGAATCGCATGAATATTGGTTTCTGGTCTCGTAGTAATCAATACACGGAAGTTGCAGTCCGAATATCACCGAAAGTTGACGCCGCGGAATGTATTGACCCGTCCAATGTTTTAACCTGTAAGAGATCGTAAGGAATCCCCAAAGCCCAGGGCCGATGGCATTGATTTTGAGGACAAAACTCGTCTTCTCTGGGATACTGCTTGCCGTGCAGTTCGCAGTCGCAGTGTGTGCCGAAGGGCAATCTCCATCTTCGCGCCGGCCGTTGCTAGCGGCGTCAGTCTCCGATTCTAATGCCGGACTCGAAGAACGAGTACCTTTCTCCGCATATCGACACTCGTCGAAGTCCAACGCCATTGCACCGCCTCGACCGGCGCGCGGCGGCCCATTCTCCTCGATCACGGTCACGGCCCACGCAAACACGCTTGGCGCAGGGATCGAAGTCGCGACGTCACTCTCCCATAGCTTCAGTCTGCGGGGACAGGGGAACTTCTTTTCGTTTGATTATCTCTTCAATATTGATGGCGTGGACTACGACTCGCGCCTGAATCTCCGCTCTGGGGGCGTTAGTCTCGATTGGTACCCGACTCACCATAGCTTTCGTATCAGCCCCGGTGTGCTCTATTACAAGAACAACCTCTCGGCTATATCGAGTGTTCCCGCAGGGGATTACTTCGAACTGGGCAGCCAGGGGTTCGTGAATAGCGTTGATGACCCGTTGAATGGCAAAGCGACGGTCATCTTCCCTCACCATATCGCTCCTATGGTTACTGTAGGGTTCAATCTTCTCGGCAAACGCGAAAGTAGCTTCTCCATTCCACTGGAGTTCGGTGCCGCTTACACGGGCGCGGCAAAGATCGACGTGACCCTCAACGGTACCGCTTGCACCAGTGAGGGATGCTTCACGTTTGCGAAGAACCAGGAAGCGCAGGACAGTCTTCAGGCAGAGATCAAGAAACTCAATAACGACCTGGAGAGCTACCCGATCTATCCCATCGTGTCGATAGGCTTCGCCTACCGGTTTGGCCGCTAGTCTAGCGATTCACGTCCACCAGCCCTTCGGGCAGATTGAAGACGATCCTTCGCTCATGCAGATCGATCGATTCTAAGAATGCCTTTACAAAGGGGACCAGGATTTCGGTCCCTTCCGGAGAACGAACTTCAATGAGCGACGGTACATCGTCGAGTCTCACGCCGTCCGACGATGTGGGGAAGTCCACTCCGGCGACTTCCCCAATCGGCGTCTCGCGATTGAAGACCATGCATCCAACCAGATCGCTGACATAAGCAGAGCCTTCGGGGAGCGCCACGCGCTCCTCTTCGGGAATGACTACGTCCAATCCCGCCAGAGACTCAGCGTCGGAGATGCTCTCAACTCCCTCAAATTTGAGTACGATGCGGCCCTTGTTCTTGCCGACGGGCAGCCATGATGACGCTACGCGGATCTTCCTTGCTGTGGACAACTCTCCCTCAAAGCCTGGGGGAACAAGATGGAGGTCCGCTCGTGTCGTGAACCGGTCCGGGAAATCCGTCAACAGTTCGGCCAGCAACTCCCCTTTGCGTCCCTGCGGGCGGAGCAGATGTGCAAGCACAGTCGGAGACGAGGCAGCGGGGAGCATAAGTCAATTATATTCAGCGTCGTAGGGGATGGCGATGGCCTGGTTAATTGTGGCCCGGCGAATCGTCTTCGACGATGTCGAGCGCGAAGCGATGTCTCACCTTCATACTTGCCGCTGCCAGGATTGTTCGCAGGGAACGGGCTGTGCGGCCCTGCTTTCCAATGACCTTGCCGATATCGCTTGGAGCTACCCGCAACCGCAAAACGGTTGCCTCCCCATCGTTGAAGGTCTCGACCGACACACTCTCGGGAGAATCGACCAGCGCTTTGGCGATCTCCTTCACGAGACTGGTCATATTTTGAGAGCTTCCGTCTTCTTCCCCGGGCATATTCGTAGCCTGAGACATCTCTAACACCTCCTGGGTTCACAATGCGGGCTTCTGCTCAGACCTTTGCCTCGTCGATTGCGAGATCTATCAGGATGTGTCAAAACGAGCGTAGCCGAGTAATCCATGACCTGAAACTATGCAAGAGATTGCCTTGCAGAGCCTCAGGCCAGAGAGTCGCAATACCAGAAGTTTACGTGACGGAACCGCAGATGCAATATGGAGAACCTGCGGTAACACCAAATCTTTGGGAACTACCGTATGTTCCCAAAGTCGGCATCTGAAGTAACTTAGGCGGCAGCAGGAGTGCTGCTGGCCAGCAGCTTTTCGACACGGTCGGAGAGCTGAGCGCCCTTGCTGGTCCAGTAGTCGATACGGTCGCGCTTGAGCTCGACACTTGCCGGATTGGTGCGTGGATTATAAGTGCCGACCACCTCAACCGAGCGTCCGTTGCGGGCGCGGTCCTTCTCAATCACGACAATGCGGTAGTGGGGCTGCTTGCGCGCTCCAACGCGCGCCAGACGAATCATCAACACAGGAAAAGCCTCTCAGAACGTTAGTTTGGGCGGCGATACTTGCGCGACACACAAGTGAAGCGGAACGGAGATCGCACAGAACCCAACACCTAAGTATGGCGGAAATCGGCGGTTTTCGCAATGGATCCACCGAAAATATGGCGAAATGCACGGACTGTTACTTGCAAGCCTCCTTCCAGAGTTGCCATGCGTCGACGTTACTCGAAGGAATTCTCTTCAGCAGGTGGTTACTTCTGCGGTAGACTCCTGTGTGTCAGTTGATAAACATCCCCGCCGGAAGTGCGCTTGTGAGGCAAAAGGGAGAGGTTGTGGGCCACTCGTCGAAGGTCAATGGTGAAAATCCAGTTCGAACTGCTGTGCGTTTTCCGATGAAGTTACCTTTGCAGATTCAGACGGACCAAGGAGAACTGCACGCAGTGACCGAGAACATCTCGGCCAACGGGCTGCTTTTTGTAAGCGACCGTCTACCCGAGGTTGACAGCAGGATTGAATTTACGATCGCCATGCCTTCGGCGATTATGGGCTCTGAAACAGACGTAACGATTCACTGTATAGGCCGTGTGGTTCGCCACTACCAGCAGGATGGGGAGAAAAAAGCGGCGGCGGTGATCGATGAATATTTTCTAAAGGCTTGAACTATGACGGTTGTTCATTTTGATCACTCTCGGGAACCTGAAGAGAACCACGAGGAAGATAGCAACTCCCCCGCGATTCGAGTCATACTGGCAGATTCACAGGCCATCTACCGTGTAGGCATGCGCAAGGTATTTGCTCTGGAGGACGATATCCGTGTCGTCGCCCAGGTCGAAACCCTCGGCAATCTGCAGGCCGCACTTGCGCGCTACCCCACAGATGTCGTTGTCCTCGAAGGACAGCTAATTGCCGGAACGATCGATGCGATCCCTGAACTGGTACGGCAGGCCCCCGATGCGAAGCTCATCGTCCAGGTCATGGAATCGGACGAGACAAATACGGTTGAGCTCTACCGCCGGGGTGTGCGTGGCGTTGTGCCCCGGTCTATCGCGCCCGATCTTCTCGTCAAGTGCGTTCGCAAGATCGCTGAAGGTGAGACCTGGATCGACAACCAGTCCATCAATTGGGTCATCGAAGCCTACCGCGCCCAGGCAACGACCCTGACCAACCCAAAGGTCCAGCCCAAGCTCTCCAAAAAAGAGCTGGCCATTATCGGCTGCATCACTCGCGGTATGCGGAACAAGGAGATTGCCTACCAGATTGGAACGACCGAGCAGGTCATCAAAAACTATCTGCGCAAGGTCTACGACAAGCTGGGCGTATCCGACCGCCTGGAGCTTGCCCTCTACTGCCTGCACCATGAGTTGCTGAAGAAGTACACCACCGAGGCGGAAGCTGCTCTACTGCATCAGGCCGAGCCATCACAACCGCTGCGGGCGAAGATGTAGCGCAGTTATCGATATGAAGAAAAGGAGCCCGAAGAAGGGCTCCTTCTTGGTTCGCTGCATTTGTACTTACTGCTTATCAATCTCGACATCGATTGAAAATTTGATGTCATCGCCGATAATCGCGTTGGGTGTTCCAGAACCGAAGCTATAGTCGCTGCGCTTCAGCCTGCCTGTAGCGGAGAAGCCGCTGCGGGTCTTGCCCTGTTTGTCGGTCTGGGCGGGCGCGGGTCCATCTACGTCGAGTGTGATGCTCTTCGTAACTCCATTCAGCGTGAGATCGCCTGTCATCGTCAGCTTGCCGCTGGCGTTCGAGATGCTTGTCGACTTGAAGCTGAGCTGAGGAAATTTCTGAATGTCGAAATACTTCGGCGATTTCAGATCCCGGTCCCGCATCTCCTGGTTGGTGTTGACTGTCGCCGTATCTGCAGTGGCCTCAACCTTCGATTTGGTGATGTCCTTTTCGTCATATGCAACAGTGCCCTTTACGCCGGTGAGCGAACCATGCACGTTCGAGACACCAAGGTGCCGGACCTGAAAGTTGATGCTGGAATGGTTGGGGTCGATGGTCCAGGTGGATTGAGCAAAAGCGCTTGTTCCCGTCAGCGAAGCCGCCGCGAGGGTAAGGGCCAGTGCAAACCGATTGCGCATAGTAGTTTCCTCTTTCATGGATGGGTATGGCGCCAGATAAACATCGGATGTTGGGAAAATGTAGGACGATCCTACTAGATCGAAAGACGCTTGCGAAGAGGCAAATGTCAACAAAGTTCAACATTGACCAGGCATGTTACAGGGGTATGAAGGGGGTCCGGGCCGCCGCTTCGAGATGCTAGCATTCTCGCGATATGGCTTTCTTCAGCGAACTCAAGCGCCTGAATCCGGCGCAGCGGAGCACGTTTGCCGCCTGCTTCCTCGGTTGGACCCTCGATGCCTTCGATTTCTTCCTCCTCACGGTCTGCCTCAAGGCCATCGCCGCGGATTTTCATGTCGGTATTAAAGAGATTGCCGAAGCGATCTTTTTCACCCTGGTGATGCGGCCGGTTGGAGCGTTGATCTTCGGCCTGCTCGCCGAAAGATACGGACGCCGGCCCACGCTGATCATCAATATCGTCGCGTTCTCAATCTTTGAGTTGGCATCGGCATTTGCTCCGACGCTGACCATCTTCATGGTATCCCGCGCTCTGTTTGGCATTGCGATGGGAGGTGAGTGGGGGGTGGGTGCCGCGCTTGCTCTTGAATCGCTTCCCGCCAGCGGCCGCGGAGTCTTCTCCGGAATCCTGCAGGAGGGGTATGTCGTCGGCAACCTTCTGGCCGCTGCCCTGTATGGAGCGGTCTTTCCACATCTACACGGAACGGGGATGTGGACCGGATGGCGGGTCATGTTCATGATCGGAGCCCTCCCGGCGTTGCTCGCCTTCTATATGCAGTTCAAGGTTGAAGAGTCGCCGGTTTGGCTGGAGGCGGAACAGCGAAGGAAGGCGGAAGGCACGGGGAAGAAGGGCATCGACTTCAAGCCGTTCCTCACTTACCTGCCGACATTTCTCTTTCTGGTGCTGTTGATGACGGCCTTCAACTCCTTCAGCCATGGGACACAGGACCTTTATCCAACCCTGCTCGAGAAAGACCACGGCTTGTCCCCCAGCCATGTAGGACTGATCGTCGTCATCAGCAACGTTGGCGCGCTGCTGGGAGGAATCATCAGCGGGGCGCTGTCGGAGAGGTTCGGCCGCAAGAGGATGATTATTATCGCCGCGCTCTCGGCGATTCCCATGATTCCACTATGGGCCTGGTCGCACACCATTCCCATGCTCGCCCTGGGCGGTTTTCTCATGCAGTTCGCTGTGCAGGGGGCATTCGGGATCATCCCCGCCCATCTGAACGAGCTCTCTCCGGGGCCGGTGCGGGCGGTCTTTCCGGGCTTTGCCTACCAGTTGGGGAACCTTTGTTCATCGAGGAACGGCGTCTTTCAGGCGGCGTTCGCACAGCGCTACTCCGGTGGTGTGCTGACCAACGTCATGTCCTGGACCGTAGTGATAGGCGCTATTGCTATCGCCATCGTCACCGGACTTGGACGCGAGGCGCGCGGAGAAGATTGGACCTTGCCGAACATGGCCGCAACCGATAAGGAGAAGAGTCTCTCCTGAGTGTTACGGGGCCTTTTTCTGCGGCAGGAGGCCGACGATCTTCTGCTCCATCTCGACGAGGTTCGCTTCGCCCTGATACCGCGCCACGACTTTGCCATCCGTTCCGATCAGATAGGTCACCGGCAATCCGAGCACTCCGCCGTAAAGCGCGCTCAGGTGCACATCGCCCATCACCACCGGGTATGTGATCCGCAGCTTGGGTAGGGCCTTCAGGACAGGGGCAGCATCATCGTCCATCGAAATTCCGACGACCTGAAAGCCCTGAGCGCCGTACTTGGTCTGCCATGAGGCAAACTTCGGTATCTCGGTGATGCAGGGGCCGCACCATGTCGCCCAGAAGTTCAGAAGCACAACCTTGCCGCGATAGCTGCCAAGATGCACGGATTTGCCGTCGAGGCCCTTGCGAGTGAAGTCCGGCGCGACACGGAGAGTCGCAGCCTTCGGTGGCGTTGCGTTTTCCGCGGGAGCGAGCGAGGTTGAGCAGACAAGGGCTGCGACGCTTGCGAGTTGGAGAAGCAGCCGCATCAGTTCCCCTTGGTGACCGGGTAGCCCTTGTCAACCCAGTCGGTGCCAAAGTTGTCGGCGAGATAGAGCACCTTGAGATTCGTGAATCCTGCGTCGTGCAGAAGATTGTATGCGGGCGCGATGTTCGGGCAGCGTCCCCAAGGGCAGCAGCCGCAGTAGAGGACGATGGCGGTGTCTTTGGGAAGAGAGGCGACCCGTCGCTTCAACGCGTCCACGCCGATCTGTTTTCCTCCGGGACCGACATACTCCGAGCCGGGAATGTGCGCGGTGGCAAACATGAGGACTGAACCGACGTGGAGAATGAGTGGTTTCGGTGCGGACGACTGAAGCGCGGCGCTCAAATCGGCAGGCTGGATGAGGCTGGCCTGGGGGATGGAGGAGGCGGGCACATGCTCCTGTTGCGCAACCGAGCGGAGCGGCAAAAGAGCAATGATGGCACCCAGAAGGACGAGCACAGAAAGACGGTTAAGCTTCATACTGCTAAGTTTACCTTCAAGTGCGCTAGTTTTGCCGCGTCTGCGCTTTTGCTTGAAAGACCTCCGGCCCAACCATCAGGATCACCGGCGCGGGCCCAACGTTAGTATTGGCGAGCGTGCCCAGCGTGGCCACATGCACATGTTCGTTCGGCGTTGACGCGCCGGAGACTGCCGTGCAAGGTGTCGTGGGGGAGATCCCGGAAGCGATCAGGTCTGCTGCGAGCGCCTCGAAGTCGCGACCAGGCATGTAGATCACCAGCGTGGCCTCGTCCGGGAAGGCCCCGGACCAGCTTGGCGTTAAGGACACCTTGCCCGCCGCGTGGTGGGCCGTGGCGAGTATGAGCTTTGAGGCGCGAGCGCGGTCTGTCAGCGGGGCCTCAAGCGAGGCTGCCACTGCAAATGCCGCTGTAATCCCTGGAACGATCTCAAAGGGAATCGCGTGGGCACGGAGAAAGCCAATCTCTTCCCCTGCGCGGCCGAAGACCAGTGGGTCACCCGATTTCAGTCGCACAACGGAGCTTCCGGCGTGGACATGCTCCAGCATCAGATCATGAATGCCAGCCTGTGTTATTCGCGGCTGACCGCATCGTTTGCCTACAGGAATGATGTTCGCCGTGGGGCTGGCGAGGCCAAGAATCTCGTCCGAAACAAGGTCGTCGGGAAGGATGACATCGGCGGTCTTCAACAGGTGAGCGGCCCACAGCGTGAGCAAAGCGGGATCGCCCGGCCCAGCGCCGACCAGGTAGACCTTGCCGGACTCCGCGTCTGGGATGGAGATCACGCCTTCTCCGCCGGGATCGGATTTGTGAGTGCATGTTCGCGCGCCAGCAACCGCGAGGGGCACTTGTCGTACCCGCAGACCTGACGATGCGCAAGCTCATGAAGCAGCAACCGGCGCGACTCGTTCAGCGGCTCCGCAGCCGCAACCTCGCGCCGAAGCTGGCCGAGATCGGCAAGCCACTCGCCGAGGTCGAGCGGCAGCTGTTCGTTCAGTTCTTTACGAAGCTGCTGCGCCAGCGCGGGTGAGTTTCCAGCGGTCGAGATCGCGATCTGCAGTTCGCCGCGTCGAACGACGGAAGGGAAGTAGAAGTCGCAGAACGGTGGGTCGTCGACGGCGTTGCACAATACCCCCGCAGCGGTCGCTTCAGCGAAGACCGCGCGATTGACTGCGGGATCGTTTGTTGCGGCGACCACAAGGAAAGCGCTCTGAAGGTCGCCGTGCCGATAGGCCCGCGGGTGATATTGAAGATCGCCTGCATCTGCCTGCTCGCGAATTCTTTCGCTGGCTGCGGGAGCAATGACTGTAATCGCGGCACCGGCTGTGCGCAGCGACTCGATCTTCGATTCGGCCAGATGTCCTGCGCCGATAACGACAGAACGGCGGCCGGTCAGCTTGAGGAAGATCGGAAACAGTGACATGAGACTAGGCTACTACTCCTTGTGTCGCTCGACGTGTTATTCGCCGGGAGCCAGACGGCCCGCGCCAACCGGAGGTGCATCCCGCTCGATGGCCTCAATGACCTCGCCGGCAAGCTGCGCGCGCAGCGTTACGTCGTCGGTGCGGTCAAAGTATGATCGCAGGTCTTCGCCAGGAGTACGCGCTCCAAGATAGCCGTTGAGCAGGCGCTCGATCGCCGCCGGCACATCGAGCGCGGCCGCGCGATATCCAAGTTGACGTGCTGGACGCGCAAATTTTCCGACCGAACCGCCCACGCAGAAGAAGAAGGCGTCGACCATCGCGCCATCCTTCTTAATCTTCTTGCCCTCAAGGCCGATGTCGGCGATCCAGTGCTGTCCGCAGGAGTTCGTGCAGCCGGTGACGTGCAGGCGAATCTGTTGGTCGAAGCCCGGCAGCCGGTCCTCAAGCTCCGAGACGAGCCACTTGTTGAAGCCCTTGGTCTCTGCGATGGCCAGCTTGCAGAACTCGGTGCCGGTGCAGGCGATGGCGCCGCGCCAGAAGGGCGATACATCGACGTTCAGTCCCAGTGTGTTCAACTCGATCACCAACGCTGCCGTCTCGCGGTCGGGAACGTTGACGATAAGGATGTTCTGCCCAATCGTCGCCCTCAGGCTGCCATCGCCGTACTTGTCCGCGAGGTCGGCAAGTTTTTCCAACTGGTCGCCGCTGAGTCGCCCGTTGATGACGGACGCTCCCACGGACGAGAGGCCGGACTGGCGTTGAGAAGTTATGCCGATGTGGTCGCGATAGATGTCTGCCGGAACGTCGTCGGCAGTGACCGGGCTGGGATCGAGCTTGTAGCCCAGGCGCGCTTCCAGGGCCTCAAGGAACGACTCAGCCGTCCAGCCAAAGCGCATGAAGAGATACTTGATGCGGGCGCGGCTGCGGTTCTCGCGCAGAATCTCCGTGTCCCGGAATATCTCGGCCGTGGCCGTTGCGACGGCGATGGCCTGGTCCTTGCGCACAAAGGCCGGAATGCGAACGGCGATATGTGGCTCGGTGGAAAGGCCGCCGCCTACGCGAAGCGTATAGCCGATCTCGTCGACGCCGTTCACGGTACGCTTGATAGCCGTGAGCGAAGCGTCGTTGATCTCGGGGAACGAGCACCAGAGAGGGCAGCCGGAGACCGTAAATTTGAACTTGCGAGGAAGGTTATAGAAAGCCGTGTTGGCGTTCAGCGTCTTTGCCACCTCGATGGCAAGCGGACTGGCGTCGATCAGTTCATGGCTATCGAGACCTGCCAGTGGGCAGCCGGTGACGTTGCGAACCACGTCGCCGCAGGCCCCTTTGGAGCTCAGGCCTACAGACTCCAACGCATCGACTACTTCGACCAGACCGCCGATCGTCAGCCAGTGAAGCTGAATGTTCTGGCGCGTGGTGATGTCGGCAAGGTTGCGAGCATATTTTTTCGTCAGTTGGGCGACAACGCGAAGCTGCGCGCTGGTCAGGATGCCGTTCGGCAGCGCGATGCGCATCATGAAGTATTCCGTCGACTTGCCTTCGCCAGCGGTGCCACCCGTTACGCCCAGGCCATCACCCTGGGTGTAGACGCCCCACCAGCGGAAGTACATCATCCATTCGGGAGGAACCGAATCCCGGCCGTCGCGAGCAAACTGGCGGACCTCGTCCCAGGCCTCCCACGGGTTCTTTTCCCGCTTCAGGCGCTCGCTCTTTTGAGCTTTGGTCTCTTTGGGTGCTGCCGATGGCGCGGTGGACATTTGTGAAACTCCCTTTGAATTTTGTGCGAAGAATAAAAAACCCACTCAAAATAAAGAGTGGGCGTGTGTTGCTTTGCGTATATTCTTCAGTGGTTTACAGGAAGAAGTCAGGCAAAGAGAACAACAGCCACCCCGTCGCAACAACACATGCGACAGGCCATGGTATGAATGTTGTTCTTCACCATGCTTAAAGGTTAGCTCCAGCGTGTCTCGGAGTCAAGAAAAAGCGAGTGGAGGCTTCAGTCAGCCTGCGTCAGTGAGAACTTGTGCCGCACATCTGAGCCGCGCACCCAGAAGATCACATCTTCAGCGATGTTTGTTGCATGATCGGCTGAGCGCTCCAGATTGCGCGAAACGATGATGGCGTTCAGCGCCTGGGTGCTGGTTTCGGGTTGCCGCTGCATCATCTCGACCAGATCGGCCTGCACCAGGCGGTTCATCTCGTCGATCTCGTCGTCCATGGCCAGGACTTCTTCGGCCATGCGGGCATCGGCCTCAAGCAGCGATTGGATTGCACTGCGTATCATCACGCCGACCTTCTCTCCCATGTCCGGGATGTCGATCGGAAGTTCAATCTGCGGGACCTCTTTTAACGACTTTGTACGCTGGGCGATGTTCGTTGCCTGGTCGCCGATGCGCTCCAGATCGCCGTTGATCTTGATCACCGAGAGGATAAAGCGCAGGTCGATCGCCATCGGCTGTTCTTTGGCAAGAAGGTCGTAGGCCATCTCGTCGACATCGCGTTCCGCAGCGTTTATTGCGGCCTCTAACGTCTTGACGTGGTCGCACAGCGCAAGATCGCCAGTCAGATAGGCCTCAAGCGCCAGCGAGAGGGCCTGCTGTGAGAGTGCGGCCATGGCCAGAAGTTTGTCTTTCAATGCGACAAGCTGTTGCTGAAAATTGATCCGAGGCATCCGGCCCACCTCCATGGTGGTGATGGTCTTCTATTGTGACGCACCTGCGGTCGCGGCGCTTTGGATTTTCCTTCGCCAGTGGCGAATTGTGTACGCCTTCAGGGTCAGTACAGCAGGTAGTTCGTCCGGCGCTGCTTGAACTCGTCGAGGTCCGTTTGCCATGACTTGACGATACTTCGCGGATCGTCGCCGTTCTTGATGGAGAGGACGGTGTTGACACTGCGGATGAGAGTATCTGCGCGGTCGAGGTTTAGCTGCCTGGGATAGAGCCGGCGGATGGCGCAGATGAGCTCGATGCCGAGAGCGGGGGAGTCGAGCGCGTTGTGGTCGGTGACGGTGAGATGCACGGCGGGGATTGTCTGACCGTGGTAGGGGTACTTGAAGCTGTCTTCGGCGATGGTGACGGTGGACGGCGAGAATGTGACGCCGGGGATATTGCGGGCAGTGAGTGCATCGGCGAGGCCCTTGGCATCGAAGAACGGCGCGGCGATGTTCTCAAACGGCATGGGGGTGCCGCGGCCGACAGAGACGTTGGTGAACTGCAGGGTGAACTCAAGGCCGGGGTAGAGGGTGGCGGCTTCGACGCTGCGAAGGTTGGGGCTGGGGTTGATCCAGGGCAGGCCGGTCTGGTCGTAGAACATCGACCGCTGCCAGTTCTCCATCTTGACCACAGTCACCAGTGCGCCGAGAGGAACCTGTACGTTTGGCGAGGTAGGGCTTACGGTGCGGCGCTCGCCATTGAAATATCGAGCAAGCTCGCCGAGCGTCATGCCGTGGCGGACAGGCATCTCCATGTAATTGGTATAGGTCTCGCGATGTGGATCGGAGACGGGGCCCTGCACCTTTTCGCCGCCGATGATGTTGGGGCGGTCGAGCACGATGATCTCAAGGTTATGTCCGAGACGTTTTTCTGCTGCTGCGGCTTCGATGAAGTATCCGGTCTGCGCTTCGTAGGTGTAGAACCGGACGCCAGCGTCCTGGAGGTCGACGACGACGGCGTCGAGGTCTTTGAGCTGATCGTGCGTGGGGTGGCGTGATTCGGGAGTGGCTCCATAGAGCGAGGTGACGGCTATGTGCGTGGCGGGATCGATCTCGCCCTTGATGCCGGCTTCGTCCATCTTTCCGAAGAGGCCGTGCTCGGGAGAGAAGAGAGCTTTGACGGCGACGCCGGGTACGTTCTTTGGCGCTTCCGCGGCAAGGAGGTCGATGGTGCGGTGGCCGTGGGCGTCAACACCGCTCTGATTGGTGAGTATGCCGAGATTGAGGTGGCCGCCGTGACGCTTTTCGGCTTCGGCCAGCGCGGCGTAGTGCGTAGCTTCGAGGACGTCGATGCCGGTGAGAGTGTGGCCCGCATAAAGGCCCAGAGCTTGAGCCGCCGCCGTGGCAACCTGTCCACGCAGAGCGGAGATCGGTGCATTGCCCCGAGGGTGGATGGCATTCGCCAGCAGTACCACATAGGTATTCGATCCCGGATCCATCCACAGCGATGTGCCGGTGAAGCCCGTATGGCCGAAGCTGCCTATCGGGAAGACTGAGCCGCGTGG
>JAFDVV010000065.1:0-4843 GCA_018268775.1 Acidobacteriota bacterium | reverse complement strand
GGCTTCGTCATCAGTTGCAGCGTCGACTGCTTCAACGGGAAGGGGCCCTTGTTGTTGAGCAGCTTTTCCAGCAGGGCATTGGCGTACAGCGAGACGTCGTGTCCGGTGGAGAAAACGCCCGCGTGCCCTGCGACTCCGCCCATGCGGCGAGTCGTAGGATCGTGCACCGTGCCGCGAAGCAGATGGTCGTAGTCCGGGTTTGCCGAGGGGTTGTCCTTCGACTCGTCGTCGTGCGCAGTAGGTGCGGTGCTCGCTATGAGCTGCACATTCCAGTCTTCCGCCCTACAGGCTCGAGTTGATGCCTTTTGCTCCGATGGTTTGCGCGGTTCAATCGCGGCGCCCGAGACATCATGTGGGCCACATGCGTTCGCGAAAGGATGATAGGCGGTATGCGTCATGCCCAGAGGCTTGAAGATGTGCTCCTGCACATAAACATCCTCAGGCTGCCCGGACAGCTTTTCGACGAGCGCTCCGAGCGTGATGAAGTTGATGTCTGAATAAACGAACTTCGTCCCCGGAGGGTTGTCGAGCTTCGACTCCATCGCGCGCTTGATGCCTTCGGCCTTGTCCGGCGCCGTAAGTCCCCAGGGGTCTTTCAAGGAAACATCCGGCGGAAGCCCGGAGTAGTGCGTCAGCAACTCGCGGATCGTGACCTTCTCCTTTCCGTTGGCTGCGAACTCCGGGAGGTACTTCGCTACGGGATCGTCGAACTGATACTTGCCCTGCTCGTAGAGCTGCATCATCGCCGTCGCAGTCGCCAGGCACTTGGTCAACGAAGCCATGTCGAAGATGGTGTCCTCGGTCATGGACTCGGCTGCAGAGGGTTGGCCGTCCAGCCCGGGCTCTCCCGCCAGCTTGCGATTGCCATACGCATGATGAAAGACGACCTTGCCATCGTGGCCGACGACAACGACAGCGCCGGGCAACTTCTTCGCTATGGCTGCATCGACCAGGGTCGAGATCTGCGTGAAGTCGGGTGCAGTGGCCCGGGCAACCGGCTTTGGCGCGTTCTGTGCCTTAGCGGTACCAGTCATCGGAACCAGCAACGCAACTGCAACTGCTACCGTCACGGCTGTCTTCATCCTGGACTTCGGCATCAGAATGCTGGCGATATATCCAATGGCAAATGTCACGGCGGCTCCTATCAGTACGTACCACGTCCATGCGACGCGAGGCAGTGTCATATCTCCGATCAGCGGCAGGTTCGCAAGGTGGATCGGTCCGGTTTGGAGCCACAGCGCCATATTGAGTGAGAAGCCAACGACGAGTCCAACGATTGCACCCGCCTGCGTTGCGTTTCGCGTAAGGGTGCCGAGTAGAAAGACCCCTAGCAGCGCGCCATAGGCGACCGAAGCGATCGAAAGCCCAATTTCCACGACATGTCCCTTTCCGCCGGCCTGAATGCTGTAGACGGCGATGGCGAACAGCACCAATGCCCACACCACCGTCGACGATCGTGAGATCATCATGCGCTCACGCTCGTCCGCCTCCGGCCGCCAATGCATGTAGAAATCCACCACGGTCGTCGACGACAGCGAATTGAGCGCCGCCGAAAGGTTCGACATCGCCGCCGCCAGAATTGCCGCCACAAGCAATCCGGCGACACCGACCGGCATCTCGCTGACGATGAAGGAAGGGAAGAGTCTGTCGGGAGCAATGCTTGCGGTGCTGCCATAAAACACCCAGAGTCCCGCGCCGATCAGAAGGAATAATGTGAACTGCACAAAGATCACTACGCCGGAAGAGAGAAGCGCCAGCCGCGACTCGCCCAGGTTCTTCGCCGCAAGCAGACGCTGCACCATCAGTTGGTCGGTTCCATGCGATGCCATCGTCAGGAAGGTGCCTCCCAGTACGCCGGCCCAGAACGTATAGTTCTGTGTCAGGTTGAGGGCAAAGTTGAAGACGTTCAGCTTGCCGGCAGCCGATGCAGCAGCATGGATATGACTCCAGCCACCGGGAACATGTGTTCCCAGGGTCGCGATGGCAACCACCGTGCCCGCAATATACAGGAGCATCTGGACGACGTCGGTCCAGATCACCGCCGTCATGCCACCCTCAAAGGTATAGAGCAGCGTAAGGGCCGAGATGATTGCAATCGAAAGCGTGTCGCCCGTGCCGATGGCGATCGCCACGACGATGGAAACGGCGAACACGCGCACGCCCTCCGCTGCCGCTCGCGTAATCAGGAACAGCCCCGCCGTGACCTTATGCAGCGTGCGCCCGAATCGCTGGTCGATGAGTTGGTAGGCCGTCAGCATCTCGCCCTGAAAGTATCTGGGCAGAAACAACATGGCCACCATGACGCGGCCAAGCATATAGCCGATGACGATCTGCAAAAAGCCAAAATCGCCCGTAAACGCAACACCGGGAACGCTGATAATCGTTAGCGTGCTTGTTTCGGCGGAGACGATCGAAAGCGCGATGGCCCACCAGGGAGCGCTGCGGTCTGCCAGAAAGTAGCTCTTCAGCGAACGCGGGCCCGCGCCCTTGCCTTCACGAAAACGCAGGCCGAACAACGTAATCCCGGCCAGGTACGCGACGATCAGACCAAGGTCAAGCGCATGTAAATGTGATGCGGATACAGCAGCGTGCATGTTAGCGAGTGTATAGCGGCAACGCCTTATCGTGCATCGCGGAACGCGATTGCATCTATGAAACGGTTTGCAGCCGTCAGGCTATCGGAGTTCCATGCAGCAGCGTCTGTTTCCGTTTGCCTGCGGCATCGAAGATATTGAAATTTGCCGGTTGTCCGGGAGCTACGGTGCTCACAGTGTCTTCCAGTCCCAACATTGCCGCAGGATTCGTGGAAGCCAGCCTTGCTGCCAGATCAAGCGATACTCCCGTAAAGCGTTGGATGTTCTCCACAGCATGGCCCAGCGTCAGCACGCTTCCGGCCAGCGTCTTTTTGCCGCGCGCCAGGTCGTCGGCGGCATATGCCCGTCCTTCGGAGACCTTTACCGCAAAGGTGCCCAGAATATAGTCGCCGTCCGGCATACCGGCAGCGGCCATGCTGTCCGTTACCAGAATGGCGCGTTGAGGCCCTTTGGCCTTCAACCATAACCTGACCAGTTCTGGGGCGACGTGAATGCCGTCGCAGATCAGCTCTGCAAACAAGGCATCCGAGTCCAACACCTCTCCCAGAACCCCAGGCTCGCGGTGATCGAGCGCACGCATCGCGTTATAGGTATGCGTTGCGCTACGTGCTCCGGCCTCAATGCCCGCGCGGGCCTCGGATGCAACCGCGTTCGTATGCCCAAGGCTTACCCGAACACCCTTTGCGGAGCAATGTCGTATCAGCTCAATGGCTCCAGGGACCTCGGGGGCGATGGTGATCAGCCGTATATGGCCGCGGGCCGCCTCCTGGAAACGGTCGAACAGGGCGATGTCCGGAGAAAGAATGAAGGCTGGCGGATGCACCCCTCGCTTGATGTGAGAGATGAACGGACCTTCCAGGTGAATCCCTACCGGGCGTGCGCTTCGGCCATCATGGGCACCCTCGATTGCACATGCAATTCCATCCAGCGAACGGAGCGTCTTCTCCACCGGGGCGGTCACGGTCGTCGGCAGATAGTGACCGACACCGGCATTGCCATGAAAGTGGTTGACCGCGTCAATGGCCTCGGGTGTGGCGTCCATGACGTCATAGTTTGCCCCGCCGTGGGTGTGGATATCGAAGAACGTCGGGGAAAGATTCGTCTCTTCCGTGCGTGGGGCCGCACACGGTTCAATGCTCACAATCATTCCATCCCCATCTATTGAAATCCGGGGGAACTCGATGGTCTCCGAACCTGTGAAAAGGCGGCGTGCTGTCAGCGTCTGGTGCATGTCGATGTCAAAAGTCCAAACCGCCTCGCGGTCATAGTAAGGGTAAACGCAAGCATTGATCGGCAGTCCCACTGCTCCGAATAGGTGGACGAAAAGAATAGTCTATACAACTCTAATTCATCGCTGGCGCTGGGATGCCAACTTCAGCGGCCGGCGGGATCGTCTGCGAGTTGGCCCACTGCCGCTGCACCACGCGCACGCGGTCGATACGGCCAAGCCATGTCTGGATGGTGAAGTCGTAACGCTCGAGGTTGTTCCGCAGGAAATAAGGCCGATAGCTCTTCAGCCACGCCTGTTCGTAAAGATCGCGCAGAAGCGAATAGTTGTTTCTCATGTCCTGAAGCCTGCCGTTGACGCCATTGATCAGGTTCAGTTCGCGGGCGACCTCTGCCCGGTCGTCTTTGTTCTTCGAGCTTTGCAGCGCAAACGCATGCGCATAGCTGGCCGCAATCTCGTCGCTTACCTGGAATTTCAGACCAATCAGATCCATCCTGCGAGCGCCGAGTTCCAGTACGTCGAGCGCATCGGTCTCACGCAGGTTGGGGTTCGCGCCGCGCGCCTCCGCCACCAGGACCAGTGCCCGCTCGGCATGGCGGCGAAGCTCCGGAAGGATTGGCCGGATCAGTCCGGCGATGCGTTGCCCGTCTGCATTCCAGGGATCCTGCCAGAAGATCAGGTCCTGCGCGTCGACCTTGTAGGGAGAGTCCTTCAGCAGCTTGTGCGCAGCCATGATCTCCCGCTGTGCCTGGTCGATCTTGCCTGTGGTGTCACCGTGAAATATCTCGCCAAAGCTGGATTGGAACGTAGGTATCGAGGCCTCGCCCTGATGCCAGGCCGCCTCGGCGCCAAACAGAATGCCGTACCAGTTGGCATTGAAGAGCGCCTCTCCGTCGTCGTCCCAAATGGTGTTGAGCTGTCCAGTGGCCCCCAGCCTCTGGCCATCCAGCGTGAACTGCTGGATGTTGTCCAGCGCATTGTTCCAGTTGGGATAGACCCTCGACCAGTTGTTGATGCCCGG
>JAFDVV010000064.1:14668-29717 GCA_018268775.1 Acidobacteriota bacterium | reverse complement strand
GTATCGAAGGCGACCACGCCCTGCTCCGAAGCGCCTGCGGGAATGGCAGTCAGATTTGCGATTCCGCCAAGGTTCTGCAATACACGATTTCGCTTCGGCGAGCGAAACATCACGTAGTCCAGCACCGGCACCAGAGGCGCGCCCTGTCCACCGGCTGCAAGGTCCGCGGGGCGGAAGTCGCTGACGACCGGAGTGTGAAGCCGTTCTGCGATGACGGAGGCTTCGCCGATCTGCCATGTGCATCGCACGGGTTTGCCAAGGTATCTGGTGGCCGCACCCTGGTGATAGATCGTCTGGCCATGGCATCCCACGAGGTCAACGTTGACTGAGAACTCAGTTGCGGTAGCTTCGACGGCGCCGGCGTATACCTCGCCGAGCCTCCAGTGGAGGCGCGACAGCTCCGCAGCGGAGATGGACTTCGCATCCATGGCTGCGAGCACCGCAGTTCGCAACGATTTGGAGTAGGGGAAGCTCGCCATGCCGATCAGCTTGACGCGTGGCGCGGAAGTTGCGCTTGCAGAGATGCGGCAGAGCGCAACGTCTACTCCATCGGCGGATGTTCCGCTCATAACGCCGGCCACGATCGTGCTTTTCGGTTTGGTCATCCCTTCAGCTCCCGTTGCAGTTCGGCCAGTAGATTCAGCGCTTCGCGCGGCGTCAGTCCATCGACGTCGACCTCGGCGATGCGATCGACGATGCGCTGCGAAAGCGGCGTGAACATCGTCATCTGGAGCGGCGCCATGCGTTCGGAGGAGGCCTCCTGTATCTGCCGCGTTTCGGCGCGCTCATGCAGCTTCAATACTTCGCGTGCCCTTGCGATGACCGGCGCGGGAAGTCCGGCGAGGCGGGCGACCTCGATGCCGTAGCTCTTGTTGGCAGGGCCGGATTCGACGGCGTGCAGGAAGACGATCCCGTTCGCGGTCTCCTTGACGGTGACACGCAGGTTCTTCAAGCGCTCAAGCCTTTCGGCCAGCAACGTCAGCTCGTGGTAGTGCGTTGCGAAGAGCGTACGCGCGCCGATGCGTTCGTGAAGATGCTCAACCGTCGCCCAGGCCAGCGAGAGGCCGTCATAGGTCGCGGTACCGCGTCCCATTTCGTCGAGCAGCACCAGCGAGCGGTTGGTTGCGGTGTTGAGGATCGCGGCGGTCTCGGTCATCTCGACCATGAAGGTTGAACGGCCTCGCGCAACGTTGTCGCTAGCGCCGATGCGCGTGTAGATGCGATCCACGAGGCCAAGACGCATCTGCGCGGCGGGGACAAAGCATCCGCACTGCGCCATGATGGCAAGTAGCGCCGTCTGGCGCAGGTAGGTGCTTTTGCCGCCCATGTTCGGGCCGGTGATCAGCAGGATGGAGGGCCCCGAGTCGGCATCGAGATAGACGGAGTTCGGAACGAAGCGCCCCGTTCCCGACTCTTCAAGCCGTCTTTCGACGACGGGATGGCGCGCGTCGATAAACTCCAGCACAGTGCCTGTTTCGACGATGGGACGCGTCCAGCCGTGCAGCGCGGCAAGATGAGCGAAGCAGGCGAGGAGATCGATCTCTGCGACACGCCGCGCTGTTTCGCGCATGCGGCCGGCGGCGTCGAGCAGACGGCGGCGGAGGTCAGCGAAGAGTCTGCGCTCGATCTCGCCGGAGCGTTCCTGCGCGGTGAGAATTTTGGTCTCGTACTCCTTTAACTCAGGCGTTGTGAAGCGCTCGGCGTTTACCAGCGTCTGCTTGCGCTCGTAGTCGGCAGGGACAGCCTTGCTGTTGGCCTTTGTGACTTCGATGTAATAGCCGAAGACGTTGTTGAAGCGCACTTTCAGCGAGGCGATGCCGGTGCGTTCGCGCTCGCGCTCTTCGATCGCGGCGAGGGCCTGCCGTCCGCTGCGGCTCAGCTCTCGCAGTTCATCGAGTTCCGTGTCGACACCTGCTCGGATGACGCCTCCGTCGGAGAGAGAGACCGGGGGATCGTCGGCGATTGTCGTTGCAATCAGTTCGTGCAGGTCGTCAAGAGTGTCGAAGCCGCTGGCAAGCGCATTCCACCTTGCGGCCTGAAACGTTTGGGCGGCACTCGTAAGCCCCGGCAGGCAGGCGAGAGTTGCCGCAACGGCCAGAACCTCGCGAGGGCCTGCGGAGTCCAAAGCGACGCGGCCAAGCAGGCGTTCAAGGTCGAGAACGCCCTCCATCGCGCGGCGAAGACCTTCGCGGCGGCGCAGGTCGCCTGCGGCTTCTGCGACTGCGTCCAGTCTGGCATCGATCTCGGTCAGGTCGCTCGATGGCCTAAGCAAGGTGGCGCGCAGCAGCCGTTTGCCCATGGGCGTGCAACATGCGTCGAGCGTGTAGAAGAGCGTGGTTTGAGCGGTCTCGCCGGAGAAGAGAGGCTCGACCAGCTCAAGGTTGCGCACACTGACCGCGTCCAGCTCCAGACACGACGAGCGTTCGTAGAAGCGCAGCGTATTCACATGCTCCAGACCACCTTGCCGGGTGGCCTGCATGTAGTGGAGCAGGCCGCCAGCCGCGATTGCGGCAGCTTCGTGACCTGCCAGCCCCAGCCCGTCGAGTGAATGTACCTTGAAGTGGCTGCGCAACAGAGGAAGTGCATGGTCGGAGGTAAAGACCCAGTCGTCGAGAGGGGTTTTCGTGCGGATGCCATCCAGCCAACTGCTCTCTTCCTCGTCCTTCTGGGGCTGGCCTTCCTTGTCGCCAAAACGAAGTGACTTATCGGAAGGTGCAAACAACGCACCTGCCGAGGCGAAGAGCAGCTCGACGGGGCGCATGCGCCCAAGCTCATCGGCCAACTGCATCTTTGCGGAGGGGCCAGTGAACTCAGTTGTGCGGAAATCGCCCGTTGAAAGGTCCAGCAAAGCCAGCCCGTATGTGGCGGCATTACCGGAGCCGAGTGTGGCAGCGCTGGCGAGGTAGTTGCTTTGCTCTGCACCAAGCGACGGGTCGATGGCCGTGCCCGGCGTCAGGACGCGCGTCACCTCGCGACGCACAACGGTCTTTGCCAGCTTGGGATCTTCCATCTGTTCGCAGATGGCCACTCGAAAGCCTTTGCGTAGAAGGCGTTGCAGATACGTCTCGGCGGCATGGTAAGGGACGCCGCACATGGGTACGCTTCGTGCTTTGTCACGCGCCGTCAGAGTCAGTTGTAATTCGCGGGAGGCGATGATCGCGTCTTCGAAGAAGAGCTCGTAGAAGTCGCCCATGCGAAAGAAGAGCAGGGAGTCGGGATAGGCATCCTTGGCCGCCCGATACTGCCGCATGGCCGGCGAGAGCGCGGCGGTATCGGGGCTTAGGCCGGTTGTTGACTCTTGTGTCATTGCAGAACCGCAGAATACAGCACCGGCGGCCCTGAGGTCGCCGGGAACCGATATACTGGAGATTCGGCGCGTCTGTGCCGGTAAACGTATTCTTCATGTCGCTCCTCTGGCTTAGAGTCGCAGTCTTGCTTTACGGCGTTGCCGCGCTTGCGGTGCTGCCCGCCGCGCTCTACGACCGGCCCCGTTGGCGCCATGTAGCGGTACCCGCAACGGTGGTCGCACTGCTGTTCCACTTCGTCTCGCTGGCGGAGATGTTGAACGCCGCCCACCATCGGCTTCCGGTCGACACGCATGAGACCAGGGCGCTGCTGGGGCTACTACTGGCTGCGGCATTTCTGGTGGTCTATTGGCGATATCGCACTGTTTCGTTGGGGATATTCGTCCTGCCGATATGCTTTCTCCTGGGTCTGATTCCGGCGTTCAATCCGGGGCAGGAGACTATGCCGTTTCCGCAGTTTCACACCGGCTGGATATTCCTGCACATTACCCTTTTGCTTGCTGCCTATGCGGCCCTTCTTCTGTCGCTGCTGGCGTCAGTGCTCTACCTCATTCAAGAGCGCAATCTGAAGTCCAAGTACAGTGCGATGAACGCATCATGGTTGCCGCCGCTTGAGACGACCGACCAGATCGCCCTGAAGTCGCTGCTCTTTGGACTGCCGTGCATGACGGCGGGTTTACTGATCGGTTCGCTGATCGCACAGCAGACCTACGGGCCAAGCTATTTTCTCGACACCAAGGTCTTGCTCTCCTTTGCGATGTGGCTGGCTTATGTGGCGATGATCTTCATCCGGCGCCACTCGGGGTTGCGTGGACGCCGCGCGATCTATCTTTCGGCCTTCGTGTTTCTTGTGGTCCTGACGGTATGGTCTGCAAACCAGTTCTCGGTGGTACACAGGTTTACGACGCCATGAGCCATGACCTCAATCTCGTGCTGCTGGGCGTCAATCACAATACCGCGCCGATCGAGGTCCGCGAGCGACTGGCCATACCTGCGGGCCGCCTGGCGGACGCGACTCGAACTCTGGTGCATCAACCGGGCGTAAAGGAGGGACTGATCCTCTCCACCTGCAATCGTGTTGAGCTGCTCACGCTGCAAGAGAACGGATCATCGACCCATGCCGACCTGCTTCGCTTCCTCCAGGAGTACTTTGCCATCACACCGGCATCTCTGACCCCGCATCTGTACGAATATCGCGAGCGCGAGGCGGTACGTCATCTCTTCCGCGTTGCCAGTTCGCTGGATTCGATGGTTGTCGGTGAGCCGCAGATTCTCGGGCAGGTGAAGGAGTCCTACACCGTGGCGCGCGAGGTCGGGGCCGTCGCGGGCACGCTCGATTCGCTCGTCCAGCGGGCGTTTACCGTAGCGAAGAAGGTGCGTTCGGAGACGCAGATCGGTTCGAACTCGGTGTCGATCGCGTCGGTTGCAGTCGATCTCGCACGAAAGATATTCGGTTCACTCGACGGCAAGACGGTGCTGCTGGTGGGAGCGGGCAAGATGTCGGAGCTGGCGGCCCGCCACCTGATACAGCAGGGAGCGTCGAATATTCTTGTGGCTAATCGCACGATCGAGCGCGCAGAGAAGATTGCTGAGCAGTTTCGTGGGCAGGTGGTTCCATTTGAGGCGTTGTACGACCAGGCGGCGCGAGCAGACATCGTCATATCGTCAACGGGGGCGCCACAGAAGCTCTTTGACCGCTCGCATGGGCAGCATTTTCTGCACAGCCGGCGCAATCGGCCCATGTTCTTTATCGACATTGCGGTTCCGCGCGACGTCGATCCCGGCATGAACGAGGTGGAGGGCTGCTTCGTCTACGACATCGACGACCTGCAGCAGGTTGCCGCGGCGAACCTAGCCGATCGCAGTCGTGAGGCAGCGGCCGCAGAGACGATCGTTACGCGCGAGGTGGAGAAGTACCAGCAGCGTGTACAGTCTCTCGATGCCGCTCCGGCAATTCGCAACCTGCAGGAGCATGCCGAGGTGATTCGCCAGGGTGAACTACGCCGCAGCTCCGGCAAGCTGGCCGGACTTACAGAGGAGCAGCAGGCGGCGGTTGACGCGCTGACGCGCTCTCTGATCAACAAATTTTTGCATGCTCCGATGACGGCGCTGCGCGAGGCCGCGCGCGATGGCGATGCCCAGGCGCTTCAGGACCTGGAGACGCTTTATACGAACCAGTCGCGCAACAAGACTGGCCAAACGAACAGATAGTGACGAAGTGCAGGTATCTCCACATTCGTCTGGATTAAACTGAGGATGTCATGACACAACCCATCCGCATTGGTTCGCGCGGCTCGCAATTGGCTCTCTGGCAGGCCAATCACGTGCTCGATGCCCTGCGCGCCGCAGGCCACGACGCCGAGATCGAGGTGATCCGTACGACGGGCGATCGCATGCAGCAGCCCGGCTTCGTGCTGCCGCCTGGTGCCGATGGCAAGGGCATCTTCATCAAGGAGATTGAGGAGGCGCTCGCTGAAGGCCGCATCGATATGGCGGTGCACTCGCTCAAAGACCTGCCCACGCGGATTGAGCCGCGATTTACGCTCGCTGCGATTCCCAGACGCGCAGACGCGCGCGACGCGTGGGTGTGCGAGCCTTACTGGGCGCTCCATACGCTGCCGCTGCATGGCAGGGTAGGGACAACCAGCCCCCGGCGCAAGGCGCAGTTGCTCGCACTGAGGCCGGACATTGAGTTCGTGGAGGTCCGCGGCAACATCGATACGCGCCTGAAGAAGCTTGCCGGAGGAGCATGCGACGCGCTGGTACTTGCCGCCGCCGGGCTTGACCGGCTGGGCCGAACCGAGTGGGCCCACCAGCGTTTCTCGCCGGATGAGATGTGCCCGGCGCCGGGTCAGGGAGCGCTCGCCATCGAGACCCGTAGTGCTTCGCATCCGATCGACGCGGCGCGCGACCATTCGATTCGTCAGGCTGTTGCGACACTCGATCACCTTGAGACGCGTTTCTGCGTTGAGGCGGAACGCGTGGTACTGGATGCCCTCGGAGGGGGGTGCTCGTTACCGGTTGGCGCTCACTGTGTGCCGGAGTACGAGAGGTGGCGCATCTTCGCGCAGGTCGTTGCGCCCGATGGAGACACCATGATTCAAATCGACACGGAGTTTCCTCTCTCGACCGACGCCGAGGCGCTGGGGCGCGCGGTCGCCGACGATCTTAAATCCAGGGGAGCGCTCGATCTGCTCTCCACTTCTGCCATCTAAACCGGGGTGCCGACAGAGGGTTGTCAAATCCTTCCGGCATTTATATTGTCATGCGTCAAATAGCTATAAACTGCTTAATCGAAAGTCGTGAGGTGGAATGAACGAAGGTCGCTGGGTTCTTTTGATTGCGAGTGAAGTGGGTGGAACGGATTCGGTCTCGGATCGTGCGATGGAGCGCCTGGTCGAAGCCATCCGCGAAGAGGGTTACGACGTTGTCCGAACGTCTACTCCTGAGGACGGTCTGTCGCTTGTCACCTCCGATCCTTCACACTCGGCAATTCTGCTGGACTGGGACCTCGAAGGGGAGAGCCAGTTCGACGAGCGCGCCGCGCTGAAGATTCTGCGCGCCGTTCGTCACCGCAACAAGAAGATCCCGATCTTTCTGATCGCCGACCGTACGCTTGTCTCGGAGCTTCCGCTCGAGGTGGTCAAGCAGGTGCACGAGTACATCCACCTCTTCGGCGACACGCCTGCGTTTATCGCCAACCGTGTGGACTTCGCCGTCGAGCGCTATCACGAGCAGTTGCTCCCGCCATACTTTCGCGAGTTGAAGAAGTACACCGACCAGGGAGCGTACTCGTGGGACGCACCGGGGCACATGGGCGGAGTCGCCTATCTGAAGCATCCCGTTGGTATGGAGTTCCAGCGCTTCTTTGGGGAGAACCTGCTCCGCTCCGACCTGGGCATCTCGACGGCGCAGCTCGGGTCGTGGCTCGATCATCTAGGGCCTCCAGGAGAGTCGGAACGCAACGCGGCACGCATCTTCGGCGCCGACTGGACCTTCTACGTCCTTGGAGGGTCGTCGACCTCAAACCAGATCATCGGGCACGGTGTTATCGCGCAAGACGACATCGTTCTTGCCGACGCGAACTGCCACAAGTCCATCTGCCACTCGCTTACCGTCACCGGCGCACGGCCGGTTTACATGAAGCCCACGCGCAACGGCTACGGCATGATCGGCCTGGTCCCGCTCAAGCGCTTCAGCCCGGAGTTCATCCGCGGCCTGATCGACAAGAGTCCGCTGACGACTGGCATTGCGAACCAGAATCCTACGTACGCTGTTGTGACCAACTCGACCTACGACGGCCTCTGTTACGACGTAAATCGTGTGGTTGAAGAGCTGTCGAAGTCCGTGCCGCGCGTTCATTTCGACGAGGCATGGTACGCCTACGCGAAGTTCCACAAGATATACCGCGGCCGCTTTGCCATGGACGTCCCGGACGACCTGCCCGAACGCCCGACGATCTTCTCGGTGCAGTCGACGCACAAGATGCTGGCGGCCTTCTCCATGGGCTCGATGGTGCACGTCAAGCTGAGCCCGCGCGCGCCGCTGGAGTTCGACCAGTTCAACGAGTCGTTCATGATGCATGGAACAACCTCGCCCTTCTATCCGCTGATCGCTTCGCTCGACGTTGCGGCGGCAATGATGGACGAGCCCGCCGGGCCGACGCTGATGTACGAGACGATTCAGGATGCCATCAGCTTCCGCAAGGCGATGTCTTCGGTCGCGCACCGGCTACGCCTGGCCGAGAACGGGGAGGGCTGGTTCTTCCGGCTGTTTCAGCCGGACCAGGTCAGCGATCCTTCGACCGGCGAAAAGTACGTCTTCGAGGAGACACCGGACGAGATACTCGGTGCTGAGCCGGCCTGCTGGACCTTGAAACCGGGTGAAGACTGGCACGGCTTTCAGGACGACGACATCGCGGACGGCTACTGCATGCTCGACCCCACGAAGGTCACGATTCTTATGCCAGGGGTCAATGCGCAGGGCGCTGTCAGCGAGTGGGGAATCCCGGCCGCGATTCTCACCGAGTTTCTTGACTCGCGCCGCGTGGAGATTGCGCGTACGGGTGACTACACGGTGCTCGTCCTCTTCTCCGTGGGAACGTCAAAGGGCAAGTGGGGGTCGCTGCTCGAGAACCTGTTCGAGTTCAAGCGCCTTTATGACAGCGAAGCTCCGTTGGAAGAGGCACTGCCTGAGTTGGTGGCGAAGTATCCGGCGCGCTACCGCAACGCGACTCTCAAGGAACTCTCCGACGAGATGCACGCCGCGATGATTGAGTTGAACCTGCCCACGCTGGTTGGCGACGCTTGCGACGAGGACTTCGATCCGGTGCTTACTCCGGCGCAGACCTACCAGAAGCTGTTGCGCAACGAGACCGAGAAGATCCGCTTCACGCAGATGCACGGCCGCATCGGCGCGGTCATGCTCGTGCCCTATCCTCCCGGCATACCGATGTGCATGCCTGGTGAGCGGCTTGGCGGTCCGGAGAGTCCTGTGATCCGGCTCATTCTCGCGACGGAGGCGTTCGGCAAGCGGTTCCCGGGCTTCGAGCGCGAGGTGCATGGTATCGAGGTCGATGGAGAAGGGAACCACTGGATGCGGGCTGTTGTGGAGACGCCCGGCCAGCACGTCATCGGCAATGGCAATGGCAAATCGCACCCGCCCAGCGCCGCTCCGCCTGTGAAGAAGACACGCAGGACCCAGCCGCGCCGCACGCAAGAGTAGCCGCATACAATCGAAGAGTGATGCACCCTCTTGCCGGTAAACGCATTCTCATCACCCGAACGCGGCAGCAGGCGTCGGTCCTTGCGGCGCAGCTTGAGGCCATCGGCGCGTTCCCCATTGCGATACCCGCAATTGAGATCGCGCCACCGCAGAGCTATGCCGCGCTCGATGAGGCGATCCGGCAGGTCGATACCTTCGACTGGCTCTTGTTTACAAGCGCCAACGCGGTTGATGTCTTCGCCCAGTGGAGAGATGCGGCGGGTTTGACTCAGGTATCCTCGCAGCAGCCCAGGGTTGCGGCCATCGGCCCGGCGACGGCCAAGGCTGTGGAGGGGATTGGCCTGCCAGTCGCGCTGATTCCACCTCGCTTTGTCGCTGAATCTTTCGCGGAAGCGCTCAGCCCTCAGGTAGCGGGCTGCCGCGTTCTTCTCGTCCGCGCCGAGGAGGCCCGCGACGTTCTGCCTGAAGCGCTCATGCGCGCTGGGGCAGCCGTGAGCATCGCACCCGCCTATCGTAACCGGATTCCGGCGCAGTCGATCAGCGAGCTTCATGCGCTGTTTACTGATGCCGCAGCATGTCCGGACGCAATCACCTTCACCAGCGCATCAACCGCGCGGAACCTCGCGGCCCTGTTGCACGAAGCGAAACTGGTTCCGTCTGCGAATGCCGTACTCGCCTCTATTGGGCCTATTACTTCTGAAGCTATGCGCGAAGCCGGGTACGTGCCAACGGTTGAAGCGGCAGAGGCCACCATTCCAGCGCTGGTTCAGGCGTTGAGTGGTTACTTCACACGGCAGCGATAAAGCCGGATCAGCGAGCAGCCGAGCTCCAGGTCTTGTCCTTTGAGTTGCAGAGCCTCTCAAGCGTGCAGTCCGCGCACCGTGGCTTTCTCGCGACGCATACCTGCCGCCCGTGGTGGATCAGTTCATGCGAAAAATTGATCCACCGGTCTTGCGGGATGATCTTCATCAAATCGCGCTCGATCTTCTCCGGCTTCGTCTCCTTGGTCAGCTCTAGCCGGCGCGACAGCCGCATGACGTGCGTATCGACGACCACACCGGCGGCGATTCCGTAAAACGACCCCAGCACGACGTTGGCTGTCTTTCGCGCGACCCCGGGCAGATGCAGGATATCCTCCATCGTCCGCGGGATCTTGCCGCCGAACTCTTCGGTCACAACGCGCGCCGCGCCCTGGATAGACTTTGCCTTATTGCGAAAGAAGCCCGTCGTGCGGATCAGTTCTTCGATCTCGGGCAGGGAGGCGGCGGCCATCGCCTTCGGTGTAGGGAAGGCCCGGAACAGAGCAGGCGTGATGAGATTCACGCGGACGTCGGTGCACTGCGCGGAGAGAATCGTCGCAACCGTAAGCTCCCACGCATTACGGTGGTTCAGGGCGCAGACGACGCCAGGGTACGTCTGCGCCAGTAAATCGAGGATCGCCGTCACACGCTCGGGCGATGTGGGCTTTTTCTGCGGTCGTCTCTTTTGATCCGGGGCTGTCGGTGGCATCCGAGGTTGGTATTCCTATCCAAACTATCCCAGCCGGTTTAGCATCTCTTCCGGAGATACGCGGACACAGCTGAAGATCGGCGTGTCCTGCAGCGTGTACATGCTGATCTCCGTCTCGCGGAGCTGCTGAACGAGATCGAGGAAGTCTTCGGGGAAGTTGGTCTCGAATGCGACGACAAACTCCTGATCGTCGATGCCGAAGGAGTACGTCGTGTTGAGCTTTACGCGCGGGTAGCTCAGGCCGACACGAATGTGTTCGTCCATCAGCCGCTTGCGTTCATCGAGAGACAGCAGGTACCAGGGACGCGTCTTCCAGAACGGATAGATGAAGATGTACTTTTGCCCGCCGGGACGAATCGCGCCGCGTCCTTCGCCTTCGCTCTCGTCGGGGCGGTCGATCTGGTACTGCGAGCGCTTGGTCATGGCGAGGAAGTTATGCGGTGTGGTGAGGTAGCCGCCCAGCGGGGAAGACAAGAGTTCGCTGCGCATCTTGTTCATCTCGTCGACGGCATAGCCGATGGACCAGACACACATGTCCACGTCGCCACGCGTGCCGACGGTTGAATAGGTGAGCGACAGAAACTCGCCCGGTTTGTTCCACTTTGCCAGCACCTCGGCAAACGCGGCCTTATGTGCTGCACGATCCGTTGCGGGCAGGCGGCGCCACTCCGGCATGATCTTGTAGAAGCTGAAGCAGACGATCTGGCGTTTCACCGGCGGCTTTGAAGGATCGTGCGGCTGCGCACCGTAGCTTGAGGCGGGCCTGCCGGATGCTGCAGCGGGGGCCGTTGCTGCCGTGGTTGCTGCGCTTTTTCCCGGAACCGGGGCGGTCGTGGTCTCTGACATCTTCGTATTCTCCTGACACTTTAATGCTAGCGCATCGGGCCATTCGCCGCTCGACCGCTATACTCAAAGTGCATGCCCGAGAAGATCATTGCTGCCATTGCCGGCTTCATCATTACCGTCATCTCCGCCGGAGGATATATCGGCGTTGCCCTGCTGATGGCGATTGAGTCCGCCTGCATCCCGCTGCCGTCGGAGATCATCATGCCCTTCGCAGGTTATCTTGTGCACACCGGCCAGCTCAAGCTGTTCTGGGTGGCGACCGCAGGGGCCATCGGATGCAACCTGGGTTCGATACCTGCGTATTGGCTAGGTGCGTGGGGGGGCAGGCCAGCGGTGGAGCGATTTGGCAAGTATGTTCTGCTCAGCCGTCACGACCTCGACCGCACCGAGCGTTTCTTTCAACGCTTTGGCGGGATCACCGTCTTGCTAGGTCGATTGCTGCCTGTCGTCCGCACCTTCATCGCGCTTCCCGCAGGAATTGCGAAGATGTCGAAGGTGCGCTTCCACGTCTACACCTTCATCGGCTCATGGCCGTGGTGCTATGTGCTCGCCTACGTCGGAATGAAGCTTGGCAATCGCTGGGAGACGGACCCACGCTTCAAGGAGGTGTTTCATCGCTTCCACCTTGCAGTTGAAGCCGTTCTGGTCGCAGGGTTTATTTTCTTCGTCTATACGCATTGGAAGAACCGCGTCGCCGCGGAAACTGCATGACAAAATCTGGCGGTGGCCATCGTCCTCATCTACACTCACGGCAAGCATTCCAAACGCCAACGAGAATCGAGGCTAAAACCTCGCCGCAGATGGGGCCCGTCTTGAAGCAGCAAAAGCATATTCCAGCTCTGGATGGTCTACGCGGCCTTGCCGTCTTGATGGTTTTCGTCTTCCACTATGGTGGAGGCACGCACTCCTCCGTCCGGGCGGTACGACTGTTTGGCCTGATCAATAAAGGCGGGTGGGTCGGAGTAACACTCTTCTTCGTCCTATCGGGATTTCTTATCACCGGCATTCTTTGGGACTCGTTTGGTCAGCCTCACTGGTGGCGGAACTTCTACGCACGCCGCACCCTTCGTATTTTTCCGCTGTACTATCTCTGCATTCTGATCGTCATCGCGGGCGCGGCGTTTCAGGGGACCTTGATTGGCGCTCTCGGTAAGATATGGGTCCCGGCCCTGTTCATGCAGAACATGCCGCACCTCCTCACGATCGTCGATAAGATTCCTGCGCCCTTTGGGCTCTTTCACTTCTGGAGTCTTGCCGTTGAGGAACAGTTCTATCTCATCTGGCCGTTCCTGCTCGCCGTGCAGAAGTCGCGCCGCAACGCCGGGATATTCTGCCTTCTTACATTTTTGTTCTCGTTTGCGTTTCGTATTCTCCTCTGGCAGTTTGCCCCTCATCCCGAGCAGTTCAACGACTTCCTCTTCTCGCGCGCCGGAGAGCTTGCAATCGGTGGGTGGCTTGCACTTGCCTGGCGTGGACCCGCATGGGAACGCATCGAGCGCCTCGCTCCCGTCGTGACGTTCTGCGGCCTTGCGGGCTTTATCGCATCGGGGATGTTTGCGGGATCGTTTGAGACAAACCGCGTGCAGATGACCGTTGGCCTTCCCTGCATTACGATCTGCTTCACGGCACTGCTCGCGCTCTGCATGCGTCCAGGCATTGTGCAGCGGTGCGCGGAGGCCAGGTGGCTGCGGTGGCTGGGAACGATCAGCTACGGCATCTACGTCTACCATATGCTCTTTCTTGGGCAGTACATGTTTATCGTGCAGAAGCTGCTCGGCCGGCGCAGCCTGATGGTCACTAACGCTGCTCTGCTGATCGTCGCTGCCGTAGGAACGCTGACCATTGCATGGCTCTCCTTCAATTTCTTCGAAAAGCCGTTCCTGCGACTGAAGTCACGGTTTCCTGTGCGTCAGATACCGCCTGACAAAGAGCGGACTGTCGCCTGAGTTTCGTATCTGGTCGGCGCGTTCAGTATTGCCGATGTACGTAAACGCTAACCCTTCGTTACCGTTTACGCCTGTAAAACCGCACACTTTGCTTGCATCGCCCTTCGATGCTGCTCCATACTGGCGCTTCCGGACACACGGAAAATCGCAGTACAGAAGGGTATCGCGTAGAAATGTCCAACAGCCCGGCCGCGTCCAATGAAGCGGCATCCAGCATCAAGCCAGCTCAAGGAAAACTAGGTGTCATGATCCCCGGCATGGGAGCCGTTGCTACGACTCTGATTGCCGGCGTTGAAGCCGTGCGTCGTGGCTTCGCTCTCCCTATCGGTTCTACCTCGCAGATGGGAACGATCCGTCTCGGCAAACGCACCGAAGGCCGCAGCCCGCTCATCAAAGACTTCGTCCCGCTTGCATCGCTCGACGATCTCGTCTTTACCGGATGGGACATCTTTGGCGGCAATCTCTACGACGCGGCGAAGACAGCGCAGGTGCTCGACAAAGAGCAACTCCAGCAGATTCGCCCGTTTCTGGAGTCAATCGAGCCGCTGCCCGCGGCGTTCAACCAGCACTACGTCAAGCGCCTGGAAGGGAAGAAGACCAAGACCGGCAAGAACAAGTGCGATCTCGCGAACCAGATACGCAACGACATCGCCGAGTTCAAGACGAAGACCGATCGCCAGGTGATGATCTGGTGCGGTTCGACCGAAATCTACATGGAGCAGGCCCCCGTTCATCAGACGCTCGCAGCGTTTGAAAAGGGCCTGGTCGAAGACGACCCTGCGATCACGCCGTCGATGCTCTATGCGTGGGCCGCGCTCAAAGAGGGCATTCCGTTTGCGAATGGCGCCCCGAATCTCACAGTCGACATCCCTGCGCTGCGGGAGTTGTCGAAGAAGATGAACGCTCCGATTTGCGGCAAGGACTTCAAGACCGGGCAGACGTTCATCAAGACTGTGCTTGCGCCGGCGTTCAAGGTGCGGAATATCGGCGTCTCCGGCTGGTACTCCACCAACATACTTGGCAATCGCGATGGCGAGGTGCTGGACGATCCTGATTCGTTCAAGACAAAAGAGGTCTCGAAGCTTGGCGTGCTTGAGCATATCTTTCAGCCGGAGCTTCACCCCGAGCTATACAAAGACCTGTATCACAAAGTTCGCATCAACTATTACCCGCCGCGTGGCGACAATAAAGAGGGCTGGGACAACATCGACATCTTCGGCTGGCTCGGCTATCCGATGCAGCTCAAGGTAGACTTCCTCTGCCGCGACTCCATCCTTGCTGCCCCGCTGGCACTCGATCTCGTCCTCTTCATGGACCTCGCGGCGCGGACTCCTTCATTGCGCGGGCTTGGTATTCAGGAGTGGCTGAGCTTCTACTTCAAGGACCCCGACTCCGCCCCCGGCGTCTATCCCGAGCACGATCTCTTCATCCAGAACATGAAGCTCAAGAACACGCTTCGCCACATCATGGGCGAAGACCTCATCACACATCTCGGCCTCGACTATTACGGCGAATAATCGGGCCTCGGATTCTGCAAATGCGGCTGCGGAGGTAAACTTCGCAGCCGTTCTGCTGCCTTTTCAGCAGGACGCAGCAGCAGAACTTCTACCTGTGTTCGGCGAGTGCTTCGGCTTCCTTCGACATCTTCGCAGTGCGTTCCAGCTTGTCCCAATTGAAGGGTTTGCCGTCAATGGCGCGCTTCAACGTTTTGAAGAGCAC
>JAFDVV010000064.1:0-14597 GCA_018268775.1 Acidobacteriota bacterium | reverse complement strand
TCGCCACGGCTGGCCGGGTGCTTTCGCTCAAGCGCGAAGGCCAGCGCCGATGTGACAAAGTCAATGACGAGGAAAGCTGTAAAGAAGATCAGGAGCTTGTGGAAGCTGTCTGCCGAAGCTGATTCGGGATGGAAGTGTTTGTCGATGAAGTAGTGAAGGACTCCGGCGACAAACATCAGGTCGATCAACGGCGAGACCAGTGGAAGCAGTATCTGGAATATGAGGATATTCGGTAGCGCAAACAGCCCCATGGCCCTGTGTTTTCTGACCGCTCCTCGATGCTTGAAGATGGCTTGCAGGATTCCGAACGACCAGCGGAAACGCTGACGCATGAGGCCGTCCATGTCGACCGGAGCCTCGGTAAAGGCGAGGGCCTGGTCTTCATAGATGACCGAGTAGCCTTGCTCGAGGATATTCATCGTGAGGTCGGCGTCTTCTGCGACGGTGTCGGGGTGATAGCCATCGCCTGCACGAACGGCAGAGGTGCGCCATGCACCGATGGCCCCGGGCACGACCATCACGACGTCGAATAGATCCAGCGCTCTGCGTTCGAAGTTCTGACTGGTGATGTACTCCAGCGCTTGCCAGCGCGTCCACAGGTTGACGCGATTGCCGACCTTAGCGTTGCCGGCGACCGCTCCGATCCTGGGATTCGCAAAGTGAGGCACAAGACGCGAGATGGCGTCGTGTGCGATCACTCCGTCGGCGTCGATGCCGATATAAATCTCCTCGCCGGTATGGTTCAGAGCAAAGTTCAAGGCCTCGGCCTTGCCGGCATTTGGCTTGGTAAGAACGGTAAGGCGGCCTGAGGCGATGTCGGCCGGATACGCTTCGCGCACAACGTCGAGCGTACGGTCTTTCGATCCGTCGTCGATGACGATGATGCGAATGTTCTTGTAGTTCGACATCATTACCGAGCGCACAGTGCGGACGATGACCTTCTCTTCGTTGTAGGCGGGAATCAGCACGGCGACGCGAGGAGCGTACTCCGGCGTGGCAAAGTTTTTTCGCGTGCGCAGTCGATCGATAACTGCGAAGACGCCGATGATAATGAGTCGAGCGCTCATCAGGATATCGCCAACAAAGAAGACGCCGACCACAAAGTTGTTGAAGAAACCAAAGAGGAAGAAGGCGACAGAGTCGGCGCGTGCCTGCCAGCGTTGATGTGGTGTAAGAGCGGGCATGACTTCGGCGCGTGTCTTGCCGACCAACTCGGAGACGGGAACGATCTCGTACCCTCGTTCGCGCAGAGACTGGATCAGCACAGGCAGGGCAGCCACCGTGGCCGAACGATTGCCTCCACCGTCGTGAAGGAGAATGATGGAGCCCCGCATCCAGGGCTTTTTCTCCATAGCGGAAATCTGTTCGAAGACGCTGTCGGTGATCTCCTTCGGGGTCTTTCGCGGGTTCTCGTCCCAGTCGTTGGTGTCGATCTTGTTGCCCACGATGACATAGCCCAGACCCTGAATGCGATCGACTGGCGCAGCCTGATCGTTGGTGTCGGGCTCCTGGTCTATCGAGTAAGGCGGGCGGAAGTAAAGCGGTTGGACTCCGAGCTTCGAGGCGAACAATCGTTCCGTCAGGTTGAGTTGGAGGTCGACCTGAGCGTTGGAGATTTCGCTGATGTCCGGATGCGTAAAGCTGTGATTGCCGATCTCATGGCCTTCGCGATAGACGCGCTGCATGGTGCCAACGTACTTCTCCGCCTCTTCGCCGATCATGAAGAAGGCGCCTTTGACGTTGTATTTCTTCAGGACGTCGAGGATACGTGGGGTCCATACGGGGTCGGGGCCATCGTCGAAGGTGAGCGCGACCTTTTTCGGGTGATAGCCATACTGCGTCACGGTATACGAGAGCGGGTAGGAGTGCATCGACTCCTGAAGTACCATGCGAAAGCGCTGCGGAACGGAGTCATCGTCGTCCATGGAGACGTCGCGTTCGCCGCTCTGCGGTTTGCGCGTTACGCGGAGGATGTCGCCTTCGCCTTCCGTATCGACGTCATAACCCGGATCGACGTGGGAAAGGTCTTTGTTGGGGTCGGCCCGCAGCGGCGAGTCCCACACCTTCCACAGCGAGTTGTCTTCCTGACCTAGCCGCCACAAGGCATAGGTCTGAATGCCAAGTTCGCGCGCGGCCCTCATTTGATTGAGCACTGTCACAGCGTCCAGGAACCAGACGTAATGGCGAACGTGGGCGTCCACATCGTCATAGGCGAAGTGGACGTTCAGGCTATCGTCGTCGAGATCGATCTGCGAATCGGAGTCGTACGCTTCTTGCCATGCCTCTTGTGTCGAAAGATTGATGGACGAGAGGACCTTTGTGGGCTGTGGTTTCCGCCCTCTCCTGGCGGGTGCTGGAAGGGTGGTCGTCCAGTCGTAGCCGTAGCTGCCGATGGCGCAGATGAGTTTTTCCTTTGGGACGGTCTTCAGCGCCGCCTTCAGGTTCTCAATAAACCAGTCCTGCGATGCGATCGGCCCGGGATCGCTGTCCGTCTCATGCTCGTCGTAGTTCATCAGCAGGAGACCGTCGGAGTGGTCGGCAAGGAACTTCAGGTCGAAGTCGTCGTCACGAACGGGAACGTTGATGTAAAGACGCAGATTGCGCGGGTGGAAGTCGTTGTATATCTCCTGGACCAAAGCTCGAAAGCCGGGCTGGGCATTGGTTGGGATCGCTTCAAAGTCCAGCGAAAGCCCTCGGTAGCTGGGGTTTGCCGCAAGAAAGGCATCGGTTTGACGAAGAAAATTTGCGCGCGCGGCGTCGTCGAGCAGGAAGTCGCCAATCTCGGGCATAAAGAGCCCTTTGATCGGATCGTAGTTGTTGACCAGTGGCAATACGTCGAGATTGACGTGATTGGCGGCAATCGTTGAGGCGACCTTGCCGTCGCGGTCGACCGGCTGGATGCGGGTGCCATTGACGACGGAATAGGGGCGATTGTCGATTGTGTAAGAGGTCAGGTTGCCGTCGGGGGAGACGACGTGGAGCCATTCCGGGAAGAGGATGTCGATCTGGCTAATGTGCTGTTTCAGCGAAGAGTAGCTGGCAGGATCGTCTTCAACATAATAGGCAGCGCGCAGGCCTTCGCCTGAGTTCAGGGGGACGTCAGCGGGCTTGGTGTCGGTCTTACGATGCGCGGAACGGCGGAGCTTCTGGCTCTTCGGTGTCTGCTGGTTGGCCAGGGTACGATAATTGCGTTTCTGCGATTCCAGCAGAAGCTCCGGCAGAGGCCGGGTCCGCATCAGCCCTACCAGAAAGACAGTGCCTATCAGGAGCCCGCAAAGCGCGAGCAGATCAAAGACGATCCGGAGACGCTTCCAACGTTTTCTCTGGGGATCGAAGAAGATCTGTTTGGTCATTGGGGATACGTTCCATCCGTGCGAACGTCTACAGCCATCCTATGCACGCTCGGCGATGGCGTCAACGAATCGGCTCGCGCCCTGTGAGGCGGTTATGATGCTGCTAGATGTTCAACTTGCAAGCCAGGTCGCGTGTGCAAATCTGGGTGGCCCTCGGGCTGGGGCTGGCCCTGCGGCTGGCGTTTATCGGCAATGCCGCGCGCATTGCGGGCGACACTCTTCTTTATGGCGATATCGCCAAGAACTGGATGCAGTATGGGGTCTATGGTTTTGCCCGCGCTGGCGCGGATCCGGCTCCCACGCTCATCCGGCTTCCCGGTTATCCCATGTTCCTGGCGCTCTGCTTCAAGGTCTTTGGGCTGGACCGCTACACCGAGGTGATGCTGGTCCAGTGCTTCGTCGACCTCGTCACCTGTGTATTGCTTGCCGATCTTGCCCGGAGATTGTTTAACGGCCGTGCAGGACTCGCTGTGTTGTGGTTGAGCGCGCTTTGCCCCTTTACCGCCAACTACGTTGCTGCGCCGCTCACCGAGACGCTCAGCCTTGCCTGCATCGCAGTGGCCTTTTACGGGCTATACCGCTGGAGCAAGATAGATGCGGGTTGGAATCGCTGGCTGTGGGTGACAGCGTCTTCTCTGGCGTATGCGGTCCTGCTTCGCCCGGAGCAAGGATTGCTGGCGGCGGCAATCCTTCCGGCGATGCTATGGATCGCCACGCGCGGGCGGCGGTTGGAGGTATCGCGTGGCATCCCAGTAGTAGTAGCTGCCTTTTGCGTCATTCTGCCGCTGGCTCCGTGGACCGTACGCAACTGGCGGACGTTTCACGTCTTTGAGCCACTCGCTCCCCGCTATGCCACCGATCCTGGCGAAGCGGTGCCGCGCGGCTTTCAGCGCTGGTTCAAGACCTGGGCGATCGATTTTGCCTCGACCGAAAACGTCTACTGGAACTGGGACTCCGACGAGGTGGACATCTCCAAGATGCCCGAGCGTGCCTTCGATACAGAGAATCAATACACGCGCACAGCGGCCTTGCTGGCCGCCTATAACAAGGACAACAATGCTACCGGTTCCCTCGATCGAGGTTTTGAGGCACTGGCTGAGGAACGCATCGCCGATAACCCGATCCGGTATTACGTGGCCCTGCCGGTTGCGCGGCTTCTGAATATGCTTCTGAGGCCTCGCACCGAGATGATGGAGGTGGGCCTTGAGTGGTGGCAATGGGACAGGCATCCCATAAGAACAGTGTTCGCTGCGGCCTATGCGGCACTGAACTTTGGATACATTGTCCTCGGGATCGCCGGACTTTGGCTATGGCGGAGGAGTGGTTGGACGGGAGAAAGAGCCTTGGCGTGGGCGACAATTGCGTTCGTCCTGCTGCGATGCGCTATGCTGCTTACGCTCGACAACTCGGAACCGAGGTATACCCTCGAATTTTTTCCATTGCTCGAACTGTGGGCTGGAGCTGTTTTCAGCTATCGGGCGCGTGCGAATCAGTTGAACGATCGGGAGGAGCCATTGTGAATGTCGATCTCGTGGGAAAAGTCGTTCTTGTAGCGGGAGGAACGGGAGGTCTTGGCCGTTCTGTCAGCCTGGCGTTTTTGGTCGAGGGTGCAAAGGTCGTTGCGACCTATCGCCGAACGGAAGAGTTCGACTCGCTCAAGATCGCCGCGGGAAGCAAATCCGAAGGGCTGGTGGGAAAGCAGGTGGACATTACCGATGAACTGGCGGTCTCTTCGTTGGTGGCGGATGTTCTGAAGAGCGATGGCCGCATCGATGCTGTCGTCAATACGGTAGGCGGATATGCCGGCGGGTTGAAGCTGTGGGAGACCGAATCGAAGGTCTTCGGCAGGATGCTGGACCTGAATGTTCGCTCGGGCTTCGCTTTGGCGCGGGCCGCGATGCCCGCAATGCTGGGGCAGGGAAGTGGAGTATTCATTAATGTTGCCGCAAAGGCGGCATTTGATCATGCCGCCGGGGCAGGAGCCTACGCCGCCTCAAAGGCAGCGGCCGTGGCGATGATGGATTGTCTCGCGGCGGATGCTCTGGGCACAGGCGTTCGTGTGAACTCGATTCTGCCAGGCATTATCGACACCGAGGCCAACCGAAGGGCCATGCCCGGAGCAGCATTCGATAAATGGCCTAAACCGGATGAGATTGCAAAGGTCATTCTCTTTTTGGCCAGCGATGCCTCCAGGGTCATTCACGGAGCATCGGTTCCGGTGTATGGAAGCAATTGATGAGTGCTTTCTCAACGATGTGAACAAAGAGGTAAAACCTGAGGTTCAAGGTGTTTCAGTGGACTTAAATCTTCGATTGTGGTGTAACTTCAAGCAACTGCACGGACAACGGGAACGTCGTATGCCTTGGTGTATTAAGTTCAAGTCCCGGCAGCCGGTCTCAGAAACCGGAGTTGAGATCAGGCCCTTGGAGAATTGACATTCGCAAGTTCAAGGAGAGCAAGATGAAGAAAATGGCTGTTTTGTCGATGTGTCTGATGCTGGCGGCTCCAGTGGTGGCGCAGCAAAAGGAAAATGATCGAATCAAGGAGTCCGGGCTGGTGCTGAAGGACATCATCGAGATGCCAGACAAGGGCATTCCCCACGACCTTCTGGACAAGTCGTCCTGCGTCATTGTCTTTCCGTCGGTGAAGAAGGCGGCCTTTGTGGTTGGCGGGAGCTATGGCCGGGGTATTATTACCTGCCGAACCGGCAAGAACTACAGCGGTCCCTGGAGCGCGCCGGCGATGTTTGCGCTTGAAGGTGCCAGCTTCGGCTTCCAGATTGGTGGTCAGGCCACAGATTTTGTCCTCCTGGTGATGAATGACAAGGGTGCTCGCTCCGTTATGTCCAGCAAGGTCAAGATCGGCGCCGATGCTTCGGCTGCGGCCGGCCCGGTTGGCCGCAATGCCAGTGCCGAGACGGACATCGTGATGAAGGCTGAGATTCTCTCCTGGTCACGTGCACAGGGGCTCTTTGCCGGAATCTCGCTTTCCGGCTCGACCCTGCGTTCGGACGACGGCGCGAACAAGTCTCTGTATGGCAAGGACCTGACGGCCCAGCAGATTGTGTTCGGTCACGCTGTCAAGGCCCCGGCCTCCGCCCGTGGTCTGCTGGCTGAGTTGACCAAGATCACTCCTCATCATAAGGAGTAGATCTCTCCAAGACGGAATCATCGGGGCTTCAACGCAAAACGTTGAAGCCCTTTCTTCTGCAAGAAAGGGCTTCGGAGCAACATCATGGATCGGCGGCTATGCTTGTTTTCGGGCCGCGCTGCACTTTGACATGATCGCTGAGTGTAGTCTTTCCCGAAGCTCATCTGAGACCTCGTAAATCTCATTGCCACGGTAGACTTCGATCGTTTGCCGGGTTGTATTTAGAACAACCTTGCAATGATCGCACTCGCCCAGATGGGTGCGGACCTCGGCCAGCAGTTCAGGGCTAATCTGGCCGTCGAAGTAGTCCGTCAGCTGGCTGAGGAAATCTGTGCAGTTCATGCGGGTTGCCCCTCCTTGCGTTGCCCGAAGTACCTGCTGAGCCGCTCGCGCAATTGTAAGCGCGCGCGCAACAGGCGCGATTTTACCGCAGGCACGCTCAAGCCGAGTGCCTCCGCAGTCTCTTCCGTGGAGAGGTTTTCAATATCGCGAAGCGTAAAGACGGTCCGAAAACCGGGAGGCAGCCCCTGGATGGTCTTCCGTAGGATGTTTCCCAGCTCGTTCTGGTCGTAGATCTGCTCGGGGTTGGGGCGCCACTCCGCAAAGTCGCGCGGAATCGATCCCTCTTCGGTCTGGACATCCTCGTCCATGGAGACGGTTTTGCTTGTCTTTCGCTTGCGCAGCCGCATAAGGCTCTCGTTGACGGCGATGCGGACGAGCCAGGTCGAGAACTTGGAGTTCCCCTGGAACTGTTCCAATTTCTCGTAAGCCTTGAGAAATGTGTCCTGCGTGATGTCTTCTGCGTCTTCACGGTTCTGCGTAATATGCTGCGCGACACGGAAGATCTGGCGTTCGTACTGCCGAACCAACTGCTCGAAAGCAGATGTGTCTCCCTCCTTGGCGCGCGCTACAAGCGCTACGTCTGGATGGACTTCTTCCGTTCCTGGGGATTGGATGGCTGGCATGAGCAAAAGGGTGCGTTAAACCGGGCTGAGTCCGATCCGCTCAACTTCGCGGTCATCATGCAGCGCTTTGTCCATAGTAAATGCCGCAAGCGATACCGCAAAGCACAGCCTGTCTGTCGTCGATGACCTGGCCTGGCTGGGTGTACCTGTCCAGATTCCGTCTTGCAGAGTCCAACAATCAGGCTGAGAGATGCAGCTTACAGTTGAAGAGTGGGACAGTGGCAAAGTGAGGCAATATTGAAGGGCTGTACTGGGTTTCTGAAGATTACTCTGCTTGGTTGTGTGGTTGCCGGTGGGCTTTCGATCAGCGTTGAAGGCAAGCAGCCCTCTGCGCAGTCGACGACTTCCTCGAAGACTAGAAAGCCGGCGGCGAAGTCCTCGACGCATTCGACGAAAGGGAAGTCTGCCGCCAGCCACTCGAAGACTGCGAGCAAGAAGAAGACCACCGCATCGCGAGCGCACAGGACTTCAAAGCCGACCCCCCAAAGCATCCATTTGACGAGCGCCTTTCACGCCTCTGAGCAACTCCGCCCTATGGCGCAGCAGCTAGCCAGTACGCGTTCGGCGGCCGCATACGCCGGCGTGCAGGCGTATGCCAGCGCACACCCGGGAGAGGGTGCCGCCGCGGCCTGGCTCGCCATTGGCCATGCCTATATGCTTGACCGGCGCTATACCGAAGCGCAGTCAGCCTTCCGCCAGGCGAAAGCGAGCGGCACCGCGCTCGATGACTATGCCGACTATCTAGGCGCGCAGGCGGCGCTGGCTGCAAATCGTGGGTTGGACGCTTACGCTCTGCTCGACCACTTCGCCGAGCGACACCCCGACAGTATCTTTGTGGCGAATGCTCCGGTACTTCTTGCCTCGGCATACATTCAGCAGAAGAATCCGCAGGGCGCGCTCGCCGTACTTCAACCTCTGGCCAACACACAGATCGGCGGGCATAGCGACTTCCAATACATGCTTGGCCGCGCCTACCAGCTTGCAGGGGACGCAGGTCGTGCCGCGCCAATCTACCGCAGCATCTACGCGAAGTTCCCGCTAAGCTCCGAAGCGTCGCAGGCCAGAGCCCAGCTCGATGCGATGTCCGTTCCCCTAAACGCGCCCGAACTGAAGGTACACGCCGACCAGCTCTTCAACGCCAAGCGCTATAACGAGGCAGCGCAGGAGTACCACTCCATCGCGCGCAACGATCAGGGTCTTTCGCAGGCCGACCGCGACGCTCTGGCCATCTACTCCGCCGTTTGCGAGATGAAGCTCAAGCGCATAGGCCGCCGCGAGGTCGAGCGCCTGCCCGAAACCGCCGACGACACAGCCGCCGCCAAGCTCTATATGCTGGCCGAGATATCACGGAGCGAAAACAGGCAGGATGAACACACCGCAGTTATCAGCCAGATGGTCAAGCGCTTTCCCACGAGCCGCTGGCTGGAGGAGGCGCTCTACTCCGGCGGCAACATGTATCTGCTCAAGCACGACTCGCAGCAGGCGATCTATCACTACGAGCTTCTGGTGCAGCTCTTCCCTAAAAGCACCTATGCTCCCTCGGCCCACTGGCGCGCAGCCTGGATGAACTATCGCCTGCGGAACTACGCTCAGGCGGCTCGGCTGATGGACGAGCAGATCATCCGGTACGCTGCTGGAATAGAGGCGCCCTCGGCCCTCTACTGGCGCGCGCGCATCTACGAGAGCCAGGAGCATAATCTTGGCCAGGCGGCGAACTACTACCGCGCGCTTTCATCTGCCTACGTGAACTATTACTATGGCGGACTTGCTCGCAAGCGTCTCGCGATCATCGGCTCCCAGGCACCCGCGGTGGTGCCATCGGAGGTCCTCGCCTCGGTCCGCCAGGTGGAGGTGCCACCGCTCATCGGAGAGCTACCGGACAACGAACCGCACCTGATCAAGGCGCGCCTGCTGGCGAATGCCGCGTTGAACGAGTACATCGGACCGGAGATACAGGCCAGCCCAACCGCCGACGAGTGGGGAGCGCTCGCGCAGGCCCAGATTTACAACTCTTTTGGCGAGACGACACGCGCTCTTCAATCCATGAAGAAGAGCGGTATCTCGTTCTTTGCCATTCCTCTCAACCAGGTTCCCACGGCTTACTGGCAGATACTCTTTCCACGGCCCTATTGGAGCGAACTGAAGGCCAACGCGGAGAAAAACGGTCTCGACCCATACCTGGTCGCCTCGCTGATCCGCCAGGAGTCGGAGTTCAACGCAGGTGCGGTCAGCCACGCCAACGCATATGGCCTGATGCAGCTTCTACCTTCGGTTGGTAAATCGCTCGCCCGTAAGCAGGGAATCAGGGGCTTCAGCGCAGGACAACTCCTGAATCCTTCGATCAACCTCCAGTTGGGTACGTTGAATCTGCGTCAGGTTCTTGACCGCTACAGCGGTCAACAGGAGTATGCTCTGGCTGCCTACAACGCAGGTGATGTGCCGGTGCGGCAGTGGATGTCCGCAGGCGACTACCAGGACATCGCCGAGTACGTCGAATCCATCCCGTATACCGAGACGCGCGAGTATGTGCAGGCGATCCTTCGCAATCAGCAGATTTATCGAGCGGTTTACGGTGGGCGTTAGGGCCAAAGCCATTTACAGAACCGCAACCGGTCATTCTCCCCGGGAACCAATCTCGGAGCTTCCCAAAAAGCACAGTTGACACTGAGCGCAAATCGGATATGCTGTGCACCATAAGTAGTGCAATCCGGTTTGTCCTCCACAAGGAGGGCTGTAGGTGTAGCAATCGCAGAGCCTTGGCTTAACATGCCGAACGCGAATGAAGTCATCCCGTAAGAACGAGCAGTCTCTGAAAGGGTATCTATGATCGCTGAGTTGAGTCTTCTGGAAGAGTGGATCCCGGAGCAGATGGAGCCGGGTACGCTGTTTCTCCTCGAACAGGCTGGGGATCTTGGTAGCGCAGATAACCCGTACTGGGCTGTGCTTGCGTGTCCAACATGCGGCTCTCTGGGGCTGATTACGCGTCAGCAATGTGCTGGGCTGGAGACGATGATCTGCGGATCGGAGACATGCTCCGCCGAATACTATCTCTCCGACAAGACGATCTGTTACCGCAAGCCGAGCTAACACGCGGCATCTCTCACCCGTCTCGATTCGTCGATACATCGCCTGACCGGAGCAATGCGTTAGCATGAAACTAGAGTGGAAGCTCTATATTGAAAGCATGCGCCCGGATGGTGAAATCGGCAGACACAGCGGACTTAAAATCGTAAAAGTTTATGCCTTTAGTGCATCTAAGCATAAGATAAATAAGTGGTTATTTGGAGAAATCGACGACCTCAAAGCTGACGCAACCCTTACACATTTTTCGTGGTATTCATGGAGGGTATGGAGGTGAATGTTCATGTCCGAACGGTTCACGATCCTCGGCGGCAAGGTACACATCTACCGGCGTCCCAATAGCTCAAGCTGGCAGTGCGCAAGTTTTCTGGCAGGAAAGAATCGGCGCACAACCACCAAAGAAGACAGTCTCTCGAAGGCGAAAGAGGTTGCCGAAGACTGGTACTTGCAGTTGCGCGGCAAGTTTCAGGAAGCACCATATTCCCAAAGAACGGGACCAGATAATTATTGGTACGTGCGTGTCTCTATCTCCGCGAGTTCGACATCATCACGCAGGGACAGCGCAGCGCAACGTATGCGCGTGGACAACCTTGAGGAAGAGAAGTTGCAGGTTGACCGTGAGGGAAACCCGCGAACGGCGTATAGCCTACGTCACACGTACATCTGCTTGCGCCTTCTGGAAGGGGCCGACATCTACCAGATCGCTAAAAACTGCCGGACGAGCGTAGAGATGATCGAGAAATACTATGCGTCTCATCTGAAGACGCAACTTAATGCTTCCGCCATCAATGTAATGAGGCCACGTCCGAAGAAAGCCGTATCCAAGAAGGGGCCGCGTAGAGTTGAGGATCAGCCGTTGGCCGATGCAATGTAGTGGCTTTATCATTGAGTTGTAGCGATTTATGCGGGCGTGGCGAAATGGCAGACGCAGCGGACTTAATCGCTTGAGTGCCCATCGGGAAACCGATGGAGTAGAACTGCTCAAAGTCGGGGAAACCTGCAATGGCAATCCCGAGCCAAGCCCGAAAGCATTTTCGGGAAGGTGTAGAGACTAGACGGGCAGCACCTAACCCTATCGCGGGGAATGGTGAAGGGATAGTCCAGACCACGAACCCGCCGCGGGCGGGGCGGCGAAAGCCGAAGTGGTATGAAAATCCGCAGGCCGCAAGGCCGTGAGGGTTCAATTCCCTCCGCCCGCACCACCTCTCTGCATTTGCCCGGATGGAACCATCCGGGCTCGTTTTTGCACCGGATCAGGGCCGCTCCGGCCCGTTTTGATCCGGTGCGGTCGAAACATACGAACGTATGCGTACACTCTGCGCAGGCGGCGGCATTAGGTTTCGACAGTGTGGCACGGTGGTCAGTATCCTTGAGATGCAAAAGAGCATGACTGTTGCACTGGGCTAATCGAAACGCCCGAGGAAGGTTCTAACTTCGTTGAATGCTGTTGAGATAGAAGAAGCGATCTCGCAACTCGCAGAGCAGCCATTTGACGCTGCAAATTTTCCGTATGCCTTTCTTGAAGCCTTCGGCAACATGGAGACAACGGTCAAGCGTCTGCGCGCGGGCGCGTCGAACAAGTCCGACCTTGGTGGGGTTCTCCAGACCAGCAATATCCATATCAAGGTATGCGCGGAAGGTGAGGTTACGAAGACCCTCACGACGCTTCGGGAAAGCCCGTCCACCACGCGGGTCAAAGCCAAATTCATTCTGGCGACGGATGGGCAAACGCTGGAAGCTGAGAATCTTGCTTCCGATGATGCGCCCGTCGCGTGCGCGTATAAAGATTTTCCCGACCATTTCGGATTCTTTCTGCCACTGGCGGGGATTAGCACTGTTCGACAGATCTCCGAAAACTCGTTCGACATCCGCGCCACCAGCCGCTTGAACCGGCTTTATATCGAATTGCTAAAAGACAATCCCGAATGGGGCACAGCCGCCCGTCGCCATGACATGAATCACTTTATGGCGCGGCTCATCTTCTGCTTTTTCGCAGAAGATACGGACATCTTCATTGGTAAGGGCCTGTTCACCGACACTATCGCGCAGATGAGCGCGAAGGATTCTTCCAACACGGACGCGGTCATTGAGACGCTGTTCCGCGCCATGAATACGAAGCTCGAAGAGCGTGACCGTGAGGGCGTGCCCCGGTGGGCCAATTCGTTCCCTTATGTGAATGGCGGTTTGTTCTCCGGCAACATGGACGTGCCGCGCTTTAGCAAAATTGCACGCTCTTATCTTCTGCACATCGGCAATTTGGATTGGACGAAGATCAACCCGGACATTTTTGGTTCGATGATCCAGGCCGTTGCCGAGGACGAGGAACGCGGTGCGCTTGGTATGCACTACACCAGCGTGCCGAACATCTTGAAAGTTCTCAATCCGCTTTTCCTCGATGACCTGCGCGCGAAACGCGCCGAGGCAGGTGACAATCTGCGCATGTTGCTCAACCTTCGCAAACGCATGGCGAAGATCAGGGTGTTCGATCCGGCCTGCGGCTCCGGCAATTTCCTTGTGATTGCGTACAAGGAAATGCGCGCGATTGAGGCAGAGATCAACAAGCGACGCGGAGAGCCGGAGATTCGCAGCGAAATCCCGCTGACTAATTTTCGAGGGATTCGAGCTGCGCGACTTTCCGGCAGAAATCGCGCGCCTCGCACCCGTGATTGCCGAGTACCAATGCGACGTGCTTTATCGCGGACAGAAACTCGCGCTTGCCGAGTTTCTGCCGCTCCGTTCGGAAAACTGGATTACATGCGGCAATGCGCTCCGGCTGGATTGGTTGAGCATCTGCCCGCCGACCGGAACAGGCGTCAAGATGCAGGCCGACGACCTGTTCAGCACGCCGCTCGACCAGGCACAGATTGACTTCGAGAACGAAGGCGGCGAGACATATATATGTGGAAACCCGCCGTATCTCGGCTCGACTTGGCAAACAGCGGCAAATAAAGAGGACTTAGGGCAGAATTTTGGAGGCCGCACCAAAACTTGGAAAGCACTTGATTATGTATCCGGTTGGTTTATGAAAGCAGCGGACTATGGCATTCATACCACAACGACAGCAGCGTTCGTCGCCACGAACTCTATTTGCCAAGGGCAGCAGGTTCCTTTTCTTTGGTCTTTGATTTTCAAAACAGGCCATGAAATCGCCTTTGCATACACATCATTCAAGTGGGCTAGCCACAATGCGGGCGTCACTGTCGTTATAGTCGGCATTTCTATTCGCCCTGGACGTACCAAATATCAACGCTTATTTGCTTGCAAGCGAAAACGTCATTGTTGAGAAAGCAATGAAACCACTCACCGAAGTCAGCGTGATGGATTTCGGCAACAAGGCTGACGATGGCGGACATCTCACGTTGGCTCCGCACCAGATCGAGGAAATGAAGCTCGATGCAGACGTGCGCGAGAAATTCATCAAGAGATTCTACGGCTCAAAGGAGTTTATCAACGGCGGCACACGCTATTGCATCTGGATCGAGAACTCCGATTTAGCAGAAGCGAAGCAAGTGCCTGCTCTGGCGAAGCAAATTGAACTTGTTCGATAGGCGAGGCTCAGTAGTAAAGATGCTTACGCTCGAAGCCTCGCAAAAAGACCCCACCAATTCAAAACGCCACGATTGGCAAAGAACAGCGTTATTGTTACAGCCCGTGTAAGTTCCGAGGATCGGCCTTATTTGCCCGTTGGATTGATGTCAAATTGGGCAGTCATTGGTGACCGTAACTTTGCCCTTTACGACGCGCCTTTGTGGGACATGGCACTTATCGCTTCGCGTTTGCATTGGGTGTGGATTGCCACGGTATGCGTCCGTCTTGAAATGCGTTTTTCTTACTCCAATACGCTCGGCTGGAACACTTTTCCGGTTCCCACGCTGACGGACAAGAATAAGGCCGACCTGACGCGCTGTGCCGAGGACATTTTGCTTGCGCGCGAGCATCATTTCCCGGCGACGATTGCCGACCTGTACGACCCCGACACCATGTCGGAGAATTTGCGCCAAGCGCATGCGCGCAACGACGAAGTACTAGAGGCTGTTATGAACTTTGA
>JAFDVV010000063.1:14775-16614 GCA_018268775.1 Acidobacteriota bacterium | reverse complement strand
GCACATCGGCCATCTTCGCAACGCCATCCTCGGCGACACCTTCCAGCGCCTCCTCCGCCCTGACTCCTACAAGACCGGCTTCGGAGTCGGCGTGCAAAACTACATCGACAACACCGGCGTCCAGGTAGCCGATGTCGTCGTCGGTCTCGTTCAACTGGAAGGTAAGGACCTCGCGAGTACCAAACAGCTCCTGACCGATCTTGCCGCCAAGGGAGAACGCATCGATTTCTACTGCTGGGCCCTCTACGCCCGCGTCTCGCAGTGGTACACCGCCGACCCCGATCAGGCAGCCGCGCGCAAACAGATTCGCCTCGACACGCTTCACGCGCTCGAGCACGGTGGTAACGACACCGCGGAGATTGCCGATCTCATCGCCACCGCCGTCCTCCGCCGCCACCTCGAAACCATGCAGCGGCTCTCCATCGAGTACGATTTCCTGCCCCGCGAGAGCGAGATACTCCACCTCCACTTCTGGGACGCCGCCCGCCAGCTCATGATTGAAAAAGGCGTTCTCTACCTCGAAACCGAGGGCAAGAACAAAGGCTGCTGGGTCATGCGCCGCGCCAGCAGTGTGGCCACAGAATCGGGTGCCCCACATCTCGATTCCGAGATGCGGGATACGGACTCCGAATCAAGCAAAACCTCCGGCCCCGACGAAGACGCCAAAGTGATCGTCCGTTCCAACGGCACCGTCACCTACGTCGGCAAAGACATCGCTTACCATCTCTGGAAGTTCGGCCTGTTGCCCGGCAAAGACTTCGGTTACGCCAAATTCCACCAGTACCCGCGTCACATGTGCTGGATCTCAACCGGCGGCCCAAGCGACGAAGGCGCACCTGCCTTCGGCCACGCCGACGCCATCTACAACGTCATCGACTCGCGCCAGAACGACCCGCAGACGCAGGTCGTACAGGCACTCCGCGGCATGGGCTTCACTGAGGCCGCCGACCGCTACACGCACTTCTCCTACGAGATGGTGGCCCTCACCCCGCGCTGCGCCCTCGAACTCGGCTACCCCATCAGCGAAGAAGACCAGAAGCGCGCCTACATTGAGGTCTCAGGCCGCAAGGGCTTTGGAGTAAAGGCCGACGACCTCCTCGACCGCCTCACCGCCGCCGCGCGCACCGAGGTCGACGCCCGCCACCCCGACCTTGACGACGCAAGCCGCGCGACCATCGCAAAGCAGATCGCTGTCGGCGCGCTGCGTTATTTCATGCTGCGCTACACCCGCAACACCGTCATCGCCTTCGACTTCAAGGACGCGCTCAGCTTCGAGGGCGAGACCGGCCCCTACGTGCAGTACGCCATCGTGCGCGCCGCCAACATCTTCCGCAAGGCAGGCACCACGGCAGAAACATCGCTGGCTGCCGTCGCCGATCTCGACATTGCGCCCATCCTCAACAACGAAGACGGCGCAACCCTCTGGGAGACCTGGCTGCTCACCTCGCGCCTCTCCACGCTCATCGAGCAGGCCATTGCCACCTCCGAGCCTGCCTACCTGGCAAAATACGCTTTCCAGCTCGCGCAGCAGTTCAACAACTTCTACCACCGCCACCACATCCTCAACGAAGAAGACCCGGCAAAGAAGACCCTCTACCTTGCCACCGCCGCCGTGGCCCAGCGCGAGATGACCCGCGCCCTCGGCTACCTCGGCATCGAGGCCCCCGAACGCATGTAGCGGTCACCAGTTTTTGAATTGTCATTCCGAGCGAAGCCGAGGAATCTGCTTTTCGCTTGTTGAGCCGACGCTGCCGGCGATATACCGACGATTGACCATGAAGAATTTGGGTGCCCCATTCATGACGCGGCTTTATCGCGGCATGGGTGGGACATTCGAGC
>JAFDVV010000063.1:0-14723 GCA_018268775.1 Acidobacteriota bacterium | reverse complement strand
CCCTTTGCCAGCCACGGCTTCAGTTCCTCGTTCCACGCGCATCCCGCAATGTCGAGATGCACCCACGGCGTCTCCCCCGCGAACTCCTTCAGGAACATCGCCGCCGAGATCGCCCCGCCCCACCGGCTTCCGCCCGTGTTCATGATGTCGGCGATCTGGCTCTTGATCACGTCCTTGTAGTCGTCGGTGCAGGGAAGCCGCCAGAACTTCTCCCCCGAAATCTTCATCGCCGCCTGGAAGTTCTCGAACGTCTCTTCGTCGTTCGAGAACAACCCGGCATTGATCATTCCCAGCGCAACCACGCACGCTCCCGTGAGAGTTGCGGCATTGATCAGGTGCGTGCATCCCAGCGTCTTCGCATAGTGCAGACCATCGGCGAGCACCAGTCTGCCTTCTGCATCGGTGTTGAGCACCTCGATCGTCTTGCCCGACATTGCCGTCAGCACATCGCCCGGTTTGTACGCCCGTCCGCTGGGCATGTTCTCCGCCGAGCACACGATGCCGATTACCTTCACCGCCGGCTTCAGTTGCGCGATGGCGCGCATCGCTCCAATCATTGCCGCCGCGCCGGCCATGTCGTACTTCATCTTCTCCATGCCGTCGGCCGGCTTGATCGAGATACCGCCCGTGTCGAAGGTAATTCCTTTGCCCACCAGCCCAAGCACAGGAGCGTCCTTCGGCAGGGACTTGCCCTTCTCCAGCTTCGGTTCGTAGGTCATCACCACCAGTGCGGGCGGTTCATACGATCCTTTTGCGACAGCGTGGAACGCGCCCATCCCCAGCTCCAGCAGCTTCTCTGTCGAGTAGACCTCGCACTTCAATCCTGCTTCGCCACACATAGCCTTCGCGCGTTTGCCCAGTTCCGTTGGAGTGAGCACGTTGCTGGGCTCGTTCACGAGCGCCCGCGCGAAATTTTGCGCGCCTGCGACGATCCGGCCCTCTTCAAAGCCCGTCTGAATCTCCTTCTGGGTCGTCTCCTCCGACTGCCGGGCAACCAATGTCAACGTCTGCACCGAGCGGTCTTTCCGGTCGCTGCGATAGGTGTCCCAGTCCAGCTCGCCAACCTCCGCGCCTTCAATGATCGAGCGGCTCGTCAGAACGCAGGGCAGGTTCTCAAGGTGCTCGTCGTCTAACGCATGGTCTTCGGGAAATGCAATCGCCATCTCACGGACGCCCCTGGGCTTGGCCGCGCGGACTGCAGCCCCCGCGCCTTTGCGTACCTCGTCCACAGAGAGTGTCTTGGCTTTACCCAGACCCACTACCAGCAGCCGCTCCGCCTTGACGCCACTGGGCGAGTGAACCAATAGCTGCTCACCAAGCGTGGCCTTGAACTCGCCCGACGCCAGCAGTGTTGCAACTGCATTGCTGATTGCATCCGACGTCGTCAGCAGGGCCACCAGCGGATCGGCATCCTTGCCGATGGCCACATCCACCGCAAACACAGCGAGCATCGGCGTTGCCAGTCCCGCCGGATCCTGAAATAAGAGCTTCGTCTCCATGGCATTATCCTATCGCGACACCAGTCAACAGGCCTACAACCGAAGCGTCATCAGTTGTTCTCAATCAAGTCAAAAAAATGTCATCGGCGAAGTGCCGCGAACCTCATCAATTAAAGTGCCGCGAACCCGATAAACCTTGTCATCCTGAGCGAAGCGACCGCAGGGAGCGCAGTCGAAGGACCTGCATTTTTCCCGGCGGAGTGGAACTACCGCCGCTGGCTCCGCGCCACGGCCGCCCTGGCCTCTTTGTCCGCCTCGCGTCGACGCTCCGTCTCGCGCTTGTCCCAGTCCTGCTTGCCCTTTGCCAGCGCAAGCTCGCACTTCACACGCCCGTTCCGAAAGTAGAGCCGTGTCGGAATCAGCGTGTAACCCTTCTGCCGCGTCAGCGCCTCCAGCTTCCGGACCTCCTGCTTATGCAGTAGCAGCTTTCGCGTCCGCAGCGACTCGTGATTCATCGAGTTCCCATGCGAGAACGGCCCGATATGTGCGTTCAGCAGAAAACACTCCCCGTCCTTCAGCAACCCGTAGGAGTCCTTCAGGTTCGCCTTGCCCTCGCGGATCGACTTCACCTCTGTCCCTCGCAGCGCTACTCCGGCCTCGAACCTGTCGGTCAGGAAGTAGTTATGGCTCGCCGCCCGGTTCTGCGCGGCATCTCTCTGTCCCGCAGCCACGGGATCGCGGTCCTTCGGCTTGGCCGTCACGGTCTTCGGCTGATAGGCGGCTGTCGGATTCGAAAGCGAACGAGGCATGAATCTTCTACTTTAACACGCAGATAAAGCCATCAAATCGGGTGCCGGGTGCCGGGTGCCCCATATCTGGCAGTTTCATCGCCAGATGTGGGATCGTTCCTGCGAAGCGCGAACCCCTAACACCATCGTGTCAGCCGCCCACCCTCACCCATCCGCCCGTCCCACGTCTAACCCCTTAGAACAGCAAAGCATAGAACGGCAAGCAAAACCCTCGTCTGGCCCAGCCGCCAGAGGCAGGGATGACCCAAAACTCTCACCCCTTCCGACCGAGGTAAACGTTGTACCAGATGCTATACTCACCCGAGCGCGACAGCCCGACAGGCACCGCTTCCACGGGCAGTTTTTGCAACGCCGGTCTGGCATCGGGTCCCGGAATACGGCTCACTCTTGATCGAACAAAGGAAGCAGATAAAAGCAGAATGGGTCGCGGCAAGACAGTAGTTCTCTCGAAGCTGGCCACACACGCCGCAAAGTCGCTTACGGCAACAGCGGCGTTTGCTGCAATCGTGCCTGTGCTCCTCGCCTCCGGCAGCTCTGCGCACGCTCAGTCCGCGGGCAAGTGGTACAAAAAAGGCGTCGACGCCGAGGCCCACCAGGACTGGGATGCCGCCTACGAGGACTACCGGCAGGCCAACCTCAAGAAGCCAAAGGATCTCCGCTATAAGACCCATCTGGAGACGACTCGTTTCCAGGCCGCCGTCTCGCATGTCGATCGCGGCCGCGTTCTCCGCCAGAACGGCGACCTGAACGGGGCATTTAACGAGTTCACCCGCGCCATCCAGATAGACCCCGGCAATCAGTCTGCCCAGCAGGAGCTCGACCAGGTGCAGAAGGAGCTTGCCGCTCCGCCTGCTCCTCCTCCCAACCCCGGTCTTCCCCAGATGGCCGGTCAGGACGTCACCTCGCGCGACCTCTCAACCGTCGCCGGTCCCATCGAGCTCAGGCCCATTGCCAACGCGCCGCTGACGTTGCACATGGTGTCCGACGTCAAGGACATCTACCAGGCCATCGGCAAGATGGCTGGTCTCAACGTCATCTTCGACCCCGACTACACCTCCAAGCGCATCCCCGTCGACCTCACCAACGTCTCGCTGTCCGACGCTCTTCGCATTGTCGGTACCATCGCCGGGACCTTCTACAAGCCAGTCACGCCCAACACCATCTTCGTCGCGCAGAACAACCGCACCAAGCGCGCCGATATCGACGAGTACGCAGTCCAGACCTTCTACCTCACCAACGCCTCGGGGCAGGCCGACGCCAACGAGGTACTCACTGCGATCCGCAATCTGCTCGATCCCAGTGTCAAGATCACGCTCGTGCCTTCGCAGAATGCCATCATCGTCCGCGCCACTCCCGACCAGCTTCTGCTTGCGCAGAAGCTGATGAACGACCTTGACCGCGCCCGTCCCGAGGTCGTCGTCGACGTCGCCATTCTCCAGGTCAATCGCGACAAGGTGCGCAACCTCGGCATCACACTGCCACAGTCCATCACGGTCACACCGCAGGCTTCATCCACCACAACCAGCTCCAGCTCAAGCAGCAGTTCCGGCACCACGGCGACGCCAAACCAGTTCACGCTCAACTCGCTCGCCAATATCAACGCGACAAACTTCGGTGTCTCCATCCCCGCCGCCACGCTGAACGCTCTGCTCAGCTCTTCCGACACGCGCATCCTGCAGAACCCGCGCATCCGCGCCACCGACGGCCAGCGCGCCAATCTCAAGATCGGCCAGAAGATTCCCATCGCCACCGGCAGTTACAACGCTGGCGTCTCCACCGGCGTCGCCAGCATTGGCGTGCAGACCCAATTCACTTACCTCGACGTTGGCGTGGAGATCGACATCACCCCCACCGTCCACTACGATCGCGAGGTCACGCTCAAGGCCAAGATGACGGTCTCCTCGCAGCAGGGGTCTGTCACCATCTCCAATGTCACCGAGCCCATCATCGGGCAAAACGTTGTGGAGCAGACCATTCAGCTTAAGGAAGGCGAGCCCTCCATCCTCGCCGGCCTCGTCACCAAGTCCGACAATCGCAGCGCCAGCGGAACTCCCGGCCTGGGCGAACTGCCTTTCTTCAAGTACTTCTTTGCGACCAACAACAAAGAGGTGCAGGAGAACGAGATTGTCTTCCTGCTCATTCCTCACATCGTCCGCGAATCCGTTCTTACCCGCGCCAACACCCGCGCCATCGACACGGGCACCGGCCAGGCGATCGAGCTTCGCCGCGACCCCACGCTCTCCGACCTCGACACCGCCGTCACTCCGGCCCGTCAGGCGCAGATCGGCCAGGCCACCTCGGCGGCCAACGCGGCCTCCGCTGCCGCACTCCAGATGAAGCAACAGGCACAGCCGGTTGCTCCGCCGCCAGCCGCGCAGACACCTGCCCCGGCCGCAACCCAGCCTGACGGACAGCCGATCAGCCTCTCGGTCACGCCGCCTGCTGGAAATCAGGCCGTGGGAAGCACCTTCCAGGTTGCCGTCACAGCGGCAAACGCTCGTGACCTCTACGCCGTGCCGATCCAGCTTCAGTTCAACCCGGCGGTCCTCCAACTCGTCAACGTCGACGCCGGCGACCTGCTCGCGCGTGACGGACAGGCCGTCTCCATCGTCCATCGTGATGAGGGTAACGGCCTGGTGACCATCTCAACCTCACGTCCTCCCAACGTCGCGGGAGTCAACGGGCAGGGAAGCGTCGCAACGCTCACCTTCAAGGCCATCGCCGCGGGCGACTCCAACCTCGCACTCGTCAAGGTCGGAGCGCGCTCCAGCACGCAGGCCAACCTGCCGGCGGTAGGCTCGCAGTCCGTGGTACATGTGAAGTGATCGCATTGCCCAATCCGACTCGCTGCTTAGCGTTGTCTCTGTTGTATGGCGGTTGGAAGACGTGTCATCCTGAGCGAAGCGCAGCGGAGTCGAAGGACCTGCGGTTTTCGCAGGATGGCGATTCCGAAGCAGGTCTCACTCTCGTCGAACTCATCATCGTCGTGGCCATCCTCTCCATCCTCGCAACCGCGGCCATTCCCATTGCGCGCTTTCAGGTACGGCGCGAGAAGGAGCGCGAGCTACGCCGCGACCTCTGGGAGATGCGCGCCGCCATCGACCGCTACAAAGACGCCGCCGACAAAGGCGCCTTCCAAATCAAGGCCGACTCCATGGGCTACCCTCCCGACCTTCAGACACTGGTCGATGGGGTCGACGTCCAGGGCAAGAAGGTCCGCTTCCTTCGCAAGATTCCTACCGATCCGATGACCGGAACCAACGAGTGGAGCCTCCGCTCCAACCAGGACGATCCCGACTCCGACTCCTTCGGCGGCCAGAACGTCTTCGACGTCCACTCCAAGAGCCTCGGCACGGCCCTTGACGGAACAAAATACGCGACATGGTGAACCTTTCCCCAACCCGTCTCCTTCGGTTGTCATCCCGCAGCGTAGCGGAGGGATCTGCTTTCGCTTCCAGGTACGCCAAGCCTTCAGGCTTGGCCCTCTTTGCTGACCGCAAGCAAAAGGGGCTTCAGCCCCTGGAGTATGCCTCACCCAACCGAAATACCCAACGCGGCTTCACCCTCATCGAGCTGATGATCGTCATGGTCATCATCGGTTTGCTCGCCGCCATCGCAGTGCCCATGTATGTCCAGAGCGTTCGGCACGCCCGCGAGGCCGTTCTCAAAGAAGACCTCCGCACTATGCGCTCGGCCATCGACTCCTACACCGTCGACAAGCAGAAGGCCCCGCAGGCGCTCGACGATCTCGTCCAGGCAGGCTACCTCAAGTCCATGCCCGTCGACCCCTTCACCCACCGCTCCGACACCTGGGTACCCGCACAGGACGACACTCTCCAGTCGCTCGACCAGACCGAGGCAGGCATCAACGACGTGCACTCCGGCGCCCAGGGAGCCGCCTCCGACGGCACCTCCTACTCAACCTGGTAGCCGGTTCCCTCCTGGAGCTCGCGATGCGCATGTCATTTGTTTGTCACGCGCCGCATATGTTTATCATCCCGCCACGCATGTTTGTCATTCCGTAGCGCAGCGGAGGAATCTGCTTCTCTGGCCCCTCCCTCCTGCTCCCTTGTCCACCACGACTTTTCAAGCGCATACTACGTCTATATAAGGTGAGCCTGCGGGCTTACCCTTTGAGGAGACACACTATGCGTAGCGCGACGCAACTCGGTCTGGCAGCCATCCTCTTGCTTTCCTTAGGCGCCTACGCTCAGTCCACGCCACAGACAACTCCGCAGTCGACTCCGACGGCCACCATCCCCACGCCTCCGGGCAGCAGCAAGCCCATACCGGCCGGCACGACCGCTACCCCTGAAGAGGAAAAAGCGGCCAGGGACAAGGCCGCCAAAAAGGCCGACTCCCTTCCGTCCCCCGGCGAAAACCTCGACCCGCACATCAAGAAGGGAAGCGAAGACGACGTAGACGCCATCGGCACCCGCAACATCGGCGGCCGCGGCCTCGGCAACTGGTACTCGGTCGACTCCGAGATTCGCATGGGCAAGTCCTACTCCATGGAGATCGAGAAGTCCGCGCACATGATCACCGATCCGGTCATCGTCGAGTACGTCAACCGCGTCGGCCAGAACATCGTCAAGAACTCCGACTGCAAAGTCCCCTTCACCATCAAGATCCTCGACTCCGACGAGATCAACGCGATGGCCTTGCCGGGAGGCTTCTTCTACGTCAACTCCGGCCTCATCCTCGCGGCCGACGAAGAGGCCGAGCTCGCCGGCGTCATGGCGCACGAGACCGCGCACGTCTGCGCCCATCACGCCGCCCGTCAGATGACGAAGATGAACTACGCGCAGATCGGCTCCATTCCGCTCATCATCTTCACCTCCGGCACATGGACCGGTTATGGCATCTACGAGGCCACGCAGCTCGCCATCCCGATCGCCTTCCTCAAGTTCTCCCGCGCCGACGAGGCCGAGGCCGACTGGCTCGGCCTGCAGTACATGTACAAGTCCGGCTACGACCCGCAGGCCTTCATCCAGTTCTTCGAAAAGCTCGACGCGCTCGAAAAGCACAAGCCAGGAACCCTTGCCAAGGTCTTCGCCGACCACCCGCAGACTCCCGACCGCATTGCGAAGTCTGAGGACGAGATCGCGACCATCATGCCCGCCAGGCCCGATTACATCGTCTCCACCTCCGAGTTCGACGACGTCAAAGCGCGCCTCGCCCGCATCGAGAACAAGCGCAAGCTCAACGACAAGGGCAAGGATGGCAAGCCCACACTGCGCCGCGTAGGCGGAGGCAACAACGATCCCTCCAACCCCAACAACCCTTCGAACACCGGAGACGATCGCCCAACACTCGGGCGTCGCGATTAGGGGATGCCTGGGTAGCGCTTCATTCGAGGAAACGACTGCGGAACCGCGGTTGAGAGCTACACCTTTGCAATGAGGATTGCGCCAGGAAAAGCATATCGCTCCACTACGCTCCACTACGCTGCGCTCCGGTCGGGATGACACAGTCGTGGGTACATTCGGAAAGCCGACTATCGTTTCCCAATCTCTCTCCCAAAGTGAAAGCCAGGACCCACGGAGTACCGGAGCGTCCATCGCCCAAACTCCAGCCGAGTCCGCGGCCATCTGTGCCGCCGTGGCAGGTGGTGGAAAAAACGGCGATGAAGCCGCCTTGGAAAACGCTCCGCGTTTCCCGCTTTCCCACCGCACGGCTACGACGATAAATCTGCTTCAAAACAGTCGACGTTCAACCCTGTTGCTTGAGGCACTCACTTGAGCTACAGTAACTGCAAATCCGCCCGCCAACGTGGGCCGAACCGAACCACGCAAGCGAAAATCTCCAACCGATTTTGGCTTAGTTTTCCGGGGCGGGTCATTCAGTTCGCACACTGGTTCAAATATTTACGCAGGTATGGAGGACATATTGCGCATCGCCAGGAAGCGGGATTTCTTTGTTTTTGCCATCTTTTTGGTTGCCTTGTTGTCGAGGCAGACACTTGCTGCAGAAAAGCGTGACACGGCACTGGATCGTTATGTTCATGCGCCAGATCCTCAGTACCGATACGATCTTGTGGAGACGTCGCATTGGTCTGGAGGAACGATCTTCTCTATCCACATGGTCTCGCAGGTCTGGCGCAGTGCAGCAGAAGTATCGCAGCCGGAATGGGTCCATTGGCTTGAAATTTATGTTCCTGAAAAAGTGACTGTAACGACGGGCCTCCTCTTCATTTCAGGAGGCTCCACCAACAATCAGCCTCCGGCGCCGAACACATCCCTGGAAGACATCGCGGCGAGTACGAGCTCTGTTGTGGCCGAGTTACGCAACATTCCCAATGAACCGCTTACTTTTGTCGGCGATGCGCATGGACGCCGCAGCGAAGACTCCATCATCTCCTATACGTGGCGGCGTTATCTGGAGACCGGCGACTCCACATGGCCGCTACGCCTGCCAATGACCAAAGCAGCAGTGAAAGCCATGGACACGGTCACCAGCTTTCTTGCCGGTACTGTCGGTGGCGGGATCCATGTCGACCATTTTGTTTTGGCCGGTGCTTCCAAACGCGGTTGGACAGTCTGGACGACTGCGGCGGTCGACCGCCGAGTCGTCGCCATCGTCCCCATGGTGATCGATGTTCTGAATGTGGTGCCCTCGTTTGAGCATCACTATCGTGTCTATGGGTTCTGGGCAAATTCGGTGAAAGACTATGCCAACGAAGGGCTGATGGACCAGATGAATACCGGGCGATACCGCGACCTGATGAAGATCGAAGATCCCTATTCATACCGCAGCCGTTTTACGATGCCAAAGCTGCTCATCTTTGCGTCGGGCGACCAGTTCTTCCTGCCGGATTCCTCGCAGTTCTACTTCAGCCAACTCCCTGGCGAAAAGCATCTGCTCTATGAACCGAATACAGACCATTCGCTGCGTGGCTCTACGGCCTATGGCGACCTGACAGCTTTCTATCTCTCGATATTGCGCCGAACAAAGCGCCCGAATCTGTCCTGGCATCTGGACCGCAAAGGGACACTGCGTGTCACCACGGATACAAAACCGCTCAAGGTTGAGCTATGGCAGGCAACGAACCCACTTCATCGCGATTTCCGCCTTGAATCCATCGGGAAGGCCTATCAGGCAACCGAGCTGAAACCGGCGAGCAAAGGAGTGTATGTTGCGCATATCCAGGCGCCGGAGAAGGGCTGGTCCGCTTTTTATGTTGAAGCTGAGTTTCCTGGCGACGGGCCGGCTCCACTTCACCTTTCTACGGAAGTCAATGTTCTGCCGAACACGGAGCCATACATGCTTCCTCCCCCCGGCCATACCAAGCTGGAGCCGGAGAAACCTGCGAAGAACTAAATTTCAGGTGGAAGACAACGATGAGAAGACTGCTGTACCAAAGCTGTGTGCTGGCAATCCTGGCGGGAAGTTTTGCTGTAGCGGCCACCCCGGGGTACCCGCGAAAGACAGCTACCTTCTATGCGCCTGACTCGCCACTCGTTCCAAAGGCGCTTGCTTCAGTACCGCTTCGGCTACCGCAAGGAGACGTCACCGCTTTAGCAAAAACCGGGCCAGTCATCTGGATTGGAACGCGTAACGGACTCGTCCGTTATCAGCCGGGAATGTTGAATGGCGTGGAGACACAGTATCTGGCTGGCAGGCGTTATCTGCCGGACGATGAGGTCCTCTCGCTGCTGCCAGTGACTGACCGGGGCTTGTGGGTACGTACACGCACCGGCGTCGCTTACATCGACTATCAAAACATCTCCCTTGATGCTAAGGCCAACCTTTTTGAGACAATGCAGGGCAAGCGGCACATGCGTTATGGTCTGGTCTCGGATGCCGTGCTCGATCAACCGGGAGATACGGCACACAGCACCACGGAACCATCCGACAACGATGGACTCTGGACTGCGATGTATGCGGTTGCGGAGTGCTACCGGTATGCCGCGACGCATTCCGCCGTCTCTCTGCAGCGCGCGCATCAATCCCTCAATGCGGTCCTGTTTCTTACACAGGTCACAGGCATCTCCGGTTATCCTGCCCGGTCCTATGTGCGGAAGGGAGAAAGCGGCGCGGAGGGGCCGGAGTGGCACGATACTGCCGGCGGTCAGTATCGTTGGAAGGGCGATACCAGTTCCGACGAGATCGTCGGTCACTATCTGCTTTATGCCATCGCCTATGACCTGTTGCCCGATAGCGATTCGAAGCGGCGCATAGCTGCCGCCGTACGCGCAATCACCGATAACATCCTCAATCACGGCTATTCCCTGGTTGGCGAGACAAACGCTCCCACAACCTGGGGGAAGTGGTCTCCGGCGTACTTCGCGACCAATTCAGGACGCCCCGATGGTCCCTTAAACGCTATAGAGCTACTAAGCCTGTTCAAAGTCGCAGCGCACATTACCGGAGACGCGCGCTATTCCAAGGAGTATCGCCACATTGCGTTTGATCTCGACTACGCCAGGCTCGGGACGCGTTATCTGGAGCTGAGAGAAGAGATCAACGTCTCCGACGAAGAGCTCTTCATGTTGTCGATCTATCCGCTGATGCAATATGAAAAGGATCCTGCGTTGCTCTCGCTCTACCAGAAAGCGCTCGACCAATGGTGGCAGAACGAGCAGAAGGAGGAGAACCCTCTATGGAGCATCCTCTACCAGAAGATTACGCGCGGACCTCGAATCAGTCTGCAACCAGCCATCGCAAGGTTAGGAAATATGCCATTGAATACGGTCGACTGGAGCGTCGTGAATTCGACGCGTCGCGATGTCGACATGGATGGCGGTACGTATCGCTCGCGATGCCTGCAAAGCAGGCAGTTATTGCCTCCGGACGAGTTGCCTATAACGCGCTGGAATACAAGTCCTTTCTGTGTCGATGGAGGCGCGGATGGCCGCAGAGAGATGGAACACACTGTCTTTTTGCTGCCTTACTGGATAGGCAAGGCATTTCATCTGCTGTAGTATCCGGCGAGCGTGCCATGTCCATTTTTTTGGCAGAGGACCGCAGCGGCACAACCAGGTTCCACACATCATCGTCCTTCGCGCGCATCGCTGACGGCGGTGGTGCAGGTGCCGGTTGTTGCGGCGAAGCTGCCAGCGGTAACGTACAGCAGAAAAAGGCTTCAGCATACAAGCCCTCCTCAATTGCCGTGCGAAATCCTATGCTTCCGCCGCTCCAATAGGAGGCTTTATTTGATAAAGCTCAACTCAGCCGGGTTCCAGGATGCCCGATCACGACGATAAAATAGAGTTATGCCCAAGAAGGACACCCCCTCCCAGAAGACCACCGGCTACACCGACGACCATGCCGCCGCAGGTCTCGATACAAAGTTCCCCGCTATAGAAACCTGGCCCAACCAGTTCAAGGCCTACGAGATCCTTATCGACGACCCGGAGTTCACCAGTGTCTGCCCCAAGACCGGGCTTCCCGATTTCGGACGCCTCACCATCCGCTACATGCCCCGCAAGCGCTGCATGGAGCTGAAGAGCCTCAAGGAGTATCTCTTCACCTACCGGAACCTCGGCATCTTTCAGGAGAACATCGTCAACCAGGTGCTCGACGACGTCGTCAAAGCCACCGACCCCGAGTGGGCGCTCGTCGTCGGCGATTTCCGTCCCCGTGGCGGAATCTCCACCATCGTCGAGGCCTTCCACCCCCGCCCCAAAAACTCGAAGGGCCCTCGCGGGTAGAATCTGAATTGGTGTCTCCATATCTGGTGGCTTCATCGCCAGAGGTGGGCTTGCCGTGAAGCGCACTGTGACTTCAGTCACAGACAAATAGACGCCGTTCTTCCTAAGCTGTATCTAACGGGAGGAACGGCACCATGACTTCACTATCGCATCGCGTCGCCAGTGACCCGGACGAACGCATCCTCTGCGACACTATGCGCCAGATCGTCTGGCAATTCGACATCGACGCGCACAAACTGCGCGTCGCGGTTCGAAACGGCTGCGTACGTCTGCTGGGTAAAGTCGAAACCTGTCTGGAGAAGACCGAGGCCGGTAATGCCGCTCGCGCTGTGTTCGGAGTCACCGAGGTCATCAACGATCTCGAAGTTGCCCCCAACCACTTCCGCGACGATCGCGATCTGATGCTCGATATCGTCGCCGCGCTCGGCAACTCCACAGGCGTTCTCGAAGAGATGCCGCAGGTCTCAGTACACGATGGCGTTGCCGTTCTGAGCGGGCGCTCTCGTTGGGAGTTCCAGCGGTTCTGCGCCGAACGCACGGCACTCTCGATCGCGGGCGTCAAGCGCGTTGTCAACCTGATCTCTGTGGATACCGTTGCCGAAACGCAGCCTGCCAACCGCGTACCTGCATTGACAATCACCCGTAAAGCGAGCTGACCCTGCACAGAGGTGGATCATGGAACTGTTCCTGCTCATTCTTCTCTTAGCTGTCCCGCTGCTCTCGCTCGTTGTATGGCATCTGGCGTTTCTCCTTGCCGTCAACAAGCACTTCGCCGACCGCCGGAACCAGGAGCGCAGCCGCAATTGGGTCTCGGGATAACACAACGATGTTGTCGTGTCATCCCGAGCCGGGTGTCCCATTCATGACGCGGCCTTATCGCGGCATGGGTGGGACCTTCGCGCGAAGGTGCGAACCGTACTACGGGGTTTCCCGGAATAGCTCGCTCCTGCATATAATTCGCAGCATGGTCATCGTCTCCGTTCTGTACCCCAAAACCGCCGACTCTCGATTCGATCACGACTACTACCTGAAGACCCACACCCCGCTCGTCAAATCCACGTGGACGCCAACCGGCCTCGAACGTGTCGACATCTTCCGCGGTGTCTCATCTCTCGATGGCGCACCGCCCGCCTACGAGCTCATCGCCCATCTTGCCTTCACGTCGAAAGACCACCTCGACAACTCCCTCGCCGCAGGCGCTGCCGTCATCGCCGACATCGCCAACTTCACCAACGTCCAGCCCGTCATCCAGGTGAACCAACCTGTCGACGCCTAGCTTGCGGTTAATGTGTTGAGCTGAAGACTGACTGGTATTCTCCCAGTGATGGCCACCGCGACCAAACCGACGCGCTCCTCTGTCGCCGGAGCAACCACGGCGCTCGTGCTTCTCACCGCGCTCAATTTCGTCAACTACATCGACCGCTACATCCTGCCCGGCGTGCAGGAGCAGATCAAAGGCGAGTTTCACCTCACCGACGAGCACATCGGGACCCTCACCTTCTGGTTCATGATCGCCTACATGGCCACCTCGCCCATCACCGGATGGCTGGGCGACCGTTTCCCACGCAAGCCCATGATCGTGATCGCAGCGCTCTTCTGGAGCGGCATCAACTTCTTCACTGCTTCAGTCACCTCATACGACTCGCTCAACCTTCGTCACGCCGCGCTCGGCATCGGCGAGGCCAGCTTTGGCATCTTCGCTCCCGCGCTGCTCTCGGACTTCTACCCCGCTGAACAACGCAACCGCGTCCTCACTATCTTCAACATTGCCATCCCCGTCGGTGCGGCGCTGGGCTATCTCGTCGGAGGAATCGTCGGTGAGCACTACGGCTGGCGCCACGCCTTCATCGTCTCCGCTGTCCCCGGAGCGATCATTGCGCTGCTCATCCTCTTCTTCATGAAAGAACCGGAGCGCGGCGCCAGCCAGCGCGAAAAGGCGAAGGTCGAGAAGGGAACTGTTCTCGCGCTGGTAAAGAACAAGGCGTATCTGGCCTCGATCCTCGGCTATGCCGCCGTAACCTTCTCGCTCGGCGGAATCTCCTGGTGGATGCCTTCGTTCCTCCAGCGCATCGAAGGTCGAACGCAATCGAGCGCGGCCTATCTGATGGGTGCAATCACTGTCGTTACCGGCCTGCTCGGGACCATCACCGGCGGCGTCATCGCGCAGCGGTGGTCGAAGAAGACGCCGAAGGCGCTCTACCTCGTCCCCGCCATCAGCGCCGCCCTTGCCGTTCCTCCCGCGCTGGTCTGCTTCTTCGGCCCGCACAACCTCACCATCCCGGCGCTCGCGCTTGCGGTCTTCCTCATCTTCCTTGGGACTGGCCCTGTAAACGCCGCAACCATGAACGCAGTCCGCCCTGAGGTCCGGGCCACAGCGATGGCCGGTCAACTCCTCGTCATTCACGCGCTCGGCGATGCCATCTCGCCGCGCATCATCGGGGCCGTCAGTGATCGCTCAACGCTGAACCTCGGGCTAGGTTCGACGCTGATCACTCTGCTGCTCGCATCTGTGATCTTCTTTGTAGGCTCACGCTACGCGCCGCCGCTCACCGGCGACGCAACCGAATCGGAAGCCGCGTAACGTCCAACGACGGCTTGAATGCAGGACTCAAATATGGATATTGTCATCCCGTAGCGCAGCGGAGGGATCTGCTTTTCAACCAATGATCGCCGAGCGGATCACAATCATGCTCGCCTGGCTCGTGACCCTTGCCTGGCTCTGGAAAGCGCTCACCGTCTGGCGCGGCCTGCCGAAGATTCCCAACCTGCTCGAATCGGAGTTCAACCGCTCGCCCTACGGCAACCCCTCGATCGCAGTCATC
>JAFDVV010000062.1 GCA_018268775.1 Acidobacteriota bacterium | reverse complement strand
AGCTTGGTCAGGTAGGCGCGCAGCGCGGGCTGCATCGCCTGCATGTAGACACCTTCCTGAATCTGCGGCTCGATGTCCTTGAGCGCAGGAATTCCCGCCTCCTGGTGCTCCGTCACCTTGAGGATGACGAACCCCTGACGAGTGCGGATGGGTGCTGTGACACCGCCTGCTGGAAGCGCGAACGTCTGGTCTTCCAGCACCTTGGCGAGCGCACCGCGCTTGAAGAGTCCCAGGTCGCCACCCTGCGAGGCCGTGGGGCCGCCGGAGTAGGTCTTCGCCGTGTCCTCAAACTTTGCACCGGCCTTGAGCTTGGCTTCGATATCCTCTGCCTTCGCCTGCGCCTGGGCGACTACGGCATCCGTAGCATCGGCGGGAGTGGGAACAAGAATCTCGCTCAGCCGTACCTGCTCTGGCTGTGCAAACTCCTGCTTGTGCGCGTCGTAGTAAGCCTGCTCCTGCCCGCGCGTGGGCTGCAAGCGGCGGCCAACCTCTTCGCGCACCACCTGCTGCGTCAGAATGCTGTTTTTGATGTTCGCCTTGAAGTCCTCGAACGACACGCCCTGCTGACGGGCGGCCTTCTCAAGGTCTTCCATCGACTCAAGATGGTTCTGCTTGCGAATCTCGTCCAGGCGGCGAATCACCTCGGCGTCGGCGTTGAGGCCCATCTCCTTGGCGCGCGACAGCAGCAGTTGCTGGTCGATCATGTCGCGCAGAAGGTTCTTCTGGCGGTCGGCGGCCTCCTGCGGAGTTGCCTGGTTCTGTTGATTTTCCACGGCAAGCTGCTGGACCGAGCGCTCCAGATCGGAGCGGTTGATGATCTGGTCGTTCACCCTGACGATGACGTCTTCCACCACGACCCCGTTGGGCGTGATGGCCGCGGGCGTAGGCAGGCTAATTTGCTGTTGCTGCGGAGCATTCGGAACCGACAGCGGGCTTTGGTACCGGGGGGCCTGCGCCAGAACGGCTATCGGCAATGCCAGCAGGCCAAGCCCACGCACTGCCTTGAACTGCGAAATTCTAAAGGTCATCGTCACTCGTATCGTTACCAGGATTCCACTGCTGCCGGCCACCGTTGCGCGTACCCTGAATCGTACCCACCGGTTGGACTCGACCGCACATGCGGACGGTATCCGTCACAACATTCTAAATGGCCTGAGGCCGGGATGCGAATCCCACCTCGGTCCCGGGAAACGGCTTACCTGCCGGTGCTATACTCCGTCCAAAAGCAGGACGCGTCTATAGTTAAAACAGGGCGCGGACCGCAGCCGGTTCTGCGCGGTTTACGCGCTATAGTTCTGCTTCTTCGAGGTAAGCGATTCGATGGCTCCCCGCACACGCCGTGTACTCTTCTCCGTCACCGTCTTTCTGGCCAGTTGCGCCGTCGCAGGCTCGTTTATCAACCAGAGGGTGGCGGCCCAGTCGGCCAGCGACGAATCGACGCTGCGCGACAGCCTTCACAACTTCACCAACGTGTATTCGCTGGTCGAGCAGAACTACGCCGACAAGATGACCGCCGACAAGACGGACAAGGCCATCTACGACGGCGCAATTCCCGGCATGTTGCACGTGCTCGACCCGCACTCCAGCTTCTACGATCCCAAGGCCTATGCCCAGATGCGCGAGGACCAGCACGGCCGCTACTACGGCGTGGGCATGACCATTCAGCCTCAACCCGATCCTGCCGCCAAGGGCGGCATCAAGATCGTTGTGCTGTATCCGTTCGAGGGAACACCCTCCTACAAGGCAGGTGTCAGGCCCGGCGACGTGATTCTATCGGTCGACGGCAAGAGCACCGAAGGCATGGACTCGGCCGCAGTTGCCTCTATGCTCAAAGGCCCTCGCAATACGCACGTGCTGGTAACGATGGGCCGCGAAGGCTCCGCCAAGCCTCTCGAATTCGACCTGGTCCGCGATGAGGTCTCGCGGCCTTCCGTCGATCTGGCCTTCATGATCCGGCCCGGCATCGGCTACATGCACGTCTCCAGCTTTATGGAGACGACCAGCCGCGAGGTAGGCGATGCGCTTGAAAAGTTCGGCAACCTCAACGGCCTGGTGATCGACCTGCGCGGCAATCCGGGTGGCCTGCTGAACGAGGCGGTCAACATGTCCGACAAGTTCCTGCAGAAGGGGCAGATCGTCGTCTCGCAGCGCGGACGCGCCTTCCCCGACCAGGTCTATCGCGCGGCGCACGGCTCCGACAACAAGTACCCCATCGTCGTGCTGGTGAACCGCAATACGGCATCGGCTGCCGAGATCGTCTCCGGCGCGTTGCAGGACCACGATCGCGCGCTGATCGTCGGTGAGACCACCTTCGGCAAGGGCCTGGTGCAGACGGTCTTCCAGATCACCGAGAACACCGGCCTTGCGCTCACGACCTACCACTACTACACGCCTTCGGGCCGCCTGATTCAGCGCAACTACAACAACGTCTCGCTGTACGACTACTACTACGTGCGCGATTCGGCGACGCAGCCCAGGGACAAGTCGAATCTCGAAGTGAAGCTCACCGACTCGGGACGCACAGTCTACGGCGGCGGTGGCATCACTCCCGATGAGAAGATCGACAACCTGAAGTCGAACCGCTTTCAGGATTCGCTGATCATCAAGTATGCGTTCTTCAACTTCAGCAAGCACTACTTTGCGGTGCATGGGTCGGTCCCCAAGGACTTCGTTGTCGACGATGCCGTGCTGCAGGAGTTCAAGTCCTTCCTGAAGTCGCAGAACATCGACTACACCGACCAGGACATCGCAGGCGTGCAGGACTGGGTCAAGACCAGTATCAAAAGCGAGCTGTTCACCTCGCAGTTCGGCCAGTTGGAAGGCCTGAAGGTCCGCGCCGAGTGGGACCCGCAGATTGCCAAGGCCATCACCTTCATTCCCGAAGCGCAGACGCTCCAGGAACATCTGAAGCTGGCGCTGAAGAACAACCCGGCAAACCACTAGAGCTACGCAGAGACTGAAATACGAACCGCCCTCGCTGCTGGAACGAGGGCGGTTCGTATTTTGACGTATGACGAGAGAACCGGACGCCCGTTACGCCTGCAATTTTGGAGGAAAAGGGAAAGCTGGAGCGGGAGACCGGGATCGAACCGGCGACATTCAGCTTGGGAAGCTGACGTTCTGCCACTGAACTACTCCCGCTCGGTACAAGGATTATACCGCGCCTATGACCTGGCACGAGAGGACAGGCTAATACCCTGTGGTTGGCTTCGCCCTCACATGCAAGACAGGGCCGCTTACACCAACGGTTCGTGAGGATGAAGGTCGCGATCGCGAACACCAATCAAATAGAGCAATCCATCCAGGCCCAATGACGAGATGGACTGCGGCGCACTCTGACGCACCAACGGTTTCGCGCGATAGGCGATGCCCATTCCCGCGAGTCGCAGCATCGGGATGTCGTTCGCGCCGTCACCGACAGCCACCACCTGTTCCAGTGAGATGTCTTCTTTGTGCGCAAGCTCCGCCAGAAGTGCTGCTTTGCGATCGCCGTTCACAACAGGAGGTATCACGCGGCCAGTTACGACTCCGTCGACGATTTCGAGTTCGTTAGCGTGGACATAGTCGATGCCAAGCGTTTGCTGAAGATGGTGCGCGAAGAATGTAAAGCCACCGGAAAGAACCGCTGTTTTATACCCAAGCAGCCGAAGGGTGCGAATCAGCCGCTCTGCTCCTTCCGCAAGCGGAATCGTGCGTAGCAGTGTATGGACATGCCGCTCTTCGAGTCCCTTGAGTAACGCAACGCGGCGGCGGAAGCTTTCATCGAAGTTCAACTCACCCCGCATCGCCGCCTCGGTAATCTTTGAAACCTGCTCGCCAACACCGGCCAGCTTTGCCAATTCATCGATGACTTCGCCCTGAATCAGGGTCGAATCCATATCGAATGCGAACAGGCGCCGGTTGCGGCGGAAGATGCTCTCGCGCTGAAAGGCGATGTCGATGGAGAGTTGCTGCGCAGCGGCGAGGAACTCGGCGCGCATGGCGGGTTCGCGCGCGTCGTCGCCGCTGATTGCCAGTTCGACGCAGGCATTTCCTGAAGGACCGTGGGACGAAAGCTGGCCCGAGAGACGGTCGATGCGGTCCACATTCATCTCATTTGCCGCGACGATCGAGGTTACACGCGCAAGATGTTCCGCGCAGATGGACCGGCCGAGAATGGTAACAATGAAGTGCTGCTTATGCAGCCCGCGCAGCCAGTGACGGAGCGAGTCGTCGGGGACGGAGACGAACCGCGCTTGAAGATTGAGCTCGTGCGCGCGGGCCGTCAAGTCGGCCTCCACCGAGGAGACGCTGCCGGAGGCCGGCATTTGAATCAGAATTCCGAGCGAGACACTCTCATGGACGACCGCCTGACCGATATCCAGGACGACGATCTTGTGACGGGCGAGCGTGCCGGTGAGTTCTGCCGTGAGTCCGGGATGATCGTGCCCGGAAAAATGGATGAGGACTGCTTTGTCTGACGTCATTCTGCATCTAGTTTAGGTTAGAGTCCCGTCCCAGCGTAGACCGGCCCGCAATGCGCACTCCCTACTTACTCCCGAAACTTACCTTCAGCCCTCCGAACACCGCAATCGGCGCTCCTGGAGCGAGGAAGGTCGTGTTGCGCACCGGGTACACCTTGTCGCCGTCGAAGTTGATTGAGCCAAACGGCCGCGCCGCAAAGTTGCCGTTGCCGTCGTAAGGTGTCGAGGCCAACTGTCCCGCGGTGTAGTAGTGGCGATTGAGCAGGTTGTCGATCTGCGCGAACAGCTCGTAGTGCGGCCCGAACCTGTATCGCGATCCCAGGTTGACGACGCCGTAGCCTGGGCTCTGGCCGCGGCCAAGGTAGTACACGCCGTCCGGCTGATGCTGGTTGTTCTCGTTGCCTCGCACATATGAGGAGCCGATCAGGTTGAGGTCGGCGTTGATCGACAGCCTTCGCCACGGACTGTAGTCCGCGTAGATCTTCATCATGTGCTGAGGCACCTGGGGAATACGGTTTCCGGGGCTGATCGTGATCTCGCCCCCGTCGGTGATGCCCGCGCCGCCACTCTGAGCATTGCTGTTGCTGCTGTTGCTTCCGCCATCGATCGTCTGGCTGCTTTGATACGTCGCGCTGAGAAACGTGTACTCGATACCTGCATCGGCATTTTTGAATCGTCTCGCAAGCGCAGCCTCAACGCCCTGTCTGCGAGTCTTTCCAAAGTTCGAGAAGTATCCGTACCCGGTCTGCTCCGAAGCAATAAACAGGAGGTCGTCGTAGTTCATCGCATGGAAGTACCCCGCGCTCCAGCGAAGGCGATCGTCCGGACTGCTTCGCACTCCCGCCTCATAGGTGCGGCTCACGACCTGCTTCAACGGAGGGTCGCTGACCAGCGCGTTCGGCAGGCTGCATGGGAAGTCCGGGTCGGCACAACCAAGCTCCGTCGACGTGGGAGCGCGGCTGCCTTCGCCGTAGTTGAAGTAAGCCTGCACCATGCTCGACGCCTTGTAAACAAGGCCCGCCGAAGGGTTGAAGCGTTGAAATACATTCACCGCGGTTAGCGAACCGCGATACGGAAGCGATGGCAGACGATCGACGTTGTCGATGCTGGTATGGTTGTACCGGCCGGAGACAGTCGCGACCCATTTGCCGGCGGTGAACGTATCCGTAAAGAAAAATCCCGGGGTATTCGAGGTGCCATGCAGATTGACGCGATTGTCCTGTGGAGTGCCGTCTATCTGCGTTGAGCCGTCGAGAAACGTTGGGATCCGCGTAATCGTCAGTCCATCGTTGTTCAGATAGCCATATTGCGCGCTCTGCATGAAAGTGAGAGACCCGCGGTCCCACGCCGCTCCAACCGAAAGCTGATTGCGTGCGACGCGCCAAGAGAGAACGCCGGAAAGTCCATACGCGTGCTGCCTGTTCACTGTGTCGGTAACGATGCCTGTGCACTTCTCGCCCGGCTCGTCCTGCTGCAAGCCCTGCGCGATGCAACGTAGATAGGGGAAGGGCGTATTCGCGGGCGTGATGCTAGGCGGGAATGGAATGCCGGCAGCGGTCAAGGCCTGCTTGTCGGCGCTGCTCAGGGTGTAGAGCGACTGGTCGAAGGAGTTGTCGTTGATATCGCCGTTCGTCGTGTTCGTTCGCGTGTATCTGACATAGGCGTTGCCGTTGAAGGTAAGCGTATTCCCGATGGCGTGCGTCACGTTCAGCGTAAGAAACGGTGAATGCTGCCTGGTGATATCGGGAATGCTGTAGACGCTGTTGTAACCATGGTTCAGGCCGGTGGTGCGGTTGAGCGCTCGAAAGTCCTGCGTGCCGTTGCCCGTCAGGTTGTCGATCACATAGCCGCCCGACAGCGAAACGACTGTGGAGCCGCGGTTGTATCCGAGCCTGGCGAAGGACTGCCGCAGATCGGACGGCGACTGCACCCGCCACCCGTCTTCATGGAAGAGTGTGCCGGCTACGAACCAGTTGAGCCCGGCACGATTGCTGCCGCCATATTCAGCGTCCACAGCGCGTCGCCCAAAGCTGCCGCCATAACCGCTAATCGAAAGGCCCGAGTTGATTATCCCGTTCTTCGTCTGGACCGCAATGGCCCCGCCAAGAGTATTCAGGCCATAAACGGGATTCGAGCCGGGAACCAGCTCCACTGTATTGATGGCCACTTTAGGAATGAGGTCCCACGCGACCACATCTCCAAAGGGCTGGTTCTGGCGAACGCCATCGAGGTAAACGGAGAGGCCAGCCGGCGAACCCACCAAAGGCGATGCGGTGTAACCACGATAGTTCACGTCTGGCTGAAAGGGATTGTTCTGGTTCTCATTGACGTAGACCCCATTGAGACGCCGCTTCATCACATCCGTCAGGTCGATCGCGTTGGCATTCTCGACCGCCTGCGAAGTCAGCGTCTGCACCGGCAATGGGACATCCGAAAGTGGCACATCCAGACCGCTGATGGGAGTGGTAGCGATGACACTGATCGTCGTGGAGGGGCCTCCAACAAGAAGAACTACCTGGCGAAACACGGAAGCCCCCGGTCGAAGTCGAAGATCGATAGTTTGCGCGGTGAAACCCGTACGGCCCAGCGTCAACCGGTAATGCCCGGCAGGCAGGTCCGGCAGCAACAGCAAACCATCGGCGCCGCTCTCTACCTCGCGAGAGTTGCCAGGCGAAGGCCCCGACAGCGTTCCACGCGCCTGCAACGAATGGCCATCGGCATCCCTGACCAGTACACGAATCTCACTCGTGCCTGGAGCACCGTTTGCGTTCTGCGCGAAAACACCCAACGCACCTGCGAGAACAACGCATAAGACCGCAAGAAAGCGGCTTCGTAGAAAAATCACACATCCTCTTTGTCGAAGTGGGTCGATCGATGGCCACCACCCAGCGACACCATTGAAAATTAACTCGTTTGTGGCGAACAGCCCAACCTGTTCGCCACCTTCTGAATTCTACTTCGCTGAGGCAGTACGACCGTTCGCAAGCTGCTTGTCGGCAAGCGCCTTGATAAACACGCCGCCAACGACCGACCGCGCCTGGAATCCCATCTGCTTTCCGCTGACCGTGTCGTAGTAGTCGGTCGTCGGAACGCGCGATGGCGTCTCGTCCGCCCAGACGACGAGGCGGTGAACCAGATCCTGAAACTGTTCCGGCCTGGGCGCAAGCGTGGCGGTCCACACCTCCCAGTCGAGCTTCGTGATCGTCTTGCGGTTGTCGAGAGGCAGACCGTAGCGCTGCATCTGTTTTTCGTAGAAGCTCCATTCGGCCTGCATTACTTTTTTAGAGAACAGGTGAAGATCGAGAAGATCGTCCCACACCAGGTTGTATTTCTGGCTCCACGTTCCCGGTTGGTCGAAGGCCAGCCTGTAGTGGTCGCCGTCGAGCGCCATCCTCTCCCATTGCGCAGGCAGCTTGCGAACGATCCCCTCGTAGCGGTCGGCGAGCTTTGCGTCTCCCACGCCGCGCGCGATCTGCACAAACGCGCCAAGCGCCTCGATCGCCTTGATGGAGAGATTCGTGTTGTGCGCAAGATGACCGGCAAAGTCGTCCGTGCTCAATTGGTTCTCCGGGTCCATTCCCTTCTCTTCAAGGTATTTCGCCCACTGCGTAAGCTGCGGCATGAACCGCCGCGCGAACTCCCAGTTGCCCTCGCTGCGACCGAGCGCGGCAATCATGATGATGAGGTTGCCACTCTCCTCCACGGGCATCTGGTCTGCCTCGTTCTCTTCTCCGCCTCCATAGACCTGGCCATTCGCCAGCGGATACGTCCCCAGGTCGTGCGGAGCAAACGGAAACTTCCACCGCGGAAGCGCCGCATAGCGCATCAACGGCTCCAGTTGCGCCTCAAGCAGTTTGGGATTGAACAGCAAGAAGAATGGCGACGAGGGATAGGTCACATCGACCGTGTCGATGCAGCCGTTGCTGTCGTTCTCCTTGGAGAAGAACATCGGCGTGCCGTCGATGTCGGCCACCAGCTTGTGTGCCGCGATGGTCTGGCGGAAGAGGAGCGAGGTGAGGTACTCATAGTCGGCTCCTCCCGCCTTCTTCATCTGCGCCATCGTCTCTTCATCGAAACGCACGCCGCGCTGCTCAAGCTGAGCGTAGTCCTTCTCCGCGGCAGAGAGCAGTTCGCCTTCCGTCATGCCATTCCGCTGCCAGTAGGCATGCAGCTTTCGCCCGAGATACTCAATCGAATAACCGTCGGTATAGGCCAACTCGACATGGCGTTCAACCGGAGTCGAGCCGACAGTCCCCAGCGACAGCTTTGCAACAAGATGTGCGGCACGTCCGCGCCGCGCCGCCGGGCGCGGCATCGTGAGATCGTCCGCTTCGGGCAGGTTGCCATCGGCGGCGAAGACCGGGATCGCAGCGTACGACAACGCCGTCGCAGCCGCGTCCGGGACGGCGAGATGGAAGTATCCCCAATCGATGCGCACGCGATCACCGGACTGATGCAGCGTCGGCTGGTCCTTATTGCCCACGCTCAGCACAGTGAGGCCCTGGACATGGGTGCGCGACCACGTGACCTGCTGGCCGGGTTGGTCCACGGCAATCAGCGGATCGACATCCACCATCAGGTCTGTCTTGTGCTGCCTGCCGTCCGTTGCCCGCGCGCTCCAACTCAAATACGTCACAGGTCGCGACATTACGTCGAGGTCTTTGGGGAAGAGCGGTGAAAAGAAAGTGACCTTCAGCTCGACTCCGCCGCCGTTGAAGGTGTAGCGACTGTGCAGCGGCGTAATCTCCACTGCGCTCTGCTCCATGGCATCGATCGCAGGCATGCCGTAATACCCGCGCGGCGACGTTCCCATCCAGCGGTAGGTCTTTCCATCGATACGGATCAGACCGGCGATGGGCTGTGCGACCTCTGTCCAATGTTTCACCGGAGTGTCCGTCAGCTTGCCGGACATCGACCACAGACTGAAGAAAGGATCGTTGGTAACAAGCGGGACCGCAGGCGCGCGATGCTGCTGCCCGGCGGCGGGTAGGCACATTGCAACCAACGCGGCAACGGCCGCCACTTCAATTCGCATCGTCTTCCGTCCTCGGTTTATTTTCCGCCCATCATAACAACCAACCGGCGATTAGACATTGCGATTTGAGCTTCGTATAGTTGCTTCGATAGAGGCTTGGCTGCCTGAACGGTGCGCAGCCGCCTGCTCCAGGAGAGACATGGTGTCCAACCTTCCCGCTGGCGTCGAAATCAACGCTCCCATCACGGCCGCATACGCAGATGTTCTTTCACCCGCCGCAATTGCTTTCCTGGTCGATCTCCAACGCGCCTTCAACGCGCGTCGAAAAGAGTTGCTTGCAGCCCGCGCGGCCCGGCAGGCCCGCCTGGACTCCGGCGAGCGGCCAGACTTTCTGCCCGAGACGAAGCACATTCGCGAAGGCGCGTGGCGGTGCGCGCCAATCCCTGCCGACCTCCAGGACCGCCGCGTCGAGATCACCGGCCCCGTCGACCGCAAGATGATCATCAACGCGCTCAACTCGGGCGCGCGCGTCTTCATGGCAGACTTTGAAGACTCTTCGACGCCGCTCTGGAACAACCTTCTCGACGGACAGATCAATCTGCGCGACGCCATCCGCCGCACCATCTCCTTCGAAGATGCGAAGACCGGCAAGTCCTACACGCTAAACGAAAATACCGCCGTGCTCTTCGTGCGCGCGCGCGGCTGGCATATGGTCGAGCAGCACATTCTTGTCGACGGCGAACCGATGTCGGCCTCCATCTTCGACTTCGGCCTCTATTTCTTTCATAACGCGAAAGAGCTTCTTGCGCGCGGCAGCGGGCCCTACTTCTATCTGCCGAAGATGGAGTCGCACCTCGAAGCCCGTCTGTGGAACGACATCTTCGTGCGCGCTCAGGACAAGCTGGGCATACCGCAGGGCAGCATTCGCGCCACCTGCCTGATCGAAACCATCCTCGCCACCTTTGAGATGGACGAGTTCCTCTACGAACTGCGCGACCACTCCGCCGGACTCAACTGCGGGCGCTGGGACTACATCTTCTCCTTCATCAAGAAGCTCGCCGCCGACCACTCGGTCGTTCTCCCCGACCGCTCGCAGGTCACCATGACGACACACTTCATGCGCAGCTACTCCAGGCTCTGCATCAAGACCTGCCATAACCGCGAGATTCACGCCATGGGAGGCATGTCGGCGTACATCCCCATCAAGTCCGACCCCGTGGCCAACGAGAAGGCCCTGACGCAAGTGCGCGCCGACAAGGAACGCGAAGCGACCGACGGCCACGACGGCACCTGGGTCGCACACCCCGGCCTCGTCCCCATCGCTCTCGAAGTCTTCGACCGCGTCATGCCGCAACCCAACCAGATCGACAAAAAGCTCACCGGCTTCACTACTACGGCCGCAGATCTTCTACAGGTTCCTCAAGGAGAGATCACCGAAGTGGGCCTGCGTCAAAACGTCGCCGTCGGCCTGGGCTACGTCGAGGCATGGCTGCGTGGCATCGGGTGCGTTCCTCTCTTCAACCTGATGGAGGATGCCGCAACCGCCGAGATCAGCCGCGCGCAGCTCTGGCAATGGGTGCATCACGACGCGACCTTGAGCGATGGCCGCAGGATCACAACCGGTCTCTGCGACCGGTTCATCGACGAAGAGCTGGCACGAGTCAAACCGTCAGTCGACGCGGAACGTTACTCCGCCTATGAGCGCGCTGCAAAGCTGATGCGCGATCTCATCCGCAGTGATAAATTTACCGAGTTCCTGACGCTGCCAGCGTACGAACAAGTCCTTCGGGAGGAAGTCTTCGCTTAGCCGCGGGCCTCATCCATAGCGCTATGTCCTCGTCACTTACAACAGCCGTTCTGTCCGAATTGCGCCGCATCGTTGGAGATCGCGGCCTGATCACCGCTGCTAACCAGTTGCAGACCTACGAGTGCGATGGTCTTACGGCATTCCGCGTTCCTCCCGCAGCAGTATTGCTCCCCGAATCGACCTCGCAGGTGCAGAGCATTCTTCGACTCTGCCATCGAGAGCGCATCCCGTTCGTCGCGCGCGGCGCCGGCACCGGGCTGTCGGGCGGAGCGCTTCCCGCAGAAGGGTCGATCGTCATCGCGCTCTCCAGGATGAACCGTATCCTCAACATCGACATTCCGAACCAGCAGATCACCGTGCAACCCGGCGTGATCAACGCGAACGTAACGGCGGCAGTCGCGGCGCAGGGATACTTCTACGCGCCCGATCCCAGCTCGCAGACAGTCTGCTCCATCGGAGGAAACGTCGCCGAGAACGCGGGCGGCGCGCACTGTCTCAAGTACGGCTTCACCGTCACTCACGTGCTCGAAATGACAGTTGTCCTACCCGATGGAGATGTCGTGACACTCGGCAGCAAGACCCCGGACGCGCCCGGCTACGACCTTGCAGGCGTCTTCATCGGCAGCGAAGGCACGCTGGGAGTGGCCACCGAGATGACGCTTCGCATCATGCGCAAGCCCGAGACCGTTCAGGTGATTCTCGCCGCGTTCGACACCATCTCCGCCGCGGCCCAGTCTGTCTCCGACGTGATCGCCAGCGGGCAGCTTCCCGCAGCGATGGAGATCATGGACCGGCTCTCGATTGAGGCCGCCGAGATCTCCGTGCATCCAAACTATCCGGCCTGCGAGGCCCTTCTTCTGATCGAACTCGATGGACCGCAGGCCGAGGTTGACCTTCAGATGGCCGCCGTCATCGACATCTGCAAAAAGAACGGCGCCTGGGAGACGCGGCTCGCCGTCGACGAGCAGGCGCGCTTCCTCGTATGGAAGGGACGCAAGGCCGCCTTTGCCGCCGCTGGCCGCCTGTCGCCAAACTACATCGTTCAGGATGGCGTCATTCCGCGCACCTCGCTTCCTGCCGTGCTCGAAAAGCTCAACGCCATGGCCGCTGCAGAGAACCTCCGCGTTACCAACGTCTTCCACGCGGGAGACGGCAACCTGCACCCGATCGTGCTCTACAACCGCGACAATCCAGGCGAAGAGGAGCGCGCCATCGATCTCTCCCTGCGCATCCTCGACGTCTGCGTCGAGGCAGGTGGCTCCATCACGGGCGAACACGGCGTAGGACGCGAGAAGCAATGCAGCATGAGCTACATGTTCTCCGACCCCGACATCGAGACGATGCAGCGCGTCCGCCATGCCTTCGACCCGCTGGACCTCGCCAACCCTGAAAAGCTCTTCCCCACTCCACGCATCTGCGGCGAACGCTCTCGCGGCGCTTATGCTCCACACCCACTCGAAGCCAGCGGCATCGCGGAGGTCTTTTAGTGGGAACGCCTTCAACAACTCAGCTACATCTGATGGAACGGCTTGCCGCCATCGCAGACGAAGAATTTGTCGTCGCAGGCAGCAACGGCGCAGTCACCGTCTCACCTGCCAATACCCAACAGGTCTCCGCCATCCTCGCACTCGCCTCCGAGCATCGGCTAAGCGTCGCGCCCATAGGTGGCGGCACGAAGCAGACGTGGGGTGGAATCACCTCGCCGCACATCTACCTCTCGCTCGCGCGTCTCAACAGAGTCATCGAGCACCCCTGGCAGGACCTCACCTGCACCGTGCAGGCTGGCTGCACCTGGTTCGCGCTGCAACAGAACCTCTCACAGCATGGCCAGTTCGCCGCTCTCGACGCACTCTTCAGCGATCGCGCCACCGTGGGAGGTATTCTCTCAAGCAACGACTCCGGCGCGCTGCGTCAACGCTATGGCAGCCTGCGCGACCTCGTCATCGGCATGACGCTCGTTCTTTCCGACGGCACCATCGCACGCACGGGCGGCAAGGTCGTCAAGAACGTTGCAGGCTACGATCTTTCAAAGCTGGTCACCGGCAGCCTCGGCACACTGGTAGTCATCACCGAGGCCAACTTTCGCCTCTATCCGCTCCCACAGTACGAGCGCAGCTTCACCCTCGCAGCACCGCAGGCAGCGCAACTTGCGCCGCTATTGGCAGACATTCGTGCCAGCCACCTGCTCACCCAGTCTCTGCAACTGCGCCGCAGCGCGTCTGGAGCGCACCTCGATGTCTGCATTAACGCTCACCCCGAAGCACATCAGGAAGCAATCCTTGCACAGATGGCAAAGCAGCATGGCCTCGTTCCCGAAGAATGCTCGCCCTCGATATGGCGCGAACGCGAGACGATCTTCTCCGCCGATGCCACTGTGCTTCGCATCTCCACGCTGCCAACCCGCGTGTGCACCCTGGCGGACCAGTTGCAGGCCACACAGTCCGACGCGCAGGCCATCTCCGTCTCACAGGCGATCGGCATCCACGACGTCGCTCTTTGCGGCTCTGCAGATGCTGTCGCCTCAACCATCGCTCAACTTCGTGCCGACGCTCAGAACACCGTCGCCGTCCTGCAACCCGCCCCTGGGGTCGACATGCCGCCACACGTCATCCATCCATCTGCCCTGTCGCTGATGCAGTCCGTCAAGCGCAACTTCGATCCGCACGGCATTCTCAACCCAGGCAAGTTCTTCGCGGGAGCCTGACCACACCATGGCCCATCTCACACAGATTGCATCCCCCGCCAAGCCCAGCAGCTTCGACGCGCACAACCCGCCGTCGAAGGACCTGCTCGCCGACTGCGTCCACTGCGGCTTCTGCCTTCCCGCCTGTCCCACCTACGTTCTGTGGGGAGAGGAGATGGACTCGCCGCGCGGCCGCATCTACATGATGGCGAAGGCCAGCCAGGGCGAGGCGCCGCTCGACCGGAACTTCCGCCTGCACATGGACAACTGCCTGGGCTGCATGGCCTGCATGACCGCCTGCCCGTCCGGCGTGCAGTACAACAAGCTGATCGAGGACACACGGCCACAAGTCGAACGCAACATCCCGCGCACGGCGGACGACTCCGCATTCCGCAGCCTTCTCTTCGCAACCTTCCCTTTCGCAAATCGACTGCGCATCATGGCGCTTCCCATGCTCGTCTATCAGCGCACCGGCTTGCAGAAACTCCTGCGCGCGAGCGGACTCCTCAAGCTGCTGCCTCAGCGCTTCGCCGCGATGGAGGCCCTCCTCCCCACCGTGCCCGACAGCCTCTTTCACAAGCTGCCCGCAGTGACCGCCGCAACCAACGGCAAGCGCCTCCGCGTAGGAATGCTCGCGGGCTGTGTGCAGCAGGTCTTCTTCCAGCACGTCAACGAGGCCACCTTGCGCGTCCTCTCCGCCGAAGGCTACGAGGTTGTCGTGCCACAACACCAGTCGTGCTGCGGAGCGCTGATGGTGCACAGCGGCATCGAAGACGAAGCGCGTTCGCTCGCTCGTAAGATGATCGCTCTGTTCGAAAAAGCGGATGTGGACTACATCGTGATCAACGCCGCAGGCTGCGGCTCCACCATGAAGGAGTACGAACATCTGCTGCGCGACGATCCCGCATGGGCCGCGCGGGCAAAGGCATTCTCCGCCAAATGCCGCGACATCTCCGAGATCCTCCTTCTTCACCCGCCGCAACAGACACGCAATCCGCTTCCGCTTCGCGTGGCCTACCAGGACGCCTGCCACCTTCGCCACGCGCAGGGCATTCACGCCGAGCCGCGCTCCCTGCTGCACGGCATCCCGCAGCTCGACGTCGCCGAGATCGCCGAGGCCAACCTCTGCTGCGGCTCCGCCGGCGTCTACAACCTGCTGCATCCCGCACCTGCAAATGAGCTTGGCGACCGTAAGGTAGAAAACCTGCTCGCCGCAAAGGCGCAGGCGCTGATCAGCGCCAACCCCGGATGCCTGCTGCAGCTACAAGCCGGACTCCGCCGCCGCGGCCTCGCGCAGATACCTACGTTCCATATGGTCGAACTCATCGACGCCAGCATCCGCGGCCTTACCGCAGACGAACTCCTGAACCGCCGCAACTAAGATCGCTCAACTCATACTTTGAAGTGTCATTCCGAGCGGAGGCGCAGCCGAAGCCGAGGAATCCCCGCATTTTGTCCGTGCAACCACCAACCTTGGACCTGTCCGCACCCCTTCCGCCTCACAAACAAAGCCTTAGCAATGCCACTTGACCTGTAAACGACTTCAGGAGCAGACTTTCGTGATT